>CAKZVC010000118.1 GCA_937922235.1 uncultured Acidimicrobiales bacterium | reverse complement strand
ACAACGGCAACGCTGACGACGATTGCCGCCAACCATGCCCCGCGAGACTGTGAGAGGCCGAGGGCAAGTATCGCAAGCACGCTTGACGCCCCGGCGATACTTCGTGCTGCGAGTGATCGTGTTGCATCGACGGCGGCACCTACGCACATCGGCGCTGCCAGAAGCATCGCAGCACCGAGGTAGGCGGGCTGACGGAACGTGCCGCCAACTCGATCACCGGCGAACGATGAGGCAAAGAACCCAACGTCGAGGACCTCGAGGATCGACCAGATCCCCGTGCCCATCGCCCCGACGATCGTCGCATTGACGACGAATGGAACGATCGAATTCGGATAGATGGAGGCAACAGCGAAGAGGCCGACGAGCAGAAACCAGGTGGCCAACCCGAAGTGTCGGTCGGGGGTGCCGATGAGCGCGTGCCACCGATCGCTCGACATCGCGGTTGATACCACAAGTCCCGAAAGGGTGATCGTCCACCCGAGAACGGCCCACCGTGGCAGCGGTTGCGGTCGAGCATCGCCGGCGCCCAAAGACGCGGCGATGGTGGCGAAGCCAATCGCGGAGATCAGGCCGAACCGCAAGGGTCCAACCTGATCCCACCCGAAGGGGTCCACTGCCAAAAAGACAGCGGCGATGATTACGCCAAATCGCATACTCCACTATCGACGGTTGATCGCCGAGATGTGGGGCAACGAATTAGAAAGGCTTCCCGTCGGGGAAGATCGGCATGGCCGATCCCTTGGGAACGGAGATGGCTTGGTTGTTGAGGATCTTGTCGTACAAGGTCTTCTTCTCTGCGTCCCAGAGCATCCAAAGCGAGCCGATTGGCAGGCCACAGGCGATCGTGTTCGAGACCTGCTGAACGATGTAGCGAATGATCGCACCACCGATGCCGATCGGTCCGCCGTTGGAATCGACGACCTTGACGCCCTGCATACGCTTGCCGGGGCTCTGGCCAGTCTTTCCGACGCCACCAATGATCATGTAGAACAAGGCAAGGAACCCAACCAGGTACAAGAGACCGCCAAGAGCCATCAGGATGCCGCTTTCCGCTGCTCCACCGATCGTGAAGATGATGATCGCCGGGATCAGCAGAACGAATCCGATGATCGAATCGATGATGACAGCGACAAGCCGCTGTCCAAACGTCGCCGGTGGTCCGAGGCTTCCCATCGTTGGTGGTGCCGGTGGAAATTGGTCGGTCATGTGAGGTCCCGCTCCCTGTTTTGAGTTGACCACTTTTACCATTTTCTTTACTTGCCTGCCCAAGCTCGGCCAGTCCACCAGTTTTTCGTCGCTGTGATACACACATGGAATGACGAGACCCACAACCCTTGGTGAGCTAGTGGCAAGTGGCTGGACATCGGTGCCAGTTGCTGAGGAACTGCGACGAAACGCGATCGAGCGAATTCGAAACGGCGATTCGTTGGTCGCCGAAGTCCTCGGCTACGAGAACACCGTGCTTCCGCAGCTCGAGAACGCGTTGTTGGCCGGACACGATGTGATCTTTCTCGGCGAACGTGGACAGGCAAAGACGCGGATGATTCGCAGCCTGACCGAGTTGCTTGACGAATGGATGCCCATCGTTGCTGGCTCGGAGATCAACGACGACCCGCTCAACCCCATCTCAGCGCACGCCAAGGCGGCGGTTGCCGAACACGGCGATGACACCCCGATCGATTGGGTCCATCGCGATGAGCGCTACGGCGAGAAGCTTGCCACGCCCGACACATCGATTGCCGACCTCATCGGCGAGGTCGATCCGATCAAGGTTGCTGAGGGGCGCTATCTGAGCGATGAACTCACGCTTCACTACGGACTGGTTCCCCGCACGAACCGGGGCATCTTTGCACTGAACGAACTTCCCGATCTGTCCGAGCGAATCCAGGTTGGCTTGCTGAACGTGCTCGAGGAACGAGATGTCCAGATCCGTGGCTACAAGGTGCGTCTGCCGCTCGACGTGGTGCTCTTTGCGTCGGCGAACCCCGAGGACTATACGAACCGTGGCCGCATCATCACACCGCTAAAGGATCGGTTTGGGTCGCAGATACGCACGCACTATCCACTTGACGTCGAGACCGAGATGACGATCGTGACGCAGGAGGCCGTGCTGCCTCCCGCCGATGTCGTCGACGTGCGCATCCCAGAGTTCATGCTCGAGATTGTCTCGGAGTTCTCACAGCAGGCTCGCCAGTCGAGTCAGATCAGCCAACGGTCGGGTGTGTCTGTGCGTTTGAGCGTTGCCAACTACGAGGCGATCACAGCGAACGCGATTCGCCGATCGCTGTCGAACGGATACGACGTTGCCGTACCTCGGGTTGGTGATCTGTCAGCCATCGCCGCCACGACCTCGGGCAAGATCGAGGTTGAAGCGTTCGAGGACGGAAGCGAGGGGCGAGTCATCGATGCGTTGGTTCGTTCGGCGGTGCACACGACGTTCATCGATTCGGTCGACCCGGTGTTGCATGGCCCGATCGTCGACGCGTTCGAGAGCGGCGTCACCGTCGACTGCGGTGCCGATATCTCGCCCGACGACTATGTCCGGTTACTCGATGAGGTGCCTGCGTTGCAGCCAGCCGTCGATGCCCTTCTTGAGGGCGACGAGATCGATGCAAGCCATCCGGCTGTGCTGGCGTCGGCGATCGAGCTCGTGCTCGAGGGGCTGCATCTTGGGAAGCGTTTGAACAAGAACACCCACGGCGCATCGTCGCAATACCGCGGCCGCAACTAGCGCCGACGAAACCACCCAGCGTCACACAATCGCAATAGTTTCTTTACGGGGCGTTTGTCCCGGCCCCTTCACATTGCTCATACACACGAGCAATCTGGAGGGTCCTCATGTCTGAGGAAGAGACGCAACCGCCACCGCCGAAGGCGGGCAGTACGCCATCGTCAACGTTGGTCATCGACGATCTACTCGCCGAATCACCGCCCGGAATTCCGTACCCCGAAACGGTGAAGGACGGCGGTCCAAGCGTTTCTGAGCCGCCACCGAAACCACCGCTCATCAGCCTCCGCAAAGACAAGCCGATCATCACGTGGGGCGAGGTCGCCCTCATCGTTGCGATCGGCTTTCTGGGGAACATCGCGCTGCGAACCACCCTCGGCGGATTCTCCGGAATGCTTGCTTCGTTGTTGGCAGTGGTCCTCGTTGGGCGCCGGGTGACTCAACGAGAGGCGTTCGTTCCGCTTGGCCTGGTCGTGCTGTTGGCGCCGTGGCTGATGATCCGCTCCAGTGCGTCGCTAACCGGGGTCACCGTCTTGGCAATCGCTGTTTTGCTCATCACTGCTGCCGGGTTCTCTCTTCGAGGGTCGATGTTCGACGCGCAGGTTCGCCAGTTCGTGTCCCATGTGAGCTCGACGCCGTTCGAGTGGCTCTACGGGTCCGCAATGGTGCAGCGGCTCGTCCGTGCCGCAGCTGCCGAGCAGAAGGTGGCGCCGCTGCTTCGAGGTGTCGTCGTGGCGGTACCGGTGCTGATCGTCTTCACCACGCTGTTGGCATCAGCCGATGAGGTCTTTGCCCGTTTCCTGCTGCTCGACAACCTCCCCTCGCTCGTCGAGCACGGCTTCCTCACTCTCGTCGTCGCGGTCCCGCTTCTCGGCTTGCTCAGTCGGGCTGCCCACACGACCGACGAGACCACCAATGCCTGGCCGAACCTTCGCGTCCTTGGCCCGGTCGAGGTCCTGGTCATTCTCGGCAGTGTCGTCGTGTTGTTCGGTGCGTTCGTGCTCACCCAGATCGCCGTCGCGATGGGCGGGGCAGACCACGTCTTGCAGACCGAAGGCTTGACCCAAGCCCAGCACGCTCGGAGCGGGTTCTTTCAGCTGCTCTGGGTCGCGGCGTTGTCGATGGGGCTCGTCGGTGCTGTTCGTGCTGGCCGTGTGCTCGACCCCGAGAAGGGCACCGATCGATTCATGCCGCTAGCACTTGGCACCTTGGGACTGACGCTTGCTATCGCGGGCATCAGCATTCAGCGCGTCGTGCTCTACATCGAATCGTTCGGCATGTGGCAGCTTCGATTGTGGGGCCTGTTTGGTGCCATCACGGTTGCGCTCGCCATCGTCGTATTCGTCGTGTCGATCCTCGGATGGCGAGCCGAGCAGAGCTGGTTCCCCGGCGCAATGGTGGTGCTCCTCACAGCGTTGGTTATGTCGCTCAACATCACGAACCCCGACGCCTTCATCATCAGCTACAACCTTGACAACGGGAAGGATGTCAACACATGGTCCGTAAGTGACGACGCGGTCCCCGAGCTTCTGGCGGGCGTCAACGCCGGGCTGGATACTACGGAGCTCGGTCTTGCCGAGGGCTTGTGTTACCGACAGGATCGAGCAGCCTGGTACGGGTTCCTTGAGTACAACTGGGCCGAAGTGAAGGCCGACCGCCTACTCGACGACTTCTGCGACGGTGGCCGGCCAGGTGTCTCTGGGTCGTGGGGCAACCGGAACAACCGCGACTGATGAGCGGCCTCGACGTCTCAACTCGACCGGTCGAGCGATCGGCCGAGACGACGACGACAGAAACGACGACGATAGAAATTGTGTCGTTGCGGGCGACTGGCATCGCCGTTGGACTCCCGCTCGCGCTTCTTGCAGCGGTTGCGTTGTCGGCGACGTCCGGAGTTGGTCTAGCGATCACGTCGACGGCGGCGCTCGTTGCCTTGGCGACCGAGGCAGGTCTTCGGTCGAGCGCGGCGCAGTTGTGTCTGGTGACGGTTTCGCTTGTGCCATGGCTCGTTGTTCGCGACAACACCTGGCTGGCGATGTGCATCGTCGCAACTGTCGGACTGGTTCTGGTGCTCGCTGCGGTCGCCGCGGCGACGCAGCAGCGCATCGGTGACCTGTCGTTCGGGGCAGTATTTCGACGCCACGCCTCGACCCGACCGTCGGTCGTGGCGCCGGGTTCTGACTTGGTCTGGTCGATGCTTCGGGGCGTCGCATTCGCCATTCCGGTTGTCGGGGTGTTCTGGACATTTCTTGCGGCTGCCGACGACGTCTTTGCCGCCGTGGTCGATCCGTCCCGCATCCCAAGCAGTCGGGTGCTTTTGTTCATCGTCCTCGCTCCGACGCTGATGGCAGTCAGCAAATTTGCGAGCGACGGAAGGTCGTCGCGGCCGGCACGTACGAGCTTTGTCGCTGGCCGATTTGGCGTGGTCGAGTCGTCGATCGTCTTGGGGGCCGTCTCGCTATTGTTCGGCGTGTTCATCACGCTGCGCCTTGCCACGCTGAACCGGCCGATCGACCCTGAGGCCTGGCGTTCAGAAGTTCGATCTGGCTTCTTTCAACTGCTTTGGGTTGCTGCGCTGACCGTCTTGTTGGTGCTCGCCGTGCGGCAGGCGTCTGGGCCCGGTGGCCTGACGGGCAGGGTGCGTGTTCTCGGGTGGCTGACGATCGGTCTCGCCGCTGTCATCGACGCGCTGGCGCTCGTGCGTATCGCTCAATACGTCGATGTCACGTTCCTCAGTCCGCTCCGCTTCTGGTCGTTCGGGTTCGGCATCTGGCTCTTCGTGCTGCTGGCATTGGCTGCCGTTCGGTTGACCTCGGTGGCCGCTGGCACAAAGTGGTTCACCGCGGC
>CAKZVC010000117.1 GCA_937922235.1 uncultured Acidimicrobiales bacterium | reverse complement strand
GATGTTCTCCACCGGTCGTTGGGTCTTTGGGTGCAACGAGCACTCTGCTCGCCAACACGCATCGACCGGTGGACACCCAGCTACCTACATGTAGCCGTCACCCCCTGAACTCACCCAGGCCCCTCTTTTTGTGGTTGGGTGCAACGGTGGCGCGTGGAGCCATGCGATGGTTGTGGTGTTCACCACTACCGGAGGTTCACCATGGCTGATCGCGATGTTGAGAAGGATGTATCCACCACCCAGTTTGTCGACACGCTTCGTCGCCTTGCCGATGCGTTGGAGGCTGGAGAGTCGTTTCGGATTCAGGTAGCGAACGCACGGTTCACCGTTCCCGCCGACGCCAGCCTCGTGATCGAGCACGAAGCCGATGACGGAGAAGAAGAGCTCGCTCTCGAGCTGCAGTGGACGACCGCCGAGGACGGCGACTGACCCACTTGGGCGACTAGGTTGAGGCGATGGATAAAGCTGATTACCTCGAAGCCATCACCGCGGACAGCGAGACCTTCATCTCGACCGCAGCCACCCTCGACCGCGATAACCCAGTCGCCGTGTGTCCAGGCTGGACCGTGGCTGACCTTGTCGCGCATCAGGGATTCGTATGGGGATTCGCGGCCGCCAACGTTGCCGCCGCAGGAGACAAGACCCCACCAGCGAGCCCGAAGCCACCCGAGGACGAGGGCAAGCTCATCGAGTGGGCCAGCAGCGTCCGTTCCACCATGCTCGAGGCGCTCAGCGCAGCAGACCCTGACGCACCGGCATGGAGCTTTGCCGCTCCGTACCAGACCGCTGGGTTCTGGCAGCGCCGGATGTGTCACGAAACAATGCTGCACCGTTGGGACATGCAGAGCGTTGCCCTCGACATCGACCCGCTCTTCGCCCACCGCGCCGCTGACGGAATCGACGAATACCTTCACGTTGGGTTGCAGTACTCATCTGGCCGGCCCAACCGCGTCTACCCAACCCAGTCGCTGCACCTGCACTGCAACGACACCGTCGGCGAGTGGACTGTTGTGGCTGACGCAGAGAACAACCTGAGCATCGTTCGCGAACACGCAAAAGGTGACGCTGCCGTCAAAGGCCAGGCCGAAGAGATCCTCCTGTGGATCTGGGGCCGCCCAGGCGAGGTCGAGATCTTCGGCGACGAGGCACTAGCTTCTACCTGGCAAGAGCTTGCCCCGTGAGCCCCACGCTCAACCTCGATTTCGTCCGTTCGCAGTTTCCCGCATTCGACCAAGAGAGCCTCGATGGCTGGGCGTTCTTCGAGAATGCCGGCGGGTCGTACGCCAGCGGGCAGACCATCGACCGGCTACACCGCTTCTACACCGAGACAAAGGTTCAGCCGTACGCGCCATACCCGGCCTCGACTACTGGCGGCCGACAAATGGACGATGCCTACGTCCGCCTGGCCGGCATCCTCAACGTAGGTACCGACGAGGTCCACATTGGTCCATCAACCTCGCAGAACACGTACGTGCTCGCCCATGCGTTCCGTCAGGGATGGGCAGATGGCGACGAGATCATCGTCACCAACCAAGACCATGAGGCAAACTCGGGTGTGTGGCGTCGGCTCGGCGACCGGGGCATCACCGTCAAGGAATGGGCGATCGACCCGGTCACTGGACTGCTCGACCCAGCCGAGCTCCACACGCTCATCACCGATCGCACCAAGCTCGCCGCCTTCCCGCATTGCTCGAACATCATCGGGTTCGAGAACCCAGTGGCCGAGATCTGCGCAGTTCTCGCCGACGCTGGAGTTGTGTCGGTCGTCGACGGCGTGTCCGCTGCACCGCACGGGCTTCCCGATGTCGGAGCGCTCGGGGCCGACATCTACCTGTTCTCGGCGTACAAGACGTGGGGCCCGCATCAAGGTGTGATGACGGTCCGTCGATCGGTGTGCGATTCGCTCACGAACCAGAGCCACTGGTTCAACGATGAAGAGATCACCAAGCGCCTTGTCCCAGCGGGACCTGACCATGCTCAGGTCGCAGCGATGAACGGTGTCGTCGACTACCTCGATGCACTTCACGAAGCGCACTTCGACGACGGAGCAGCACCTGACGAGCGCGGCCGCCGGGTCCACGACCTCATCCGAGCTCACGAGACCGCGTTGCTCACACCGCTGCTCGACTTCTTGAACAGCCGCAGCGACGTTCGAATCATCGGTCCGAGTAATCCGGCCGTTCGTGTGCCAACCGTGGCCGTCTTGCCAAGCAAGAACCCAGCCGACGTGGCGACCGCACTTGTCGATCACAAGATCATGGCTGGAGCGGGCGACTTCTACGCCGTTCGTGTCCTGCAGGCAATGGACATCGCTGTCGACCCGGGCGTGCTTCGGCTCAGCTTCGTGCACTACACATCACCGGCCGAGATAGATCAGCTCATCGCCGCTCTCGACGCCACTCTGTAGTCAAGTCGTGCCGCCAAAATCGGCGACGAAGTCGCTGGCGGCCAAGACTTTACGTTTCCGGAAACTAGCCGATTGAGTAGGTAAGCGCGGGAAGTACAACTCCTCGCTGCGGCGAAAGGCGAACCATGTTTTTGAAGTTTGACGCGGACTTCCTTCCTGAGCGGGCTCACGGAACTCCACGAATGAACGCCCATGCAATTTCTGGATGGGACGACTTCATGGCCAGAAATGCAGGAGCGACATGCCTGCGCGGCCTCTATCGAATTCACAACGAGCGGTCAGGCCAACGAGCCGACGCGCTTGTTCGAGAGGCGTTTCCTAGCGTCACATTCTCGACGTGCTTCGCCTTCGACTGGATGGGGCGCCAGATCGCATTCAACCCACTCGCAGTGCGAGCAAACGGACCCGACCTTTACCTCTTCGACCACGTGGAAGGTGAGGCCTATGAGATGCCCTTCAACTTCCACAACTTTCACAACGAGGTGCTCTTCAGGGAGCGCGAGATCATTCTGATGATCAATGACTTCGCGCACTGGTTGCAGCGGAGGGAGTCCGACTCGCTCGGCTTCACCGACTGCATTACCCACACCACGCCGCTGATCCTCGGTGGACGCGACGAACCGGACAACCTTGAGGTTGCCGACATCGATGTCACCTGGAGCCTGCTGTCGCAGATCCGAGAGCAAACCGCCGATCTCCCCAACGGTGCTTCCATCTCGGGCATCACCGCCAGCTAGAAAGCGTCAGTCCGCTGGTCATCTCTGCGCGATACGTTCAACCATGAACGAGGAGCGTCAATGTCGACAATTACGAGTGCCGTAACTACCCCTTCGGTGCTTGGCGAGTGCCCACTATGGAGCGCCGCTGAGCAGGTCCTGTACTGGCTCGACATCGACGGCAGGCTCATCCACCGATTCGAACCTGCGACCGGCGTCAGCGAAACGCGCGAAACAAGCGTCAGGCCCGGATCGATCGCGCTAACGAACACCGCTGGGCGACTACTACTTGCCATCGAGCACGAGGTCGTCTGGTTCGATTGGTTCACAGGCTCGACTCTTCCGTTCGTGGCACTTAGCGAACCGTCTCCGGACCGACTCAACGATGGCCGAACCGACCCAGCAGGCCGGTTCGTGGTCGGCTCGCTGCAAGCCGACGCAAGCTCCCCTCCTAGCCAGCAGACCTACCAGCTTGGAGCGAACGGAGACTCACACGTGTTGTTCGGCGACTTTATGGTCTCGAACGGAATCGCCTTCGACCCCGATCGCAACCGCATGTACTTCGCCGACACGCCAACCGAGAAGGTCATGGTTTACGACTACGACGCCGAGACCGGAACCTGCGAGAACGGCCGGGTTTTCGTCGACTACTCCGCGATCCCTGGGAAACCAGACGGTGCGTGCATCGATAGCGACGGTTGCTATTGGTCCGCGTCGGTGTATGGCTGGGCCGTCACTCGCTTTACCCCCGACGGCGATGTCGAGCGTCGTATCGAGCTCCCGCTTGAGAAGCCGTCAATGCCGGCCTTCGGCGGACCAGACCTGAAGACGCTCTACGTCACGACGATCGGCTCAGGCGGCGCCGTGCCATCAGCGCCTGGCCGTGATGGCTTTGTTCCTGGGTCATTGCTCGCTATTGAGCTGGACGATTGCACCGGCGTCGTCGATCCACCGTTCGCGGGCGTTCCGCCCGCGATCGACGCTTAGAGCAGTTCCCGCATTCGGGAGAGTACATCGACGCCGAGCTGATCCCAGACATGCAAAAGATCGACAAGTACCCAGTTCTCTCGGATGACCCCGTCTTCGACACGCCAAAAGTCGAGGCTGCGCATCGTGATCGCTTGACCGTTTGGCACGATCCCCAACCAGCCAGCACCTGACATCGTCATCGCCATGCCCGGCCATGCGGTGACGCCGACGTAGTTGTTGTCGCCGAAGAAGTGGGCGTCGCCTTTGTATCCGCCGCGCCTGTCCGGCATCGCGTTGAGAAACGGGATCTGATGGTGGCGGCGGAACCCATCCACACCACGAGCCGTACCGATTCCCGCCGGCCCGTACCAGCTGAACTTCGGGTGCCACCAATGCTCCAGGCGCATAACCGAAGGGTCAGGGTCGGTTGGGTGTTTGCCCATGTCGGTCAGCATCCCAACAACGTGGTCAGCGCTCGCGGCCGACCATTCGTCGTCACGAACATCACGTCGAACGCCGTCTTGGGTTGCGGGCGCTGGCACCTGCCAGTCACGCCCAAGGCTTCGGCCCATAGGCCACGCATCCGCTTGCATCATCAGCTCGGGGATGTCCCACAACGCTTGCACCTCGAGAACCTGGCTATCGACGATGCGGAAAAACTCGTGATAGCGCATTGCCGCCTGGTGGCCGGTCGCCGGAATATCGAGAAACGATCGGACCCAGGTGCCGGTGTAGTACCCGCAGCAGCCAACCCAATTCGAGCCGTCGGGATCAGCGCCGCCCATGACGATGGTGTCACGTCGTTCGATGTCGGGGAAGGCGTCGTGAAGCGGGCGCAATGCCTCACCCCACCAGCCTTCGGCACCGTCGAGATCTTCGAACGGAAATGCCAGGTGCACCTCAGCGTCTGCGGCAAACACCTCACGCAATGCGTGCTGCACTCCCTCGGTTGTCCAGTCATACATCGCAGCACGAAGCGGAGCGAGTAACGCCTTGTTTGCTTCGTGAATCGACATGTCAGCCCCAGAGACGTTCCGACGCGATCTCCGCGCCCTGGGCCATCGCTTCGAGCTTTGCGTACGTGATCTCGTGGTCGATGCCTGCGTAACCCGCAAAGGTCGAGAACCCACAATCGGTTCCAGCCATGACCCGCTCCTTGCCGACGATCTCGGCGAATCGCTCGATGCGTTGGGCCACGAGTTCTGGGTGCTCGACAAAGTGCGTGGTCGAATCGATAACCCCGGGGATCAGAATCTTGTCGTCGGGGATGTCGGCCACTGCGAATGCCTTCCACTCGTGCGCATGGCGCGGATTCGACGACTCGAAAAGCAAGCCCGCGGGCTTGGCCTTCAAGGCGATCGGAAGCACTTGCTCCATTGGTGCGTCGCACACATGAGGACCCTCGTAGTTGCCCCAACAGATGTGCATTCGCATCGACTCAGCCGGAATGTTGCGAACCGCGTGGTTGAGTGCTTCGACGTGTTGCGCAGCGAGCGCTTCGTACTCCTCGTCTGGGCGATCCTTAAACATCATGTGCCGACCCAGACCGAGGTCTGGCGAGTCGAGCTGCAACACAAACCCAGCATCAACGATCGCCTCATACTCAGGCTGCATTGCGTCGGCGAGCGCGTACAGGTAGCTCTCGTGATCTGGGTAGTGGTTGTTTGGTTGAAATAGAGCAATAACGCCAGGCGAGGCAGCGTTCATAAACCCGTCAACAGGCTGCGAAGCGTCGACCGCCGCGCGGAAGTTCGCAAGATCGTCTTCGCACGGCTTGGTGTCTTTGACCTCGATCGGACCAACGCATTGCGGCCGCCTGTACGTCGGCGTTCCACCTACCTTGGCCTGCCGCTCGAGAAAGCTCGGGAACTGCTCGAGGTCGGCCGGTGCACGGCGAGGGCTATCGCCGTCGAAGCCGGTGATCCGATCCTTGATGTAGGTGGCGTAGCTGAGCTTGCTCATCTCGCCGTCACTCACAACATCGACTCCAACAGCGACCTGACGGGCGACGACCTCACTGACTGCGTTGGCTACTTCGGCGCAGTGTTGTTCAATGTCGACGTCCTCGCCCTGTTCGATTCCGAAGATGCCCTTGGTTACGGCCTCGGATCGCGGAAGGCTCCCGACGTGGGTCGTCAATATGCGGTCGGTGCTCAACTTCATACCGTCACGTCTGCCTTTCGAGGGGAGATCGCCTTGTGCGTTGTCTTGTCAAAGAAATGCAGTGCGGTGACATCGACGTTGATGCCGATGGTGTCGCCTACCTTGGCTTTGCTCTTGGGAGTGAACCTGGCCGTAATCCGTGCGTGGTTTCCATCGCCGAGTTCGTCAAGGGCGTCCGGGTCACCCGAGTCGACGGTCGGGGCATCGATCTTGAAGTGCATAAGGGTTTCAGCGCCAAGCGCCTCCCGCACATCGATGGTGGCGGTGAGCCGCTGGTCGCTGGGGTGCTCGGCGTAGATGGCTGCGTCGTCGAGGTCTTCAGGTCGAAAGCCGACGATGATCGGCGTGTCGAGCTGACCGTCAAGTCCGGGGAACTTGGCGATAATTGACGACGGCACTGCCAAGGTCTGCGAACCGAGCTTCACCGAGTAGTGATCTCCATCCTTGGTGACCAGGCCTTCGACCAAGTTCATCGACGGCGACCCGATGAACGCCGCCACGAAGACGTTGCTCGGTTCGGAGTACAGGGTTTCGGGGTCGGCGACCTGCTGGAGGACGCCGTCCTTGATGACGGCTACTCGATCGCCCATCGTCATGGCTTCGACCTGGTCGTGGGTGACGTAAAGGGTCGTGACGCCGAGGTCTTGCTGGATGCTCGCAATCTCGGCGCGCATCTGCACTCGAAGTTTGGCGTCAAGGTTCGAGAGCGGTTCATCCATCAGGAAGACGGATGGCTTACGAACGATTGCTCGACCCATTGCAACTCGCTGGCGCTGACCGCCCGAGAGCGTGGCCGGCTTCTTGTCGAGCTGTTCCATGAGCTCGAGAATTCCGGCAGCATTGCCGACCTGATCTTCACGAACCGCCTTGTCGACCTTCTTGAGCCTCAGCGGGAACCCAATATTGTCCTTCACCGACATCTGCGGATACAGCGCGTAGTTCTGGAACACCATAGCGATGTCGCGGTCCTTCGGTTCGACATCGTTCACTCGACGGTCGCCGATGTGGAGGTCTCCCGATGAGATCTCTTCGAGCCCGGCGATCATCCGAAGTGCGGTCGACTTGCCGCAACCCGATGGGCCGACAAGCACGAGGAACTCGCCATCGACCAGCTCGAGGCTCAGGTCGAAGACCGCTTGAAAGCCATTGGGATAGACCTTGTTGACATTGTTCAGGCTGACGGTTGCCATGGCCCTACCTCACTTCTCTTGATCTGCTGTTGGAGGCGCAGGTGCAACCCGTTCGCCTCGATCGAATGCTTCCCAGCCCTCGCCGTTGAACACGTCGACGTCGAGCTGCGCGAGTACGTATGGAAAGTCGACCATGACCCAGTTATCCACGATCTTTCCGTCCTCGACTTTCCAGAAGTCCATGTAGCGGATCTCGATCCGCTTGCCGGTGGCGGCAACGCCCATGAAGTCTCCACCGTGTGTGGCTTCTTGTCGTCCGAATGCCGCAGCCCACTCCCCCATATAGAGGCGGGCCTCGTCGATGCACACCTTGTCGTGGAACGCAGCTTGGAATGGCTTCTGCCAGTTGTCTTGGAACTCTCGAATGCCATCCTTCGTTCCGCAGCCCGTATTGCCCATCCACCGAAAGCTCTCAGAAAAGAACTCGCCAATGTCGGCAATGCGATGATCGTTCAGGCCATCGACCATTCCTTCGATAACCGCGCGGGTTTCTTCGGTCTTCGACATGTCCGTGTCGTTGCTCAGGTAGGCCTGCTCTGGGCGAGCTCCGCTCATGACGATCCTCCATGTGGGCTGTCGCCTCCAAAACGTTCGAGACCTAGCTGTTGCCGCATTCGTTGCAGCACGTCGAGCCCCTGCATCGATAGCCAGTGGAGAAGGTCGATGAACACCCAGTTCTCGGCCAGCTTGTCGCCTTCGCGTCGGTAGACGTCGACGATGCGCATGTCGGCTGCTTCACCGGCTGTCATGCCCATGAATCCGCCAATGGCGCGAACGGTCAGGTTGGGCCATCCGAAGAAGCAGGCGTAGTTGCCTTCGGCCATCCGAGCCACGTGTCCGTTGAAGGTCTTGTCAGCGAGGTTGTATCGAAACGGATACGAGTGTTGCTGTTGGTATCGGTCGATCGTGTACGCCGCCCCAATTCCCGAGGGCCCTGACCAGATCATGTCCTCGGTCCACGACTTGGCCATGACGTCATAGGGGTACGTCTCGTCACCGGTGGCGTTGGCCTTCTCGTTCACCGCCACCAGATCGGCGATCATCTGGTCGACAACGGCGAGCGTGGCAGGCCCGGCTTCTGGGTCCTGGGGTTCGAACAACAATCCGTCGTGGGTGCGGGGCCCCGGCTGGATGTGATCGGCCCCGGTTTGCGGTGGGAATGGATAGTGACCGGCCTGACGCATCACGCTCGGAATGTCCATGAACATGGCGCTTTCATGGATCTTGCCGTCGGCGCCTACGCGATTGAACTCGGCGTACCGTAAGAAGCACATCTTGCGAGTCGGCGGGATATCGAGCCAGGGCTGATCGAACAGTCCGAGCAGGTGCCCCATTTGCATCACCCAAGTTGATCCGGGTTCGGCAAACTCTGATTCGTCGGCACTGCTGATTCCCGCGAGGAAAATGTCCGGGCGTCGCTGCACTGGCGAGAAGGCAGCGCGCAACGGCTTCCAGAAAACCTCGGCAACAGCCGCAGCACCGGTCTGTTCGTAGAACGGATGCATGCCGCGCCAAAGCCAATCGGTCGTCGTGAACGAGGTGAGGACGCCGTCGATCTGATCGGGTTCGGCTGCGTCGAGCGCTGCGTGAAGATCACGAACGACCTGCTTCGCCATTTGCAGGTCGACGGGGTCGGTAGTGTTCGTCATCCCTTCACCGCACCAGCTCCGAGTCCCTTGACCAGGTGCTTTTGGAACAGCACGATCACGATGACGATCGGAAGGGTGATCGACACCGAGGCAGCAGCGGCCTCGGTAATAGTTCGCGAACTCTCACCGCCGGTCAGCGACACGATGGCAACCGGCAACGTCCAGTTCGTCGGAGCCAGGATCCGTACGAATAGGTACTCGTTGTAAGCGAGGAGGAGCGTGAACAGACCCGTTGCGATGATCGCTGGCCACATGATCGGAATGATCACCTTCCGAAACGCCTGCAAACGACTTGCGCCGTCCATCATTGCCGCCTCTTCGATCTCGCGAGGCACCTCCATAAAGAAGCTGCGGAACATCCAGATGGTGAAGGGCTGGTTCACGGCAACAAGCGCCAGCACGATGGCCAACCTCGTGTCGAGCACGGTGAGCTCGTCGATGAATGGAAAATCGATTCCCGGGAAGTCGAACGTGCCGACGCCGGAGTCTTCCAACCAGTCGTCGATGCGGTTGGCCCCGAAGAAATAGGGCAGCACAAATGCGGATCGGGGAAGCGCTCGGAAACCCAGGGCAACCACCAAGATAATCGCGCCAGAAATGCCGCTGTAACGCGCGAGCCCATAGCCAGCGAGAAGCCCAATCGAAAGCGAGATCAACATGGTGAGCACCGTCACGATGATGCTGTTGATAAGGAAGTCATACTCGTCCTCGACCTCCCAGATCTTCGGGAACCGCCACAGCCCGAGCGCGATCACGCCCGCAGACGCAACGAAGAACGGCCAACTGCGTTCGACTCGACGACCGATCATTGCCACGACGGTTGCGACAGCGGCAAACGCCAAGATGTAGAGCAACACATTCCACATGTTGATCTCATCGTCGTCGAGCCAGAACGAGTTGTAGGCGCTCGACGTGGTCTCGTATCCCCACAAGACCGGGGTCTTCGCGGCGACGTCGCGAGTGAACTTGATCGATGACTGGAACGTCCACACGAACGGGACGATGCTCCAGATGACCAGGAGGCTGAGGGTGCCGTGCACGCCCAGCCGGTTCAGAAAGGAAGGCTTCTTCATTAGGTGCGCTCCTTGATCTGGTCTTTGTAACTCACGACAAGGAAAGGAATCAGCACCACGAAGATTCCGAGGACGTTCAGCACGCCGATGGCGTTGCCCTTACCAACGCGGCCGATCTGCGGATCAACCGCCACCTCCACCGTGTACACCTGCAAGGTGTGGGCTTCGGTGAACCGGTCGCCAGCGAAGACGAACACGCTGTCGTAGACGCGATAGGCGTCCATGATCGAGATCAAAGCGACGAAGAGAATGAGCACTCGCAGGTGCGGGAGGATCACATGCCACAGGTTGCGGAGGAAGTTTGCACCATCGATCTGGGCCGCTTCGACACGTTCAGCCGGAAGCGACTGCAGACCGGCAAAGAAGGTGATCATCGCGAACGGCATGACGTGCCAGATCGACTGGATAATGATCAGCCACTTCACGTTGGTGGCGGTGATGACGAACGGGTCGTCGGTGACCACTTCCCACAGCCAGGCAACGAGGCCGCCACGGTCGAAGAGGTCTTTGTAGATGAGTGTGCCCACAACGGGGGTCACAATGAACGGCAAGAGAAGCCCAGCCAAATAGATCGAGCGACCACGCCCGACCTTGTCGAGAAGCAACGCGATTGCGAGGCCCAAGACCATCTGCACCGGAACGGTAACCGCTACGAAGAGCAGCGTGAACCGAACTGCGGCCCAGAACTCGGGGTCTTCGAGGACTTCCCGATAGTTGTCGAGACCGATGAACTTCGGGCTCTTGATATCGCGCAGGAGAAGCTGGTTAAGGCTCAACCACACGGTGGTTACCAGCGGCACCACCATCAGCACGACCATCACAAACACGCTTGGGATGGTGAACCCCCAAAAGGTTCGCTTTGTCACGTTCGTCTTCCCCCAGAGAATCGTGGTTCCGGGGCGACGACTGGCCGCCCCGGAACACACTCGACGCTCACACGTTGAGCATCATTCGTTACTAGCTACCGAGGAGGCCCTGTGCGGTTGCCTCTTCGATGTATGCAGCCTCAGCAGCAGCGAGTGCGTCTTCAACGCTCGTGCCATCGAGGATGGTGACCATTGCATCGCCAACCTTTGCGCGAGCGATAGCTGCAGCAGCGGTTGGAAGGTCTGGGCCGCGGCCGTTGACGAGGCTTGCCTCGGCAGCGGCGCCGTCACGAGGGCCGTTTACGTTGGTGACACCCGCACGGGTGACCAAACCAAATTCGGCTGCAGCTTCCTGGCTCTCACGGTCAGATGCCGCAAGGATCGCAAGGAAGATCTCATCGACGATCTCTGGATCGACGCCCTTCGGAATGCCGTAGCCATCGATGTATGCCGGAGCGGCGAGGATGTCGCCACCGGTGCTCAGTGCTGGAGCGAACTGGATGTTGCCGACCTCAGTCGACGCCTCTGGATCGTCCATTGCTGCTGCACGTGATGCCCAGGTGTGGCCGAGGATGATCTCGCCCGTCTGGAATGCAGCCTGAATGTCATCGGTGCTGTAGGTCGATGCAGCGGTTCCGCCACACTCGTCGAGCATTGCCTTGAGCGTGTTGGCTGCGTCGATGCCTTCTGGGCTGTTGAACAGCGGTTCGTTGGTCTCGGTGTCGACGAAGCGAACGCCGTTTGCACCAAGAACGCTGCTGAACTCGATGCTCCATGCCCAACCAGCGGACAGCATGTAGAGGAAGCCAGTGTCGTAGCCAGCGCCCTTGATTGCTGGGCAAGCTGCGAGTGCTTCTTCGAACGTGGTTGGAACCTCAACGCCAACCTCAGCAAGCTTTGGCTCGTTGTAGAAGACGTGCATGGTGTTCGACACCATTGGGATGGCGTAGATGTCGCCGTCGAGCGATGCGAAGTCGAAGAATGCCTGGTCGATTTCGTCGAGTCCGTAGTCGGCGCCGTACTTCTCGATGAGGTCGTTCAGCGGCATAAGCGCACCCGAGTTTGCAAGCTCGAGAATGAAGCTGTTCGAGCCCTGGTACATCTCGAACTCTGGAGAGCCAGTTGCACCGTCGAGACGCATGGCGTCCTGAGCTTCAGCCGAATCGAGGAACTGCACGTTGAACGAGTAGTTACCGTCTTCGCACTCTTCAAGCTCGTCGGCGTACTGGGTGATGATTGGGAATTCCCAGCCCATGACGTCGATCTCGACCTCTTCGGCAGGGTTCGGAATGTTGCACTCGTCAGAGATCATTGCGACCTCTTCCATGGCCTCTTCCTCTTCCATGGCTTCGTCTTCCTCCATGGCAGCCTCGTCGTCAGAGTGGTCCTCTTCTTCCATGGCTTCGTCTTCACCGGTGGCTTCGTCGACTGCTTCGTCGACAGCGTCCGTTACGGCATCGGTAACGTCGGTGCTACTACTTCCGCACGCAGTCGCAATGACTGAGAGCGCTAGGAAAGCGGCGAGCAGCCGCCTCCAATTACGCAGAGTTGTACTCATGTCCTGGTCCCTCCTGAAGGTTGTTGTCGCAGGTCTTTAGCCAGCGGCCGAGCACTTTGGTAAGTGCGGCCGGCTGATCGATCGTTGAGAGGTGCCCAGCATTGGGAACCACCGCCAGATGCCCACGTGAGCATCGTTTCACGAGTTCTTCGTGAAGTGCGGTCGGGGTGACGGCGTCGAGGGCTCCGCATGCGATGAGCACGGGGATGTCGAGGTCGTCGAGAATGTGTCGGCGGTCGGGCCGATCGAGAACGGCGTGGTTCTGGCGGATGAAGGCTCCGGCGCCAACACGGATCGCCATGTCGAATACGTCCTTGCCATGCAGAACGAGGTCGGACGTGAGCGGGAAGACGAGGTGTTCGACTACAACGGTGGCGAAGTGCCCGGCCCGGGCTTCGGTGGCCCATGCCAAGCGCCGTTCATCTAGATCTGGCGTGGAGGGTCCGAGATTGGTGTCGAGCAATGCGAGCTTCTCGACCCGACCGGGGGCGATGCGGGCAATCTCTGCGGCCACGATGGCACCGAGGGAATGGCCGACAAGGGCAAAGGTTTGTGGCGCATCTTCGAGCACGTCGTGGGCAAGCTCGTCGATGCTGTCAGATCGGGTGAGGTCGCCGACATGAACCTCGGTCGGTAGGGCGTCGAGCTGATGTGAAAACAAGAACTCGTCGCACAGGGTCCCGGGCAGCATGACGACCGGCGCCAGTGAGGTGTCGATCAGATGGGTCATGGCCGTCCTCCAATCAAGCCTGCTGGAGCGACGAAGCCGGATGCATCGAGGGCGAAGCCAGCCGCGCTCGCTGCTCTAGCGATGTCCTCGGCCCACTCGATGCGCGTGGGACTATCGGAGCCGTTGACGACGACAGCGAGCGCAGACTCGCTGCCAACGTTGGCGAAGTCCCGCCAAGCGCCGTCGGGCACAGACACGATCGAGCCAACAGGAGGCGATGAATCGAGCTGGGCTCCCGCGCCGTCTCGTTCGGTGTGATCGATCTCGACGGACCAGTCGCCCTCGACAAGGAACAGAACCTGGGTGTCGCCATGCCGATGTCGACCAGTACTCGAACCGGGCTCGATCCGAAGCCACTCAACGGAGAAACCGTGCGGGTTCGAAATCGGCGAGCGATGTGTTCGATCCTGCGTCATGCCGAAGCCGATCACCGGCGCGACGGCGGTGGCGTGCCCATCGAGTACCGATGACAACAAGGCACGATCCGACCAGTGCAGTTCGCCGGGGGCGATTGACCGGGCAGCCAGTTCCGCATCGGTGTAGCTCGCAACGTTGCCGTCGAGCTCGCTCCGTGGGGTTGGCGTCACAGCGGCAGAGACATCGTCACCTGCATTGACATCGAGGATCGAGTAGTCCTCGGCCAGATACAGCCCAGTCTCGGCAGCTTCTTCGAGAATATGTGGCGCCCAAATGATGCCGCCGGTGTCATCGCCGCCGAGAACAACAAACATGAAGCCGTCGTCAGGCCCGGTGTTCTCGAAGCCACGGAACACCCACGTGGGAGCCGAAAAGATCGTGCCAGCTTCGATGTCGAGGGTTTGCTCGCCGTGTTCACCAATGTGCATCTGGAACGAACCGTTCGTGCAGACGAACACCTCGGCGGTGTAGTGCAGGTGCGGGTTGTTGATGATTCCATGCGGCATCGACGCTGCACCAACGTTGAAGCCGTGGGGCACAGTGAGATTGATCGTCTGGTCGACGTTCTGCGACACACCAGGCCCGATAAAGCTGTAGCTAGCTTTGCCTTTCGAGCGTTCGATTCGTACGTCGATGAATGCTTCGGTGTCGGCAACGAACGCGCCGGGTTCGATCACCCGTCCGGCAAGCGGATTGCGGTCGGCGTTGAAATTCAGCTCGGTTGCAGCCATCAGCGAACTCCCAACGGTCGACCACCATCGACGCTCACGATGGCGCCCGTGGTGAACGGAAGGTCATTGACGACTGCGCTCACCGCGGCGCCGACATCTTGAGGTGTGGCAAGCCGGCCGAGCGGCGTTTCAGCTTCCTGCGTCTTGATGATGTCTTGCGGCATGGATGCGGCGTATTCGCCGAGCACCCAACCCGGCGACACCGAGACCATCCGAATCGACGGACCCAGTGACCTGGCAAGTGACCGGGTCATGCTGTCGAGCGCCGCCTTCGACGCGCAGTACGCCACGTTCGAGCCCTGCCCAGTCACGGCCGCGACCGACGAGATGTTCACGACCACGGCACCATTGGCCGAAGCGTCCAGCAACGGTCGAAAGGCCCGCACGGCGGCAAATGGGCCGCGCCAGTTCGTGGCGAAGATCCGGTCGATGAGCTCGTCGTCGAGTGCGTCGAGATCGTCATGGGCGACTGGCCGGGTGACCCCAGCGCAATTCACGAGTACCTCGAGCTCTGGCCCGTTGGCAGCCACGTGGTCAGCTGCAGCTTGGAGCGAGTCGGATTCGGTGACCGACATCTGGAGCGCTTCGTGACCCGGGCCCGGAAGGCTGTCGACGAGTGCTTGGGCTTTGTCGTGCGCGGAGTTGTAGCCGACGGTGACGGCAAAACCGTCCTCGGCCAAGCGCGTCGCGATGGCAGAGCCAATGCCACCGCTCGCTCCGGTCACGACTGCCCGCTTCACGAAGCAGACCCGCTGTAACGGCGAACACGAACGTCAGCCTGCGCTTGGTGCCCGGCGAAGTTCTCGATGGCGCACAAGCGGCTGCAGTACTCGCCGATCATCGCGGATGACTCGGCGTTCTCGACTCGCTGGTGGGTGACGGTCTTGATGAACTTCCCGACCCACAGGCCACCGGTGTAGCGGGCAGCGCCTTGCGTAGGAAGCGTGTGGTTGGTGCCGATTACCTTGTCGCCGTATGACACGTTGGTCATCGGGCCGAGGAAAAGGGCGCCGTAGTTGACCATGTTGTCGAAGAAGTACTGGTCGTCGTTCGTCATCACTTGCACGTGCTCGAAGGCCATGTCTTCGGCGATCGCAAGCATCTCGGCGTTGTCCTTACACAAGATGACCCGGCCGTAGTCGGCCCAGCTCACCGAGGCAATGTCGGCAGTAGCCAACGTTTCGAGCTGCTTCGCCACCTCGGCGATCGTGGCCTCGCCAAGCTCGCGGCTCGTCGTAAGCATGACCGCTGGCGAGGTCGGTCCGTGTTCGGCCTGACCAAGAAGATCGATAGCGCACATCTCTGCATCGACAGTGTCGTCGGCGATGACAAGGGTCTCGGTTGGGCCAGCGAGCAGGTCGATGCCGACTCGTCCGAACAGCAAGCGCTTCGCCTCGGCGACGAAGGCATTACCAGGGCCAACGATGAAGTCGACGCTGTCGACGATCTCGTTACCGATCGCAAGCGAGGCGACTGCTTGAATGCCGCCGAGCAGGTAGATCTCGTCAGCCCCTGCCAAGTGCATGGCTGTAACGGTTTCTGCCGGGATCTCGCCGTTGATTGGAGGAGTCATTGCGACGACTCGTGGAACGCCAGCGACTTTGGCGGTGAGCACCGACATATGCGCCGACGCCACCATCGGGTAGCGGCCGCCGGGAACATAACAACCAACGCTCGACACGGGGATGTTGCGATGGCCGAGGAACACGCCGGGAAGCGTCTCGACTTCGACGTCGCTCAGAGTTCCGAGCTGAGCCTCAGCGAAGCGCCGAATCTGTGTTTGGGCGAACGTGATGTCGTCGATCGTTTGCGGATCGACCGTGGCAACAATGTCAGCGATCTGCTGCTCGGAGAGTCGGAACGATTCGGGGTTCCAGTTGTCGAACTTCTGAGACAGCTCACGAACCGCAGCCTCTCCTCGATCTTCGATATCGGCAATGATGCCGCGGACGTTGTCGGTCAGTTCGGTGTTGGCACCGTGCGCCGCCTTGGCGGTCGCATCCTTCAGCATTTCAGCCATTAGAGAGTCTCCTGGTGGTCTTGCCGACCCGGACGGTGCCCGGGACGACGATGTCAGCAATTTCGGTTTCGGGTTGGGCCGATAGCAACAGGTCGATGACGTGCTCGGCCAAGCTGTCGATGCTCTGCACCAACGTGGTCAGGTCGTATCCCGCCCAGCTCGCCTGTGGAAGACCATCGAACCCGGTCAGCAAGAGGTCGTCGGGGGCAGAGATACCGAGCGTGCGCAGGCCGTCGAGGACGCCGAAAGCAAGCTCGTCTCCCGAGACCATCACGGCGTCAGGGAGTTCGTCGAGTTCAGCCAAATGCGCAGCGGCCTTGTACCCGGAGTCGTAGCTGAAGGAACCGGCTTCGAGGTAAGCGCACGCTGCGCCATGTCGGCCGAGCTCTTGGGCCGCGCCTCGATATCGAATCTGGTCGGTGGAGGTTTCGCTGCGGCCTCCGACGAAGGTGACCTTTCGGCAGCCTTGTTCGACGAGGTGTGTCGCTAGGGCTGCTGTGCCTGCGGCGTTGTCAACCGACACCGAGGGGATGATGCCCGATGCGGCCGGCTGATTGAAGGCAACGATGGGCATGGCGCCTCGGTTGAGACGAGCGAGCTGCACTTGGGTGACGTTCGCCGACGCGAGGATCATTCCGTCGACTCGGTACTGCTGGACCGAATCGATCACCCGCGCAACGTCGGCGGAGTCCGAGAAGCTAAAGAGCAGAAGTTGCTTGTCGCGCTCGGCGAGCTGTCGGCCGAATGAGATGAGCGCGTGCTGCCAGTACTCACCTTGCGCGGGAACAACGGCAGCGACGATGTCGGTTCGTTGCGACTTCAGGCTGCGAGCGATGGCATTGGGGATGTAGCCGAGCTTGTCGGCGGCTTGCTCGATCGTCTCGCGGGTCGCCGGCGACACAAGATGCGGCGACGAAAAGGCGCGGGCGACGGTCGCCTGCGAGAAGCCTGATTCCGCAGCGACATCAACCGATGTCACGCGACGTGCTTCATCCGACAACGTCAGCCCCCCAGCTTTCCGTGAAATCGCGCACCAACGTGGCGATGAACTGCACCCTATGACTACGTAGTCATTCATTCAAGTCGGTATCGCTGTTTCGCTCGGACTTCCGCCGAGATCCGCGGAAACCGACTTGGTCGCTACGCGAGCTCCGCTCCCCTATTTCGCTGGGACTCCCGCCCAGATCCGCGAAAGCCAACTTGGTCGCTACGCGAGCTCCGCTCCCCTCGAGCGGCTTCTCTCCGCGACGCTCGGACAGTTTGGAGGTCAGACCGTCGATACCGCTAGCCGGTGTGGAGGAGAATCTGCTTCCAGATTGCGGTCTCGTCGTAGAGCACCCATTCGCGGCGCAGACCCCACGGGCCGAACTCGGCGTGGCTAATGCCCATGACGTGCACAGGCGCACCGGTTGGCGCGCCAAAGGCACCCCAGCCGTCGTGCGTTCCGGTGATCGACCAGCGAATCGCTGCCCGAGGCGGCATCGACTCGTCTTCCCGGCCAATGCGATGTTCAATCGTGAACGTGGCGTTTGGGAATGCACTGCGAAGGCTCAGCCAGAAGGTGTCTGCATCGGCCCAACCATGGCCGGTCTGACCGCCGGGAAGTTCAAGGTGCGCAGCTCGGTCATACTCGCGCTCGATGACTGCGAGATCGGCGTTCATGATCGATTTCAAGATGTCGGCGTAGCGTTCTCCGACCTCGCTGTCGTTGCCGGTGCCGAGGTAGACGTTGCCACGATCCTGGTCCGGCGTGAACGGCCGAGTTGCGTGCTCGGCGCCACCTTCGGCTTCGATCTGCTGGGCGGCATACGTCTTGCCTTCGATGCCGAGCTGGCGCACGATTGCGCCCTGGTCCCGGATGAGCCACTCGTCGTAGATCTGATTGCTACGCGCAGCGCAGTCGGCGATGATCCGGTAAGTGAAGGTCTTACCTGACGCCGGGCCATAGACGCCGTCGCCAAGGTGCGTTGCTGTCGACAAGATGCGGTGCGAAGACAAGAAACCGTTCTCGTTGTCGCCCGACCAGATCACGTCTTCGCCAAGCAGCTGTCGGTCGGGGAACTCGGCGAGCGTTGCCATGGTGGCCGAGATGACACCCGTGTTGCCCGTGACGATGCTCGACGGTGAGCGAACCGTGATGTCGGGCGCGTAGTAGTGGTGGAGCGTGTCGAGCCCACGCTTCTCCCAGATCTCCTCGGTAATGCCAAGGATGTAGTCGGGGAAGTCGGTGAACTTTGAATCGAAACCGTCGAGCGCCATTGATGTCCTTCGTGAACGAGGTGATGACTACGTAATCACATCCGTCCACCCAAGGGAAGCTGCAGGCCTAGTGGTCGTCGAGGTTGGTACCCTCGCGTCATGCGTTCGATCGTGCGTCTTCTTCTGGCTCTCTCACTTCTGGCGGCTGCGTGCTCGGGTGGTGATACCTCGGTCGACTCCCCAGCGGCTGCGCTGACTGCGGACACGGAGACCGAAGAGACTCCGGACACGACCGAAGCCCCGGCCGCCACAACGGCTGCTCCTGAGACGACCGCGACCACGACGACAACGACCGAAGCCCCGAATGCTGATTTCGAGTTGATCGGTCTTGGCGAGTTCGAAGTCGGCGTCGCCACCGTGACGGTCGACGAAGGAAGCGATCGTCCGCTCACTGTCGAAGTGTGGTTCCCACTGACGAGTGGCACCGCCGGTGATGCCGAGGAGTACACCCTCATTCCTGGCGTCTTCTATACCTCCCCCACGGCAGTTGGCGCTGAGTTCGATTCGATCGCCGATGGCGAGTTCCCGCTCGTCGTCTACTCACATGGCAGCGGCGGCCAACGCTGGATCCACTCGAACTACACCGAGTTCCTCGCCAGCCACGGCTATGTCGTGGTCGCCCCCGACCACACGGGCAACACGCTGCTCGAGCGCTTCGCCGGCACCGAGATCGACTTCAACGAGGTGGCGCTGCAACGCCCCACCGACGTGACCGCCGTGATCGACGCGGTGTTCGCCACCGACGGCGCAACCGACCTGAACGCCGGAATCGGCGCATCACTGACCGACGACCTGATCGTGACTGGCCACAGCTTCGGAGGCTTCACGTCGTACGCATCGGTCTCGGGTGTTACGACGACCGCTGGCACCTACGAAGCCGACGGTCGTGTCGATGCCATCATCACCTTGGCCCCCGCAGCGAACGAGCTCCTGCTCACCGACGAGCTTCTCGCCGCGGTCGACGTGCCGCACCTGGTCATGGTCGGCGACAGCGACGACACCACCCCGATCGATCCGAACGTCGAACGTCCGTGGGCGCTCGTTCCGGGCTCGCCCAGCTATCGAGTTGAGCTCGTCGCCGGCGAGCACGAGACCTTCACCGACATCTGCGACTACGCCGAGCAGCTTCCTCAGCTCGAGTCGGTGCCCGAGTTCGTCATCACCGCAATCGACGGCTTCGGCGCCACGTCATGTGCACCAACGGCGATGCCGCTCGACCGAGCCCAAGAGATCACCAACAGCTTCGCCATCCGCTTCCTCGACGAAGTCACCCAAGGTGGCTCTCCGCTGAGCACCGACGATGTCATCTACCCCGACGACATCCGCTTCCTCACCAAGTAGACGGTTTTTCTGAGCATGGTGCACGGCATGCGAGCATCAGACTCAGAAGAACGGCCCCAGGCATGACCGACCTCATACCATACCCGAAGCGTCGGGTCGATGTTGGCAATGGCATGTCGATGGCAACCGTCGACCATGGGACAGGCGACTCGATCGTCTTTCTCCACGGCAACCCGACCTCATCGTTTCTGTGGCGCAACGTCATCCCGCACGTCGAACACCTCGGTCGCTGCATCGCCCCCGACCTCATTGGCTTTGGCGACTCCGACAAGCTCCCGCACTCCGGGCCCGGGTCGTACCGCTTCGTCGAGAACCGCACGTACCTCGATGCATTGCTCGATGCGCTTGAGCTCGGCTCGAACATCACCCTGGTGCTGCACGACTGGGGATCGGGCCTGGGCTTTGACTGGGCGATGCGACACGAGGACCGAGTGGCCGGAATCGCCTACCTCGAAGCGAACATCGCCCCGCGATCGTGGAGTCAGCTGACGCCGGAAGGACGCTCGTTCTTCGAGCGGCTGCGCACGAGCGAGGGCGAACAGATGGCGCTCGTCGCCAACGTGTTTCTCGAAGCCGGACTCCCGAGCGGAGTGATTCGCACCCTGACCGACGCCGAACTGGCCGAGTACCGTCGCCCGTTTTTGGAAGCGGGTGAAGCACGGCGGCCGACCCTTGCGTGGCCAAACGAGATTCCGTTCGACGGTGAGCCTGCCGACATGCACGAGATCGTCTCGACGTATTCGGCGTGGCTCCGCCAAACCACAATCCCGAAGCTCTTCATCGACGTCACCGAAGGCGACACGTTGAACGGTGAGCTACGAGAACTGGCCCGTTCCTTCCTCAACCAAACCGAAGTCCGAGTCGAAGGCCGCCACTTCGCACAAGAAGACAGCCCAGACGAAATCGGTCAAGCGATCGCCGAGTGGATTTCCGCTCGCTAGCACC
>CAKZVC010000116.1 GCA_937922235.1 uncultured Acidimicrobiales bacterium | reverse complement strand
GGTGTAGTAGCCGTTCTCGTTTTCGATGACGGCTTTGAGGTCGTTGGTTGACCAGACGCCATCAGGTGCTGCGTTGCCGAAGCCGTCGTCGCGGTCTTGGCGGGCGGTGTCGAGGATGTCGCGGATCTCGTTGAGGGAGTGATCTGCTTCTTCGATGGGGGAGCGTTCGATCACGGTCCAGGATTCGGCTTCCATCCGACGGAAGGCGGCCATGTTGTTGTCGAAGGTGCGCTGCCTTTCTTTGTCGATGGTGTCGGTGAAGTCGGCGCCAGCGAGAATGGCTTGTTTGGCTCGGGCGGCTTCTGTTTCGGTGAGCCCTGCGGCTTCGAGTGCGGCGTCGAGGTCGAAGGTGCCGTTGGGTCCGCCGGTGGTTGGGGTGTAGGCCTGGACTTGTCCGGACACTCCGAGGGGTTGGGCGTCGGTGGTTGTGATCCAGTCGACGCGCCAGGCGAGGTCGCGTCCATCAGCACGGAGATCAGTGGCGATGGTGTTGAGTGCGGGGAGTGGCCCGTAGAGGGGGTGCGATGTGCGTTCGAGGAGGGCGTTGGCTTCCGACATCAGCGTCGACATTGCGGTAAGTGCATCGCTCGTCTTCGCAGCGGTCGAGGTGTAGTTGTCGACGAGTGCTTCTGCGTTGTGGACTTGCATCTTAACTATCGGCACAACATGAAAGATAACGAAAAGCATCAACGTCGTCAACTTGGGCGTGCAGCGACGACCTCCAGGCGTCCACTGCGATTACGATTCGCGAATGGCGAACAACACACCTCCTAACGACAAATCCGAACAAGATCCCCGCGATGCGGTCGAAGACATCGGCAAGCAGATGTACGAAACCCTCTCGCGCGGTTTCACCGAGGCGTTCGGATTCCTTCAGGAGTTGAGCTCGACGATCGAGGCCCGTATCGAAGAGGTCTTCGGCGCGCAGGCCAAGCCCGCTGAACCAGCGAAGAAGACGGCAACCCCTGCTACCGCCAAGAAAGCTCCAGCCAAGAAGGCGCCGGCGAAGAAGGCACCGGCCAAGAAGAAGGCTGCACCAAAGAAGGCCGCTGCGAAGAAAGCGCCAGCCCAGAAGAAGGCCCCAGCCCAGAAGAAGGCACCGGCCAAGAAGAAGGCCGCAGCATCGCCAACGCGCGACGAGCTCTACGCCGAGGCGCAGCGCCTCGACATCGACGGCCGCTCGAGCATGTCGAAAGCGCAGTTGCAGCGCGCTATCAAGGCAGCAAAGAGCTAGACGGTTACCTCAGCGAGCTGGGCTCGCCCTGCCTCGGTGATCGACAAGATCTGCGGACTGCCCTTCTTCTCGAGCCATTCATTGGCTTCAAGATGCAGCTTCACCGTCGTCGTGAACCACATCACGCTGTTGTCGGCCCAGAGTTCCTTCGGCGTGCGGGCTGATACTTCGCCCACGAGCTCGGAGTTCGGCAGCTCGCCCGATTCAACAAGGGCAGTCAGGATCGCGTCGCGGGTTGGTTCATAGATCGACACGTTGATGCTCATGTCGTCGCGCCCGGTGTTCGGGTTCATCATCATGATTCGAGGTTCGGCAGCCATCGGTGTCCTTTCTGCGGCTGAGTTGAGATCAGAAGATGTGATCGTTCGAACAGAGTTTCCTCCCTGACCGTAGCAACCAGTTAGTTTGGGGTCATGAGCGAACCGATTGACCCCAAGTACTTCCGTCAAGTCATGGGCCAAGTGCCCACCTGCGTCACCGTCGTTACCGCCCTGGTCGACGACGCCCCGATCGCCATGGTGATCGGTAGCTTCGTTTCCGTTTCGCTCGACCCACCGCTTGCGGGCTTCTTCTGCACAAACGGCTCATACAGCTGGGAGCAGCTGAAGAAGGCCGACACGATCGGTGTCAACGTGCTCGGTGAACACCAGATCGACGTCAGCAACGCCTGCATGCGCGATCTGACCGAACGCTTCGACGGGCTCGATTGGGAAATGGTCGACGGCGCTCCCCGGATCGCCGACTGCAGCGCATGGCTCACCATGAACAACCCGCAGATCTCGAACGCTGGAGATCACGAGTTCGGTTTGTACAACGTGATCACGATGGACATCCCGGACGACCCGAAGGCGCCGGTCATTTTCTACGGCGGTGCCTACCGCGACCTCTCGACCCTCGACGACTAGGTAGCGCGTGAAGATCGTTCGCAGCGACGACCACCGCAAACACTTCCCAGCAGGAGAAATCCACGCTGGCGAGATCGTCCGTCCGTTCGAATGCCCCGAACGTGTCGACTACGTCAACGCCGCGCTCGAGGCAGCTGGGCTCACCGACGAGATCGAGGCAACAGCCGTCGAATCCGAGCTCCTCGCCCAGGTCCACGATCATGGCTTCCTCCGGTTTCTCGAAACAGCGTGGGATGAGTGGACCACAGACGGACATACCGCCGACATGATCGCAATGTCACTGCCGATCCGTCGAATGAACACCCACGTCCCCGAGAACATCTACGGCAAGCTCGGCTGGTATTCATTCGCCTCCGACACATCGATCACCGATGGAACGTGGGAAGCAGCCCACGCCGGAGCTTCGCTTGCACGATCGGCGCAGCGGGCGGTCTCAGCCGGAGCCTCATCTGCGTTTGCGTTGTGTCGCCCGCCAGGTCATCACGCCGCATCCGATTTCTTCGGTGGTTACTGCTACCTCAATAACGCAGCCATCGCCGCGCAAGGTTTTCGAAACGACGGTGCCGAGCGGGTGGCGGTGCTCGACGTCGACTTCCATCACGGCAACGGAACCCAAGACATCTTCTATGACCGCAGCGACGTCTTCTTCGCATCGCTCCACGGCGACCCGCTACACGAGTTCCCGTATTTCCTCGGCCATGCCGACGAGACCGGAACGGGTGCGGGCGATGGCTTCAACGCGAACTACCCGCTCCTGCCAGGAACTACCTTCGACCGCTGGCTCGAAGCGCTCGACCATGCACTTGTGCGCATCGAAACGTTCGGTGCTGACGCCCTCGTGGTCTCTCTTGGGGTCGACACGTTCGAAGACGATCCGATCAGCAGCTTCAAGCTGTCCTCCGATGACTTCACGACCTACGGTGCCCGCCTCGGTTCGCTCGGTCTACCAACGGTCTATGTACTGGAAGGTGGCTACGCCGTCGACGAGATCGGCACTAACGCCGTCAACGTCCTGACCGGTCATCTCCAGGCCTAGTCGCCGAGCTCAGCGAACAAGAAGGCCGATCTGATGTCGAATTTGTGGGACGACGATGACGACGACGCATCACCGATCTGCCCGGCATGTGGTGTCAGTGCCCTGCCTGCTGAGGTTCCAGGTGACGAGCCGGAATGCGAAAATCCAGCATGCATCGGGTTTGGTGAGTCGCTCTAGCTCTGGCCCATTGGACCTGCTGCACCGGGGGTGGTCCCCAGATCCACCAGCACCTGGATCGCATAGGGTTGATTCATGGACACATGGGAGTACTTCGCGACAACACTCGCCACCAACGATCCGGGACTAGCCGTTCCGATCAGCGACGATATTCCAAACGTCGAGCACCCACGATTCTCGACGTACAAACTCATCCCTCAGCTGAACTACTTCGGCCGCAAGGGTTGGGAACTCATCTCGCTTGAGCCCGTGCAGGAGGGCAAAAACGGAGACGTCCGGTACTGCGATGCAGCCTCGGGTGCATGGACCTACACGTATCTCGCAGCCTTCAAGCGTCGCATCCCGGCATCGTAAGGCGGACCCTATATGGCGACAGAAAAGAACGAGGTGAACCTCAGCAACGCGGTGAACAGCATTCGTGAGAAGGTCGAATCGCTCACCGCACTGGCCGCCATCCTCGGCGGGCTACTTGCGCTCTTCGCGCTGGTGTTCTTCGTCTTCCTTCCGGCTGCCGGATTCGACGGTTCAGCGCGTGCGGCGCATTCGATCCTGCAAGTGATGTTCCCCGCAATCGTGGCCGCGCTCGTTGTCGTCACCTTGCTCGTGCTTGCGAGCCGAGACGGACGAGCCCAGACCGCGCTCGCTGGCATCGTCGGGGTGTCGATCGTCGGAGGCATTCTCTCGGGTCTCGGCGTCGGGTCTGACGCTGGCATTGGCAACGTATGGTCGGCCATGAACAGCTCGGGCCACGACCGTCGCATCGAGTACGTCGCCAACCTCACCGAGGTGAACGAGCAGCGACCCGACTACGACGAACGCATCGCACTCGACCAGGCGCAGTTCGTCATCCGGCGCTCGCTTGCGGGTGTGGTCGGCGAAATCTCGAGCCCGATCCGCGTCGAAGGCGAGTGGTGCTCATTCATCTCCACCGCCGCCGAGATCCGCAACCGATGGACCGAAAGCGTCGTGTGCGTCGGTGACACCGGTCGGGTACGGCGGGCATCGTTCCCAGCAAACACCGTCCCGTCGACGCTCGGCTTTCGCCGCAGCGAAATCGCGAACATCGTCGCTGAGGAAGCAGGATCCGATGCGATCTTCAGCAGAGGCGACATCTACGGCTACATCACCGAGGTCGACGGCGAGACCGTTCCTCGCCTGGTCGTTCCGCTCGCCGACCGTCGAGGCCTCGACCTCTCCAAGCCGCTGATGCCCGACGGTGCTGTCATCTTCGGCGTTGCCGATGACGGTCAATACGCCGTCCAAGTGCTCGACAACATCGCTGCTGGCGAACACCCAGGTCCGGTTGCTGGGCTGGAAGCTGCCGCTCGGATCCGTGTGTCGGTCAACGACACCTACGGGTTCCTCGTCTCGAAGCGACCATCACGATCTGCCCTTGCCCTTCAGGGCACGGTTGAAGAGATCGGCGAGGACGATGAGGGCGAAGCGATTCTCGATACGTCTGATCCGAACTTCAGCAACTCGACCGAGTTCGTCCTCGAACGTGACGGCGTGCCCTATGCCGTGACGCCAATGACGAGCTTCGGTTCCGCCTCGACGATAACGGCCTACCTCGAAGTTCGCCTCGACACGGTGACGAATGGCGAACCGTTGGAAGCAACGCTCTACCGTTTGCCCGAGCCGGAAGCGGCAAACACGACGCTCGCAAACACGATCCGGGTGCTCTACGGCCAGGACTTGGCCGAGGCCGACCGCATCTACGAGGTAACGCCATCGAAGGCTGGCACGAGCCGTCTGACGATCGGCCGAGAAGACCAGGTCCGTTTCGTTGCTCGAAGCGAAACCGAGATCGTGAACGGCGAGCTCGTCGGCGAGATCTGTGTTGAGTCTCGAACCGGCGCTGCCCTCGACTGTTCGCCCCTCAACGAAGACCCACGTCCGCTCGGCACGTTGGTGTTCGCCTCGTCGAGCAGCGGTGGTAGCCCAGGTGTCGATGGCGAGCCGACCGCATTGCAAGATGTGCCGCTCGAAGACCTGCTCGCCGAGATCGAACGACGAGTCAACGAGGGCTAGCGATTGCGAGGGCCTCGTGTGGCCCGACCGTTCCAGCAGCCCTTGTGCCAGTGGCGCCGAAGGTCGGCGGCCTCGGGAGGGACGGCCACGATGTGGCCGGTGCCCGGCGGGATGTCACGGTTGCAACCTGGACAGAGATATGTCTTGTTCGCCTGGTACGGCTGGATCATGCGGGTCTCGGCGTCAGCCCAGAAGTCATGCGGTGGTCGCTTCGCCATCCGGGGCAGGGTAGCGACCTGACGGCCGTTGTTGGCGCAGGCAGCGCCGGCGTGCTGTGCTGGATTGTGACGAGGAGGTGTGGTGATGCAACGAGGTTGGTTCGAGAATGTGCCGCCGAACGGCTTTCAGAATCGCCCGAAGACGATCGAGTCGAACAACAACGAGCTCGGACTCGACACTCCCGAGCCCGAGATCGAGATTGAGACGACTCCCGAGCATCGCAACCTGGTGCAGGGCGACCCGACGTGCGCAACGTGGACTCGTCGACCCGACGATCCTGGAGTCGTTTCACTCCGAGAGCAGCTTCGTACGTCGAACGGCATCCCCGATCTCGAGCTTGTCGACCCTGGTGATGTCGATCGAGCCGCCGAGCTCTTTCACCGCGACGGATTTGTTGCGGTGCGCAATGCGCTGAACGGTGACCGGCTAGCTGCACTGCAAGCTGCCACCGACCAAGTCATCGACGACATCATCGCTGCAGACCCCGACGGTTCGATCGGCGGTGGTGCTGGCGGATTGCCACATCGCTACTCGTTCGGGTCGACCTCGGCCTCTCGCCATCGTCTGCACGACCCTGCGTGGGTTGATGTGATCGATATGGAAACGACGACGCCGATCCTGACCGCAATCTTCGGTTCGCCGAACTACATCGTCGGCGGTGGTGGCGGCGACCTCGCGCTACCGGGAGCGATCGAATATCAGGGTCTGCATGCGGACAACGTATGGACCGAACCGCACGACCCCGTCGGCGGGACAACGACCCGCGACATGCCCGTGCCCGTCGTGACGATCAACTTCGCCATGGTCGACCTGACATGGGAGAACGGGCCAATCCGCCAAATCCCCGGCTCACAGCGATCGACCGATCGCATCCCAACCCTTGCTGACGAGCCACTGTCGATGAAGCACAGCACCGTATGTCCGGCACCGGCTGGCACCGCTGTGTTCCGAGACAATCGTGCATGGCACGGCGGCACGCCGAACCTGTCCGATCACGTCCGGGCGTTCCCGAACATCGAGTACTACGCCCCCTGGTTCCGAAGCGAAGGCGTGAACCGCTGCATGCCCTTCCACCAGTGGGAACGATTGAGCGAACACGGCAAGCGCATCTGTCGCTATGTCGTGTGCGACCCCGGTGCGCCCGTCATTGGCGCAGGGTTCACGCACCCGCGAGCTCGCGACCGAGAAGCGTTCGTCGCTGCGCAATTGGCGGAGCTCGGATCCGACGCCGAGCTGCATTGGCGGACGCGCCGCTAGGAATTTACTCGGGGTAAGCAGCGGTGGCTTTGAACAGGCCGTTGCTCATCAAATCGGAGAATTGATCGAGGAGTAGATCGACGTCGTCCGTTCCAGCTTTCTCGTCGAGTTTGGTGAAGCCTGGGAGGAGCACGGCGAGCCCGTGAACGGACGACCAGATCCACGTAGCTGCGGCTTCGATGTTCAAACTCGGGTTGTGGGCCGCGGCGATCTCGCTGACTGTTTCGACGAGGATCTCGAACGCACGACCTGAGACGGTGCAGAACTCATCGTCGTCTTCGTTGATCAATTCGCTTGCACACATCACGCCGAAGTGTCCGGGGTTTTCGAGCGCAGTGCGGATGTAGGCCTTGCCCATCTTGTTGAGACGATCGAGGGGTTCTTCGATCGGCTGAAGCTCCTCGAACGAAGCTACGAGGGTGTGGAAACCTTCGGCGGCGACCGACGTGAGGAGCCCTTGAGAATCACCGAAGTGGTGGGCTGGTGCTGAGTGGCTGACCCCGGCGCGTCGGGCGACTTCCCTGAGGCTAAATCCGGTTGCACCCTTCTCGGTGATGAGCTCAGCCGTTGCGGCGCGCAACGCCGTGGGCAGGTCGCCGTGATGGTAATTCTTGGCGGTTGTTGCGGAATCGCCAGCCGTTGTTGCGGTCACAGAACAAATCTTGACGCTAGGTCTTGACATTGTCAAGCAGTGTCCGTACGGTCATCTTGACAATGCAAACTTTCCACTGACAACTTTCCGATGTCTATATAAGACAGGGCTAGGCAGGAGACCCGACATGACGCAGCAACTCACCTCACTCTTCGAACGACTCCAGAAACATCGAGGCGTGGCATTTGCCGTTCTCGGGCTCGTTACTGCACTTCTGGTTGTGCCGTTCTTGACAATGGCGCCAACCACGTCAGCGTCGAACGAGCCCACCGGCCACATCTTCACCGCCCGCGATCGCATCGACGAGAGCTTCATCTCCTCGGTCCATCCCACATTCCTCATTGCCGAGCATGACGGCGGAGACGTCTTGACCGTCGCCGCGATGGCCGACCTTCTTGCGATGGGCGAAACACTACGCGCTGACGACGACCTCGGTTCGACGCTGTTCTCCTACTACGACGCCGAGGCCGACCTGCAGGTCGACGGACTGCTCACCATCGCCGATCTCATCGACGATCAACTTCGGGCTGATGGATCGTCGATCCCACAGTCGACAGACGCCGACATCAAAGCTGCGGCGGCGGACCTCATCGACCGCTTCGGGCCGTCATCGCAGATCCTCGGATTGTCAGCACAGAGCTCCCAAGACGACGCCGGTCACTGGATTTCGCCAGCGGTTCGCCTGCTCGTGCTATCCGACAATGACGCACTTGGCTTCGGCAACACATCGGTGAACCTCGGTGGAGACACTGACGTCGAAGAGTTCGATCGCAGCATCCAAGAGGTATTTCGAGTTGACGGCTGGACGAGCAACGGTGTTGCCATCGACGTCAACCTCACCTCCCAAGAACAAGGAGCAGTAGCTGGGCCGTTCATTGGCTTCACGATCCTTGCCGTCTTGGTATTGGTCGGGCTCACGTTCCGGAGCTACTGGGTATTGGCGATCGTCAGCGTTGCCTTCATGGCGCTCATCGTGTGGCTCAAGGGAATCACCAATCTCATCGGACTTGATGACGACCTTGTCCTGTCGCTCATCGTGCCGGTTGCGATGATCAGCTTCGGCGTCGACTTCGCCTTCCATGCCGTTGGGCGCTACCGCGAAGAGCGGGCCGAGGGCCGCAACGCCAACCGCGCCTTCGTCGCCGGGCTCACGGCCGTTTCGGCCGCACTGCTTCTCGCTCTGGCATCCGATGCCACGGCATTCCTCGCAAACCTCACCTCCGGCATCGATTCGATCAACCAGTTCGGCCTCGGTGCAGCTATCGCCTTGGCCTCGGCGTACCTTCTCCTCGGCATCGCAACGCCGCTTGCCGTCGCATTCGTCGAGGACGTCGTGCCCGCTCCAACTCCGGGTCGACGTTCGGCCGCGCTTCGTGTCCTCGCCGGAGCTGGTGCAGGTGCGATGACCATGGCGTCAGTGCTGCTGATGGTGTTCGTCTTGCCCTGGGCCGGAGTCGTACTGGGAGTCGTAACCACACTGCTCATCCTCGTGCTGCCGGTCGCATGGCGCCGCCGCCACGACGGAACTCGAGCCGGTGATGCCCCGATCGAAGTTGCCGGTGGTGCGCTCGCCGCCCCAATCGGCCGGGCAGTAGCCGCCATTGCTCGGCGTCCGAAAATCGTCATCCCCGCCGCCCTCGCAATTAGCGCTATTGCTGCCTTCTATGCCGTGCAGGTGCCGGTGAGATTCGACGTCGAAGACTTCTTCTCGACTGACACCGACTTCGTTCAGAGTCTCGATCAAGTCGACCTCCACGTGGGTGAGCTTGGAGGCGAACCTGCACGGCTGTACGTAGAGGCCGATCTCACGTCACCGTCAAACCTCGCCGCCATTGCGTCGACGCTCGAAACAATCGAAGCACTTCCCGACGCACCGCTAGCGAGAACCCCAGACGACCAAGTCCAGATCCTCGGCGGCATCTTCGAGGTGTTCGAGTCGGCGAGTGACTCACCGGTGATGGCAGACATCGTGCTTCAACAGACCGGTGTCGTCATCACAGACACGGACGCCGATCAGATTCCCGACACGCCCGAACAGGTTGAAGCGCTGATTTCGGTGGCATGGGAGACCGGAATTCCGCTCGATCAGAATCGACTGCTCATGACGCCAGACGACGTGCGCACGTCGGTGCTGATCGTCGACGGCGAGCTCGACCGGACCGTCTTCGACATGGGCGTGCCCGGAAGCGGAAATCAGGATGTGGTGACCGAAGCTCGAGGTGTACTGCAACCGCTCGCCGACGAGCTCGAGTCGAACCTCGAGGGTTCCTTTGTGCAGGTCACCGGAAGCGCCTTCGTTCGTGAAGCATCACTGAGCGCAACCAGCCAGGCCCTGCAAGTGTCACTGCCAGTTGCCCTTCTTGCGTGCCTCGCCATCTCGACGGTCTTCCTCCGGTCGCTGCGCTATGGCCTTGCCAGCGTGTTGCCGATCGTGATGGTCGTCGCTTGGCTCTACGGATTCATGTATGTCGCCGGCTTTGCTATCAACCTCGTGACGGCAACGATCGCAGCGGTCTCAATCGGCATCGGCATCGACTTCGCCATCCACTTCATTGCCCGATACCGAGAAGAACTCGAACGTCATGGCGTCCGAGACACCGCAGTTCGAATCGCCGGCGAAGGCACCGGCCTCGCTCTGGTTGCTTCGGCCATCAGCTCGTCGATCGGGTTCGGCATTCTTGCCTTCGCTCCGATGCCACTCTTTGCCGCCTACGGGTTGCTCACGGCCTTGATGATCGTGATGGCGCTTGTTGCGACACTTGTTGTGTTGCCAAGTGTTCTCGTTGCGGTCACCAAGGATGCGGCACCTGAAGAACCCGGTGGACCGGCAATTGTGGTCGACCCGTACATCGATACACGTGGCGATGCTCCCAAGAAGCGTCCTGTCTCCTCAGCGATGGCGCGAAGCTATCGGTGGGTCTAGTGCCCATCTGTGTAGCTCGGCGTGTCGTGAACTGGTGAGCGCTCGTAACCTTGAATCCATGATGCGTCAGCAGGTGTGGAAGACGATGACCGATGCCGACAAGGCATGGGTCCATCAGCGGGGGAGTGCAGCGCAATCTGCTGATGAGCTCAAGCCAGCAATCCATGCGCTGGTGGAAGACGTCCGTAGTCGCGGTGACGCGGCGTTGCTCGATGCTCTCGCCCGGTTTGATGGGGTCGAGATCTCCGCGGCAGGCATTGCGATCTCCGATGATGAGTTCGACCAGGCGATGGTCCGGATCGACGCCGGAGTGCACAAGGCCATCAAGCAGATGATCGCTAACATCCGGGCGTTCAACGAAGCCCTCTTCGAACGTCGTCAAAGTTGGACGGCTGAGATCGCCCCCGGGCACACCATCGGCGAGAAGATCGGCCCAGTTGCCAACGCCGCATTGTTCTGTCCGAGTGGCAAGGCCAGCTATCCATCCGTGCTCGCCCAGGTTGCTACCCCAGCGGTCGTTGCCGGAGTGCCGCAGTTGTCGGTCATCGTCCCTCCCGCTCCGGGCCAGAACGGCGCCGTCGACGATGCGGTTCTCGTGGTCGCCCACGAGCTCGGTGTGCGCAACGTCTACCGAGTGAACGGACCAGCCGGTGTTGCCGCCGCCGCATTCGGCACCGAAACCATTCCATCCCACGGCATGATCATCGGCCCAGGATCTCCGCCTGTCGCGCTCGCCCAGCTCGAAGTCCGGTCGCACGGCGTCGACACGGTGGTGCTTGGCCCGACCGAATCTATGGTCGTCGCTGACGAGTCAGCCGACCCCGTTCTGCTCGCTGCCGACCTGCTGAACGAAGCAGAACACGGAACCGACTCGACCGTCGTCCTCGTGACCGCACACCAGTCGGTCATCGACGCCGCTGCGGTGGAAGTCGAACGCCAAGCCGCGCAGTTGCCCGAGCAACGCCGCGAGGCTGCAGCTTCTGCCCTCGGTGCGAACGGTGGCGCGATCCTCGTCGACTCACTCGCCGAAGCGGTCGACGTGGCGAACTGGTGGGCCGCCGAACACTGCCAGCTCGCCGTTGCCGACCCGTGGGCAGTCGCGAACGGCATCGAGCATGCCGGCGAGCTCTTGCTCGGACAGCACACACCGTTCTCTGTCGGCAACTTCACCCTCGGCGGGCCAGCAGCGCTGCCAACCGGCGGGTGGGCCAACCGTGCCGGCGGCATCACCGTCGAACAGTTCTTGAAGGCCGGAGCGATCGGCCACCTCACCGCCGACGCACTGAGCGCCGTGGCCGACAGCACCATTGCCTTGAGCGAACACGAAGGCTTCGACGCCCACGGCAACGCCATCCGCCTTCGGCGGTAACTTCTTCGCACTTCCGGCGAAGATCCCCGGAGGCTTCCAAGTTCGCTACGCGAGCTCCGCTCTCCTCTCGCCGGAGGCGTCTCGTTCGTGTGGATAGAGGCTCTGGCCTTTCTGGCATGAGCTAGCAGCTATCTGCTCTTGGCTTGTTTCGCCGCGGCCTTGCGTTCTTTGCGGGCTTGGGCCCGTTCCCATTTTCGTTGACGGCTTCGACACGCTTTGCGGCAGAAGATCTGATTCGTTGTCTTTGCTTCGAAGAGCTCTTCGCAGCGCCAGTACTGACAACCGCGTAGACGGTCGGGGTTGAGATCCTCCTCCCAATCGTCAGGGAGATCACCGGCAAGTGGTTCGAGCATCAGGCGAGCTTCTTCCACGAATCGAGGACGTCATCGATCGACCGCCACACCGAATGCGACGGGTCGATGACATGCATGTGGTCGACCTTCTTCGGGTCGATCAGCTGGATGTCGTCACCTGCCGCCCTCGCAGACTCGACGTACTCGGGAACCATCTCGTAAGGCACGTCCTCATCGGCCTTGCCATGCACGATGAGTTGAGGAATGCCAAGGGGCAGAAGGTAGAGGGGTGAGGCCATCGAGTAGAGGTCGGGACGCTCCGCCGCACTCTCACCGAGCAGTTCTTTGGTGGCGTGGTTACTGAGCTCGAGACCGTCGGCGAGAAAGAGGTCGCTCACTGGTGCGAGGGCTACGACTGCATCGAGGGTGCATGCTGGTTGGGCCGCAGCCCAGAGTGCAAGCTGTCCGCCAGCGGAGTGACCAATCGCAACGATGGGTTTGGGAAGGTCATCAGCGAGGGCGCACGCGTCGAGCACATCACTCGACATCTCCGGCCATACCCCCGAACCGCCAGGCTCAACCCGCCGATACTCGATGTTCAACACCGTCCATCCACGTTCGACGAGGTGCTCGGCGATGGGCTCGTGAAGATCGAGCGAGTACTTCGCCCGCCAGTAGCCGCCGTGGATCGAGATGACCGTCCCGGCCGATTCGTTGGCCGGACGGTAGAGGTGGGCGAACTGGTCGGCGAAGTCTCCGTAGGCCAGCACCTCGGGTTCAGGCATCTACGAGATGCTCCAGCTGATGCCAAGGAGTTCTTCGCTCAGCTCCCACAGCTTGCGACCCGCTTCAGGGTCCATCGCGATGTCACCAGCAATGTCGGAGTCGCTGATCTTTCCCCGGGCACCGCCGAATCCGATCGGCCCGTAGTAGCCACCCGACTGCGCTTCGATGCCAGCAGCTGACAGAGCCAATGGTTGTGCGCCGCGCTCGGCGGGCTGGGCGAGCAGCGCGTTCGAGACCTTGTAGATCGCTTTCCATGCCCCGGTCGGGCCGGTGCTCTGCAGGTTTGTCGCCGAGTATCCGGGATGGCACGAGACCGATGCGACCGAACTGCCTGCCGCCTGAAGTCGGCGGTGAAGCTCCAGTCCGTAGACGAGGTTGGCGAGCTTCGACTGCTGGTACGCGCCGGTCGAGCTGTAGTTGCCGGTCATCATCACGTTGTCGAAATGGAGCTTCGCCGGAGGCTTGTGCGCAATGCTCGAAACAGGCACGATCCGGCCCGAGCGCGCCGACACGAGGTCGAAGAGCAGATGGTTCATGTAGAAGTGGCCAAGATGGTTCGTGCCGAACTGCATCTCGAAACCATCGGCCGTCTGCTGCTCGGGCGTCTGCATGATGCCGGCGTTGTTCACGATGGCGTCTAGGCCATCAACAGCAAGGCCGCGAACGGCGTCGGCCGCTTCGGCGATGCTGGCTTTGCTTGCCAAGTCGATCTTCACGAACTCGACAGCTCCGTCTCCGGGGACGTCGGCAATGTTCGACACTGCGCCGCGGCCACGGCCTTCGTTGCGACTGCCGACCAAGACGTGAGCATTCTTTGCCCGCAAGATCTTCGAGAGCTCGAACCCTGTGCCCGAGTTCGCGCCGGTGACGAAGTAACACTTGCCGCTCAGGTCAGGGAGCCGAGAAGGATCCCAATCGCTGAAGCCACTATCGAACGTCGTTACCACAAGGCCTCCTGGGGGTGCCTCAGCATCCTACGACCCCACCCAACACGCCGCCCTGACCCTCACCACCGATAGGGGTCTGGGTGGGTTCAGCCGGTCATTGCGACGTGTTCATCGTATTTGGCTTGGGCTGTTTCCCAGTTGAAGATGCGCCTGGGGATGGTGTTGATACGTGATTCGATGTGGCGTAGATCGTTTGGGGTGAGTTTGGAGAGG
>CAKZVC010000115.1 GCA_937922235.1 uncultured Acidimicrobiales bacterium | reverse complement strand
GCGAGAAACCATGCGCTAGAAACAGGGGCTGGCCACTCCTTGGTGTGACACCCACATGCACTTCTATGGATCGGACTATCCAGTCGCGCCCGATGCGGTGTTGCGTCCGTCCGATGCCACGGTGGCTGACTACCAGCACGTGCAAGACGCGCTCGCCGTCGAACGGGTTATCGTCGTGCAACCGACCACCTATGGGCTCGACAACTCATGTCAGGCGGATGCCATCGACAGGCTCGGCGACCGAGCCCGCGGCATCGCAGTTGTCGATGCGAATACATCACTTGACCAGCTTCAACGTCTCCATGAGCGAGGCTTTCGGGGAGCTCGGTTCCACATGCTTCCGGGCGGCGCGGTCGGCTGGCAAGACTTGGATGCGGTCGCTCGATCGGTCGCCGACCTGGGCTGGCATGTGCAGCTTCAGATGAATGGTCATGAACTAGCGGAGCGGCTCGATCAGCTTCTTGCCTTGTCGGTGCCACTTGTGATCGACCACGTTGGGCGGTTTATGCCGCCGGCCCGTCCTAGCGAGGACGCCGTGGCTTCGCTGCTGGCCTTGATGGATGCGGGCGCTCATCTAAAGCTGTCGGCCCCATACGAATCTGCGGTCGATTCAACGCATCGGTATGAGATTGTGTGTGAGCTGGTCGATCACCTCGTCGCTGAGTACCCCGAGCGCCTGCTGTGGGCATCGAACTGGCCTCACCCCGGCCAAAGCGACCCGCCGTCCCTCGAGCGCCTTGTCGAGCTGCGCGATCGTTGGCTGCCGTCCTCTGCTCTTCGCGAGCAGGTGCTCGCCACCAACCCCGACCGTTTGTACTTCTCCTAGGAGCTGATCGGTGTGCTTGAGGTTCTCGTCTTTTTGCTTGCATTTCTGGCGTCAGCCGCTCCGCCGGGTCCAGACACGCTCACCGTGTTTAGTCGGGGCCTTCACGGCGGGTTTGCGAAGGCCATCCCGTTCGCTGTCGGGGTGTGTCTCGCAAAGGTCGCACTTCTCAGTCTTGCCCTGGTCGGCGTTGCCCAGATTGCCGAGCGTTTCGAGGTGGCGTTCGTGATCATCAAGTTCGCCGGCGCCATCTACTTGTGCGTGCTCGGATTGCAGAAGGTTCTTCAGGCGCGCAAGCCAATCGCAATCGAACAACCGGTGAAGGAACGCGGCCCCTGGCAAGACATCGGGGTTGGGTTCGGACTCGGCGTGTCGAACCCGAACGCGGTTGTGTTCTATGTCGCACTCTTGCCGTCGGTGGTTGATCCAGACACTGCGGGCGTCGCGACGTTCCTGTGGTTGGTTGCGGTGTTGGTCGTTGCTTGGCTGGCTGTTGCCACCGTGTATGCCGGTCTAGCGAACCGGCTTCGTTCCGCCATGACGTCGTCGCGAGCTCGACGTCAGATGCAGCAAGTATCTGGTGCAACGATGGTCGGTGCCGGCCTGTTGGTTGCCAGTCGCTAGCTCATCTATCGCTACTGGCTACCGCCACTTGAACGTGTTGTTCCCGACGATTGAATCGAGCGGAATGGGGCCCGAAGACGCGAGAGTCCGACGATCGCGACTGTTTCGCCTTCGAAGGCGACGACTCGATATGTGCCTGGCACCAAACGGCGATTTGGTGCCAGGTACAAAACCTTGAACGGTGGGAATAGTTTGCGACGTGTGTCGTTGTGCCTCGTAATGTTGATTACATACTTACAACATGACACACTAACGAGAGGAGATCGCACGATGCGATCCACAGAATTTGCACACGCACGAAAGTTGGCCGCAATGGCAGCAGCACACGAACGCGGAAAGGGACGTGGACGAGGCCGCGGACGGGGCCGACAAGCCGAGCCCACACCCACGACAACGAAGGAACTGAGTGCCTGGTTTGCAGGCAATCTTCCCGACGATTGGTTCACCCGCGCGGTGACCGTTGAGTTCGACCGGGACGAGATCCTTATCACCGGCACGCTCAAGGTCCCGAAGCTCAACGACGGTGACGATGTCAGCGTCGCTGCTCAGGCACGCATTGCGGCCTTCCGAGAAGACACACGAGATCAGCGAATCGCAATCGCCGAACGCGCGGAAGCGCACTATCGCCGCAAGGTCAGCTGGGCAGTCGAATGCGGGGACGAGCATCACGCATTCACGTCAGCGAGCATCCCGGTCATGACACGTCTTCACATGCACGATCGGGCAGTGCTCGACACGCTGATCGACGCAGGTATCGCCCGCTCCCGAAGCGAGGCACTGTCCTGGTGCGTCCAGCTCGTTGCCGAGAACGAGTCCGATTGGATCGACAAGCTGCGGGCCGCGATGACCGACCTCGAAGCACTGCGCGACGAAGGCCCAGCCAACCGCTGACGTTCGTACAGCCACCACGGAAGTGGAGCGAGAACGAGCGCTGCTTCTAGGATCTCGTGTGTGAGTTACACCTCCGGCATGGGTCTGCCTCAGGACGTCATCTTCGACATGGGGCGGGCTCGCCAGGTGTTGTCGAACAAGTGGTTCTTCGTCGGCACGAGAGGCGATGTCCCGAAGCCAAGGGACTACTTCACCTTCACCGTGCTCGGCGACGAGTTCATGCTCTTGCACGGTTCCGACGGGAACATCCGATGCTTCGTGAATCGGTGCGCTCATCAGAGTGCACGTGTTGTTCGTGAAAATACCGGATCGTGTGCCGCGGCGCTTGTCTGCCCAAACCATCAATGGTCGTACGACCTTGACAGTGGGCGTGTTCGGGCAGCTCCCATGATGGGGAAAGCCTTCGCCGACTCTGAGGTTGCAGCCAGATCGCGGCTCACCGAGATTGCCGTACACGAGGTGGCTGGCATGGTGTTCGCCTGTCTCGGCGATACACCCGATCGAACCGACATGCTCGAGATCGACTCCCTCCTGGCGCCCTACACCACTCCGTTTGCGATGGAGTCGGGTGGCTACAAGCTCGCACATCATCATCGAGAGATCGTTCCGGCCAACTGGCTTATGGTGATGATCAACAATCGTGAGTGCTGCCATTGCCGCCAGAACCACAAGGGGCTGCTCGATCTCTTCGACCCCTCGAGTTTCAATGGCGCCACCTCGCCGAAGTACGACGCCATGATGGCCTCGGGGATCTCCCGGTGGGAGTCCCTCGGTCGCGAATGGCGTGAACAGGCCTTTACCGCGAACGACTCGTGCCGCGTCGCCCGCTACCCCTTGGCCGACGGGTACAAGTCGATCACCTTCGATGGTGAGCCGGCGTCACGCAAGCTCATTGGCGGGTGGGATGACTACGACGCCAGCACGCTCTCGATGTGGTTCAACCCAAACGCGTGGGTGCACTTTACCTCCGACCACATCGCAACCAATTGGGTGCTTCCCATCGACGGAGAGACGTGTGCGCTGTACTCGAGCTGGATCGTCCATGAGGATGCGATCGAGGGCGAGGACTACGACGTCGACCATCTCACCGACGTGTGGCTGGTCACCAACGCCGAGGACGTCGAGCTCTGTAAGTCGATGACCCAGGGGGCAAAGTCGTCGTACTACGCGCCCGGACCGTTCGCCGCTGACGAACAGTTCTGCACCCAGTTCTGCGACTGGTACATGCGATATTCGTAATCGAGTGTTTGTCTGATGAGCAGCGAGGGGTAGAGCTACCTTCTTTGGATGGCAACGATGGACTTACCTCGCCGCTTGGCTCGGACGCTTCGGAATGCAGGCGTGACCACCGCGTTTGGGGTGCCTGGTGGCGGTCCGAACCTCGATGTGGTCGGCGCAGCCCTTGACGAGGGCATCGATTTCGTTCTCGGCCATGCTGAGACGTCGTCGGCCATCATGGCGTCGACCCACGGACTTCTTACTCAGACGCCAACCCCGGTGATCGTGACGAGAGGGCCGGGGGCGACCTCGGTCGTCAATGGCTCGGCCCAAGCAACCCTCGATCGGTATCCGCTCGTTGTTGTCACCGACACGGTGCCGTCGGCTCAGCGCAGTCGGGTTGCTCATCAGCGACTCGACCAACGAGCGCTCTTCGGCCCGGTCACCAAGCAATCGATCACCCTTGGCGCGGACATCGACAACGTCGAACTCGCCGAGGTGATCGCCCAGCCGAACCGCTGGCCCTACGGCGCACTGCACCTCGACTACGACGTAGGCGGCGTGAGCACTCAGAGCAGCTACAGCGCAAGGGGTGCTGCGCCTGCGGCCGACGATGTGCTGAGTGCAGCACGCGAGCTACTCGCCGCTAGCGCCCGGCCTGTGGTTATCGCCGGCATGGAAGCTGCGGTCACTCCGGGCATAGGGGATGCGCTCGTCGCTCTTGGCGCGCCGGTCCTCACCACCTATCAGGCGATCGGGATCGTCGACACCGAGGGTTCGCTCCACGCGGGGCTCTTCACCAACGGCGATCTCGAACGCGAAGTGATGGACGCCGCCGACCTGTTCATCACGGTGGGACTCGACCTTGTCGAACCAATCCCGCGCGCATGGAACTATGACGCACCCGTGCTCCGCCTGTCGTCGCAGGACCAGCAGGACGACTACCTGAGCGCATCGGTCGACGTCGTTAGCGATCTCTCGGTGGCGGTCACGAGCGTCTTCGAGGGGGTGCAGGTCGATTCTGGTTGGACCAGCAAGGCCAAGGGCTTTCGTGATCGGGGCCGAGCGCAGATTCGCTCGGCCGAGAGCAGCGACTCCTTCGGCCCGGTGGCGGTCGTCGAGACGGTGCGCAAACACGTCCCGGGTACGGCAACGACCACGGTCGACGCTGGAGCGCACTTTCTCGCAATCATGCCGATGTGGCCGGTCGCGAATCCACTCGACCTTCTGATTTCGAACGGCTTGGCCACGATGGGATTCTCGGTGCCTGCCGCAATCGGTGCGGCCATCGCACGCCCCGGCCGGCCCGTCGTTGCGTTCACCGGCGACGGCGGGATGGGAATGACCCTCGGAGAGCTCGAGACGATTGCCCGTCGTGGACTGCCGATCACGATCGTCGTGCTCAACGATGCAACGCTCAGCCTGATTCGGATCAAGCAGGCAGCCGATCATGGGGGCGACGCGGCCGTGGCGTACCAGCCAACCGACTTTGCCGCCGTTGCTTCTGGGTGCGGAGTTCCCGGATTTGTGGTGGACTGTGACGCAGAGCTTTCGCGCATCCTCGCCGACACCTGGGATGGTCCGAGGCTGCTGGATGTTCGAATCGATCCTTCTAGCTACCCCGGCCTCCTCGCTGCCACTCGCGGATAGCGGAGGACACACAGTCAACAAGGGGGACATCATGTCAGTACAGGTTTCGAAATTTCTCGACGTATCTGAGGGTCTGCAGCCCAATCAGTTCAGCGTTGGATCGCGGGACAAGATCGCCAGTATCAGCGACCTCGATGAGACCTATAAGCAGCTGATGGACAAGCCCCTGGCCTGTGTGATGGCGGTCATGGGCGGCGACGGACGTCCAAACCTCACGCCGATGTGGTTCGACTATGAGGGAGACAAGGTCCTCATCAACGTTGCCGAGCAGCGGAAGAAGACCGGATGGATCCGCAACAACCCACAGGTTTCGATCCTGATCATGAACCCCGAGAACATGTACCACTGGATGAGCATCAAGGTGACCGTCGACCGAGAGATCCACGAGGACGACCCCGAAGAAGGCGCATGGGTGACCGAACAGCTCAACCGCATCTGGGTGAAGTACATCGGTGATGGAGACACCTACGGTCTTCGCGATCCTGCAATTGAGGAGCGGCGGGTGCTGTTCGAATGCACCGTCGATCGAATCGCCACCTTTGGCCAGCCGGGGTAGCGGGCGCCGCAGGAACTTGACTGAACCGTCGCAGCGTTGATGAAGGATGTTCGGATTGGCGTTGTCGGGGGATCTCTCGGCGGGTTGACCGCTGCATGTCTTCTGAGAGACGCGGGCCATGACGTAACCGTATGGGAGCGTTCATCTCGCCAGCTCGAACAGCGTGGAGCGGGCATTGGCTTCCTTGAGGCGACGTATCGGTATCTTGTCGAACGGGCACAGCTTGAGTTGGCCGACCTAAGCGTCGCGACCGACCACATTCGGTACCTGAGCCGAGATGGCTCGGTCGCGCACGACAGCACCCACCGCTACCTCTTTAGCTCGTGGAACGCGGTGTATCGAGAGCTCTTAGAGCACTGGGGTCGCGATCGGTATGTGCTTGGCCATGACATGACCGGCTTTGCCGACAACGGTGATGAGGTGCGCGTAGAGTTCTCGAACGGCACGAACGCCGACGTCGACCTGTTGGTGTGTGCCGATGGAGTGGGGTCGACGGGCCGGCGAACGCTGCAAGCCAATGCCGACCAGGGCTATGCCGGCTATGTGGCTTGGCGCGGCATGGTGCCCGAGGGGTCGTTGGCTCCCGAGACCGCCGCTCGGTTCACTGACGCAATTACCTACTACGTCTACGCCAATAGCCATATCCTCGTGTATCCAATCCCCGGGTTGGACGGTTCGGTGGCTGAGGGCGAGCGGCTGATCAACTTCGTCTGGTATCGGAACTACGCACCGGGGGGAGAGTTCGACGACCTGATGACCGATATCAACGGCGAGAAGCGCGAGCTGTCGCTTCCACCTGGGTCGGTCAGTGTCCGTCATGCCGAGGAAGTCCGGGCACACGCCGCAGCTCGATTGCCGGCACCGATCGCAGAGCTCGTGGCGGCGACCGAAGATCTCTTCTTGCAAGTGGTCTACGACATCGAGGTCGAGCGGATGGTCTTTGGGCGAGTGTGTCTGCTTGGCGATTCTGCGTTCGCGGTTCGCCCGCACGCTGCTGCAGGCACGGCTAAGGCTGCCGAAGATGGCTGGGCGTTGGCCGCAGCACTGACCGGCAATTCGACACTCGACGCAGCGCTTGCCCAGTGGGAGGACACTCAACTCGATCTCGGGCGGCGATTGCTCGAACGCACTCGACACATCGGGCAGCGATCGCAGGTAGACAACAGTTGGAAGCCGGGCGATCCCGAGTTCATCTTCGGACTCCACGAACCAGGGAACTGACATGACCAGCGCATTGAGCCGACGCGACCTTGCAAACGAGATGAGCGAGCAAGCCGCGGTCATTGTCGAGTCGTGCACCGCCAGCCAAGTCGAGAAGCTGCGCTGGCCGTTCGACCACGAAGAGCGAATGGTGTGGTTCTACACGCCCACCGATCACGGCGGCCTGTCGTTTCACGACATGACCGCAACGCAACATCGACGTACCCATAAGTTGTTGGCGACGGGTCTCTCGCATGCTGGCTATGTGACCGCCAATGCCATCATCGCCCTCGAGAATCTGCTCGACCAGCTAGAAGGTTGGGCGAACTCCTTTGGCCGTGAGCGGGCCCGTGACCCGCTCCTCTACTGGCTTGCCATCTTTGGCGATCCCGGGAGCGACGCGTGGGCGTGGCGGTTTGGGGGCCATCACATTTCGCTTCACTTCACGATCATGGAAGGCGAGGTAGTTGCCTCGACCCCATGTTTCTTCGGCGCTGACCCTGCGTCATCTTCGCTGCTCGGGCCTCATCCGTATCGGCCGCTTGGTGGGGTGGAGGATTTGGGGCGCGACTTGGTTCATTCGCTCTCACCCGATCAAAAGCAGCTCGCGGTGTTGTCGCCAGCGCCGCCGATCGATGTGGTCACCGCAAACCGGACGACCATTGTCGAGGGCGATGCGATGTTGTCGATTCCCGAGGTCTGGCGTGGGCGTCTTGACGATGGCCTGCACACCTTCATGGCTGATGCAGACGCGATGTTTCGAGGCCGCGTTGGCCTGACTGAGACGCAGATTCAAGACCTTGCATTTTCGCGACGGCCCAAAGGCATTGCGGCCTCCGCGCTAGACCAAAGCCAACGCGAGATGTTGCGATCGCTGCTCGACCTGTACGTCCATCGGGTCGCCGATTCGGTCGCAGATGCCCAAGCAGCGAAATACGCAGGCGATGCGATCGACGAAATGCACTTCCTGTGGGCGGGCGGAATCGAAGCAGGCGACCCGATGTACTACCGGATGCAGGGCGCCTCGCTGATGGTCGAATACGAGAACGCCGTCCGCGATGCCAATCACGTGCACACCGTGTGGAGAGACCTCGATAACGACTGGGGCCGTGACGTACTGGCGGAGCATCACGCCCACGGGCACAGGCATTAGGTAGTCGGAGAACCGTCGGGCTCAAGCGCTGTCGAGCGCGTGTCGAACATTCGACATGGCGATTTTCAAGAAGAAGAAGAGGGCGGGATCAGCGAATCGGGACTTCGACGCAGCGGTGCGCGAGATTCTCACGGCCCATGTACCCGACGGAGTAATCGTCGCGAACGAGGACGACGATTCGATCCAGGTTTCTGGGGGCACACTCAATCTTCGCAACATGCGAATGCACTGGAGCGACCAAGATCCAAGCGAACGGTACGCATGGCTTGAGGGGTCGATCATCGAGGTCTTCAGCCGGATGGGTTCGGACACGAGTTCACACGACGGGATTCTTCGCGCCGGGGTGCGGTCGCAAGCCACGCTGAGCATCTCGAACCTTCAAATGTCGCTGGCTTCCGGCTTCGACTCGCCTTCAACCATTCCCATGCAGCCAATTGGCGGAGATCTCGTGTGGTGTGTCGTGATCGACTTTCCGCACACGATGCAGATTGCCGGTCGAGATGCCCTCGTCGAGCGTGGTGTGTCCTTCGAGGAAGCACTCGAGACGGGCAAAGCGCAGTTAGCGGACCCGATCGAGGAGTGGGCTGTCATGGACGGTCGGGTTTTCTCCGTCTTGGCCGAAGACGACTACACCGCAAGTCGGGCGTTTCTCCCGGGAGCGCTCGATCGCCTGCCATTTGACGGGGACAAGGTGATCTTTCACCCGGGTCGACGTGACCTCATGATCGTGAGTGCAGACGATCCAGAGGGCATTGCGATGGCGGCGCAATTTGTCGTCGAGAACCAAGAAGTCGCCAGCCCGATCAGCTTTTCACCGGTTGTTGGCTCGGACGGAAACTGGCAGCAGCTCGACGTCGCTTCCACCCATCCGGCGTTCGAGGCATGCCGCATGCTCACGGTGCTTGATGGGCTCCTCACGTACGAACCACAACAGCACCTACTGATGCAACAGTTCGACGACGAGCTATTTGTCGCGAGCTACAAAGCCGTCCAGCTGGACGGCGATGTGATGTCGTATGGCGTTTGGACAAAGGGCGTCGAAACCCTTCTGCCACACACCGATCTTGTTGCCATCGTCGATCTTGAAACGGCGGAAAACCTGATGGTTCCGTGGCTCGATGTCGAACGTGTCTGCGAGGAGATGTTTACGGCAACGAACCACTACCCGCGCCGAACACTCGTCCCGGCGAAACCAAGTGAACCCATGCTCGACGAGCTCCGAAAGGCCGCCATCAACGTCTGAGCTGCCATCTTGCGCCCGATTTGTACCTGGCACCAAACGGCCTTTTGGTGCCAGGCACCATCGGTTAGATGTGGATGGTGGTGACTCTATTTTCGATGGCGCGAACGAGGTTGAGCGCGGCCATTGCCGAAGTCTTCGGGTTGTCGGGGAGTGGGTTGTTGGCGATCGTCACGTCAAGTGACCCGAAGGCGCCCGACGCCGAAATCTCGTGACGGTTGGTCGAGGCGGTCGGGTCTGCGACCAGGGTGATCTGGGTCCGGTCTGGGCCAATGCCCGCCAACGCAGTCGTCATTGCCACATTTGCGTTCTTCGGAAATGCCGCCGCGGTTTCGGCAGCGTTAGCGGTGAAGAACGCCACCGGTTCGACGAGCGCATCGAGGTCGCAGAGCTCAACGGCTGGAGTGCCCTGCCATGCCTTTGGTGGTTTCACCATCTGGTGTTCGACCCGATCGATGCCCATGCGCTTGGCTCCTGCGAGAGCGTCGATGCCAGCGAGTGCTCCAGGCTGAATGTGGATCTGTGCGTTGTTGGCTGTGGCGGTCCGCCGCAGAGATGCGAGAAGATCAGCATCGGCAAACGCGGACATCGATGACACGATGATGTCAGCCCCGGCGTTCAGCGCCGCTCGACCCCAAGGACCAACGCTGTCACGGCCCGATGCTTCAGCAACGACATCGGGTCGAAGGTCGGCAAGCTCGTTCGGGTCGGAGATCACTGTTGCCGTCGGTGGAATGTTGCTTCGGGCAATCGAATGATCTCGAACTCCGACGGCGATGATGTCGACTGCAGCGTCGGCGAGCATTCGTCCGACCGTCTGCCCGATTGCACCCCAGCCAACAAGAACCACGCGCTGACGTTTCACTCGTTAGACCTCGAGCCCGCAGGTCTCAAATGCTTCGCGGGTGATCGCCTTCTCTTCATCGGTCAGCTCGAGCAATGGAAAGCGCACGTGGCCGCCGACCTGGCCGAGCAGTTCCTGCCAATACTTCTGATGGGCGTGAGGCTTCTCGGCAGGCTGCGTTCGGGCCAAGGCATCGCGCACCGAATCGAGGCTGGCACTGATGGCCCGTGCTTCGTCGGCGTTACCCGCGAGTGCGGCCTGGGTGTAGTCGTGCATGCGGCGATCCTTAGCGCTCTGCAGCAGGAATGGAGGTGACGAGCACAGGTAGAGCTTCCAGTTGAGATCGATGACGTTGTCGAGCCACTCTTCTTCGGACGCCGTGCTTACATGAATGCGGTCGGAAGCGAGCCGCGTGAGTTCGGCGTACATCGAACGGTCGACGCTGTACTTGATGGCGACGACGTTTTCGAGGTCGGCCAACTGGTTGCAGAGATCGGGCGACATCAAGTAGCCGCTCGCCGGGTGGCTCCAGAGCGCAATGCCGATGTCGACACTGTCGGAGACCTTCTTGTAGTACCGCATGACGGTTTCGTCGTAGGCCTTGTAGAAGTGCAATGCGGGCGCGTGCACGACGATGTAGTCGGCGCCACATTTCTGGGCGTGCTGGGCGAGGTCGAGGACCACGTCGAGGTTGGCGTCCGAGCACGACATGATCGTGTAGCCGTTGTCGCCGGTTGCCTCAACCGCCAGGTCGAAGGTGCGCTTGCGCTCCTCGACGCTCATCGAGAAGAACTCGCCACGCTTGCCCGAGACGAACAAGCCCTCGATCCCAAGGTCGTTTGTCCAATGGTCGACGTTCGAGCGGAAGCCGTCCTCGTCAATGCGACCGTCTTCGGTAAACGGCATGTAGGCGGCAGCCCAAATGCCCAACATATTCTCCTGGGCGTATGACTTTGCGTTACTGCGGGTGTACTGCATTTCTAATCCTTTACGGGGCCTGTCCCCATAAACGTGTCTTTACGGGGCCTGTCCCCGCGGCGTTCATTGGAGGACTGAATTCGGTTGACTTCTCAGGGGTCTTTACGGGGCCTGTCCCCCTAAAGGTGCCTTTACGGGGCCTGTCCCCGTTGGTGTGTTTAGACGATGTTGACGCTGTGGGAGACGTTCTTGACGACGGTGTAGTGGCTGAGGCCTTCGGCTCCGCCTTCGCGGCCGTAACCCGATGACTTGACGCCACCGAACGGCGTTTCGGGTAGCGACGCTTCGAGCGTGTTGATCGAGAGGGTTCCGGCCTCGACGTTGTCGACCATGCGGTCGGCGTAGTCAGACCGGTTGGTGAACCCGTAGGCCGAGAGGCCGTAGGGCACCGAGTTTGCTTGCGAGATGGCTTCGTCGAGCGAGCCGACCGAGTTCACTACGGCGAGCGGACCGAACGGTTCGACCTGCATGACCCTGGCGTGGTCGGGCACATTGGCAATAACGGTTGGCTCGAAGAAGTATCCGGTCTCGCCAATGCGTTTGCCGCCGGTCAGGAGGTCGGACCCGACATCAACTGCGTCCGCCACAAGCTCTTCCATCACACCGATGCGACGATCGTGAGCGAGCGGGCCCATCTCGATGCCCGGCGCCATGCCGTCACCAACGACTGTCTCTGCGCAGCGCTTGGTGAACACATCGACAAACTGCTCGAAGATGTCATCGTGCACAAAGAATCGGGTCGGTGACGTGCACACCTGACCGGCATTGCGCATCTTGCGAATCGCCGAGCTGATCGCTGCAGCTTCGACGTCGGTGTCTTCGCAGACGATGACGGGAGCGTGGCCGCCGAGCTCCATCAGCACGGGCGTCATGTTGTCGGAAGCGATACCGGTGAGGTGCTTGCCGACCGCAGTTGATCCGGTGAAGGCCACCAAGTTGATGCGCTCGTCGGGAATCAGATACGACGAGATGTCGGCGGGCACGCCGGAGACCAGGTTGAGAACGCCAGGAGGCAGACCAACATCGTCGAACGCCTTGGCGATGTGCATTGCGCCGGCCGGAGTCTCTTCGGCTGCCTTCAAGATGATCGAACAGCCCGACGCAACGGCACCGGCAACCTTGCGAGCCGGCTGGCTCATCGGGAAGTTCCAGGGAGAGAACGCGGCGACTGGGCCGATCGGCTGATGATGCACGATGTACTTGATGCCCGGTGCAGACGGGATCACACGACCGTACGTGCGCATGGCCTCGCCAGCGTCCCACTCAAAGAACTCACAACCCCGAATGACCTCGAGTTGTGCTTGGCGGAAGGGCTTCCCATGTTCGGCGGTGATTGCGTAGGCGATCTCGTCTTGGCGTTCGCGCAGGAGTGCAGCGGCAGCTCGCACAAGGTCGCTTCGTTCCTTCGGCGACTTCTGACTCCACACGGCGAAGCCAGCATCGGCCGCGGCCAAGGCGTCATCGAGGTCGGCTTGGGTTGCAACGGGAACGCGGCCGATCTCCTGCTCCGTCGATGGGTTGACGACGGAAAGCGTCTCGCCGGTAGAGCGCCATTCGCCGTTGATGAAGAGTTTGAGCTCTGGGTATGTGGTCATTGAGAGGTCCTTAGAACGCGGTGCGAATTGCCCACAGGTCGGGGAAGGCGGGTTTGAAGAGGGTGGTCGCAAGATACGAAGCGCCGTCAGAGCCGCCAGTTCCCGGCTTGGTCCCGATCGTGCGGCGAACCATCATCACGTGGCGGTAGCGCCACTCTTGGATGCCTTCGTCGAGGTCGGTCATCATCTCGCACAGGCCGGCGAAGCCTTCGTCGCCGTAGTGCTCGATGATCGTTTGTTGCACCGCGGAGTTTTCGACGATGGGTTGGCTGACATCGCGATTGAGTACGTCGTCGGGTATGCCAAAGCCGCTTCGGGCTAGCACGCCAATGAACGCATCCCACAACGTCGGCGCCGCATGCCGCTTCTCGAGACGTTCGGCTTCAGGGCCGGCGAACCAGCCGATCTGCACTCGGTCTTTCACGCCGAGCATGAACTCGAGCTCGCGGAACTGCGCCGACTGGAAGCCGCTGGCGTTGGCGAGGAACGACCGGAAGCTGGCGAACTCGGCCGGCGTCATCGTCTCGAGAATGTCGATCTGCCCGACCATGGTCTTCACGATCGTGAGCACTCGGCGCAAGTGGTGGCGGGCGCCTCCGATCTTGTCGGCGTTCATTAGCTCGACGATGTAGTCGAGCTCGTGGAGCACTTGCTTGAACCACAGCTCGTATACCTGGTGGATAATGATGAACAGCGTTTCGTCGTGCTCGGGCTTGCCGGTGGCTTCATCAATCGATTCGCATTGCTGCAGTTCGAGCAGTTCTGGGATCTTGAGATAGCTGCCGTAGGTCAGTTCGTTGGAAGTCATGAGGTGCTCAATGCGGTCGGGTCGGCGAGTGGGTCGAGTGGGGGAAGTTCTGGAAGGGCGGCGATCAAGGCGTCAACATCGATAGATGGATCGGCGATCGACGATGCGATGATCTCGGCCTGGTCATGGGCACGTTGTTGCGCCTCGGAGTACGGCATGGTCGAGAACATGACCATGTTGTAGCGAGGCTTGAGATGGTCGGGGTGACGCTGTTCGAGCTCGAGGGCGAGTTCGCGCTTGGCGAGATAGTCGGGGTCGACAACTCCCGAACGCATCTCGATGTAGTTGCCGAGCGCCATGTCAGCAATGGCGTCGGCATCAGGCTTTCGCTCGGCGGAATAGTTGGCGAAGGCCGTGGCCCAGTCGTCGGGGTTCTTGCGCATGTGAGCGTCGAGCGACCGAACCGATTCGAGCGCGGCGTTCATGCCTTGCCCGTGAAACGGAACAATCGCGTGTGCGGCGTCGCCGACGATGACGGCGCGGTCTTCGTAGTTCCACCCGGTGGCGCGGAGGGTTCCTAATCGGCCAGTCGGGTTCTGCAAGAACTGCTCGGCCACGTCGGGCACCAGTTCGGTAAAGGCCGCAAACTCAGTCTCGAAGAACTTCTGAATCGCGTCGAGCGCGTCGAGCTCGGCGAAGGTCGTCTTCGGAGCGAACAGCGTGACGGTGAAGTCGCCTTCGGGGTTTGCGAGCGCGATCAACATGAACTCGCCCTTCGGCCAGATGTGCAACGCGTTCGGGTCGATGCGATGGCTGCCGTCGGGACTCGGCGGAAGCGTCAGTTCTTTGTAGTCGTGGTCGAGCCACTCGGTGCCGAAGTCACATGCACCCACAAGGCCCATGGCCTTTCGCACCCGTGAGCCCGCACCATCGGCACCAAAGACGACACCGAATGGCTCGGTGCGGCCATCGTCGAAAACGATGGTCGATGCTTCGAAGTTGATCGACGACACGGCGGCTTCGAACTCGATCGTGACCTTGCCCGTCGCCTCGGCAGCATCGAGCAGGATGGCGTTTAGGTCAGACCGAGACACCGAATGAATGACCTCGTGTGCCTGCGAGCCATAGGGCTGCAGGTCGGGGGTCGGGTCGGCGTCGACATGCACCATCCGGCCGCGCATTGGGATGGTGATTTCGTCAACCTGGGCAATGACGCCCACGTCGATAAGCGGGACGATGCCGCGAGTGGCGAGGGCAAGGTTGATCGAACGGCCGGCATCGATGTCGGTTCGGCGTAGGTCGGGTCGGCTTTCGTAGACCATGACGTCGTGGCCCTGTCGAGCCAGGTAGATCGACAGGATCGCTCCAGCCTGGCCAGCGCCGACAACCACGATGGGCCCGTGCGGGTGCGTTGAGGTCATGCGACGACGTCCTCGAGGATGGTGACGAACCGATCGATGTCGTCGAACGAGTTGTACAGCGGAACCGGCGCTGCCCGAATGACGTCAGGCTCTCGCCAATCGCAAAATGCGCGGGCCTCTTCGAGGGCGGCAAAAACCTCCCGGCCGTTTCCGCTGGTGACCTGGAGCGCAAACTGGCAGCCTCGTTCATGCATTGGCGTTGGCGTGAGGTTCACCACTCGGCCGCTAAGCGACTCGTTCAACCGGCGATCGAGATACTCGATCTGTTGGACGGACTTGCGACGAAGCGCCGAGATGCCACCCGCTTCGTCGATGATGTCGAGGGATGAGCGAAGGGCTGCCATCGGGAGGATCGACGCGTTCGACATCTGCCATGACTCAACGGTTGGGATTGGATCAAACTCCGTCGCCATTCGGAATCGCGTTGCGGGGTTCGTGCCCCACCAGCCGAGGAGTTTCGGCAGCATCTGGTTGTCGATGTGTCGCTGGTGGACGAACGCGCAGCCAACGCCACCTGGTCCGGTGTTGAGGTACTTGTAGGTGCACCACGCTGCGAAGTCGACGTTCCAGTCGTGCAGTTGAAGTTCGATATTGCCCGCAGCGTGGGCAATATCGAAACCAACACGTGCTCCCACGGAGTGTGCAACCTCAGCGATTTCGGACATTGGCAGGGCCTGGCCGGTGTAGTAGTGGACGCCTGGCAACATGACGAGCGCCAGCTCGTTGCCATGTTCAACAATCGCTCCGAGGATGTCGTCCTTGTGCAGTGTGTCTTCACCCGGTCGAGGTGAGACGGTGATCAGTGATTCGCTCGGGTTGTAGCCGCGCTGGCGAATTTGTGACTCCACGGCGAAGTGATCAGAAGGAAATGCGTGCGATTCGATGAGCACCTTGTGACGCTGAGGATTCGGTTGATAGAAGCTGATCATCAGCAGGTGCAGGTTGACGGTCAGCGCGTTCATCGCAACGACTTCGTCGTTGTACGCACCAACGAGCCGAGCGAGCTGTTCGGGCACGAGCTCGTGATAGTCCTTCCACGCCAGGTCGCCAGTGAAGTGGCCCTCGACGCCAAGCGACCCCCAGCGATCAAGCTCGATGTTCACGTAGTCACGGGTGCGACGGGGGAGCGCGCCGAGTGAGTTGCCCACGAGATAGATGCCCTCGGGAATTTCGAACTCGTCGCGAAACCGTGCGAGCGGATCGGCTGCGTCAAGCTGTGCTGCCGTGGGAGCGCTCACAGGCGGCCATCCTTTCCGGCGTGCAGCGTGCTGCACGTCGGGCAGGTGCGTGCTTCTTCGTCTTCGTTGAACGCTCGGAACAGCGGTGGAAGGTCCTTGTCGATCGCCTGTACTTGAAGTTCGACGCGATGGACGACGTTGTTGCAGTTGGTGCATGCCCACTCGAAGCCGTCGAGCTCGCCGATGTCTCGTTGGTACTCGACGACCAGGCCGACCGACTCGGGGTCAGGGCGCTGGGGCGAATGACGAAGGTGTGGCGGCAGCAGATAGATCTCGCCCTCGGCGATTGGCATGGGGAATGGCGGTGTTCCTTCTTCGGGCCACAGCCAGAGGATCATGTCGCCCTTGAGTTGGTAGAAGAACTCTTCGCGGGGATCGTCATGGAAGTCGTTTCGTTCGTTTCCGCCGCCGACGATCATGATGATCATGTCGGCTTCGCGCCAGACCTGTTTGTTCGAGACTGGCGGGGTGAGTTCTTCGCGGTGATCGTCGATCCATTGGTGAAGATTGAACGGACGCCGGTCGGCTACGTCTTTAGGGTCGTAGATCGTGCGGTCGGGCTCAGTCATCGGGACTCCTTGATGGTCGAGGTATTCACGAGGCCTTGCTCACAGGTGAATTGCTTACAGGTGGTGAATCGGCAGGTGAGGTCTGGGCTTCAACAGCAGTGGTGATCACTCGTAACTGATCGATGAGATCAGTGAGATCGCCGAGCTGCTCGAGGGCGGCGGCCTCGAGTTCGCGTGCTTGCGTGAGAAGCGACTGGGTGAGAATCGAGCCATCGGTAGTGATGGCGATGATGCGTTGGCGCTTGTCGTGTTCACCGGGCGTGCGAGTGACGAGGCCACGTTCTTCCAGGCGCTTCACTGCGTGCGTCACTGTCGGTTGCGGGCTGAGCGCGTTAGCGGTCAGTTCGGCAACAGTCATTTCGCCGAGCTCTTCAAGCACCGCAAGTACGCGCCACTCCGAACGGCCAACGTCAGAGTCGGCGAGCACGTTGTAGAAAGGCTGAGACAGCGTTTGGTCGGCGCGCCGTAGGAGGTACGGCAGATAGTCGTCGAGGAAACCGCTGGTCACGCCGACGACAATATATTCATATGAATCTAAAGTCAACCGCCAAGATTTGTACAGACTTTCCGACCACTACGGTCAGAAAATCGACACAAAAACCCGAGGCCAAGATTTGTACAGATTTACTGACCGCTACGGTCTGAAAATCGTCACAAATCTTTGGACCTGCTGCTTTCGGAAACCATGCCGATGAGAGACCCGACGTAGGCCTGACGGATATGGCCGGCCTTTGGCGGGAGGGCGCGGGGGTTGTTCAAGCCTTGCGACATCACCAGGAAGCGCTCGGCAAGCGCCTTGTCTCCCAGTGTGAGAGCGAGGTGCTCGAGGGAAACTCGCTCGGCCTCGCGATACAACCGGCGCAGGTTCTTGTGAAACGGCAGGCGGGCGAGCGCGGCTCGGAACACGAGGCTGTCAACTCGGAACGCTCGGGCCTGTGCGGTAACGAAATCGCCGATCATCAGCTCGGTTTCGCCGCGTTCGATGCGCTCCGCGGTGACCGTGTCTCGGAGCATCTCGAACATCTCGATGAGGACGAGCTCGAACGCAGCGGTGAGTGCGTCGTCCTTCGTGGCGAAGTGGCCATAGAACGTGGCAGGGGAGCAGTCGGCACGCTCGGCGACAGTGTCGGCAGTGAATTCGCCAGTCGCCTGGAGCTGTTCTCGAACAGCTGCCACTAGCGCAGCTCGGGTGCGGCGCGAGCGAGCGGTCCGGGCGGTGCTCGTGCGGGCAGCACCATGTTCATCATCGTGAAGCAGCTTCATCTGACCCCTTTGGCACGTGGCGCGTGTCTCGACAGTTCAGCACGATTCCAGTACGCTGAGCACGATTGTAAAGTAACACTCGTAAAACTCACAGCCGTCAAAGGGCCCATCATGCAGATCGAATACCGCAACACCGTCGATACCGCACTGCCGCCCGACGACGATCACCCATACCGAACCGGCATTTGGAAATCGCAGCCAAACGAGTTCACTGCATGGGATCTTGACGTCATCGGTGTGATCCCCGACGACCTCAACGGGGTCTACATTCGCAATACCGAGGTCGCCCTCTTCGAACCGATCAAGCGGTATCACCCGTTCGACGGTGACGGTCTCTTGCACTCGATCAGCTTCGAGGCGGGCGAGGCAACGTACGCCAGTCGCTTTGTACGCACCGACGGGTTTCTTGCCGAACAAGAGGCCAAGCAAAGCCTGTGGGCCGGCATCACCGAGCATCCGTCGAACGCAATCGCCCCCACGGGCTCCGGTGCGCGAACCATGATGAAGGACAACGCCAGCACCGATGTCATCGTGCACCGCGGTGAAGTCCTGGCCAGCTTCTATCAATGCGGCGAGCTGTATGCCCTCGACCCGCGAACCCTCGAACAGCACGGCAAGACCGAATGGAACGGTTTCTTCCCCGACGAGGGAGTCTCTGCTCACCCCAAGCTCGACGAACACACGGGCGAGCTGCTGTTCTTCAACTACAGCGCCAACGCGCCCTTCATGCACTACGGCGTCGTCGACAAGAACGGCGAGGTGACCAACTACGTCGACGTTCCTCTTCCGGGCCCGCGTCTCCCTCACGACATTGCCTTCACCGAGAACTGGACGATCCTCAACGATCTGCCGCTCTTCTGGGATCCCCAAGCGCTCGCCGACGGCTACTACAGCAACACCTTCAAGCGAGATATGCCGAGCCGGTTCGCGCTCATCCCGCGCCACGGATCAACCGACGACATCCGCTGGTTCGAAGCCGACCCGACCTTCGTCCTGCACTGGGCTAACGCCTACGAAGATGGCGACGAAGTCGTTCTCGACGGATTCTTCCAACACAATCCGACGGCGCGAGGCGCAGCACGAGGCGTGGGCGTGAACAAGGGTTTTGAAACCCTCGACATGAACAAGCTCGAAGCACGCGCCCATCGCTGGCGCTTCAACCTCGTCACCGGCCAGACCACCGAAGAGCAGCTAACCGATCGATGCTCGGAGTTCCCGATGATCAACGGCCGCTACGGTGGCCGCCCATACCGCTACAGCTACGAAGCCCGATGCGCCCACGACGTGTTCGCATTCGACGGGCTCATCAAGCGAGACCACGCAACCGGCTCAGAGACGGTCGTCGACTTTGGCGAGGGCGTCTATGTCAGCGAAACGGTGATGGCCCCCCGCACTGCAGCAACCGCAGAAGACGACGGCTATCTCGTGACGTTTGCCAGCGACATGGTGAACGATCGCTCCGAGTGCATCATTCTCGACGCATCCCGCCCCAACGATGAGCCAGTTGCACGCATCCGCCTTCCCGAGCGCATCTCAAGCGGTACCCACAGCACCTGGGCACCACTCGAAGACTTATAAGGCAGCGGGCCAAAGTACCCACTCAAGCGTCTGGATGAGGTCGCCGAATTACTAGATGTGACACTTGCCAACGAAAGCCCGGTCTACATCATCGCAACGAAGGCGAGCGATGACGTCGACATGCAAAAAGCAATCGCTCAAGCCCGAAAGACCTTTGGGTACTTCTGGCGTGAGATGACATGGGAGTCCCGTCGTATTGTCAAGGGCCTCGACGCGTCCATGGTCAAGGTCGGATTCAGCGATCCTGGTGATGAACGGGTCGAGTACATGTGGCTGGTGGACGTTGACTTTGACGGTGCCACCGTCTTTGGCACGCTCACCAACGAGCCAAACTTCCTTACGTCGGTCACGGCCGGGGAGATGGTCGAAGTCCCCAAGGATCAGATCGCTGACTGGGCGTACTCCCGGGAGGGCCACCTCTATGGCGGCTTCACCATCGACGTCATTCGTCAGCGGATGGACGAGGGCGAACTCCGCTCGCACGACAACGCATGGGGCTTCGGCTTTGGGAACCCTGGCAACGTTGCCCTCATCCCGTCATCGAAGGCGCAGAACAGCACCACGAAGCCCGACGGCGCAATCGACCACCCAATGGGCGGTCATATGGCTGACGCACTCGACGGTCAGCTGTCCGGCGACAGCAGCATCGACGTCAACGAGATTCGCAACGGTCACGGGCTGAGCTTGCTCCACCAGATGGTGGCCGCTGGCAGCGGTTCCGTTGTCGAGGTGCTCCTGAAGCACGGAGCTGACACTCAGGATCTCACCCCGAACGGTCTCAACGCCGCCCAGCTAGCGCAAAGCCTCGGCTGGACACATCTCGTTCGCCTGCTTCAGCGCTAGGCGACAGCCAGGCAGCCTCGACTAGTAGTCGGGGCGGATCGTGGAGCTTTGCCAGATGCTCGGTTCAAGCGTCGTCGTGATGCCTGCAGGGTCGAGCGCAGCGAGATCGGCGGCAAGATCGCGACAGGCGGTTCGTGCCGTCACATACTTCCGGAATGCCGCAACTGCGTTCTCGTTCGCTTCTTCGGCCTGCTGCTGTAGCGCAGTGTTGCCGGGCGTAGCTTCGGCGGCGAGACGCGCGGTTTCGGCCTCGACGAGGAGTCGGCCAGCCTCGGCGTCGAGGGCAGCGGTCTTGTTCTCTTCCTCGGCGAGCTGATCGGACAAGCGTGCAATCTCCGCGAGATCGCTTTCGTCGGGTTCAGCATCGAGCGTGACATCATCGGTAGCGAGCACCATGATCGCCAGCGGGAGGCTCTCAACAAGCATGCCCAGAGGCGTGTCGAGCGGGCCGATCGCCGAACCGCGGCGAACTCGCAACGGGGCGAGCGCGAGCGTCGCCTCGCCTAGTGCAGTGGCAAGGTTCGCCGGTGTGGCTTCGACTCGCTTGACGTCAGCAGAGATTCGGGCCTTCTTCAGTAGCGTCTCGACGTGCTCGATGTCGTCTTGCTCAGTGCCATCATGCTCGTTGGTGGACGGCACGTACGCGGTCATCTTGGCTCGTGACCAGGCTGGGTCTCGCTCGCACAGCCATGCAAGGAGAGTGATGAGCTGGCCGACGCGATCGTCGGACCACCACAACGCGATCGACCGTTCGTCGGGAGGGGTATCTTCGAACTCGATCCATGCATCCCGGCGCACGTTCAGGACCGCAACGTTGGTGCCGAACCGGACGCAGTTCTGCAGCATCTGACCGTAGCGAAGGCGATCTTCATCGCTACCACGAAGGTCGCGCACACCGAAGAGCGTCAGGTTCGTCTCGATCTTTCCGATGCCGTGCGCCTGGACGAGGGTTTGCACGCCAACCTCGGCGTCGCCCACGAGGAGGGTTTTGGCGAAGGCGCCGGGAACGAGCTCCTCGACCTCATCGATGAGGTCGCGTTCGACGGCTTCGGCTTCGCGTCGGCGAACGGGTCCCGAGCCCTCGATGAGGCGCACCGCGGTGAGGAATCCGGCGCCGCCTTCAAGCCACGACGCCATCGTGAGCATGCGCCGTCGGGTGTGGGGGTCTCGAGGCACGAAGGCCAACGCGCATGGTCGCCAGTCGCGGGCGGCTCGGGGCTCGGCGGCGTGAGCCATCAGGTGGGTTCGGGCCTTGGTGTAGTGGTACGACCCAGCGCTGTCGATCCAGCGATCGGGCACATCGCGGCGGCGGAGATACCCATAGAGGCCAACGAAGACCATCGCGGCGAACGCGCCAGCCACAGGGTTGATAGCAACGATGACGCCGACACAGGCGAACGTTCCGGCGAGGCTTGTGCGATGACCGCCGTATTTGAATGTGGGGCGGAACGCAGTGCTACCCGAGCGGAATTCGTAGTAGGTGGCGTAGTTGATGATGGCGTACGTGGCCAGGAAGAACATCGAGATGATCGGTGCGATGGCGTTGAGGTCGCCGACGGCAACGGTGGCCAACGCGATGATGAGCGAGATTCCGAGCGCTCTGCGGGGGTTGTTTGATGGGCCGGCGCCAACGGCGAACCGGTCGAGTCCGGGGAGTACTCGATCTTCGCCAAGTCGTTGCAGCACGCGGGGGCTGCCAAGTGTCGAGGCGAGCGCGGAAGAGATCGTGGCGGCGAGAACACCGACCAGCATCGTCCAGGTCTGCCAGGACAAGTCGCCAATGATCGTGTTGGTGTCGGCGACGAGGATCGTGGCCGGTACCGCGCCAGCGAGAAGCACGATGACCACGAGATAGACGGCGGTGGATAGTCCAACCGCAGCGAATGTGCCGGCGGTAATCGACTTGCTTGGCGTGCGCAGGTCGCCTGACATTGCAACGCCCTGGCTGAAGCCGGTGACGGCAGGGAAGAAGATGGCGAAGGCTTCCCAGAAGCCGATCTCTTCGCCCGACTCGGGGGACGACAGGTTCGCTCGGAACTGTGCTCCGTCGAAGTCGCCAATCGCGCCGAAGAAGAACGACAGGAGCGCAATGATCAACAGCGCCATAACGAGGTACTGCAGGCGCGTCGCCAAGTCGGCACCGATGAAGCCAATGGCCGCAATTAGGAGAACGAGGCCCGCCGCGACGAGCTGGACTAGGGCTGTGCTGTCGCGTCCAAGGGCCGTGACCACAGCTTCGGCGAAACCGATCGAGTAGAAGGCAATAGAGACCGAGATCGCAAGGTAGAGCACCACGCCGACGGCGCCACCAAACTCGATTCCGAGCGTGCGCGAGATGATGTAGTACTCGCCGCCTCCGCCGACTCGCATGTTCGTCGCAACAATCGCGAGCGAGATGCTCGTCAACACCGACACCAGCGTGGAGAGTGCGAGGATAATCAGTGCTTTGGTCAGTCCGACCGCGCCGATCACGTACGGGACGCGCAAGAAAAGGACCAGTCCAAGGATGGTCAGGATGCTCGGTGTGAAGACCCCGCCAAAGGTTCCAAGAGTGCCTGTCTGCGCCGTCGGAGACGTTTGCTGTGTGGTCATTCCCGCCTGATCGTAGGCGAGTCGGTGGGGTCATGCGAGCGCGTAGGTTGCCGGATTCCGGGTTCTCGGAACTGCCGAGCACCTCAGGCGTGATCTGGCGCTCCTAGTTCGCCGAGTTTTTGGCCGACTATTGGGCGCTCGGGAAGTTTGGCTCTCGTTTTTCGCGGTGAGATGCCAACCCCTCGGCCGCGTCTGGGCCAGCGAAGTTCATGAACTCGAACGCCAAGGACGCATCGAAAATCGGCCCTGCTGTTCGGTACCAGTGATTGAGCGAGTGCTTCGTGAAGCGCAGTGCGGGTTGCGCCATCGACGACAGCTGGGTTGCTACTTCGAGCGCACGGTCCTGGACCTTGTCGTCGTCGACGCACAACGATACCAACCCGATTCGCTCCGCTTCCTCGCCTGTCAGTGTGTCGCAGGTGAGCAGGTAGTACTTGGCCTTCGCCATGCCGCAGAGGAGGGGCCAACAGATCGCTGCATGGTCGCCCGCAGCGACACCAAGACGAGTGTGCCCATCGATGATTTTCGTGCTTGTGCCAACGATCGAAATGTCGGCGAGGATTCCCGCGACGAGACCTGCGCCAACCGCAGGTCCATGCATGGCGCTGACGATCGGCTTTGAGCAATCGAGAATGTTTGTGACGAGATCCCGAGCTTCCCGCATCACCTCCATCCGGCGTTCATCGTTGTTCATGAGCTCATCGATCAACTCGAAGCTGCCACCCGCCGAGAAGCCCTTCCCGGCGCCACGCAGAACTGCGACGCGGGTTTCGGCATCCCGATCGATGGCCCGCCATACTTCGGCGAGCTCGTGGTGACCTTGTGGCGAGACCGAGTTCAACCCGGGGCCATCGAGCGTGATTCGAAGGACGCCGCTTGCCGGCCGGTCGAACGAAAGGGTGGGGAAGCGGGTCGCGAGATCAGTCATTGCACGACACTATTGCCATTCGTCATTGCATGACTATTGCCATTGGTCATTGCATGACTATTGCGATTGGTCGTTCTACGACCATTGGGATTCAGGTCACGCCGCTGTGGGAGTCGACGCTGTGGGAGACATACTCAATGCATCGCAACGCAACCCATGCCCCCCGGAAACACGCCGCTCGTCGAGCTGCACGCCCTTGCCCCTGCTGGCACTCGCCTGTTCGCGAAGCTTGAGTGGTACAACCCAACCGGGTCGATCAAGGATCGGGCTGCGTGGTTCATGTTCCACAATGCTGTGCGCGACGGTCATCTCCGCCCCGGGGGCCCGTTGATCGAATCGACGTCAGGCAACACCGGTATCGGCCTGGCGCGGATTGCGCTTGTCAACGGCCACCCGATGACGATCTGCCTTCCGGCAAACTCAACCGCCGAACGTAAGCAGCTGCTCCGGGCGTATGGCGCCGATCTCGTCGAGGTCGATGGCGGCCCGAACGAGTCGATCGAACATGCCAAAGAACTTGTCGAAGCTGGTGAGGGTTACATGTGTTACCAGTACGGAAACGCGGGGAACCCCGAGTCGCACGAGTTCGGAACCGCGCTCGAGATCATCCGCGACTGGCCCGAAGAGGCTCCACCCGAGCACGTGTTCTGCTCCTACGGGACCGGCGGCACGATCACCGGGACGAGCCGTGGGTTGCGAAAGGCATACCCCAACATCCGAGTGCATTCGGTTGAAGAGTTTGTGCACGACCCGATCAGCGGAATGCGCAGCCAAGACGATCCGTTCCAGCCTCCAGTCGCGGACCTTTCACTTGTCACCGATCGTCATGAGGTCACGAAGGCCGATGCCATCGCAACCGTTTCGAAGACAATGGATCTCGAGGGGCACTTCGTTGGAACATCGTCGGGTGCGATTCTTCACGCCGCACAGACGTATCTGTCTGACCACGGCGGAACCGCGGTGACCTTGCTGCCAGATGCTGGTTGGAAGTACCTCTCGGGCGCCCCCTGGGCATAGCTGCGTTCTCGCTCACCGTTAGTGTGAGTTCAATGACCTCCCGCTTCTCGCCGCTCGTCGACCGAATTGCCAGCGATGGTGCCGACGGCTGGGCTGTTCACTCGATGGCGATGGCAGCGCAAGAGCGCGGCGAAGACGTCATCGTGCTCAGCGTTGGCGATCCTGACTTCCCGACACCCGAACCGATCATCGACGCCGCCGTCGGTGCCCTGCGGGCTGGCGATACTCACTACGCCTCGATACAGGGTCGAGCGCCGCTGCGCGATGCGGTCGCTGCCGACATGGCCGCCCGAACTGGTGTTGACTTCACTGCCGACAACGTGATCATCACGAGTGGAACTCAGGGCGCTCTTGTCGAGGCCAGCTTGTGCCTCCTCGGGCCCGGCGACGAGGTGGTCGCGCTCGAACCGATGTACCTCACCTACGAGGCAACGCTGTGTATTGGTGGGGCCACGCTCATCAGCGTTGCGCAGCCGGCATCCAACGGGTTCCGACCAGATATCGAGGCGATTGCGGCGGCGATTACACCAGCGACGAAAGCAATCGCCATCACGTCACCCAATAATCCAACCGGCGTGATCCTTCGCCACGACGAGCTCGAGGCCATTGCCGCTCTTGCGAGAGCGCACGATCTGTGGGTGATCTCCGATGAGGTGTACGGCGACCTGATATTCGACGGCGAACACATCCCAATGGCGTCGCTGCCAGGCATGGCCGAACGCACCGTCACGGTGACGAGCTTGTCGAAGTCTCATGCGATGACCGGTTGGCGCGTCGGGTGGGCGATCGGACCCGCCGACCTCGTCAGTCACATGGAGACGCTTCAACTCAACATCAACTACGGCATTTCAGGATTTGTGCAATCCGCTGCTCTCGAAGCCATGGTGTCGTACCGGTCCGCCAGCAATGACATGCGAGACGCGTATCGGCGTCGACGTGACATTGCTGCTGCTGTTCTTGCCGAGTCGTCTGCGATCGATGTGCTCGTGCCTGAGGCCGGCATGTACGTGATGATCAACGTTGAGCGTGTTGCTGAATCAGGAAAGGCATTCGCCGAGCAGTTGTACGCGGATAAGCGTGTGTCCGTGATCGATGCGAACGCGTTCGGCCCAGCCGCGGCAGGGTGGGTTCGAGTGAGCTTCACGATCGGAGATGAACAACTAGCCGAAGGATGTCGGCGCATCATCGACTTCGTCGATGCGTAGGACAGCCGACTTCGTGAGCGGCTAGGTCGAGCGGGGGATATGCCGCTCTCGGGAGCTCTCAAGAAATAGTCTCTCCCCATGACCGACAACGACCTTGTGCGTTTGCCAAAGCGCGAACGTGCTCCGCTGGCCTCGATTGGGCGGCGCGTTGGTTTCGCGAGTGGGCTCGTGGTCTTTGTTGCGCTCGTGGTCCTGCTCGGTCGTGATGGCTACGTCGATGTCAATGACGATTCGATCGGGTTCATCGATGCGCTGTACTACGCCTCGGTCACCGTGACGACCACCGGCTACGGCGACATCAGTGCCGTGAGCACGTCAGCTCGGCTGGGCACGATCTTTCTCATCACCCCCGCCCGAATACTCTTCCTCATCCTCGTTGTGTCGACGACGGTCGAGGTCCTTACCGAACAGTCTCGAGAACTGCTCGCCGAACGTCGTTGGAGGCAACGCGTGAACAACCACACACTCATCTGCGGATTTGGTGCAACCGGACAAGCCGTTGCCGATGACCTCCTCTCTCGTGGTTGTGACCCCGAGACGATCGTGGTCGTTGATGCCGAGCCCGAGCGGATCGATGCCGCGACGGCCCTCGGCTTTGCTGGTGTTGTTGGCGATGCCAGTCAGACCGGCACGCTCATTCGTGCTGGCGTTGATCGAGCGAAGAAGATCGTCGTCGCCCCAAACCGCGATGACACCGCCGTGCTCGTCACGCTGACCGCTCGTGAGCTCAATCCCACCGCTCACATCGTTGCCGGCGTACGTGAACGCGAGAATCTTCACCTCTTCGAACAGGGGGGAGCCGACGAGGTCGTCGATGCAACCGCAGCAGTCGGGCGCATGCTCGGCCTCGGTACCCATGCGCCAGGTGCAAGTCGAGTGCTCGAAGATGTGCTCAACGCTGGTGACGGTCTGGAGATGGTCGAGGTGACACCCGACATGTCGAACGGGTCAGCCGCGGTCCCGAATGGGTGCACGATGATCGCGATCATCCGCGACGGCAAGCGCCTGCCTCAGTCACAACTGTCAGCAGACTCGCTGCGAAAGAACGACCGGATCGTCGTCCTTCGGGAGTCATAGTCGCTCGCCTCCGACTTCTCTCCCGTGCTGGGCGGTTCGGTATTCTCAATCGAATCACGCGAGAAGGCTGAGGGGCCGTCATGGGCTTGAACGCTGAACAGGTTGAACACTTCAGAGAGCATGGCTACATCGCTCCGATCGATGTGATGAGCGAGGACGAAGCTGGTCAGCTGCGGGCGTTGCTCGAGGAGGCCGAGGCGGCCTATCCCGAACAGCTCCACGCCGAGCATCGCAACAACCCGCATTTGGTGCTCCCGTTCTTTGGTGCGATCACGACCGATCCCCGCATTGTCGACAAGGTTGAATCGCTGATCGGTCCGGACATCATGCTGTGGAGCACGGTGCTGTTTGCGAAGGCACCCCAGTCGGGGTCGTTTGTGAGCTGGCATCAGGACGCGACCTATATGGCCGTTGGGCCGCACAACGACGTGACTGCGTGGCTCGCGCTTACGCCAAGCCACCTCGGCAACGGTTGTGTCTCGGTGCTCCCTGGTACGCACAAGAGCGGGAAGGTCGAGCACGTCGACACCTTCGGCGACGAGAACATCCTTACTCGGGGACAAGAGGTCGTCGGGGTCGATCCGAGTACTGCCGTCCACCTGGAGTTGAAGCCGGGGCAGATGTCGCTTCATCACCCATGGGTCGTGCATGGCTCGCAGCCAAACCGGTCTGACGATCGGCGTATTGGACTCGCGCTGCAGACGTACATGGGGACCGATATGCGTCCGACGAAAGGGCCACAGTACGTGACGCATGTGCGAGGTGGCGCCGTAGACGATTCGTGGTCTGTTCTTCCGCTGCCAACCGACGTCTGCGATGATTCCGGACTTGCGAACCGGCAGGTTGCCAACCAGTCCTTCGCCGACATCCTCTACGACGGCGCCGAAAAGCGGCGCAAGCTCTAGGACGCCTTGGCGTGAAACACACCGAGGTCGCGGCCGGTTGATGACAGCGTCGCCACATGCGTGAGGTCGAACCCGACATGGTCGAGGACTTCAGCACTGTCGGTTGGGAAGGCGAGGACGAGCTCGTCGGCGACCGACGGCCATTGGGCAGCGAGGCGCTCAAGGTAGTCGGGGGAGCGGTAGCGGGGCCGTAGTGCACGGCCGATCTCATACGGCGGGTTCGCGACGAGCACGTCGAAGTACTCACCGGCGATCGGGTCGAGCAGGTCGCCTTGTCGAACTTCAACGGAGGTGTCAGCCAGGTTGGCTGCAGCGCATCGAGCCGCGGCCGTCGACACGTCGGTAGCGACGACCGATGCACCACGATCAGCAAGCACACCAGCGAGCAACCCGCAGCCAGTTCCTACTTCGACCACCCGTCGATTCGCCCATTCGCGGTCAGCGAGATGGGTCGCAAACAGCACCCCCGAGAGATGCGCCGCCGGATGAAAAACGCCCCGTGCGACAGAATACGTCCGATTTTCGAAGCACACATTTGCACTAGCGGATCGTTGCGAGAAGGGGCGCATAGGAGAATTCGTATGTTAATAGCGGATCAAGTTTCGAAGTTCCCCGACGGTAACCGCGGAGAATGCCGTACAGTTCACATCGGGTCCACCATTCTGTAGACCCATGAAGGAAAGAAAAGTTCATGCAAGGAACGGTCAAGTTTTTTAACAACGAGAAGGGCTACGGCTTCATCTCTCGTGAGGGCGGCGAAGACGTCTTCGTTCACTACTCAAACATCGATGGCGATGGCTACAAGTCTCTCGAAGAGGGTCAAGCGGTCGAATTCGACGTTGCTCCTGGTCGCAAGGGCGAGGAAGCACAGAACGTCCGCGTTCTCTAAGTAACACCTCTTCATTGAGCGTCCGCGTTCAATAAGTACGAAAACAAGCGTCGCTACCTAACGGTGGCGACGCTTGTGTCGTTTTAGGTCCGGGTTCGCTGGGTCAGGGTGTCCCTTCAGGCTCGACATCATGCGAGGTCAATTCAAGCCACACGCGTTCAACTTCAAAGACGAAGTCTTCGCTAGCAGCTCGAGCTCGAAACGGAATACGTCCCGATCCGAGCAAACCTCGCCACTTGTCGGTGAGTGCCGCTGCTGCGTCGACGGCATCGTCATGCGACGCAGTGTCGGGTAGCCCAAAGCGGGCCGCGCCGACGTTCGACAGAAAGCGTTCGAATTCTTCGACGAGTGGACCCGGCAGTTGAAATTTGCCGTTGCGATACTGCTGCAGGATGTCCGGTTCGAGTGGCGGGAGCGCAACCGACTCTGTCGGTACGGTCGCAAGAACTTCACGCATCTCGTCTGCGGTCTGCCAGCGGTCGGACGGATCCCGCTCGAGGCCACGGGCGACGATGCGCGCGAGTGCCTGCGGGATGGTCGGCCGATGCGACAACAACACCGCTTCGATATTGCCGTCGTCGCGGTGGTCGACTTGGGCTAGCGATTGGGTCGAGAACGGGGGAACTCCAGCCAACATCTCGAACAGCACGGCGGACGCTGAGTACAGATCAGCTCGACGGTCGACTTCGCTGTTCGCCTTGGATTGCTCTGGTGCCATGTAGAGCGGGGTTCCTGCAGCTCGAGTAACGCTGTCTCCCGAGCCAAGATCTTTGGCGAGTCCGAAGTCGCCGAGAACCAGGCGGTCGGGTCGGATTGTGCGGCCCGATCGTCGCGCATCCGCGAGTTCGTGGGTCGACACGGTGCGAAAGAGGATATTCGTCGGCTTGATATCTCGGTGCACGGCGCCGAAATCGTGCACGACGGCAATCGCATCGAGGAGCTCGGTCATGAGCACGATCGCGTCGGCGATCGAGATCTCCTCGCCTCGACCAGTGACGTCATCGATGTGGTTGCGCATCGTTCCTGCGTCGGCGCACGACATGACGAAGTACGGACAATCGTCATCGGTGTAGTCGATCGCGTGAACGCGGATGACACGCTCGTGGTCGATGCGACGAAGAATGCGGGCTTCCTCGACGAAACGCTCGCGAATGTCTGGGTTGGTCGCCCAGTTCTCGGCCAGAACCTTGATCGCTACCTGGTCGTCAAGAATCGGGTCATGGGCAAGCCAAACGGTGGCAAAACTACCAGCGCCCAGCGGACGCTCGAGCACGAAATTGCCAATCTGGCGGTCCACGCCTCCATACTCCCAAAGTCTTTCGGAAATATCGAACTGCGCCGCCGAAAGCCGATTTCAGGGCGGCGGCTTTAGCCAGCGGGCGACGTCACTTACACTCTGGTCGTGCTGTTCGACTGCGGGGAAATCGACTTATGAGCGACGAGTGGACGCTCGCCGTTGATTTCGGTACCACGTCAACCGTTACGGCGATTGGGGTTCCTGACGGCCCACCCGAGATTCTTGAAGTCGACGGCGATCGCAAAATGCCGTCGATGGTCGTTGTTGATACCGACCATGCTGTTGTTGTTGGAAAGGCTGCCGCAGGGTTGGCCCGATCGATGCCCCACCGCACGATCCGAACACCGAAGAACCGGCTCGGCGATGCCGTTCCAATCGTGGTTGCAGGCACGCCCTTCCAAGCGGTCACCTTCGTTGCGGCAGTGCTGAAACACGTCTTGCTCGACGCCACCAGGTTCCAGGGGTCTCCGCCTTCGAACTGTCGCCTGACCTACCCAGCCACTTGGAACCGGGCGAAGCGAGACCGGCTGCTCGAAGCTGCGAAGGCCGCGGGATACCCCCGAGCCGAACTTGTGGTGGAGCCAATCGCCGCAGCACTGACGTATGCAGATCTCACGACCCTTGGCGTTGGCGATCATGTGGCCGTCTACGACCTGGGTGGCGGCACGTTCGACACCGTTGTGCTGCAACGAACCGAGAACGGATTCTCTGTAGTTGGCCGCCCGCTCGGCGACCCACAACTCGGTGGCGAGCTGTTCGACGAGATTCTGATGAACTACGTCGGCGAGCAGATCGATCAGGCCGACTGGGATCAACTCCTTGTGTCGGAGGAGACCGAGTGGATGCGCGCTGCAGCCCGGCTTCGAGCGGAATGCCGGCGTGCGAAGGAAGCACTGTCGACCCATCCCATCGCCGAGGTGTCGGTTGGTCTTCCCGGAGGAGCGATCGACGTATCGATCACCCGCGACGAGCTAGATGAGCTGATCATGCCGTACGTCGATGAGAGCATTGCGTTGCTCGGGACGTGCATGACGGACGCGGGCCAGACCGGTGAGTCCGTTGCGGCCATCTATGTCATTGGCGGCGCAAGCCGCATGCCGGTCGTCGAGAAACGAGTGCAAGAGGCGTACCCCAACACGCTTGTCAGTCGGCGCGGCGACCCAAAGGTCGCCGTCGCCCTGGGCGCCCTGCTCGCCGTGCCGGGTTCGCTCGCCGGGTCTGACCGAACAACGGTTGAAGATGATGAGTCGAGCGTGCCGACTCCGCCATCACCCCCAACAATCGACGTGCCAGATGGGGCACCGACCCGGATCGAGGGTGCCCACTCGGTGCCCGAGACTCCTGAGGTAACTGGCGCAACATCATCTGCCACCGTGATCGGAAAGCCGTATTCGGCAACATCGGACTCCTTGGCACCAGGGCGACCGGCGACGTTCGACGAAGGGATCATGACTCCCCAGGACGCCGGCTTCTCGCCAAAGATTGTGATTGCGTCGTTGCTCGCCGTGCTCGTCCTGTTCGGCGGGATTGGCGCGCTAGTGCTGAACGGCGATGACGGAGCCGAAGTTGAGGCGACTGATACTGACACCGTTCAAGACGAGCCTGACACGACCGAGCCCGAGTCGACCTCCTCGTCGGAGACTGTGGCCGTCTCGGTTCCAGACGAGCCCGAAGAAGACGTGGCAGATACCGCCGTCGACGATTCGCCGACATCGATCACAAAAGAGAGTTTCGAGGAAGCGGCGCTCACACTCGAAGATCTCGGCTTCGGGTGGGAGCTGCATCCCGCCGGACCTGATCTGATCAACAGAAACCTGTGCGGTGTGGGCCTTCCCGAAGGGCTGCTTGCTGATCTTCAGACCTATCGCACCATTGGACAGCCGGAGCAGCTCACCACGCACGTGCAGCTGTTCGTCGACGGCGAACAGGCTGGCGGCCTCATCGAGGCGGCCGATCGATTGACAACCGACTGCCCTATGCCCGAAGTTCCATTCTCTGATGACGATCCGAGCGATGTTCTGATCGGTGCGCCGAAAGCCACCTCAGCAGACCTGTCCGATCTCGTTATTCCCGATGGCGTGACGAGCTCGTCGACGTTTGTCTATCAGTTCTCGAATGTCGCCCGGCCAAAGGTGAACAGCCACCTGATTAGCGTGGATGTCCAAGTTGGTCGTTCGGTGGAGACGCTTGTGCTCTTCACCCCGGCCGAGCCCGACCGGAGTCACGTGTCGTTTCTGAACAGCATGCTGCGCCGGGCTGTAGGCAATCTTGAGGCATTGCGGTAGTTCGACGAATCGCACAAGAGTCTTGAGGTCGCCTCAATTTCAGGGTGGTTTCCGTCGATTAGGAAAGTCCGCGCAAAACGCGGCTTCACCATGTCGACAACTCCTCATCCCGCTTCCAAGGCGTCCATGTGGCGCCAACGGTCTTTCGGCGCGTTCGGGATCAAGGCCATTGCGTTCCTCGTGCCCGTGGTTGCTTCGATCACCTGGACCATCGTCTTGGGTCGAGTTCTACCGGAGGCCACGACCTTCCTGGGCCATCTGCTTTGGTGGACCGTTGTTGCTGGTGGTGCAATCGCGGTGGCGCTCGTTGTCGAACGTGCCGCTCGCCGCATGCTCCCCATGGCCATGCTGCTTCGCCTGTCGTTGGTGTTCCCCGAGGTTGCACCTTCACGTTTCTCGATGGCGTTGCGGGCCAATTCAACTCGTCAACTCAAGCGACGTATCGAAGCTGGGGTCATCGACGAAAGTTCGACGCCGCAAGAGGCCGCGACGACCCTGCTCGAGCTCAGCGCCGCGCTGAGCGTGCACGATCGTATGACCCGAGGTCACGCCGAACGTGTTCGTGCGTATTCGGTCATGATCGGCGAGCAACTCGATCTTCCGGCCGACGATCTGAACAAGCTGCAGTGGTCGGCGCTTCTGCATGATGTTGGCAAGCTCGACGTTTCGAGCGACATTCTCAATAAGCCAGGTGCGCCTGATGATGAAGAACTGAAGTCACTACGCGCCCACCCAGATCGTGGCAGCGAGTACATGGCGGCGCTTGCCCCATGGCTGGGGGACTGGGCGAATGCGGCCTGGCAACACCACGAACGCTACGACGGCCTCGGGTATCCGGCTGGCCTTGCTGGCGAGGACATCTCGTTGGCGGCTCGCATCGTGTCGGTCGCCGATGCCTATGACGTCATGACCTCGACCCGTTCGTACAAGGTCGCAATGGATGCCCAGACTGCGCGAACGGAACTGCTCGACTGCTCTGGCTCACAGTTCGATCCCGAGATCGTTCGAGCGTTTTTGTCGGTTCCGGTCTCCGAGCTCCGCCGACCGTTCCAGGCAGCGCTTGGTGCTGGAGCGCTGGCATCGATCGGGCAGATCGCCGATCTCCGCACCATTGCAACGACAGGAACTGCGGTTGCTGCTGGTGTCTTGGGAGTGGTGCTCGCCGCTGACGAACCGCCTCCTGTGATGGCCTTTGCCGACGACACGCCTGTTGTTGTTGAGATCGCCGAAGACAGTCCGCTCGAGATCCCGCTCCGAACAACGATCGATGCCGACTCGTACAGCGTTGATTCGGTCGATGGACCCGCAACGGCGACGATCATCGAAGATGTACTCCGAATCGAACCTGCCGCTGAAGAGAGCGGCACGGTCACCGTCGTGCTCACCGCGTGTAGTGAAGCGACTTGTGATACCACCACGATCACCGCCGAAGTGGTTGCCGTGAACGATCCACCGTTCGCAAGTGCCGATTCGGCCACGACGGACGCACGTCAAGATTCGATCTCGATCCCGGTTCTCGCTAACGACATCGACGTCGACAGTGGGGCACTAACGATCGAACGCACAGAGGTTGTGACCGGAGAAGGCGAGGTCGATATCTCCGAGAACGGCACGGAACTTCTCTTCACCCCTGCCCCAGGTTCGTTCGGCCCGTGGACGATCGAATATGTCGTCACCGATGGCGGCGATGGATTTGATCGAGGAACGGTCACGATTCTCGATGGTGATCTCGCTCCGAAGGCGAATGACGACGCTGCGACTGTCGTGGTTGGCGAGTCGACGCTTATTGACGTGCGTGCCAACGACCGTGACGATGGCGGTGTTGATCGCCTCAACGTCACCGACGTCGAGATCGCAAGCGAGCCGGGCTCCGGTGCGACGGTTGAGGTCGACTTGGCGGGACAGCTGATCTTCACGGCTGGACCCACACCCGGGACTGCAGTGTTGACCTACACGATCGAAGATCGAATGCTCCGCAGCTCGACTGGCAGCGTGGTTGTCGACATCATCCCGGCGACTCCGGTTGCCGTCGATGACCAGGCAACGACGAACGAAGACACCGCCGTCACGGTCGACGTGCTCGACAACGACGGTCCCCCAATCCTTGACCTCAGCACGGCCGAGTTCCGCATCGTGTCGCAGAGCGAGGGAACGGTCGAGGAACGTGGCGGGCGCATTACGTACACGCCGCCACCAAACGCAGTCGGCGACGCATCTGTCGTCTACGAGCTGTGTTCGAGCCCAGAGACGTGCGATTCAGCGACGCTGCGGATCACCGTCGTTGCTGTGGACGAACCGTCATCCTTCCGAGCAGAAGGGCGAATTTCGATCCAAGCTGATGCGGGGCCGCAGGTCATTCCGTGGATTGTCGTGAGCTCGGGGCGGGACTCCATCGCTCCGGGAACCAGCTTCGCCATTCAGACAGATTCCCCTGGACTATTTATAGTTCCGCCGGCGATTTCGTCATCAGGGACGCTGTCGTTTGAACCGAAGCCAAACGCGTCAGGACTGGCCCGAACGACCGTCACGGTTGCGAGCAACGGCCAAAGTCGCGTGTACCGTCTGAACCTGCAGATCAGCTAACAGACGCCCTTCCACGTATGCAGCTACAAACGTTTCCAGATTTTTCCAGAACGCGTGTCACTTTTGGTACGTACCAACCGAAAGTTACCTCGTGAAGATTACAACTCGTCGCGCCGTAGTGATCGGTCTGCTCGTTGCCCAGGTAGCGAGTCTGCTTGCGTTGTTCTTCGTGTCGGGGCGCATAGCCGCAGACGCTGAGTCTGATCATCAAAACGCGCTTTTGAACACGGAAAGCGCCGAAGCCATCGACCGCATGCGTGCCCATATTCAACCTGCCGAGTCGATCGTGCAATTGTCGAGCGTTGTTCTCGCAGATCCTGCGATCAACGCCGAGTCGCTTGGCGACTCGTTCCGCGAAGCCATGGAACTGTCTCCTCAGCTCGATGGTGTCTTCGTTGGCGGTGCCGATGGGTCATTCTTCTACGTGTCTCGAAACGGCGAGGATGGCTATCGGGAGAAGCGGATCGAGTTCGACGACTCGGGCCGCGAAACATCGCTGGTGTTCCTCGACCCCGACGGGCGTGAAATTTCTCGCGAGTTCGACCCTGCTGATACCTACGACCCGACACAGCGTCCGTGGTACCAGGGAGCATCATCGAGCGATGGCAACAGCATCTGGACCGACCCCTACGTCTTCTTCACCTCACAGCAGCTTGGGATTACTGCGGCGTCCCCGATCGTGGTTAATGGACAGATCGTTGGTGTCGTTGGTGCCGACCTCGAGCTCGGCTCGCTTTCGACGTTCTTGGATTCACTCGATAGCGGTGAAGGTGGCAGCTCGATCATCGTCAATCAAGACGGTGTTGTGATTGCGCACCCTGACCCAAACCGGATTCAGGAACCTGCGGGCGACTCGTTGAAGACGGTCGCTATTGCTGATCTTGACGACCCTCAAGCTCGTGCCGCTGTTGCCTCCTATGTGCTCCAGGGAGCCGATGGCGATGGCGCCCAGCTGACGTCGTTCACCACCGCTGACGACGTTGAATCCCGTGGATCGTTCCGCAATGTGCAGGTGGGCGATGGCGTGTGGACGGTTGCTGTCTTTGGGCCTCAGGACAGTCTTGTTGGCAACCTTGCGACTGCTCGCGGAACCGAACGCACGCTGCTTCTCCTTGCAAGCCTTCTCGGTCTCGTACTGGTACTGCTCGTTGGTACTCGGGCAACCCGCCCACTCGACGAGCTCGAAAACCATGCCTGGTCCGATGCCCTTACTGGCCTGCCGAACCGCCGAGCAATCCTTCGTTCGGTCGACCGAAGTGTCACCAGCTCCGACGGCTGGAGC
>CAKZVC010000114.1 GCA_937922235.1 uncultured Acidimicrobiales bacterium | reverse complement strand
GCTTTTGGGGTCAGACCCTCTTGGTCATCGCGCGGCTTTTGGGGTCAGACCCTCTTGGTCATCGCGCGGCTTTTGGGGTCAGACCCTCTTGGTCATCGCGCGGCTTTTGGGGTCAGACCCTCTTCGTCATTGCCGCTTCTCTTTCCTACAAGTTCGTAAGGGATCTGGGCATTGGGAATGGAACCGGTAGCCTCTCGCTTGAGAAGATTATGACGAACGTTGGACCACAAGACGCCGTTAGCGAGGTTTGCTACCGGCACGCAGATCGAGCCACAGGCGTGACCTGTCAACGTTGCGATCGACTCATCTGCGGCGAATGCTCACACCAAGCATCCGTCGGTGTTCACTGCCCTGAATGCACGTCGAACACCAAGCAGAAGGTGTACACCGCCAACACCTTGCCGGGCAACCAAGCGCTTGTGACTCGCGCATTGGTTGGAATCAACGCAGCAGTATTCGTCATAAGCATCTTGTTTCTCGGTGCCACCGTTGCCGGTGCCGGACCGCTCTTCGTCGACTTCGGAACCTACGGTGGGCCGATCGCCGAAGACTTCGAGCTCTGGCGAATCTTCAGTGGTGGCTTCATCCACTCAGGCATCATCCACATCGGTTTCAACATGTATCTGCTCTGGCAGCTGGGGCCACAGCTTGAGCGAGTCATTGGCGTTCGGGACTACATAGCGGTCTACTTCACCACGTTGATCGCAGGCAGCTTCGGAGCGCTTCTGCTGACTCCCCTTAGCCCTACCGGTGGCGCGTCCGGAGCGGTGTTCGGCCTCATTGGATTCACTGCGTTGCTCTACCGCAGTCGTGGCATCGGTCTGTTCGACACCGGCCTCGGTTTCCTTATCGTCATCAACCTTCTGTTTAGCTTTCGCGGGGGCGTGAGCCTCGGCGGACACGGCGGAGGGTTCATTGCCGGACTGCTCCTCGGCGCTATCTACTTCGGACTCAACGCCGGCGAGAGCCCCATGGTTCCTGACCCAAAGAAGCGTTTCGCCGTAACGGTCGGTCTTGGTTTGGCGCTGTTTGTACTCAGCTACTTCGCCGCGACGACGTGGTCGAATCCGTTCTTCCAAACCCCGCTGCGGTAATTAGGTAACGACTTCGCCGTGGCGGAAACGCTTGGAAAGTGCCTGCAGGTTTCGCTTCCAAATCATCTTCAGAATGATCGAGCCGATCGGCTCGCCAACCGGGCCGCCAAGCCACCACGGAAACGTCAGCTCCTCTTCCCAACGGAACAACGTGCGGCCGCCCGAGAGCGGTGAAAGGGTGAACGCCCCTTCGCCAGTGACAACGCCGGAGTGCTTGACGCCGATCGTCTCGGCGTCGACCCACGACGTGATCTCCATCACGTCGGTCAGCTGAATGGGGCCGACCTTGGTTTCGCATTCGAACGTTGTGCCAACGCCTTCCTTGGAGTCGGAGGTGAACCAGATGGACTCAGCGTCATGCATCCACTCGACGTGGCTCGAGAGCACACGGACGTCAGTCCACACCACCTCAGGTGGGGCGTCGAGCTCGGTCTCCACGGTAATTGCGGCCATGGGCTCAGGGTACCGAATTCTCCCCGATCATCAGGTGTCTAGCGAGAACTGGCTATTGACGGCAGTAACGCCCTAACTGCGCCACTTACACGGCCACAAAGACGCTGACGGCGTTGCTGCTCGACTCATCGACAGGTGAGCCGTTCCAGTCAGCACTGCGTTGGCCCAACCGGAAGCCGGCCTCACTCGTCATTGCGTCGAGCTGTTCGAGCGTGGTGTAGCGGATCTTCCACGGACGCATCCGGACCCCCGAGTTCGAGAACTCGATGTGTTGACCGGTGATCTGCTGAGCTTCGGTGTCGCGAATCGTTGCCGTGAGCACCGCGGTGTCGACGTCGAGCGAACGCGTCGTCACGATCCGATCGAGCGCCGGGTCGGCTATGGCCGGGATCATCGCCTCGACGATCAGACGGCCGCCAAGACGAAGCGCCCGGCGACACTCGGCCAAACACGAGACTTGCCCGGCTTCGGTGTGCAGGTTGAAGAGCGTGTTCGTCGCAACCAGAACGGTGTCAAACGCACCAGTCCGCACGGGCATCACGGCCATATCGCCACCAACGGCGAACGAACGCGTCGATGAACGGAACCTATCGAGCATCGAAACGGACGCATCGAGGCCAACCACGTCGTGGCCCGCAGCATCGATCGCCAACGACAAACGGCCAGTTCCTACGCCGAGCTCGAGCACACGCTGGTCAGGGCCGAACCCCGAGACAAACGCAGCCGTCGCCTCGGCATCGGACACGTCGTCATACCAATCGTCGTACACGTCGGCGAAGCTCTCGCCATAGCGGTCGGGGCCGAATGGGTCATTTCCTGGTGGAACCATCTGTCGTGTGGGGTCTGACACCGACTAAGAATGGCGCAGTGACAGGCGAAGAATCCAACGGAGCGCGGGAACCTCTGGTTGCCCCAAGCGCTGATGAACTGACGCCATTGGTCGCGCGCTCTCCGTTGGCCATGTTCGACGAGGCCATGAACTTTCTGCGGGTTCGCCCCAAGCAGCTGCTGCTGATCGCAACGCTGGTCATCGTGCCCTCGAAGGCAATTGCCGCCGCCGTACCCGGATCGTCACTTCGCCGAGCTCGCCCGGAACAGATCATCGATCTGATCATCGACAACGTTGTCGGGGTTGATTCGGCGCTCGCAAACGTGGTGTCGTACGGACTCGAGTCGATCGGGTTGTTCTTTCTCGGCGTGATGTACGGCGAGCTCGCCGCTGCGTGGTTTGTTGGTCAAGCGCCGAGTACCAAAGAGATTCTGCTGAGCACGTTCAGGCGGTCGCACAAGCTTCTGGCCGTGTGGTTTGCCGCCAAGGCGCTGTTGTTGGTCGGCGGGGTCCTTTCGATGGGGGTTGCGTCGCTGCTCGTCGGCGTCATCTTGTCGATCCTTGCCCCGCTGCTCGGAGCTGAACGAATGAGCATGCGTGCCGCAATGCTGCGCAGCTCGGAATTGGTGTCATCGAAACTTGGTCTCACCGGCTTCGTGTACATCATCACGGGCGTCGGAGCCGTCCTCATGCGTCTTGCGATCAAAGAATCCCCGTCGCTAATCCTGAGCCAGTTCGTTGGTGGGTCCCGGCCGCCCGACTGGTTGATCTTCGGCATCTCCGATGTTGTTGGCTCGGTTGTCGCCGCAGCATTCGTCGCCTCGGCCGCCGTTGTGCTGTATCTCGACCTTCGCGTGCGCCGTGAAGGCATCGACCTCGACCTTGCGATTCGAACCACATTCCCGCGCAACAAGGCCCGGCAAGTGAGTTCTGGCCGTGGCTGACCTCACCGACGACGAAGCGAGGGATCTTGCCGACGAGATCCTGCAGCGCGACGAGTTTCTTCCTGCCGGCGAACCTGGCATCGCAGCTCAGGTCCTGCAACGGATCACCGAAGCAATCGGCGACGCTTTGGCCTGGCTGTTCTCAGGGTTCGGCGGCCTCGGTGGGGGAGCAGGAACACTACTTGCGACCATTCTGCTTGTTGCTGCAGGTGCGCTCTTGCTGTTTGCGATCTATCGAGCCTTCGTCAATCGAAACCCCCGTGCGAAGGAAGAGAAATCGACCGGCACGCGAGTCGTCTTCGACGAAATCGTCGAACCCGAAGCCTTGCGTGCGCAACTAGCCGAGCTCAAGTCGGCCGCCGACTGGCGGGGTGCGGTCGTGGCCGGTTTCCGACTTGCCGTAGTTGGTCTTATCGATCAGAACATCGCCCGCGAAGTTGCTGGAGCCACGACCGGCGATTTCTCCCGAGCTGTTCACGCCCGACGGCCTGAGCTCTCCGAGCAGTACTCCCCGGCAGCGGCTGCCTTCGAGCGAGCGTTCTACAGCGACCTCGATGTCGACCAGAACGATCTCGCTGATGTGGAAGCCCTCCTCAACCGACTGCAGATGGCGGGAACACGATGACCGCTGCGGTGAAGACCCGTCAAGGGGCGTCACCACTGGTGTGGTTGGGTCTGATCGTGCTCGGGCTCTTCGTGTTCCTCTTTGCGTTCTCCACTCGAAACGATCCGAACATCGGTGGCTATGGCGATCCGGATGGCGTCGGTCCGAACGGCATGCTCGCCGCGCGACTCTTCGTTGAAGAGGCAGGAGGCCGCACCCAACGGAATGTGGGACTTCCCGACGACGACATCGACGTGGCCATCCTGACCGGACTTCTTGCGCCTCAGCCACCCTTCGGAGCTGACGACACAATCGTCGAGTCGTGGCAACCGCTTCTGGATTGGGTTCGCGTAGGCGGGACTCTCCTCACAACCTTCGAGGTTCCCGGGGGGCCAGAGTCGAGTTCGTCATTTGTTGATGACGAGTTTGGTGACAACGTTCTTGCCCGAGGTGAATGCACCGACCCCTTGCTCGACGGCGTGAACGAGGTTCGCCCACTCGACTATGTCCCGCTGCTGGCGGGCACTGCAGATACCTACTGCTTCGGGACCGTCGACAACACGTTGATTGCGAGCACCGAGTTCGGCGACGGGCGGGTTGTACGTGTCGGCACGATGGCGATGTTCTTCAACCGGGCGCTCGACGACGCCGACAACGCTCCGCTTTTCGCGAACCTGATCGAGATCGACGATGAGCCCACTGTCGGTTTCCTGCCAGAGGCTCCGATTTGGTTCGTCCTCGATGAAGACGCCGATATCGAAATCGATGGGAGCGACGCTGACAGCTTCGGAGACAACCCGCCGCTCGCACTCGATGCCGACGGCGAACCGATTCCCTTCAACTCCGGCGGCAGCTTTGGCGGAGGCAGCGGAGGTGGACCTGTCGACGAGGACGGTAACCCGGTCGGAGCGGGCGAGAAGACGCTTCTCGATTTGATCGATCCAACCGTGCTCGCCCTTATTGCAGGACTCACCGCAGCAGCCATCCTGTACGGAATTACCGTCGGTCGACGCCACGGATCTCCGATCAGTGAACCGGTGCCAATCGAGCTGCCGAGCTCCAGCTATGTCGATGCCGTTGGCCGCCTCTACGGGCGTGCCGCGAACGCGAACGATCGCAGCTTGTCCATCCTCCGCCAAGATCTGCGCACCGACCTGGCCCGTCGCGTCGGCATGTCATCGGACGCGTCGGCCCAAGAAATTGCCTCGGCACTTGTGTCGAGTGATCAGCAAGCCGCTGTTGTGCATCTCCTCGACGGCCCGCCTCCGGCGAACGACGACGAGTTTGTTGCGCTCACTACCCAACTCATCCAGACCCGCGATCGTGTTGATCGAAGCGGTGTCGCCATCCTCGCATCGAGCGAGGACATCTCACTCTCGTGACCGAAAGGACCTCCCGATGACTGACCTTCCACCGCCATCTGATGGCATACCCACACCTCCAAGTGTTCCACCTGCGAATGTTCCACCGGTCCCTCCAATTCCGGCGGTGCCGCCAACACCCGCAGTACCAACGCAAGCAACGCAAGCAACGCCTGCAGTCCCTGCTCCGAGCTCCGGGGCACCAGCAACCGTGACGTCACCGGTCACCGCAGCAACCCCATCGAGCGGATCGTTCGTCAACGACGTGCGCACCGAAGTGGGCAAGGTCGTCGTTGGCCAACAGGGAGTGCTCGCCGGGTTCTTGGCTGCGCTGTTGGCGGACGGTCACGTGCTACTCGAGGGTGTTCCTGGTGTTGCGAAGACCTTGCTCGTTAAGACGGTGGCTTCGACGCTGAGCATCGAGATGGCTCGTATCCAGTTCACCCCCGACCTCATGCCGTCAGACATCACCGGCCAGCTCATGTACGAGCAGGCCACGTCGGAGTTCGTGTTCCGAGAGGGTCCGATCTTCACCAATCTGTTGCTGGCTGACGAGATCAACCGCACGCCGCCGAAGACCCAGGCAGCGCTTCTCGAGGTCATGGAAGAACGACAGGCGACGGTGGCGGGTGTGCCCCGTGCGCTGCCAAGCCCGTTCATGGTGATCGCCACGCAGAACCCAGTTGAGTACGAGGGCACCTATCCGCTCCCTGAAGCGCAGCTCGATCGCTTCCTTGCCAAGCTCTACGTCGGATACCCCGAACGGGACTCCGAGCAAGAAGTGCTCGCCCGGCATCATCGTGGGCTCAACCTGCACGAGGTCTCCTCGAACGGTGTGCAAGCGGTCGCGACTGCGGAAGACCTGGCGCGAGCACGGGCCGAAGTACGGACGATGCAGGTGGATGACTCGATCCTGAGCTACATCACCGAGATCGTCCGGGCGACACGAACCTCTCCGGTCGTCGACCTTGGCGTGTCGCCTCGTGGTGGTGTTGCACTGCTCGGTCTTTCGAAAGCGTGGGCGTGGATGGCCGGCCGCACGTTCGTGACCCCCGACGACGTCAAGATGATCGCGAAACCCGGTCTGCGTCACCGACTTCAGGTTCAACCAGAAGCCGAACTGGAAGGGGTCACCCCAGACATCGTGCTCGACGGTCTTCTCGAATCCGTACCGGTTCCTCGCTAACCCACATGGTCGTTCAGCCACGATTGGCGCTGTTTGCAGCTCTGCTGACCCCAGCGGTGTTCCTGTTCCCGGAACACCCGTGGTTTGCGTTGCTCGGAATCGCCGTTGTGGTGCAACTCGTGTGGTTGGCCGACTCGCTGCTGTCGGTTTCCCCTGACGAGATCGAGGTCGTCCGGGCCACGCCGACTTCGATCACGCTCGACCGGAGTGGATCTGTCTCGTGGCAGGTCACCAACATGGCCGACCGTTCGGCACGAGTGCGCATTGCCGACAGCTTGGCACCATCGCTGATGGCCGACGCCCGACGAGCATCGATCGATATCGAAGGGCGCCGAACCGCCACGGTGTCCACCGACCTTTACCCCGCGCGGCGAGGGAGGTTTCAGCTCGGCGAGCTCGTCGTGCGCATCGACGGGCCGCTGGGATTCGGTGGTCGGCAGCAAACTCGATGGGTGCCCAAAGAGCTACGGGTCTTCCCGCGGTTCCCTAGCCGTGCTGAGGCCGAGCTTCGGCTCCGCCGGAGTCGTCTCGACATGGGGCTTCGCTCGGCGCGTATGCGCGGTGGCGGTTCGGAGTTCGAACAGCTTCGAGACTTCACGCCCGACGATGAATTTCGCAAGATCGACTGGTCGGCAACGGCGCGGGCCAACCGGATGATCGTTCGCACCTATCGAACCGAACGAAACCAGACCGTGATCAACGTGATGGACAACGGTCGCTTGATGGCGGGCCAGGTCGCTGGGGTTCCTCGCGTCGAGCACGCTATGGACGCGATCATGGCTCTCACGACGGTGTCGATTGGTCTCGGTGATCGCACCGGCCTGCTCATCTTTGATGGCGAAGTGCGCGCAACCGTTAAGGCGTCAGCACAATCCACTCAGCTCAGTCGCATCATCAATGCGATGTTCGATCTCGAGCCGGTGCTTGTCGAGAGTGACTATCAAGGAGCGTTCACCGAGACGCTCACTCGTTTCACCAGGCGCACAATGCTCGTCATTCACACCGAGCTCGTTGAGCAAACGCTAAACGAGTTCCTGCTTCCGGCGCTGCCGTTGCTCACACGCTCGCACGTTGTTGTACTCGCAGCTGTTCGCGACCCGCAGGTCGACGAATGGGCGTCGACCGAGCCGAAGAACGCCGAAGAGGCACATCGTCACGCTGCCGCTCGAGCGTCGCTTGCAGAACGTGAGCGCACCATTCGAGAGCTCCGCCGAAATGGGGCTGACGTCATCGATGCCATCCCGGGCAAACTCGCTGCTCGGCTGATGGACCACTACCTCGATGTTAAAGCTCGGGGACGTCTCTAATCGGTCGTTGGATGACGGAGCCGGTGTAGCCCTTCGCCATCGCTGCGGGCCCAAGGGCAAACACGTACGACCAGAAGGCGAAGAACGCTGCGGCCCCAATCGAGATGCGGGCCCACGTGTCGAGCGGCGATGGGGTGACGAAGCCCTCGATCAGGCCGGCGAAAATGAAGACGACGATCAGGCCCATCACGATCGACGCTGCTCGTTTCGCTTCCTCGGTGAGGGCATCCATTCGTGTGCGGTCGCCGGGCTTCACCAGTGCCCAGCCCATTTGCATTCCGGCACCCCCCGCAACGAGGATCGCGCTGATCTCCAAGAGGCCGTGGGGCAAGATCAGGCCCCAGAACTTCGCTGGCTCACCCGCGGCGTAGAACAGTCCAGCGGCAAATCCGACGTTCGCTCCGTTGAATGCAAGCAACAGGACGGTCGGGAACGTCCACATGATGCCAACGACGAAGGCCAGGAAAGACACCTGGATGTTGTTGATCAACACCTGCGTCGCGAACTCAGCTGCTGGTGCTGACGAGTAGTAGGCCTCGAAGTCCTCCTGCACGTACGCCTCGCGAAGAGCTGGTGGGGCCAATGCCTCGATCGCTGCATCGGAGTTCGCCAGCCAAGCTCCAGTGACGACCGCGGGGATGAAGAACGCGAGCGCTGACAAGACGATGAACCAGCGTGCCGACCACACCGCCGCCGGGAACGTGGACGTAAAGAACGAGATGAATGCGCCACGTGCCTTCGGCTGAGATCCGTAGATGACGGCTCGTGCTCCTGCAACCACCCGAGTGAGTCGCTGGGTGACCAACGGGTCGGCGTATGTGGTGCGGACATGAGACAGATGCGCCGATGCTCGTTGATAGCGCGCTAGCAGCTCATCGAGCTCGTCGCCGTGGAGCTTGTTTTGCTTCTTCGCAGCTGCATCGACCAGCTCTTCGAGCCGCTGCCATTCGGCAGTGTTCGCCATCACGTAGCTGTCGAGGGTGCGCACGAACATCACGGTAGTGCGCCTACGGTGTGAGTGTGAGCTACAGGACGCGTTCATGACCACGGCAGTGGCTGCCGGCCGAGGCATCGTCACGCCCCAGGGTGTCATCCTCGACCTCGAAGCCGCAGGCGTCGGGTTCCGGGGGCTTGCGCGGTTTATTGACGTCGTCATCGCCGCGTTCCTCATCGTTGCGGTCGTTCAATTCATCGAGATCACCGGAGCCGTTGGCGGAGCCACTTTCTCGCTCGTGCTGCAGATCATCTTTTCGTTTCTTGTCTTGTTCATGTACCCGGTTGTCGCCGAGACGTATTTCCGCGGCCGGACCATCGGCAAGTGGGTCACTGGGCTGCGCGTCGTCACGCTTGAAGCAGGACCCGTCGGATTCCGCGAAGCCTTCATTCGATCGCTCTTCCAGCTCGTCGATTTCATTTTGACGTACGGCGGGCTAGCTCTGATCTGCGGCATGTTCACCAAGCGCTCGCAGCGGCTCGGTGACCTCGCCGCTGGGACCTTCGTCATTCGCGACCCGCGGGTGATCTCCCACGTGCCCGCGGTTGCCTTCACGCCGCCCATGGGCACCGAGATCATCGTGGCGAACATGAACGTAATGAAGCTTCGACCAAAGCAGGAGCGAGTGATCCGATCGTTTCTTCTGCGCGTCGGGGAACTGTCAGGGCCGGCCCGAGTCGACTTGGGAACCAGGCTTGCTGCGGTGACCTCAGAGCACCTCGGCCACCCCGGCACCTATGGCCTGCCGCCTGAGACGTACCTCGTTGCAGTTCTTGCTGCGGCGCAGCTTCGCGATGGCGGACTGGCGCAGCTCACGATCACGTAGGCCTCGGCAAACACCGCCCTAGCCTGGGGGTGTGTCCGCCTACCTCGATCACGCCGCCTCGTCGCCGCTTCGCCCTGAAGCGCTCGATGCCATGCTCCCGTGGTTTTCCGAGCAGCACGCCAACCCAACCGCGTCACATCGCCGCGGTCGTCGAGCGCGCCAGGCTCTCGACGAGGCCAGGGGAGTGCTTGCCGAAGCCACCGGGTTTACTCGTGGCGAGGTCGTCTTCACTGGCGGGGGCACTGAGTCGGACAACCTGGCCATCGGCCGAGGGAGACCCGCAGGCACGATCATCGTCGGTGCGACTGAGCATCCTGCGGTCCTTGAACCAGCAGTCCGGCAGGGGGCACATGTCGTTCCCGTCGACCGGAATGGCATCGTCCATCCCGAGGCGGTAGCCGAGCTCGTGACCGACGAGACACAAGTGGTCTCGGTCATGGCCGTGAATAACGAAACCGGTGTCGAGCAACCCATTGCCGACATCGCTGCTGCGGTTCACGCAATTGCCCCGGAGGCGCTCGTGCACTCCGACGCCGTACAGGCACTGCCATGGCTCGACCTGTCGACCGCCGCAGCAGGTGTTGACATGTTGTCGATCACCGGCCACAAGATCGGCGGGCCGCAAGGCGTCGGAGCTGTCGTCGTCCGAGACGGCAAGATGCCTGACCCGATGCTCGTCGGCGGCGGCCAAGAGCGAGATCGCCGAGCCGGGACGCAAAACGTTGCAGGCATCATCGGCTTTGCCGCTGCGGTCCAAGCATCGCTCGACGATCGAAGCGAACGACTTGCTCGCATCGATCGCCTCGCCACCCGCCTGCTCGACGGGCTCACCGATCAGATCGACGGGATTCATCCCACGGTCGACCGTGCAGCACGGGTACCCGGCATCGTGCACATTTGCATCCCCGGAATTACCAGCGAGCCGCTGCTCTTCTTGCTCGACGAGCAATCGCTGGCGTGCTCGGCTGCGTCGTCGTGTGCCAGCGGAGCTCAAGGAGCATCACACGTGCTCGATGCGATGGGTGTCGACGCCAGCGCTACTGCGCCCCTTCGGCTCTCGCTTGGTTGGTCGACCACCGATGCCGACATCGACAGCGCCCTCGCTATCATCCCGCCAGCGGTTGCGAGGCTGCGCGATGGCAACAGGAGTACGACGTGACCGAACGAGTGCTCGTAGGCATGTCTGGCGGAGTTGATTCATCGGTCGCCGCCGCGCTCCTTGTCGAACAGGGCTTTGATGTCGTGGGCGTCACGATGAAGCTGTGGGGCGGCGAGTCAGACTCGGGCTGTTGTTCGGTGTCCGACGTCGACGATGCCCGCTGGGTCGCGAACCAACTCGATATCGAACATCACGTGTTCAACTTCGGCGAAGAGTTCAACGAACACGTTGTCAGCCCGTTTGTCGACACGCATCGGACAGGTGGCACGCCGAATCCGTGCATTGAATGCAACCGCCACATCAAGTTCGATCTCTTCTTCGAGCGTGCTGCGGTGTTGGGTTTCGACCGGATCGCCACCGGGCACTACGCCCGCATAGCGACCCTCGACGACGGCACGTTCCGGATGCAGCGAAGCATCGATCCGCTCAAGGACCAGAGCTACGTACTGCACATGCTCGGCCAAGACGTGCTCAGCCGGGTTCTGCTTCCGATCGGTGGTTGGAATAAGCCCGAGCTGCGGGCTGAAGCGGAGCGGCGTGGTCTGCTGACTGCAGGTAAGCCGGACAGTCAAGATGTGTGCTTCATCACCAAGGACGGCGGGCGAGAAGAATTCCTCGGCGCTCGCGGTGGCTTGACCCCCGGTGTCATCGTTACCGAAGACGGGCGTGAGGTTGGCGCAGTGCCAGCAACCGAGCTCGTCACGATCGGCCAGCGCAAAGGTCTGAACGTGTCGGGCATGAGCGAGCCACAGTTCGTGGTCGACGTGAACCTACAAGAGTCGATCGTGACCATCGGCCCACGGAGGTCGCTCCAAGACACCGAAACTGGATTCACCCAGCCCGTGTGGGCCCACGAACCATTCACGGGCGAGGCGTTCGTCCAAGCGAGCGCCCACGGAACGGCGTTCCCTGCCACCGTCGAACTCGACCGGGTCGTGTGGCACAACAACCGCGACCGAATCGCGCCAGGCCAAAGCCTCGTCTTCTACAACGAGCGCCCCACAGCTTCAGGCACCTCCGCCCCGATCCCCGAAAACAACTACGTAATCGGCGGAGCAATCGCCACCTAACCCACATAAAGGGGCCTGTCCCCTTTATGTCCCTGTGGACCCCTTCTCGCATAAAGGGGACAGTCCCCAGACCATGCTTAGCTCGCGATCGAGCCCCCAGCTCGGAAGTCGTCTCCGGGCGTTGAATCGTTGAAGCTCTGAAACGACGTGAGGTTGTTTCCGAACATTCCGAGCACAAGGTCGGTTCGAAGCCAGTGCGGCGTTGCGGCCTTTTGAAGGTAGCTGGCATAGCTGGACCACTCGTATGTCGTGAGGTCAGTGACGCCGATATCTAGCGGATTCCGGTGGACGTAGCGCACCGCCTGAAGAAGATATGGGTCGTTCTCGATCGGGCTGTTGAAGTACCGGTCCTTGCAAAGCCGTCCATCGAGGCCGTACCTGCGGTTAACCGCAGTGGCATAACACATCCCCAACCAGTGCATCACCTGCGACATATTGCGATCGGGGAACTGCGCGACTATGTGGTAGTGGTTGCCCATCAACGCGAACGCATGGATCCAGAAGTTGAACTTTGCGTGCGCCTTTGTCACGTACTCGAGGAAAAGGTCCCTATCGAGGTTGTCGCCGTAGATGTTGTTTCTGCTCGCACCTCGGTTCGTGAGGTGCTGAAACTCCGACTTGGGGCTATTGCGTGGTTTTCGTGCCATTCAGCCACGGTAGGTAGCGGGTGTGACACGAGTAGCCGTCGGTGGGGACAGTCCCCTTTACGCGGATAAAGGGGACAGGCCCCTTTACATAGATAAAGGGGACTGTCCCCATGACGTGGGGTTAGGCGAGGGCGGAGATGATTTCGGCGATTTCGTCGGTGGTGGTTCGGGGGTTGACGAAGCAGAAGCGGTAGATCGGTTCGCCGTCGAGGCGAGAGGGGGTAACGAATGCGAGGCCGTCGTTCATTGCCTTCTCGCTCCACGCTTGGTAGTCGGCCGGCCCCCAGCCAGTGCGGGTAAATGCCACGAC
>CAKZVC010000113.1 GCA_937922235.1 uncultured Acidimicrobiales bacterium | reverse complement strand
GTCGAGCTCGAAGAGCACACGCTGACCTTGGCGAAGCATGCGGAAGACCGAACCTTCAAGCGCGTCGAGCGCCAGGTCGTATTCGACAAACTCAACGTCATCCATGATGACGCCGTCGCCGGTTGCTGGATCGTAAGACTGGACAACTCCCTGCATGCCGCCAGCCTAGCGGCGTTCGCTCTGGGTCCGAGCACGGGGTGATACCGTCAGGCCGATATGGGTGGACACCATCACGCGCACGGTGACGATCATGATCACGGCCTGGTCGGTGGCTGGGAGACCTGGCTGCAGTCCGGTCAGCTTCGTGGGGTCCTCGTCGGCCTCGTTGTCGCCGCGCTCGCAGCGTTGGCTGGGCTGGCGATGTTGTGGCCCGACGGCAGCGGCAGCGTCGCCGCAACCGAAGCCGCCGAAGAGATCGGGCTAGCGACCGAACGCATCAAGGCGACGGTCGTATCGTCGGAGAATGCGGCGTGTAGCTACTCGACCCCCGAGCGCCCGCAGGAATGCCGCCTGTTATCGCTCGACATACTCGAAGGCCCCGACGCTGGTTCGGTGGTTGCTCTCCCCGAGATCAACCTCGACATCGAACGAGGCATCCCCGAGCTCAGCCCCGGCGAGACGGTCATCCTGGGCTTCGCCCGACCGACCAACACGTACTTCTACGATGACGTCGACCGCACCACTCCCCTAGTTCTGTTGACGGTCATCTTCGTGGTGATCGTGATCGGGTTTGGCCGCCTGCGAGGGTTGCTCGCACTCATCGCCATGACGACCACCGTTGCGGTGCTCGTTGGGTTCGTCGCCCCCTCGGTGCTTGATGGCAACGACCCGGTGCTGGTGGCACTCGTTGCGGCAACGGTCATCGCGTTCGTCAGCCTCTTCCTCACGCACGGCTTCACCCCCACAACTGCAGTCGCTCTGGCAGGGACGCTGTCGGCCCTCGCTCTGACGTTCGTCCTGTCGTGGGTCTTCTACGACATGGCGAGGTTCTCGGGCTTTGCGAGCGACGACTCGTTGGTGCTGTCTGTACTGGCGCAAGACATTCGCATCAGCTCACTGCTGCTCGGAGGCGCCGTCATCGGAGCGCTCGGCGCCTTGGACGACGTCACCGTCACCCAGGTCTCGACCGTCGCCGAGCTTCGCCGAAGCAACCCGGCAATGTCTGCGGCCGAGCTCATCACTTCGGGAATTCGGGTTGGGCGCGACCACATCGCCGCCACCGTCAACACGCTGCTGCTGGCTTACGCCGGAGCGAGCATGCCGATCTTGCTGCTCTTCTCGGCGTTCGATCAGTCGATGGCGACCGTGTCGAGCACCGAGGTTGTGGCTGTCGAGATCGTCCGAACCCTCTGCGGTTCGATCGGCCTCATCGCCGCAGTTCCAATCACCACAGCACTAGCAGCAGCTGTCGTAGCACCAGCCGAAGTTGCCACCGAACCGCATTCACATGCCGCCCACGAACCTCACGCCACCGAACCAACAGAACCGGCGACCAAACCCAAAGAAACGCCCACCTGGAACGACTTCAGCCCCAAAGACTTCACCGACTAGCGCGGCTTTCGGGGTCAGACCCTCCCGGTCATCGCGCGGCTTTCGGGGTCAGACCCTCCAAGTCATCGCGCGGCTTTCGGGGTCAGACCCTCCAAGTCATCGCGCAGCTTTCGGGGTCAGACCCTCCAAGTCATCGCGCAGCTTTCGGGGTCAGACCCTCCCGGTCATCGCGCGGAGTGAACGCCGCCTCCGGCGCCCAGGCTGCGTGGCGCTCGACGTCAGCTCACATACGAGCTTCGATACCGAGCTCGGCGTAGTTCTTTTCGGCGTACTTGGCCTGGAAGAGCGAGCGGAGCTTTGCGGCTGCTTCGTCGTAGACCTCTGGGTCGTCCCATGTGTTGCGTGGGTTCAAGATGTTCGAGTCCACACCTTCGACCGCAACAGGGATGCGAAGTCCGAGCTGTTCTTGGACGGTGGTCTCGGCGTTGTCGAGGTCTCCGTTGAGTGCTGCGTTGAGGAGCGTGCGGGTGACCTTGAGCGACATGCGCTCGCCCTTGCCGTATGCGCCGCCCGACCAACCGGTGTTGAGCAGGATGCAGCGGGTCTTGTGTTCCTTCATCCGTGAGGCGAGGAGCTCGGCGTAGACCGCTGGCTTCTGGCTCATGAATGGGTCGCCGAAGCAAGCTGAGAACGCAGCCTGCGGTTCGGTGATGCCGACCTCGGTGCCGGCAAGCTTCGAGGTGAAGCCCATGACGAAGTGGTACATGACCTCTTCGGTGTCGAGAATCGATACCGGTGGCAGCACGCCGAATGCATCGGCGGTGAGGAGCACGATCGTCTCGGGGTGCGGGCCCTTTGCGCCTTCAGCGACACCTGGGTTACAGGTGAGTGGGTAGGCGAAGCGGGTATTCTCGGTGATCGAGCCGTCGGTGAGGTCGAACTCGTCCGGGTGGGTCTCGCCAATGTCCTTGCCATGAAGCGCTGGAACGTTCTCGATGAGGGTGCCCTTCATCGACATCGCTGCAGCGATTACTGGCTCGGCGTTCTTGTTCAGGTCGATGAGCTTGGCGTAGCAGCCGTCTTCGAAGTTCGAGACGCCTGCGTCAGACCAGACGTGCTCGTCGTCGCCGATGAGAAGGCGGTCAGGGTCGGCCGAGAGGGTGGTCTTGCCGGTGCCGGAGAGGCCGAAGAGGATGGCTGAGTCGTTGTCGTTGCCGACGTTGGCCGAGCAGTGCATGGTGAGCTGGCCTGCTGCAGGAAGCATGTAGTTCATGACGGTGAACATGGTCTTCTTGTTGACGCCGCAGTAGTCGGCACGGCCGATGACGAGGGCGACGCGGTTTGCGATGTCCATGATGACGCCGCGGTCGGAGTTCGTTCCGTCGCGCTCGGGGTCGGCGCGGAAGGATGGCACGTTGATGATGGTCCAGCCCTTGTCGTAGCGGTCGCTGTCGTCGCGAACGTTCTTCGGGAACATGATGTTGCAGAAGTAGGCGTGCGTGGCGTACTCGCCAACGAAGCGGTAAGGCTCGGAGTAGTCGGGGTCCCAGCCGCAGAAGACGTCGGCGACGTAGAGGGTCGACTGGCGTTCGTTGAGGTGTTCGATGACGCGTGGGAGGAGGGCGTCGAATTTCTCTGGGTCGAACTGGGCGAAGCCTGGCTTCCACCAAACAGTGTCGACGACTTCGTCGCGGGCAACGGCAAACGTGTCGTTTACCGGACGGCCGGTGCAGGTCGGATCGGTGTAGTAGACGAGAGGGCCATCGACGCCCAATGCCGTAGCGAACGCCTTCTGTTCGTTATCGCCACCGTCGAGCGAGACTCGTCCTCGATCGTTGGCGATCGCTGCGTGGAACAGTTCGTCTTGGCTCAGGCCGATCTCCAGATTTGGAGTGGTGATGCCGAATTGCGCTTGCAGTTGGTCTGCAACGTTCATGGTGGTCCTCCCGACCAGAGACAAGCGAGGTGTGCCGCTTGTTTCCCCCGTAGTGATCGCCATTCCGGCGACCACTCCTTATTGATTACCAAACCGGCAACATTCTGAAAAGAGATTATTCGACCTAAATCCATCATTTGTAGAGATGTCCCTCTACCTCGGAGCGATGACCGTCAGGAAAGCGAACGTGAGAATCGGGTGAAACGGCAGGCCAGATCTGCGGGTTTTGACGTGGCTATGCCAAACTGGAGTGGACCAAGAGATGTGACCACCGTCTGCATTTCTTGCGATTCCTTTGCATCCGTAGCGTGGCTTCGCGACGTATCCCAGGAGAATGACACTTTTGGCCACATCAGACTTACGCGAAGACGACCCGTCGCTCGACGTCGATCCTTTGGAATCGGCGTTCGCGGCAGGCGACGATCGTGCCCTAAAAGATGCGTACGACCAGTACGGATCTTTGGTGTACTCGATCTGCCGCCGTTCGGTTGACGACGCGGCAGCAGCAGACATCACGCAAGAGGTGTTTATTGCCGCATGGCGAAACCGGGCCCGCTACGACGCAACACGTGGCGGACTTGGTCCGTGGCTCTCAGGCATTACCCGCAACAAAGTTATCGATCACTTCCGTTCCGTCAGTCGTGAAGATCGACGGGTCGACAAAGTAAAGAACACACCGCAACCAGCGGAACCAACGCAACAGGCACTAGAAGAAGTCACGCTTCGCATGTTGCTCGTCGAGGCACTCGACGAGCTCCCCGAGCGGGCCCGCAACGTCATCTCCATGGCTTTCTTCGAAGACCTCACGCATGTTGAGATCGCTGCCCGAACTGGAATCCCGTTGGGGACGGTCAAGAGCGACATCCGTCGCAGCCTTGATCGCCTTCGACACGGACTGGGGTATATCCATGGCTGAACAAGAACTCAACGATTGGAAGGCACTCGCTCAGTCGATCACTGACGACGACCGAGTACGCCACAGTCCCCCACCGATGGTGTGGGACAACATCCAAGCTGCGATCGCCGAGAGCGAGCCGCTCCCACAACGCCCAACCGAAGATGGCAACGTTATGACCGCACCTGTGGCCGAAACGCCATCGCTGTCGGTTGTGCCCGAAGCTGAAGACGAGATCGTCCCGCAAGAGGACGTGATCGACCTGAGTGCGGCCCGAGAGCGCAACGCTCCTGCGACTGCCCGCAAAACCCGTCGTCACCTCATTCTCGCCGGTGCTGCGTCTTTGCTTGCTGTCGTAGTTGGACTCTCTCTGTTCAACATCGACCGGACGCCAACCGAAACCCTCGTCGCAAGCGTCAGTAACGAAACGCTGCCGGAGGCGTACGACGGCACGGCAACCGCATCGCTCGAGCTCGACGACGCACCCATGCTCGAGATCAGCTTTGATGCGGCGCTTCCGACCGACGAGCCTGTCGAGCTATGGCTGATTAAGCCCGATCTTTCAGACATGCGGTCGCTCGGCATTGTCCAGCCTGGCGACACCTCATGGGATTGGCCAGACGACCTCGATCCGAACGAGTACTCGATCGTCGATCTCTCGATCGAACCCAACGATGGCGACCCGACCCACAGTGGTCGGTCGATCCTTCGAGGCCAGCTCACCGATATGTAGGCATCACCTAATATCGTCAGTCACGGTGTTGGCCTTTGGCCCGGCGGCCTGGTAGTCAAGCTGACCGCTGCATCACCTGTGAACGTGGGGGTTCCGACGCTGAGCGACTCGCCTAGCGGCTGTACCTAGCAATCGGACAACGTGAGTCTCCTCGTGTCCTAAGTCGGCGTTACCTTGCCGCCGATGGACCCTCATGAGTGGTGAAATGAGCGGCGCCGGACTAGGAACAGAGGGCCGTAGGTAATGGGCGCCGGGGCTGCTGGCCTTATCGTGCTCATACCGTTCCTTGTCGTTGTTGTGCTGAAGGCGTGTTGGACGATCTGGGTTTGCATTCGGGACCCCGATAGGCGGACGCTGTGGAGTGCGTTTTGGATTGCGCTTCCGGGCCTCCTGGTCGCAGGCGGGTTCATTGCGTCATGGGTTGAGACCTACGACGACTCCCAAGCGCTTCGCGCATTTGAGCGAGCGGCCGAATTCTCGGCCTTTTCCGAGCACTTCGCAACCTATGCGGAGGAGCAGTCAACGAGGATCGGCCCCGACAGGCCGGTTTGGGTCGCTGGTGAGCGCAAGAACTGTAGGACCGGACACGGTCGCCTTACCTTTCCAACCCAACGATCCGCAGACGTTGGCCTTCCAACCCGTTTCGAGGTGGCAGCTGTCGACGCGAACGCCTACGACGTTGACGAGGACTGGACGGTAGAGCGGTACGTCGACCGTGCGACCGAGTTCACCGCAGAAGTGGTAGACGCCGAGCCCTCAGGCTTTGCATTTCGAGCATTCAGGCTGCGCGACGCCGGCACGGTCGTGTTCGAAGATGGTCAACTGGAAGCGTCGCTAAAGTGCGCTCTCAGAGTGAGGGATCAGCGTCTGTTCGGCATCGAGTACTCGGTTGTCGATGAATTTCCCGAGACGCTCCAAATTGAATCGCCTCGCCACAGGATCGACGAGCGCGGTGGCGTGTCGGAGTACTTCAATGATCCGGTCCCATTTGTAAGCGCCCGGGCGATCAGATACACGCACCCAACGTCTCCCGCACCGTACTGCGAGGTGTCTGTTGCGGCGGTGGACTTCGAGAACGCCAACGGTATTCCCTTCGAGGTGTCGACCGGAAGACTCTCTCGCATCGCTGCGGCCCTCGAAGCCGACGGTTGGGAGGTCCTCCGTTTCGTCAGCAGGTCGACACTGCCAGCGGCAGTGTCAGCCGCCCAGGATGGGGAGTTCGTAATTGCAACGTCCGACCACATCGTGCTGTACCCGCGAGGGTGTGGCGGCCACCTCGAGGAAGGTGGAGATTTCCTTCTCGCCCTCGTCGATCAATTCGAGTAGCGACGGCATGTTTGGCTAAGCCGCGATTGGGTTCAGCAATAGCGCGCGAATCGCCAGCCCCATGACGAACAGTCCACCGAGCCCGTAGAGCAGGTAGCGGTACTCGCTGAGATGGCGATACCCGAGGATGAGCCCTACGCCGACAAAGGTCAGGAAGCCGTAGAACATGTGATTCTGGTCGGCATTGACGTCGGAGAAGCCAACGACGATCGCACCGAGCGCCACCTGCATCGCAACGAGTGCGTGCACGATGTGGTTTGCCGTCCACAGAAGCTGGTGACGAACCGATTCGACCCAATGGGCAACGGTTGCCCAGAGCCCGGCGGCACCGGCCGTGAAGATCACGACCCAGGCCAGAATTTCGTGGAGCGAACGAACGGATGACACCGCTATGCGATGGCCTCGGCATCGCGGAGGGCCGCGAGCTCGTCGGCTCTGAAGCCCCAACGGGCCAGGGCCTCGTCGGTGTGCTGACCAGCGTGCGCTGGAGGCGTGGGCGTTGCCTGCGGTGTGCGGCTGAACCGAGGAGCCGGCGCGGGCTGGTCGACGCCGGCGACATTGACGAACGTGCCTCGAGCAACGTTGTGCGGGTGCGCTATAGCTTCGGCGGGCTCGAGCACCGGGGCGTAGCACGCATCGGAACCGTCGAACACAACGTCCCATTCGTCCCGAGTCTTGGTGGCGATGCGCCCAGCAAAGATCGTCTTTGCCTCGCCCCAGTGCCGGGCATCGTGTTGGCTTGGCATCGACTCGGGGTCGATCTCGAGCCGTTCGAGGAGCTCGTCGTAGAACTGCGGTTCGATGCCGCCGATGCTGACGAACTTGTCGTCGGCCGTCCGGTACACCTCGTAGAAGTGTGCGCCGGTGTCGAGCATGTTGCCTCCGCGACCGCCGCTCCACATGCCCATTGCCGCAAGTCCGTACATCATCGATGCGAGAAGCGCCGATCCGTCGACCATCGCCGCGTCAACGACCTGGCCCTCCCCCGATGTTTTCGACTCGACAACAGCTGCCAGAACGCCAAGGGCGAGCAGCATGCCGCCACCGCCGAAGTCGCCAACGAGGTTGATCGGTGGCACTGGAGCATCGTCGGAGCGGCCGATCATGGCGAGCGTTCCCGATAGCGCGACGTAGTTGATGTCGTGGCCCGCCCTTGGCGCCATAGGGCCGTCCTGGCCCCAGCCCGTCATCCGGCCAAACACCAGCTTCGGGTTTCGAGCGAGGCAGACATCAGGGCCAATGCCAAGTCGTTCACACACACCCGGTCGGAACCCTTCGATCAGCACGTCGGCGCCCTCAACCAGCCGTAGCACGGTCTCGAGACCCTCGGGGTTCTTCAGGTCGACGGCGATCGACTGACGGTTTCGATGGAGCACATCGGCCGGTGGCGCATCAGGATTGCCGCCGCGAGCAGCTGAGGCTCGGTCGACCTTGATGACGTCAGCGCCCATGTCGGCAAGCATCATTGCGGCGAAGGGCCCCGGCCCCAGGCCTGCGAGCTCGACAACTTTGATTCCTGCCAGTGGTCCGGCCATCGGTACTTATGCTCCTACTGCTCGCCCGGCGAGCAAGGTGACGAGTTGGACGATCTGGGGCCAATCGGGCATTGGAATGTCGTGGCCCATTCCGTCGATCACTACATACTCGGCGCCGGGTATGACATCAGCGGTGTGCCGACCGCCGGGCTCGGTGATGAGGGTGTCGGCGTCGCCGTGAATCACCAGCGTGGGCACGTCGAGCGTCGACAGCGCGTCGTCACGATTTCCGCTTTCAAGGATTGCGGCATATTGGCGAGCACCGCCGCCACGTGGCTGTGAGCGGTCCCAACACTCGCCGCAGAACGCACCGAACTCTTCCTCGGTCCAGGTATTGTCGGTTCCCCAGATCTTCTTGCCACGGATTCCTGCCGCAATCGCTTCTTCCCGGGTCGTTGGCTCAGGTGCCATCAGCGCGTCCATTGCCTCTTGCGTGGGGTTGCCGAAGTCCGGGTGTCCGCTGCGCGAGGCGTAGGAGGTCATCGACAGCACACGGTCCGGGTGGTCGATCGCCATGGTCTGGACGATCATGCCGCCCATCGAGATGCCGAAGATGTGTGCCTTTTCGACGCCGTAGTGGTTGAGCACCTCGATGCCGTCGTCGGCCATATCAGAGAGGGTGTATTCAGGCCCGTCGATGAAGAACGTCGACAGCCCGGTGTCGCGGTTGTCGTAGCGGATGACGAAGAACCCTCGGTCGACGAACGCTTGGCAGAACATTTCGTCCCACGAGATCATCTGGGAGGTCAGACCGTTCACCAGGAGCAACGCCGGATCTTCGGGGTTGCCGAACGAGTCGGTGAAAATGCTCCGACCTTCTGCTTCAACATGTGGCACGAAAAGTCTCCTTCGTCGCCGCCAAGGCTTGGCGACTGTGCGGCTTGCAGTCTGCCGCAAGAACCATGCCCAGTCTGACGATCTACCCAGTCTTGGGCAAAGCCGGATGCCGGAGGACCTGGGATGTGCGGGCTACATGCGCTTGAGGAGCTCGGCTTTCTTCGTCTCGAACTCGGCGTCGGTGAGGACGCCGGAGTTGCGGAGCTCATCGAGCTGAGCGATCTGCTCGGGGATGCTCGGCCCGGCGGGAGCTCCACCGCTAGCTTGACCCATGCGCTGCAGGCGTCGATCTTCGAAGCCTTCCTTCTGGGCATAGATCTCGGCTTGCACCATGTTGGGCTTGCGGATGTTCGTGAACGTCTGCCGTCCACCTTCGCCTGCGCTTTCGATGCCGAGGTCGCCAGAGCCGAGCAGTCGTTCCATCGGCTGCTGCTCGAAGAACACGGTGTTGATTCGGTCGAGCGGAATCTCGATCGCCTGCTTCGCGAGGACGCCCTTGCGGGAGATGACTCGTTCGGTCGTCACGACGAACTCGGTGGTCTGCCACTTTGCGTACTTGCTGATGAAGACACCGAGCGTTCCGAGAAGGGCGATGCCAACGAGCACGCGTGCGACGAGCCAGGGCCAGCCATCACCGGCGTTCAGCAGAACGGCCAGGCCACCCACGAGCACGATTGCAAGCAACACGCTGATTGGCACGAGCGTCCACCAGTGCGGGTGCATGTCGACGACAACTTCTTCATCGTCACTCAATAGATCAGCGGAGAAACCCATTCAGCGATGCTATCTCTCCCGCTCGGCCACTGTGAACGTCACAGCCCGTCGCTAGTGTCTTGACGTGGACGATGCTGCCTCTGCCCAGATTCTCGCTGGGCTTAATGATGAACAACGTGCGGGGGTCACCAGCGACGCTCGACTCCTCGTAATTCGGGCTGGTGCTGGCTCGGGTAAGACTCGTGTTCTCACCCGGCGGATCGCCTATGGCGCCGTCACCGACCAGCTCGACCCACGCCGCGTGCTCGCCCTCACGTTCACCCGCAAAGCCGCTGGCGAGCTCAACCATCGGCTCCGCCAGCTGGGTCTGCGCGAGTCTGCCGCTGCCGGAACCTTTCACGCCATTGCGCTGTCGCAGCTTCGCCAGAAGTGGGCCGAGCGGGGCGAAACTCCGCCGACCTTGCTCGACCGCAAGGTTGGGTTCGTGGCCCGACTTGTGCCTCGGGTGAACGACCGCACCACTCCGCTCGACCTGGTGTCCGAGATCGAGTGGGCCAAGGCCCGACGGATCCTTCCCGAGAACTACGCCGCTGCAGCTCGCAAGTTCGACCGCAAGCCTCCTATGGAGCCCGAGCGAGTTGCGCGGATCTATGAGGAGTACGAGGCCACGAAGGCCAAGCGCAACCTGATGGACTTCGACGACATCCTCATCTTGTGCGGTCGAATGCTGCAACGCGATCGAAGTGCCGCCGAGGCCTTCCGCTGGTCGTTTCGCCATCTCTTCGTCGACGAGTTTCAGGACGTCAACCCGCTGCAGTTTGCCTTGTTGAAGGTGTTCGCCGGGCCTGACCCCGATCTGTGCGTCGTCGGCGACTCGCGTCAGGCCATCTATGCCTGGAACGGCGCCGACAGTTCGTACCTCGACGACTTCGCCGAGCATTTCCCGGGCGCATCGTCGGTGTCGCTGCAGATGAACTACCGCTCGACGCCCGAGATCCTTCGGTGTGCCTCGGCCGTGCTCCCCACCCACGACACGCTCGTGCCAACCCTTCCGAGCGGCCCTGCCCCAACCATTGCGAGCCACGCTGACGACCAAGCCGAAGCACGGTCGATCGCACGCATGCTCCGCAACGCGCATAGCCAACGAACGCGCTGGCGCGACATGGCCGTGCTCGTGCGCACCAACGCACAGGTTGCGTTGCTTGCCAACGCGCTCTCCGAGGCAGACGTTCCCGTTGCTGCTCGTGGCGAGGGCAGGCTCGTCGAACGCCCTGAGGTGCTCGACGCGATCGACCAGATGCGACGCCTCGGCCAGCCTTTGGCCACGTCATTGGACGACTTGGCAGCGCGGATGGCCCAAGACGAAGAGGATGCGGCGCTTGCTGCCCTCGATGAGGTCGACGCCGAAGATCTGGAGGCTGCTGAGGACGAGCGTCTCGAAGAGGGCTCTGAGCGAAAGCAGCTGCTGCAAGCGTTTATCCGCCTTGGCCGTGACCATCTGGCTGTCGACCCGAACGCGTCGGTGCAGTCGTTTGTTGACGCGTTGAAGACGGGCTCCAACGAGTTCGCCACTGCGGGCGGAGACCGAGTCGACGTCACTACCTTCCACCAGGCCAAGGGCCTCGAGTGGGACGTCGTCCACGTTGCTGGCATGGAGCGTGGGCTGTCGCCTATTGGCCATGCCAAGACTCCCGACGCCATTGCTGAGGAACATCGTTTGATCTACGTCGCGCTTACCCGCGCAAAGCGCCAGCTGCATTTGCATTGGGCGACCGAGCGTAAGTTCGGCGATCGGGTATCGAGCCGCAAGCCCTCCCCCATGCTCGACGACATCGGCGCCGCAGCCCGAGGGCAAGATCCGCGTGCGTCGCGCTCACGTAGCGCCCAGCGCGCTGGCGAAGCTCGACGGAACCTGACGGCGAAGAATGGCGGGCTACTCAAGCCCGATCAGGACGAGGACGATCCGGTCTTCCAAGCGCTGAAGGCGTGGCGTCTCTCGATCGCCCGAGCAAACGACGTGCCAGCGTTCGTCATCTTCAACAACAAGACGTTGCACGCAATCGCTCATGATCGTCCAGGCGACAAGCGAAGCTTGCTGAACGTCAGCGGTGTCGGGCCCGCAAAGGCCGAACAGTACGGCGAAGACGTGCTGCGTCTCGTCGAAGAGAACGCCGACTAGCGCATCTCCATTCAAGTTTCGTGAGCGAATCGAGGGGCGCTGGCTTTTGCGCGCCCGGGTTCATGATGCGCCACTGAGAATTTCTCAGTTTTCTTCTTGCCCGACTTGGCGGATCGAACATACGTTCGACTATGATGTCCTTTATGGCCACCGCTTTCACACACCCACCGGGCGCCGACCCGGCCCTGGTTGTCACTGACGCGATGATCGCCATCGACCACGAACTCACCCACGTCCCAACAAAAACTGCGCTCGAACTGATTGCGTTCTGCCAGCGGCGTCTAGCCGCCGCCGAAGCCCGCATCCTCGCCGACCGCTACGAAAACGGTGCATCCGACCGAACCGTCGAAGACCTCGTTCGCTCCGACGGCAAAACATCCAAAGCCGAAGCCAAGAAACGGGCCTCACGCGCCAAAGCAACCAACGCCAACCCCGACATAGCCAACCGCATGAGCAACGGCACCATGTCCACCGAACAAGCCGACATCATCGCCACAGCAGCAGCCGAAACCAACGGTGCTGCAGCCTGCGACACAACCCTGATCGAAGACATCGCCGCCACAAGCCCCGAACAAGGCCGCAAGAAAGCCCGCAAATTCGTCAACGACCGGCTCAACGCCGACGACGTCCAGAACCGTCACGACAAACAAGAACGCCAACGCGGCTGGTACCGGCACCGCCTCTCAAACGGAAACGCAGCAATCACGTTCCACGGAAGCGACGAAAAAATCGACGCCATCGAACGCAACGTAACCGCCGGGGCCGACACCGAATACCAGAATGACGGCGGCCGCGACCTGCCACGCCACAACCACCCCCGCACGAACGACCAACGCGGCTTCGACGCCGCCCACAAACTCATCACCGGCGGCAACGACGTAAGCGACACCACCGCAGGCCATGCCAGCGACAATGGCCAGACCACGCCAGGCACCCAAGAAGCATCAGACGCTGCTGCAAGCACGAGTGCACGTGCAGCCAAATCAGCTCCAGCACAACCAGCTCGCCCTGCCCGCAAAACCGTCCGCGATGTTGTGCATGTCAACGTGACGCTCGATCAGCTCACCGGCAACGACCGTTCAGCGATCAT
>CAKZVC010000112.1 GCA_937922235.1 uncultured Acidimicrobiales bacterium | reverse complement strand
GCCTTGCGTGCCGGTTTCGAACGTCCATTGGATTGGGTCGCCGACGAGGCGCGGGTGCCCTTCCATCTGCATGACGCCGGACGGATCGAAGTAGAGGTCGAAGTTGTAGGAGTCGGCGAGCTGATGCATGGTTGACCAGCGGAACGCTGAAGGCTGATACGCGAGCTCGGTGTCGATGTTGATGCCGGTGAGCGGCAGGTTCATTGCACTGGCGGGCAGTCCTCCGGCGAGTGCGATGTCTCGGATGACGTTCTCGAGCGGAGTGTTCTTGTCGAATTCCACCCATTCGCCGAATTCGTACGCCAGCTTCTTCGACAGGTCGCGCCCGGTGACCTGCACTAGGTTGCTGTTGCGTGTGCGCGAGGTGCGATCGAGCAAGAACGTGCCGACGACGGGGAGGTAGTCGCTGCCGTCGACTTCGTAGCCTCGGTAGCACTTGATGATCTTGTCGTACCAGAGCTGTGAGGCGTCCTGGCCGGCCTTGCCCTCATCGCGCAGCTGCAACGTGAGGCTGCGTCGTTCGTCTCGGCCCGCGTCTACAGAGATCTCGAACGAGACGAAGCCGGGGTTCATGTCGTACGGGGTGACGCCGTCGGATTCGAAGATCCGCACAGCGCGCCTGATGTTGCGTCTGGTCGCCTTGAGCGCCGCTTGCGTCTCGTTGTCGGGGGCGGTGATGGTAGCCATGCTGAGGGCTTTCTAGGCGATGCGTGTGACCTTGAGGTAGGAGCCGGCCTTGAGGGTTGTGCTGTCCGCACTGGAAACGCGTTGCGCCCAGTACAGGCCAAACTCGGTGGCAGTATCGGCCACAAAGCGTCCCGACCACTTGAGCGGCAGTACGATTCCCGCCGCACCGCCCGCGGAGACAGTGGAGCCAAAGTCCGAGTGTGCGAAGAACCTCGGCGTGCTGATCTCGGGTGTGGCGTCCGACCAATTCGCCGCACCATCAACGAAGCTCACAAAGTCTGACGTGGTTCCAGATGTGCGGCGAATGATGGTCTGAATGTCCGCCACGTCCGAAGACTCGTAGAGGAGCGTGAACTCAAACTCGTACTCGCCGGGCTCCAATACGGGACTCAAGATCGGCGAAATCGAACTCGCTGAGGTCGTATCCGTGTCGGTTACCTTGATTACGTCAGCCGCAAGCTTCACAATTACGGGAGCAGAGTCGACGGGATCAAGCGAAGTCACGTTAGTCGCCGCTCCAGTGTCGATGGTGTCGTTTGTCAGGATTCGCCCGTACGTGAACCCGTCATTAGTTCCAAATAACAGGACCGCATCGGCCTGCGTGGGAACCGTCTTGTCGTCTCCAATGATTGAGTCAATTAAGAGGGAGTCGGTGGAGTCCTGTATGAAGACGCCCTGGCGCGCTGCAGCCGGAACGCCGACACCGACGCCATTGCCGACCGATCGCGAGTTCCTGATAGACGTGCCAGCGGACGTCGTCACGTTCATGCCGCGACGTCCACTACCCATGGCTGTTGCGTGAATGTCGACGTCGAAGCTGGACTCGACATGAACCCCGTAGCGCAAGTTGGCGTTTGCTACTGGAGCGGTGATACCGCTGTCGGAGTACAGGCCTTTGACCGTGACACTGGTGCAACGTTTGAGCGCAACACCGCAATTGCCTGCCATTACTGAGACGTTGTCCAGGACGCAGCGCCCAGCACTGGACGCTGCCACACCATGAGACTCGGCGGTGACGCCAAACGTGGTGGTGGAGCCGGCGCCGAGTATGGAGTTCCCAGTGACAGCTGAATCCCAAACCCCAACATCCCCATTCAGGTCAAGTAGTGCAATTCCCGAGTCCGAGGTGTTTCTGATCGAGTTGCCTGTAATCGTCGCCCCAACTACCGCCTCGAGCATGATTCCTCGACCAGTATTGGAAGGTTCGCCCAGGCCGACATGTGCCGCAGGCTTCTGCTCAATGGTGCAGCCGGTAATTGACACGCCTTCGGCCATCATGACTTCAGACCAATGCATCTCAACGCCGGTAGCGGAAGAAACTGCAGGGCGATCCAGTTCAATTGAAACGCCGGCACTATGACCCACGCACTTCGCCAGCATCTGCCCGCCGTGGGGTCCGGCACCGTAAAGTAGGACCCACGTATCAACGACTGTTGGCCCCGGGTCCACGCCAGCGAGCAATACAGTGGTCGAGTTCTCTGCGACGTCTACCGTGTAAATGCCGGCGGGAGTGCCCTTTGAGTGTCCGTGAACGGCAAAGCAGTCATCGCCCATGTTACGCGCTGTGCTGTTGGAAATCAGAATGTCACGACAGGCAATGCCAGCCGTGGGGGATCCGTAGAAGTTGAAGCCACCCCGGGCACAATCTTCCAGGGTAACGCCACTGACTTGATGGTCATATCCGACGACACCAGCGACCAGTCCACAGCGCCAAAACCTGACATTGCTGATTCGGAACCCGTGCCCGCGAGTAGGGAGTGCCTCTGAAATGGAACGACCGGGGTTTTCGGCATTGTTGCCCCATGAATAGGCGGGGTTAGTGCCCGCGATCATCATGTCGCGAATCGCCAAGTTGGCAAATCGGGGAACTCCAGCATCAACGCCCGAGACGCCGCTCAGGTATGTGTCCCGGGTTGCAAGCTCCGTGGCAGTGTCGTAGTCGTACCACGAGAAACGCAAGCCGGTTTCGTCGCCAAAGCCAATCATGGCGAATCCACCGCGGTCCAAGTCTAACTGCTCGGTGCAGAGGCAGGCGACCGAGAAAGTCAGATCCTTGCCCGTTGAACTCGCGAGCGACACGGCCGCTTGTACTGCAATCGTGTCGTCGGTTCCAATCCATGCGGAGCCATCCCACGTAGAGTCACCGACAGCACCGAATTGAGTCACATCGAATGAACTGCCGAACACTGCCTGCAATTGACGGGCACCGTCTACGTCAATGAACGAACCTCCGTCGTCAGTGCCTGTGCCCGCCCCCACCACGCGGTATGTTGTGCCGCCAAGGTCGGAGTCTTGAAAGTATGAAGCTGTGCGCAGAACGTCACCCGAGACAAAGTGTGCCAGAATCTCTGGATTGAGGACGCCAGCCGCAGACTTCAGGTGATCGATGGTGACCACCGAGTTGTCTACGTAAGCCTTAGCGCTCTGCTGGCTCGCTGGCCTCGCGTCCGAGTCTGTCGCAAAGTCGTCTTCATCGATAACTGCAGGGACCGCGGCGATTGCCGTGGCGTTCGAGGCGATGCTTGCCGTTAGCGGAGCGGTGTCGCGCTTCCAGAAGATGGTGCCCGTGCCATCGTCGGCTGCGATGTAGGCTAGTTGGTCTTCGACGTGTGTGTCGCCGAGCGACGGCGCGAGTGGAAAGGCCATGGGCTACGCCTGAACCCAAGGCTGTCCAACGACAGGGAGAACGTAGTCGCCGGCAGGAAGTGCGCCAGAACCGTCAGAGATGAAACGTCGACCCGCAGTGCCATCGTTGAGCGGCAATGCTGCGCCGACCGGCTCATTATGCTGGTGGTCCGAACGTGCGACGGTTGACGCTGTGCCTGCTGCGCCGCCTGCAATCGAAACGAGGGTCGCTGCAGCGAAGACGAGGTTGTCGGGGAACTGGTAGGCCGGGGTCGCCGGGAAGCTGCCACCTGAAGCAACGTAGATACCTGCTTCACGTCCGCCTTCGTCTACGCCGAGGATGGCGAAGTCGTTGTCTTCGATCGCTACCGTGCCGTCAGGGTCGGTGAGTGCGTCGAGCGCAGCAGACGTTGCGACGGTGCCAAGGTTCTGACCGGTGATCGACTGGAGC
>CAKZVC010000111.1 GCA_937922235.1 uncultured Acidimicrobiales bacterium | reverse complement strand
CGCCAACAACTTGTCCGTCACCACCGTTCTCGTCGCCATTGATCAGAGCGACGATGAACCGGTCGCCGTCGAGCACGAACTGCGTTGGCCCCTCTAGCCCGGTGTGCAGTACCTCGGTCGTGAGCGTTGGTGCTTCAACGGGCTCACCCGCGGAGCTGGTCGAAGCATCGCCGCATGCCGAGAGGAAAACGGCTGCTACGCACAGCAAGACGAATCGGCGTACGGATCTGAACATTGCTCAAGTCTCGCAGCTTGAACGGTTTACGATCGTCTCCACTACGAATGGAGCGCGAATGGGTTCAATGATGAGGGGAATGCAGTCGTTCTTTGGCGACCCAGCGGGTCGAAGCTTGCTCGCTCTTGCGGCGGTAGTGATCGCGATTGGGACGGTCTTCTATCGATTCGTCGAGGATCTGCTCTGGTTGGACAGTCTCTACTTTTCGGTGATCACTTTGACGACGGTGGGCTATGGCGACATCTCACCCACGACGAACGCAGGCAAGATCTTCACGATGGGCTATGTGCTGGTGGGGATTGGCATCTTCGTCACGCTTGTGACTGAGATCGGGGCTCACCTTGTCGATGCCCGCAACGAGCGGAAGCCCGGGCTATAGGTTCAGGAGACCTGGCAGCCGTGTCGAACCTCTACCTCGATCTACGTCTTAACGGTGGCAGCTAGACCAGCGCCCTATCCTCCGTCCGATGTCGAGTGAACCAGCGCGATATGCCAAGCGCCGCTGCGATACCGAAGAACCAAAGCGAAGTAAGAAATCGTTTCCCAGACACACCTGGGGTTGATATCCATTCGATCTCGAAAGCGAAGTCGCCCTTGCCGATGTCGTCGGGAAACGGACAGATCTCGGGGATGCAGTCAGGCTGACTGAAGATCAGCTCCGATTCGCCCCCGATCCCGAAGTCGGCGACGGTTAGGTCGTCGAAGCCGCGGCTGTCGTTCAGCTCGACCTCGTACGACTCGGTGAGGTTCTCGAGACGCACCCAGTCCCAAAGCTGGACGTCGGCAGCAAGGTCGAGAAACTGTCCATCGGTTGCGTCCAGGACAACGTAACGTCCGAGGCCGAGAGTGAAGGCCTCGTCGTAGCCGACGGTGATGTTCTCCCTGCCGAGTGCCGGTTCCAAACCTGGGCGATAGGCCATTGCGAGGAATGCAAAACCGGCAACAATGAGCGCAACTAAGGCGATCCGGGTGATGATTCGTAGAGGCACAGGTCCATAGTGCACGTTGGAGAGAAAGCTGGCTGAAAAGCGGAATGCCTAAATCCGGCTAGCTTCTCCCCATGGATTACGAAGACCTCATGCGCTTGGCTCTTGCAGAAGCGGAGTTGGCGATTCCCCACGGTGATGTTCCCGTCGGAGCCCTCGTAGTCGTGGAGGGCGAGGTCATTGCGTCCCGCCACAACGAACGAGAGCTCACCCATGACCCAACCGCGCACGCCGAGGTGCTTGCGATGCGAGACGCCTGTGAACAGCTCGGAACGTGGCGGCTCGACAATGCGGTCATCGTCAGCACGCTCGAACCCTGCACGATGTGTGCAGGGGCGGCCCTGAACGCTCGGATTCAGAAGGTCGTGTTCGGCGCCCCCGACCTCGAAGCCGGTGCGCTCGGCTCGGTCTACAACTTCGGCGTCGACCCACGGTTGCGCCACACCTTCGAGGTCCAGCACAACGTGCTCGGCGACGAGTGCGCACAGACGCTCAAGTCATTCTTCGCAGGGCTCCGCAAGTCCTAGCGATTTTGGCGCAGCTCGTGGGGCAGAATGAATGCCATGACCGACGCGGAGCTGATCGACATATTGGCGAACGATGGTGAAGTAGCCGTTCCCTATTTCGACGACAAGAGGGTGCGCGTCCACTTCATCGAAGTGCCGGTCGATGAAGCGCTCCCGGTCTTCAAACGCTTCTTGACGATTCCGGCCGAGAATCGCCGTGGCGATGCCCGGCACCTTCACGCGTACTGCATGGATGTTGTCGACATGGCTGGCGACCACGCGTTGGAAGGCATGGGTGGTGCGCTTCCTCCCGAAGAGGACGTGTGGAAGTTTGCGCGAGTCACGTCGATCTCGATGGCCCACGGCTCACCCGGTTCAGGCGATGCCGAAAGCAAGATCTACGTCATCGCTGACGTCGCTGTCGACTGGGAGACCGAACACAGCATGTCGATGAGTTGGGAAGATGGCGATCGCTTGGTGAGGGTTGGCCCATTCGATGGGGCAGCGACCAACTATTACGGGCCGGACAAACCTGACCTCGGCTACGTCTACAAGAGTTGTTTCGGGTACTACGACACATCGCCCGACGATGCTCAGGGGAAATCTGATGGATGAGGATTTCGGGCCGGCAGCGCTGGCGATCTATGGCGGCGAGCTGGACGAACTTCGCTCGCTGCTCAAGGCTGATCCGGGGCTAGCGACTCGGGTTTCGTCGGAAAGTCATCCAACGCTTCTTCAGTTCGTGGCGTGCGAGGAACCGAACCTGACGAATCCAGTCGGGTCAGCCGAGATCCTGATGGAGGCAGGCGCTGCAACCCACTTGCCGTTGGTTGCGGCCGCCGGATGTGGCAGTCGCGCCGTCTTGGAGTTCTTGCTCGATCGGGGCGTCCATGTCGACGGCGAGGATGAGCAATGGAGTCCCCTTGACGAAGCTCTCTATTGGGCGCACCAGGACATCGCCGAGCTCCTGGTGGCTCGAGGAGCTCGTGTCCGCGCGTTGAGCACAGCTGCCGGTATGGGCGACGTCGAAGCGATCGAGGGGTTCTTCGTTGGAGGGGAGCTGAGCCCGAACGCAGGTCCGATTGGGTCGCCGTTCCCCGACACGATTCCAGGCGAGCTCGCTTCCGACAGCGCCGCAATCGTCAACCACGCGTTCGTGATGGCGGTCAACGCCGGACACCAGCACGCAGCGGCGCTGCTGTTGGACAAGGGCGTCGACATCAATGCGAAGCCTCCTGGCTACCACTGGCGCGGAACGGCCCTGCACGCTGCGGTCTGGCGCGGAAATCGTGACCTAGTCGAGTGGCTTGTCACCCTTGGAGCAGACGTCACAATTCGCGATGGTTTGGCAAACAGCGACGCCGCAGGCTGGGCCCGCCATCACGGTCATGACGAGCTTGTCGAGTTGCTTGCGAGCTAGGCGCCGAGGAGCACGGGCTTCGCAGCCCGAAGCTCTGCTACGAAGACGTCCGGCTGTTCGAGGGCAGGGAAGTGGCCGCCTTTGTCGAGCTCGTTCCAGTACACGATGTTGCGGTAGCGCTTTTCGGCCCAGCGTCGGCTGGGTTGGATGATCTCCTTGGGAAACATCGAACAGCCCGTCGGCAGCTGAACCTCGTCCGAGCCCGCTTTACCGAAGCTTTCCCAATAGAGGCGAGCCGACGATGTTGCCGTTCCCGTGAACCAATAGAGCGAGATGTTGTCGAGTAGCTCGTCCCGTGTGAGTACGTTCTCGGGATGTCCGCCGCAGTCGCTCCAGGCGGTGAACTTCTCCACAATCCACGCCGCTTGGCCAGCGGGCGAGTCGGCCAGTCCGTAGCCCAGCGTCTGGGGGCGAGTGGACTGTTGCTTCGAGAAACCCGAGTCCCAGCGGTCGTAGAACTTGAGCGCTTTGATCGCTGACTGCTCGGCGTCGGTGAGCTCATGCATCGTGGCCGGGTCGGGAGCTGCCATTGGCATGTTTGTGTGGATTGCTCGGCAGGCGCCGCGTGCCTGGATGCCGATCTGGGTGGTAATTGCGCCGCCCCAGTCTCCGCCTTGGGCGATGTATCCCTCGTATCCGAGCCCCACCATCAAGGTGTCCCACATCTCGGCGATCTGCTCGATGCCAGTGCCGGTGGCCGTCGGATGTTCACTCCATCCGTAGCCGGGCAGCGACGGGATGACGAGGTGGAAGGCATCGGCTTCGGCGCCGCCGTGTGATGTCGGGTCGGTGAGCGGGCCGATGACTTTCTGGAACTCGAGGATCGAGCCGGGCCATCCGTGGCTGATGATCATCGGTGTTGCGTCGTCGTGAGGCGAGCGGATGTGCTGAAAGTGAATACCCAACCCATCGACGGCGGTCGTGAAGTTCGGGTACGAGTTGAGCGCTGCCTCGCACCGACGCCAGTCGTACTCGTTGGCCCAGTATTCACAGAGTTCTTGGGCGTACGAGAGGGGTACGCCTTGGCTCCAGTCATCGACGAGCTCACGGTCGGGCCATCGGGTGGCGGTCAGTCGTGTTTGCAGATCGGCAATTGCCTCGTCGCTCACGTCAATGACGAAGGGGGAGACGTCCACTAGCCGACGAGGTCCAGCTGGGTCTCCGTGAGCTGTGGTGCTGGCGGAAGTCGGAACCGATCGAGGTTCTCGGCGCGTTGCATCTCGGCGTAGGTGTCAGTGCTGATGAAGCGATCGCTCCAGTTGGTTGTCGAGGTTCGCGTCGCAATGGCGGCGCGCCGTTGGGCGAGCACATCGTCGGTTGCAACTGACCTTGGCATCATGCACACCAAGCTCGCGGCCCGGATGAGTGATGGCTGGGCTGAATCGGATGCGGAGGGCGGTTCGATTCCGGAACTCGAACAGTGCACGGTGCGTGAATCCCAGAGCATCATGTCACCGGCTTCCAGGTGAGCCATGATCGGCGGTGTGTTCTGCAACCGTGGGTCGTCGGCTGGGAATCGAAAGTGGTCGAGCGATTCGGGTAGGCGTCCAAGCCGTTCGCCGTACTGGGCCGGAATTTCAGCGAACCACTTATGCGAGCCGGGAATCAGAATGTTGCCGCCCACGGCTGGCGAGCTTGGCAGCAGTGACACTGCGCCTTGCACGCAATGGAAGCCCGGCCGAGTGATCGGGTGCTGGTCTACGTGTAGCCATGCGCCACCACGGGTCGTCTCCCATTCGGGGTCGACCGTGGTCGGTCTCCACAGCGCCATGCCGTCGAAGCTGACCAGCAGGTCGTCATCATCCCATATCGCAGCGAACGCCCTCTTCACTGACGGCACTGAGCGGACAAACCACTGAGCTGCACTGTGTCCGATGCCCAGCGCCGGCACGATGCCGCCCGAGGTCACGATCGGCCAGCGGTCGTCGCCCCACGTGCTGCTGTCGGTGCGATCGATGCCCGTGCCGAGCTGCTCGAGGTAGTCCCACGTCAGGTCGAGCGAATGCTGTGCCTCATCGGGGGAGAGTGCGGTGGCGATGACGACGTAGCCCTCGGACTCGAGATGGTCGAGGCTCTCCTGAGAACCGGCCTCGAAACGGGGAACATGGGTATAGACGGGCGTGAGCTGTTGCTGGGTCATGGATTGGCTAACCGACGAGCGAGCGTTGGTAGTCGTCCAGCTGCGGAACCGGGGGGAGCAGGTACTTCGTTGGGTCGCCTTCTTTGAGCACCATCGGAAACTCGTCAGCGTTGATCCACCGGTCACTCCAGTTCGTGGTGGAGGTTCGGTTCTCGACAGCGGCCCGCCGATGCGCAATGACCTCGGGGTTCGAGTGCGCCCGGGGCATCATGCAGACGAGGCTGGCGATGCGGCTGAGCTCGGGTGCCAAGCGATCGGTTGTCAACGCTGTCTGCGGGCCAGGGCTCGAGCAGTGCACGGTGCGGGAATCCCACAACATCATGTCGCCGGCCTCCATGTGCGCCATAAGCGGCGGAGTCTCCTGCAGCTGCGGGTCATCCATCGGGAAGCGGAAGTGGTCCTGATCTACGGGGATGGCCGCAAGCCGCTTGGCGTAACGAGTCGGGATGTCGGCGAACCACTTGTGCGACCCCGGCACCATGATGTTGCCGCCGATATCAGACGACGTGGCCGTGAGCGTGACAGCTCCCTGCACACACTGGCGGCCGGGGCGGCTGACGGGATGCTGGTCGAGGTGCAACCATGCGCCACCTCGGTCGGTCACCCAGTCGGGGTTGACGTCGGTGGGGCGCCATAGTGCCATGCCGTCGAAGCTCACGAGCAGGTCCTCGTCGTCCCAGACCGCGGCGAATGCCTTCTTCACATCCGGCGCTGAACGAATGAACCATTGTGCAGCGCTCTGGCCGATTCCCTGGCTCGGCACGATGCCGCCATGCACGTTGATGGGCCACCGATCGTCACCCCACGTGTCGACGTTGGTGCGGTCGACGCCGGTGCCGAGGTTTTCGAGGTAGTTCCACGTCAGGTCGAGGGCACGCTCAACGTCGGTCGGTGACAGTGCGTTGGCGATGACGACGTAGCCCTCGGAGTCGAGATAGTCGAGGCTCTCCTGAGACCCAGCAGGAAATCGGGGGACGTGCACGTATTCGGGCACTAGCTGGGTCTCGCTCATTGCGCATTCCTTATGGTGACGGTTCTTTGACTGTACGCGGGCACCGGAGCGTGTCAACAGTTCGGCCAACCAGCGGTTGGATCTCACTACGCTGCGCCTAGGAACGGCAGTGGTCAGCTGAGGTAAAGAACGTCGACGGTAACCAGTGTTGCTGGGTCGGCAAAACCGAAGACCGGTAGTCCTGTCGATGCCGGCCCTGGCTTCTCGTACCGACGGTTTCGCACCGACATGTTGTCGTGCAGTTCCTCCGCCGAGCTGCCTCCGACATACAGCGTTGTCGATTTCACTACGGCATCGAATCCCACACCCTGGTCGTCGAGGCACTTGGCGATGGCGTCCATGATCTGTTCGGTCTGCTCGACAAGCCCCTTCGATGCGTCGGTCGACCTGGCCGCGACCCAGCCGAAGCCGTCAGCACGGCGTGAGGTGACGCGGACATTATTCGCCGACGAGTGTTGCTCGGCGCACGGACCATCGACATAGAGGAGCGAGCCTCGGACCCGATCAGCAAACGGACCCGCTGAGACAACGGCGCCAGCGTCGTGCACAAGTCCACGGGCTTCCAGATCGGCGGCGGTGTCAGCCAATCGTGTCGTGGGAGCGAACCAGCGGCTAGTCAGTAATCCCTCAGTGCTGATCGTTTCGATCGATGAGTTCACGTCGCTGCTGGGGGTGTCGATCGATACCCACTCGAAACGATCGTCGACTATCGGGCCGGCGAAGGCGTCGACTTCGAGCACGATGCCGTCGTAATAGAAATGCGGAACCGGCACTGGGTCGAGCAGTACGTCGTCGCCGAGGACCGAACGAAATGCAGACCACATGTGCTCGATCTGCTCCGTCCCAGGACCGTCTGGAACGTAGTAGAGCACTAGGCGTTTCAGATGTTCGGGCCCCAGGCCGCCGCGTTCGAGGACCTGAGCGATGTAGCCGGCCACCAGCGAGCTCTGTTCGGCGAGGTTGCCAGCAGCGAGCACGTTTGAGTCGCCATCGAGCGCCAACTGGCCACAGCTCCACGCATAGTCGCCGTCTCGAACGAGCAGCGAGTACGGAACATCGATGCGCATCTGCCACAGACTGTCGAATGGAACAAAGGTGCGCGCCGTCATGGGGTAAGCCTCCTACACGCCTAGCTATGGTGACGACATGGACAACGGAACCACGGCAGGCCGCAACCAGCACGACGAGCAAGCCGTGTACATCGGTTGGACGGATCAGTGAAGCCCCAGACAGCAGACCTCTGGTCGAAACAAGACCAACATGAGGGCGACCGCTGGCGCTTCTTCTCCGCAGTAGCTGAGGCGATCGAGGCCGAGAATGTGCTCTACCCGGGCTGCTACGTCGATATTGCGCCCTCGTTCGTGTTCGGGTCGGTTACGTACCTCGACGTCGACAAGCGAACTCCAGGATTCTTCGACGACGTCGACGGAGTGGCCGAGATCGTCGCAGCGCACAACGGGCCGGTGAACAGCGACATCACGTTCGTGCACGCCGACTACACGAGCACCCTCGCCCTGCCCGACAATCACTTCGACCTGCTCATTTCCCTCTACGCCGGATTCATCTCCGAGCACTGCACTCAGCACCTCAAGGTCGGAGGAACACTGCTCGTGAATCCGAGCCATGGCGACGCAGCGATGGCTTCCATCGACTCTCGCTACCAGCTCGTCGGCGTCGCCATCTCGGAGTCGGCAGGCTACAAGGTCGACACAAAGAACCTCGATGGCTATCTGATCCCGAAGAAGCCGCAGGAGATCACGGTCGACACGCTCCACGAGAGTCGCCGTGGAATCGGGTACACCAAATCGCCCTTCGCCTATCTGTTCACCAGAGTCGCCTGACTCCGCTAGGTCCTCATGTTTGAGGCGTCTCGCCGAGCTTGGCCAGGATTCGCTGAAGGTCGGCCATATCCGTGCTGGTCAGCCGCTGACCGACATGACGTTCGATGCCATCGAGGTGAACTCGGCCAGCGCGGGCGAAGAGCCGCTTTCCTTCTCGGCCGAGGACGAGGACACGACCGCGGCCATCGTCGCCGCAGTCGTTGCGCTCGACGATGTCTTGGGTTTCGAGTTTGTCGACGAGGCGGGTGATACCGCTGCGGCTGACGCGTCGCTTGTCAGCAAGGTCGGATGGGCGAATGCCGTCTGATCCTGCCTCGTAGAGCATGAGGAGGACCTCGTAGTGCTCGAGTTCGATGCCTTCGGCGTCTTGAAGTTCCTCGGCGAGCACATCTCGAATGTCGGTAAACGTCTCGAGCAGTGATCGCCACGCCGCTACTGCGTCGGTGGAACTGAGCTGGGCCATGCGCCCAGCGTACTCCTGGCGAAGTAGTTGCGGGGTGCAACTACCTGTCCTACAGTGCGAGCCGTAAGTAGTTGCAAAGCGAAACTAAATTCGAGGGGTCCCACATGTCCGAGCCGATCATTGCCGCCAACACACCCGTCCCGGTGACGCTGAATGCAGGTGAGCAATACGCGTGGTGTGCATGCGGTCAGTCGAAGA
>CAKZVC010000110.1 GCA_937922235.1 uncultured Acidimicrobiales bacterium | reverse complement strand
TAGCGAGGGGATCGATACGGGCTTTTCGAATAGCTCACGCACTTCGGTGGAGCGTTTCCATAACAGGCGAGTGTGCAGATCCACCTCCAGGCCGTTCTTATCGATAAGTGGAAATCCTTTGTCCATCGGAAGGCGGCGTATGTCAACGAACGACTCGTGTTTGTAACCGTTGCGGAGAAGTAGGTCGGCTGTCTCGGCCAGGAGATCGGACGGCACGAGAAGATCTATGTCGCCGGTGTGTCTGAGGGCAGGAGTTGGATAGTCCAATCTGCTTGTGGCCATACCTTTGAGCACACGGACCGAGTCTGAAAGCGGGCCTAACACCTCGTTCAGCTCGCGCCATGACCGTTCGAGAGAGAGTTGCAGTCCGGCGATTCGGATTCGTTCGTGGGCGGTCTCTGCGCTATCGGCCCACTCGATCGGCACGAGCGGCAAGACGCGGTGTCTTCGTATCAAGTTCAGTTGGGGGGTCGTCAGCACGAACCTTGAGCGGTGGGGGATACCCCTCGCTACGTCCAGTAGCTCTCGGACCATTCCGTCTGGAAGCTCACTAACCAACAAAGGGTCGATCAACGAGAGCGCTTCGTCTGTCGTCAGATCGCCATTCACGTTGGTGCCTCCAAGGCAGCGTCGCACGCCGTTTCGCTGTCACTGCCCATCGACAGGTCTGTTGTCACCAAATCGGGGACCGTAGCTGCCGCCGACGTAGTTTTGGGAAAGAGCATCCGAATATCGGGGCGGGGATGTTCCATGTACATTGCCGGCAGAAACTCATCGACCGGAATGATGTGCGTTGCGATGGGGGTCTCCAAAAAGGCCTCGGCCGCCTCAGGAGTGAGTATGTATCCGAACGCTCCGTAGCTAAATCCGGGTGAATAGACGAGCCCATCTTGTGGCTCCGGTTCGGGGCCAACCCCCGACCGGCCGAGATAGACGAGCCCAAGCCCGTTCGTTGCGTCCATGACGTCGAGTAGTTCAATGCACCGCTCAGTTGTCGACTCGGCAAGTTGGACATCGTCTTCGAGGATCAAACACGGTTCCGCTTCGCTGGCTACGCGCTGCCATACATGCACGTGGCTCAACGTGCAGCCAACTTCGCCTGGACGTAGAGGACGATCCCAATATCGGTGGCCTGACGAGAACGGAAGCTCCCAGTCCTGGTACACACCGAACGGTGCCGGCAACGCCGACAGATCGAGCTCAGCCCCATCAAAGGGACCATCCCAATCGCTGGTGAACGTAACATCGTCGAAATCGGCGAGTGCCTGCTCCATATGTTTCCGACGGTCCGGCCGTCTCCTCAAGTTCACGACGAAGGTCTTCACGCGTCGGTACCTGCATTAGCGACCGCGTGCATGACAGCTAGCCACTTCTGAAAGCGCTGCTCGTGCTCGGTGGCGAAGGCCAGCAATCCGTCGGACGCAACCAGGTCGGGGTGGAGCGCGCTCCGTCGATAGCGAATTAGTGCTCGCGAGATAATGCCAAGCCGATGCACGAATGGGACAGAGCTTGAAAGGCCGACCATGTCGGTCGTAAGACGCCGGTAGTCGTTCCGCTGCGCGTACAGACAAATGCTTGTTCGAGCGCGTTGTGCTCGTGACGTGCTCTTGCCGCCCCAGTGGAGAACGTCTGATGTCCACGACAGAAGCGTGCCAGCGCTCGCCGGTAGCGCCCTTACCGACGATGCTTCTTGCAAGGTCAGGCCATCAACAGATCCGCCGTGCCACTCGGACTGATCTTTGGGTAGCACATACATGCAGCCGTTTGTTTCGTCAGCATCGCTCAGTGCAACCCACAGTGAGATGTGGGTGGGGTTGCCGTCGGCATTGAATCCCTCATTCGCGAATTGGTCGTCTCGATGAGGACCCCAGCCCGAGCTAGACGGTCCTGGCGGCAGGTGCCACGCCCAGAGGTCTCCTCCGACAAGAAAGTCTTCGCCAACGAGCGCCTCGAGCGTTGACTCTGCACTCGCATAGAGCTTCCAAACCTCGTCGAATGCATAGACAAATGGTGTCGGGAGCCCGAGCGAGTCGAGTGTTTCGACGGCTTGACGAATTGGTTCGACGGTGTCGGCGGCGAACAGGTCATCGAAGCGAAGGTATCCCTCGGTGAGCTGGCGCTCACGTTCGAGATTGGTTCCTGGGGCGGGATCTAGACGCTGTGCGGTCTGAAAGGGCAGGTCGCTGATCGTCATCCACGGACAGGTCTCCAACCAAAAAGACGGTTCGGCCCATCGACCGAAGTCCTCGCCGTCAACGTCTGTCATGAGGCCCACGTTACGACGGACAGCCGAGTGCCTTGTTCAACAGCGGTGACTTGATGCTCCAAATCGGCTGGGAAAGCGAGAAGCTCTCCTGCGTCAAGCCGTAACCCGAGACCGCGGCCGTGCCCATCGATTGCTGTTGGGAAGATCACGAAGTCGCCACCGGCGTAGTCCTGCGGCGCACTCAACAGACAAACCAACGAGATTCGACGTCTTCCGGGCACCGACTCCTGACCGCCGGTCCGGCCATCTCGATGCTTAGCGAAGTGGTCGCCCACACTGTAGCGAAGCACTTGTGTCTCCTCGAGGGAAGTTAGCGCTACTTCAAAGTGGCTAGCTATCGATGGCAGCAGTTGTCCGATTGTGCTCGACAACTGCTCCTGCACATCAACCGGAGGATACAGTCTGCGGCTCGCTCGATACCTGCGATTCGTTGTGAGCTCTGAATCTTGACCGCTGTACACGGTCGAGTCCTTCGATGGCCAGTGCTCCCACCCGCCGTCAATAGTGGCCAGCAATTGGTCGTCGATCGCTCCAGCGCACAGAAAGAGGCCGAGCCGCTCCGCTAGCCATCGGGGACCTTGGCTCATTTCAACTGCTTAGGCCGACCAGCAGTTCTCGTTCTTTGAGTTCGGCGACCAGGGCCGTTACATCTTTAGTGAGTGTTGCCCTATCGACCTGCTCATATTCGGCGTCGAGCCGATCGATGATCTCCGTCGCCGTAGCCCCGTCGCCTACGTATTCCCAAATCTGGGTGCCGACGGAGTTCAATCCGAAGTACAGCTCGGACGAGAGGTCGAGGAGCACACTGCCACCATCGGGTAGCTCGGTGCTCATCACCTGCGGGTTCTTTGTCAGCAGCTCGGTCGTCATGAGATGTCGCCTTTCGCTCCTAGCGGACGTCACGAAACGGTACTTCAAAACGAGCTAAGGGGGACAGGCCCGTAAGGCCTGCCCCCCTCAGGGTCGATCGGACTAGTTTCCGCCGGGGTTGATTTCCTCGCCGTTATCGTCGCCCTTGCCAACACCAGCGCTAGCGCTCGATGAGAGGGTGTCCATTGACAGGACTCCGAGCTCAACGAGTTCTGGGGTCTCATAGTTGTTCTGCATTGCCACGCCTTTCGTTTACACTTTGAGTAGCTTACGCACGATCTAGGGCCATGTACAACACCCAGAGTGGTATAGATAAACGAGGGGTTGCTAGAGACGCCATTACGGACGACTTTTGACACGCAGAGTGATCTAGGCCAAAGGCCCAAGACTCAAAGTCCGAGGTGCGATACTTTGCGTTGTTGGTTAGCCCAGAAAGGAGCTCCGTATGACCGTGACACGCCTGCTGTCCACTATCGAGCTCCGGCCTGCGAAGGGCCTTGCTCGAATCGAACCTGTCGTACTCGCAGTTAGTGCTCGTTTAGTCGTGAGATCGTTTTCCTGGCGACGGAGCCTTGCGATATTCGATGCGCTTCCGAAAACACGAAAGCCCACCTCGGCCGTTGTGATCCCGCACGAAGGAGACTTCCGTGGTGCCGGTGCATGTCTCGCTCGGTCGTTAGCTCGAAGCCAGTACCTACGACGTCGCGGCGCCGAGAGCGAACTAGTAATCGGTGCAGCGACGGAACAAGGCGGTCCAGACGCACCCGTGAAGCTGGATGCCCACGCCTGGCTAGAGCCAATAGACGACTCGCCGAAACACGCCGTGTTGCACCGGATACGTCGATGACGAGCGTCGGCGCGCTCTTCGCCATGACCGCTCATTCATCGACAGCCAGCAGAGTGGCCGCCGCTCACGAGGTGATCCACTGGCGCCGAGGAGACTCCGTGGCGTTCGACTTCGGTGGATGGCATGTCCGGGCAGTTGGCGACATGGAGATCGCCCAAGACGGTGGCGTCCTTGTGGCCCTCTCTTCCGGCAGCGGTGCACCGGCAGCGTCCGAACTGCTCGGGCAGGTTCGAGCAGAGGGTGTTCGGGCCATCGAACGGCTCACCGGCGATCACTGCGCCCTCGTCATTGACAGTCGGTCCGCCAAAGTCCATTTGAGCAGGGACTTCATGGGAACACGGCCTCTCTGTTGGGCCAGCAACGAGGCGATCACCGCAGTGGCCTCCGAGCCCCTCGCAGCGCAAATCCTCGCCTACGGCATGGTGTCTGAAGACCGCTCGACAACCGAACACTACGAAGAGAAGACCCAGCCCCCGATCGATGCGACGTTCTACGAGGGCGTGAAGAGCGTGCCTCCAGACTCGATCGTCACGCTCGCCGAGACGGTAATTGTTCGGCAGCGGTCCTTTGCGGCTCGCGATCGTCCAGAAGACCGCGAGGCTCTAACGCTGATCCGACAGCTCGTCGACGATGCAGTGCAGGATCGCTCTGCAGGTAGCGACGTGTTGGCCTGTCAGACGAGCGGCGGTGTGGACAGTGGGGTCATTGCTGCGTCCGCTGCAACCCAACAGTTCTCGCCACACCTCATCACACATAGAACAGTGGGCCTCGACGACGACGAGACGCAACGTGCCGCAGAGCTGGCGAAGCAACACGGGCTTGCGCACGACATCGTCGAGATCAAACCTCCCGACATCGTCGACCGCGTGGTCGACGACATTCGAATCCATGGGCCGACACACCCGACATTTTGGATGTCCGGCTCGACAATCGAACATGCCGGGCGCATCGGAGTGGATCGTCTGCTGACCGGTCATCTTGGTGATGAATGGTTGACCATGGCCGGTGGCCCGCTAGCGCAGTCAATCTGGGACCGTGACTTCCGTAGAGTTCCCGCTTTTGCACGTGACCGCAACACCGATTGGGGCGAACCGTGGCCCCGAACGATCAAAGCCGTCGCACGCATCTTCGCTAGCGGCGTCATCAACAACCGGAGGTATTCGACGCATGTCCGAGACCGGTTTGTCGCAGACTCGTGGGTCCAGCGCACGATGACGTCCCTAGAACGCGCTGGCGCTCTGCACGGAGTACAAGTTCAGGTGCCGTTTGCCGATCGCTCCTATGTCGAAGCCGTTCTCGGCCTAAGTGCGTGGCAGCGAAATAGGCCGGAGAAGTCGAAGCGAATACTGCGAGACGCTTTCGCCGATAGTTTGCCCGCCTCGTACGTCAACGAGCCCATGAAGGCAAACTTCTTCGATGCC
>CAKZVC010000109.1 GCA_937922235.1 uncultured Acidimicrobiales bacterium | reverse complement strand
ACACCTGACTCGTAGGTGCCCACAAGTGTTGCGACGAGTGAGGTGTGCGTGGACCGTTGGTCTCGAAAGTCCTCGACCGAATGCGTTGCGCCGCGAAGCGCAAAGTGCTCGGGACCAAGGCCTTCAGCTGCGAGCCAGTGTTCGGGATACGACTGACGATCGAACTCGGGAAAGACGCGAGGGCCATCAACCCCGATCAATGAATCGAGGGAACGCTTGACGACCGCATGAAAGTGACGTTCATGGAGCGAGCCGGTCCGGTCGTCGATCAAGTCGCGTTCGAAGGCTGTGCTTACAAGGTCGAGCAGGTTCGAGAACCCGAACGCCCACAGGCCGAGCTGGTTCTCGTCGTAGTAGCTCTGGAATATCCGACCTCCCGGATGACTGCCGGACGCGAGCTCAAGCCAGATTCGAGAATGCCCCCAATCAGCGATCGGGAGGAGCACTTCTGCACTCGCGGGTCGTTCCATCGACCGCCGTTCTGCGAGGTGCTTCACCGGGATCAAGCCATCGAACACCGGCCATTGCAGACTCGAGGGATCCCAGCGGGTGATGAACGTGCGGAATTCTGTTGGCAGTTCGAGCGGGGCAATCGAGCGTTCGAGTTGGTTGATGTCGCTTGCGCTGGTGTTGCGCTGCTTCGCGCGAAGCAGCCCACGAGTGGCCCACGGCGCAACGCGAACGCCATAGGGGGCGCCAGCGTTGTTCAACCGATCAACAGCTTCGTCAACAAGAATCATCACCGGAGGGTTCGGCATCGTTTCGGGGTCGCTTTACGTCAGAATCACCCCTTTATTGGGTGTTCACCAGGAGAAGAGCTGGATCTTGGGGGGAATGGCGAGAGCGAGCAGCGAGATGTAGTTGGATAGGGCCATGCAAAACGAGACGCCCAAGGACTTGCCGAAGAGCATCATTTTGGCGCTGTCGGCTGGATACCTCGGCATGAGCATCCTGGTGAACTTGATCAACACCCTCCTCGTCTTCTTCTATTTGCCTCCCGACACCGCGGGCCTACCGAACCTGGTGACCGACGCGACGCTGCTCGGCATCTTGAACGTGATTGCGTTGATCGCCGCCGCCGGCCGCCTCACCGATGCGATCACCGATCCGCTGATCGCCAGCAAATCCGACAGCAGCACAAACCCCAAGGGCCGCCGAATTCCGTTCATGAAGCTCGGCATGTTCCCGGCGGCGCTGGCCACGCTTCTCATGTTTGTGCCTCCGGTTGGAAGCGAGAGTGGCTGGAACATCGTGTGGCTGCTCGGTATTCAGGTCGTCCTCTACGTCAGCCTGACGGCATACGTGACACCAGCGTTCGCTCTCGTTGCCGACCTCGGTTCGACACCAGCCGAACGCTTGCGAATCTCCACGTGGACCTCGATGGCCTGGGCGATTGGTTTGGTCCTCGCGGCAATGACGCTGTTTATCGCTGGCCTACTCGATGGCCCGTTCTCCGTCGTCCGCGGCTGGCAGGTTGCGGTGGGCATCGTCTGTTTCATCGCACTGGCCTTCATGGCGGTTCCGGTCGTGATGATCGACGAGGCCAAGTGGGCCCACAACGAGCCGTCGACAATGCCGCTGCGCGAATCGCTCAAGACGGTACTCGGCAACAAGTTCTTCCGCTTCTACGCCGCTGCTGACTTCGCGTACTTCGGCGGACTCGCCATCATCCAGACGGGCATCTTGTTCTACATCACGGTGCTGCTCGAGCTTGAGGAATGGGTCAGCACACTGATGCTGTTGCTGATGGTCGTCGTGTCGGCGTTTCTCTTTCCGCTGGTTGCGGGATGGGCTCGACGTCAGGGCGGAGGCAAGCGCTTGACGATCTTCGCGTTCATCGTGGCCGCCGGCGTGTTCCTCGCTATCACCGGGCTTGGGATTATCGACTCGCTGCCGTTCGTGCAGGCTGCGCTTCCGATCGCAGTGTTCGCGCTGCCCTTTGCGATCTTGAGCGTGATGCCACAGTGGATCCTGGCCGACATCGCCGAACACGCCGCCCGCACCGGAGGCGATGCGCAGGCTGGCATGTTCTATGCAACACGGACGTTCCTGCAGAAGCTGGCAACGACGCTTGGCATCGTGATGTTCGCGCTGCTGTTGCAGTTTGGTCGAGACGTTGGCGACGACTTGGGCATCCGCCTCACTGGTCTCGGTGGGGCACTGCTCTATCTCACTGCTGGGGCGCTATTCACCAAGTACGACGAGAAGACGTTGCAGCGCGAGCTCGCCGAGGCCGGGCAGATCAGCGAGTTTGCTCGCTTCGACGACTAGTTGGTGGCTTCGACGTTCGATGCTGTGCGGCTGCGGTAGACGCTCCACGCCCACTTCGACGCCGGGATCAGCACTACTGCTGGGGTGAATGCGACGACGCAGAATCCGAACCAGACGATGTGTGGTTGGGCATCAGCACTGAGCGTTGGATCTCCGTATCGAACCCAGGTGAGCGCGAAATACGCTGCAGCGAGCGCGAGTGCCGTGCCGGCACGGTCGGTCCACCGTTCGTCGTCGGCGATTCGGGAGATACCGAAGACCGAGGCGACGACAAGGATCACGCCAACCGCGCTGCCGTTGGTGTCGATGTACGACGCGTCGAGGTTCAGGTTCAGAGCCATGTAGTACGAGAAGACGGCAGCAATGGGAATGGCCATCGCCGCCACGATCAATCGTGAAGCACGCATATAGCCAGGCTGTCAGCCGGGCGAGTTTGGCCGCTAGAGCCCGATGGCCCACACGGCGATAAGCCCCTGGCCGAGGTGATAGAGCACATGGGTAACGAGCCGACCGTTATCGAGCGGGCGGACGAATCGGTTCCACCCGAGGATGGCGTCCGAGGTTGCGAAGAGCCATGCACCGGTCGCTCCGACGGCGGTGTGCATCGAGGCAGCGAGGACCATGATCGACAAGACGACGATGTACAGCGTTACGGGCAGTCGAAGTTTCGGACTCGCTTCGGCGGCCGACGAGATGATCGACAGTCCTCGGCTGCCGAGGACGACCAGCAGAAGAACGCCCACAGCGAGCATCGTTGAGTTTCGGGGGGCGTTGCTGGATTCGGTGACGAACGCGGCCACATAGAAGATGTGAGCAACGAGGAACGAGGCGAGCCCGACGACGAATCGGTCGACGCGTTCGAGCAATGCGACGTCTCCGGCCAGAGATAGGAGAAGCCCAGCAACGACAAACCACCGCGTCTCCGCCGTACCGCCAAGCACGACTGCGAGGGCGAGAGCGACCATCACGGAAGGCTTCGCGACGGCTTCAATCGAGGGACGGTTTCTGGCGACCGAGAACCAGTCGGCCGCCGCCACGAGTGCGGCCGCTGTGAGTAACAGCGCACTCGTCGTGATCATTCGCCCAGTGTACCCCTGTCGTTTGGCCTAGAACATTGCCGAAAAACGCGACATAGTAGGGATAACGAACGCTATTTCCGGAAAACCTGACCGAGGGCCTTCAACTCGCCACGGGAAGTGACCGACACTTCGGGCACAAGATCAACACCAGATGCGGGTACCAGTACGAGTCCGCCGTTCAGCCGAATTAGCCGGCTGGGGGGCGGATTCGTCGCGTTACGTACCATGGCGCCATGCGACCCACCGCTCTCCGGTTCTTCATCGCTGTATTCGCCGGCGCAGCTGTTGCGCTCTTCGTGGCGGCATGTTCATCCACTGCGTCAGAGCAAGCCGTCGCAGCAACGACCGTGGCGCCAACAACATCAATAACATCGTCAACAACGACCTCGACCACGACGATCGCTACGACCACCACGACAACAACGATCCCACGGCCTGCCGGACAGCCTCGTCCAGAATGGCTTGGCACGAAGCGCTTGCCTCTTCGAACAGGAGAGACCAACGCGGTCGTGCAGGACACTCCGCCCGAGCTCATCGACCGCCGTCTGTGGACCCTCGACACGCTTCCCCCTCCGATTGACGACACGTTTGCCTGGTCGATGGCTAGCCCTCCCCCGGCCGACGTTGTGGAACGCTCGACTTGGCACGACGAATGTCCCGTGCCGCTAGAGGACCTCACCTACGCGCAGGTGTCGTTCTTTGGATTCGACGGGTTGTTCCACACGGGCGAGTTCATCCTCCACGACGACTTCGCCCCCGGCGTGGTCGACATCTTCGAGCAGCTGCATGCGATGCGCTTTCCGATCGAGCAGATGACGGTGACCAGCCAAGCCGACCTCAACGCGGCACCGACCGGCGACAGCAACAACACGGCAACCTTCGCGTGTCGCCAAGCCGTCAATTCGGGCCGATGGTCGCGCCACGCCCACGGCGGGGCGATCGACATCAACCCATTCCACAACCCATACATCAAAGGCGACCTCGTCATCCCAGAGCTCGCCAGCGCCTACCTCGACCGAAACCGGGAGGTTCCGGGCATGATCACGACAGACATCGTGGCCATGTTCGCCGACATCGGCTTCGGGTGGGGCGGCAACTGGAAGTCGGCCAGCGACTGGATGCACTTCAGCGACGACGGCACGTAGGCGGGTTACTCTCGTCGAGTGCATCTCCCGGTGAAGCTTCCGATCGTTCTTGTCCATGGCGGACTCTACGAGGGCATGACGGCCAAGGAGTTCTGGGAAGCGTCGGGCGTACTCGGTGAGCTTCGAGGGAACCATCTGGACCATCTCGCTCCCGACCGCCCGGCAAAGCCATCGTCGTGGGACGAGGAGGCCAATGCGTTGCTTACGGCCGTCACTGAGGCCGGTTACGACAACGTTGCCCTCGTGGCTGCGTCGAACGGCTGCAGCGCGGCGGTTCGCTTTGCGCTCGCCAACCCCGACCGAGTCGAACGGTTGATGCTGGCCTGGCCGGCGACGAACGGCGACAGCGTGATCGATGAAGTCATGAAGGTGATCATCACCGAAGATGCCGATGCAGAGACGGCCGCCGCGATTCTCTCGGGCGAGACGTTGCGCGGCGTCACCGATGCGGAGCTCGGCTCGCTCGATCTGCCTGTCGTCGTCTACCCACCGCTTGTCGAGAACCAAGCGCATCAGCGGAGCACGCTGATGAGTATCTTGGCCACCGTGCCCGGGTCGTTTATGGCGGGTGGTGGACCCGACCCCACCGACGCCGACTTCGCAGACTCGCTCGACGGTTTCATCACGATGGTGACCGAGTTCTCCCGCGTCGAACACGACGACTAGAGCTTCCGAAATCACAACAATTTCAAGGGTTTAGGCTTGTGAATCGAACGTTTGTTCGCTATACTCTTCTGTATGGAGTTCGGCGCAACCTCTCACCCAAACGGCGATCTCCGTGCCGTAGAAGCTGAAGTCGATGCGTGCTTTGAAACACCGCTCTCGTGTCTTGATCACGATGCCAAGACCGAACGCCTGATCACCCTTAACCGCCTAAGCGCAAAGGTCGACGCGCTGAAGGCTGCCGCCATTGACGATGCGCGTCAGTCGGGGCTTGCCGCCACCAATGGCCAGCGCAACACCGCAAACCACCTTGCGTCCGTGACGAACGTTGACCCGGCTGATATTCGCTTCAGCGAGCTCATTGCGGTATGGCTCCGTGACTTCCCTTCGATCGCCAACGCGTATCGCAACGGCGAGATCACGACAGCTCACGTCGACAAGTTGCGCCTGCTCGACGAGCCCCGGTTCCATCACGTCATGCAGCGCGACGAAGAGGTTCTGCTCGATGCCCTTCGCCACTGCCACTTCCGCGACCTCGACACCGTCTTCAACGAATGGCTTCTCGGCGCCGACCCTGATGGCGTGCTGCCGAAGGAAGACACGCCGAAGACGTTCCTCACCATCACACCAGTTGGAGGCGGGTTCTCGAAGCTCAGCGGTCTTCTCGATCCACTGCAGACACAAGCGTTGAAGAACAGCATCGATGCCGAGACGAAGAAGCTCCGGAAATGCGAGGTCGAGAACAAGACTCGCCGCACCGTTGGCAACCGCCGACTTTCAGCCTTACTCCGAGTCCTGGCCCGAGGCGCCGCTCGAAAGAACGGCAGCTTCCCAATTCCGCTGGTCAATGTGTCGGTCAGCCAGCGCGTGGCCGAGAACACGGTCGCCCGTCTGGTCGATCCAACGATCGAACCTGTCCCGATCAATGCGCACGACCCAGACGGTCGGTGCCACTTGATCGATGGCACGCCGATCCACCCGATGTATGCCCTCGCCGCAATGGCGATCGGCCAGTTTCGAAGAACGGTGTATGACGCCGAAGGCAAACCGGTCGAAACGTCATCGCTTTCGCGGACGTTCCCGAATTGGCTCCGCGATCTCCTCGCCATTCAAACCAATGGCCATTGCTCAAACCCGGTGTGTGATGCACCGTTCCATTGGCTGCACGCCGATCACATCGACCCGTACTCGGTCAGCCAAGACACCAGCCTGGCCAATGGTCAGATGCTGTGTGAGGCGGAGAACCTGTGGAAGGGCGATGACCCAAGCCGAGCGAACTTCAATCGCCCAATGCCAGAAGCCGTTCGACCATCAGCCAGCCTCGCCAGCGAGCGTGATGACGACGTACTCGACCGGGAAGACCCGGCCGAGGTGCTTGAGATGAACCAACTGGCCCGAGAACGAGTCCGCAAGTTCGCCGAGGGTTAGTCGGCAAGCTTCGCCAGCAGAGATGACCCGCCGGCCACGAACAACATCGTGCCGTCCTCAGAGAAGCTCAACCCCTGACAGTCGTCGTGCGCGAGTTTCCATCGAACATCCAGCTCGCGTGTCATACAGAAGACGGCATCGCTAGTCGAGAGCACGAACTCGTCTGCGCCCGGCCGCCAGGCAATCGAATGAGCGAAGTTAGAGACCTCACGCTCACCCACCCGTTCGCCACCAGGGTCATGGATAGTGAGCTTGTCGAGGTTCACGCCGACGACGGTGCCGTCGTTCGCAATTGCGATCTTCGGCGAGAATGACGTCCATGCGAACCCGAATCTTTGCCATGAATCGTCAGTTGTCGGCCACTGCTTGGTGAAGACAACCCCCTCGGGTTTCTTGCCAGTGCGACGTTCGGCAAGCAAGGCGATTCGCTTTCGATCGGGCGACCGGGTGAACGACGCGGCCGACCACCCTTCAAGACGTTTGATGACCTCGATCGATCCGTCGGACAGGCTTCGACTGATCGCGTGGCCGCCCCAGTTGACATCGAGAACCGTTTCGTCGTCGACCGCGGCGTGCCGTGGTCCTTCGCCGAACGTGCGGGTCGACACTGGCAGCGTCTCCATGGTTCGCCCGTCGAGGAGCGTGACCTCGCCGCTCGTGTTCTTGACGACCAGGTGGCTGCCCGACGGCGTGAAGTCGAGCGAGCTCGAGTGCGTCAGGCGGGTGTGAGCGATCCGTTCTTTGCGATCGACTTCCCACAACACCACCGTCCGCTCCCCGATCGTCGCAAACGACTTGCCATCGGGAGCGAAGGCCGCGTCAAACGCCCTGTCGCACGAACGCTGCCATTCGAAGTTCGGTTCGGGAGCCTCACGCTCTGTCATCGGTACCCACCCATCCTTGTTGTGACGAAGACAACAGGCGGGAGGCAGATGTATTCCCGACTAGTCGAGCGTCAGGGTTGCGACCGTGAGAGGCCCGGGCTCGATCGAGGTTGCCGTAGCCGTGCGTTTACGTCCACCTACCCAGACGGACGCTTTTGGATTGGCCTGCAGGTTCTTGATCCACAACGAGTCGCCGCGAACCGTGCTCACGTCGACTCGCTTGCCGCAGCGGGTTGCTACCAGAGGAACTTGGCGAGGCTTGCCCGACTTGCGGCCGGTGGTCTCAAGCACAACGAGCCCAGCCCCAATGGGAAATGGCGAACCGATGCCAGCCTTCACCGTGGGCAACACCACGCTGTTCAGGGTGCGGAACGCGGTGCGAGTGAAATCAGCTTGCGTGGTCATACCAAAGTCAACCACTACGCCGCCCCAGAATTTCGCAAAGTGGCGACAGTCATAGATAGCTCAACCGATGGCTGTGCCCCAACCGTCGTAGATGCCCCCATGGTCCGAGGCGATCCGTTCGAGGAGCGAGCGATGTTCCGTGATGATGTCGATATCGATTCGTTGCTCGGACAACAGGCAGATCAATCCCCATTGAGGCGCCTCGGGAATTGGAGCGGAAACGTTTGTCTCGCAGCCAGCATCTTGAGCAGCGAGCCCCGCATCCGCAAGAGACTGCTCATCGTCGAAGTAGAGAAAGTGCTCGATAACGCGAGGACTCTCGAGGTCAGCGCCTGCCTCCCGCAATTGTTCCAGGACCAACTCGTCACCATTGGCAAGTGATTCGTCGGCTACCTCAGCAACCTCGACAATGGATGTCGATACCTGTTGGACGGACTCCGGTGAACCTTCGCCGCTACCCGAGCATCCAACGGTTGTCACAAGGGCCGCAGACAATAGTGCTAGGGGCCTCATTCTCGTGAACGCACCCATGAGCAACTAGTCCGTTCCAGGCTGTGGGGGATCATCGAACCGAACCTCGCACGTGTCGCACAGTGTCAGTTCGAGCGTTCGACCTTCTCGAAGCTTGGCTCGTCTGCCGCAGAATTCACAGACCCGGGTTGAGAGCTCGACGTACTTCCCGACGATTGCATCAAGCTCGAAAACCTCGTGAGCGGTGAAGGCTTCCCCACTCTTTATGCACGGACGAGGGTTCGCCTGAAACGCCAAGACCCCGTGCTTCTGTTTGATATTGAGAAGTTCGTAGTCAGGAAACCGCTGCGCGATGTCTGAGTGACACTGTTCGACAAGAGCACGCCAACCCTCGCCAACCCAGGCAATGTCGGCGCTTACGCCCCGCCAGTGTTGGGATAGCGCACGGATCAACAGCGGACTGTTGACCGGATCAAGCGTCCACATCTCAGGTACGCGAACTAGACGATGCGCATCTCGGAGATTGCCCGGCTGATAACCAGCTGCTGGATCTGCTCGGTGCCCTCGAAGATGTCGTGGATCTTGGCATCACGATGGAAGCGCTCGACTGGGTACTCGCGAACGTAGCCGTAGCCGCCGAGGATCTGGATGGCGCGTTCGGTTACCCAGGTGGCGGTGCGGCCGGCCTTCAGCTTGGCCATCGAACCTTCGGCGTTCTTGAACTCGCCGTTCTTGGCGAGCCATGCAGCACGGTGGATGAGCAGACGAGATGCGTCGATCTCGGTGATCATGTCGGCAAGCATGAAGGCAATCGCCTGATTCTGGATGATTGGCTTACCGAACTGCACGCGCTCCTTGGCGTACTCGAGCGAGTACTCATAGGCCGCACGAGCAATACCGATCGCCTGGGCTCCGACAGCTGGGCGGGTCGACTCGAAGGTCTTCATTGCCGAGTTGCTGACGCTGGCGTTGCCACCTTCACGGAGCTTGGCGTGCTTCTCATCCATCTTGTCCTTGCCGCCGAGCAGGAAGGAACCAGGGATCTTCACATCTTCGAGGACGACCTCGGCGGTGTGGCTGGCACGGATGCCGTGCTTCTTGAACTTCTGGCCTTGACGGAGCGATCCGTCGAGCTTGGCTTCGGCAGGAACGATGAAGCTGGCGTGGCCCTTCGAGCCAAGTTCAGGGTCGACAACTGCGACAACGACGTGGACGTCGGCGATGCCGCCGTTGGTGATCCAGGTCTTGGTGCCGTTGAGGGTCCATTCGTCCTTGGCCTCGTTGTAGACGGCGCGGGTGCGCATGGCCGATACGTCGGACCCGGCATCTGGCTCAGAAGCACAGAAGGCGCCGAGCTTGATGTCATCAGGGGTGCCATAGCACTGCGGCACCCATTCGAAGAGCTGCTCTTGTGTGCCCGCTGCGGCGATGCCTGCCGCGGCGAGGCCGGTGCCCATGATCGACATGGCGAGTCCTGCATCTCCCCAGAACAGTTCCTCGATCAACACCATCGGCGAGAGACCGGTCGGGTCGTTCATCATGGTTTCGGCCATGATCTCCCAGCCATAGAGACCGATCTTGGCGGCCTCTTCAATGATTGGCCATGGCGTTTCTTCCCGCTCGTCCCATTCTTCGCCAGCTGGACGCATGACGTCCTCGGCAAAGCCGTGAGCCCACTTCTGTAGTTGAAGTTGGTCTTCGTTGAGATCGAGTGAGTAATCGGCCATGTGGCACTCCTAGCGGGGGGATACGGAACAATCGGCTGAATTCACGGGAAGTGAATGAAGTTACCACCGGGTAACTTAAATATGATCGTACAGGACTCAGGATCCTACGCAACCCAGTAATTCGACACTGCATTTGCAGCGAAGCACTGCATCTGTTTGCAGCGAGGCACTGCATCTTCACGATCATCCTTGCCTGCGTGACACACTGACGTATGACCAGATACCGGCTTCGTGTCGCCCCACAGGACGGCCAACCGCACATCGAAACCATCGAAGCCGACTCGATGGAAGAGGCCATGGCCTACGTCAATGCTGAGGGCTTGAAGGTCGACGCAATCGAGGCCATCAACGCACCCGGGCAGTTCGAGCCGGCAGTGCCGATGCCGCCAACGGCACCCCGCCCACTGCCGGCCAATGCACTGGGAGCGAACGAAGGGCCGTTCATGCTCTTTTTCGGGCTGATGTTCACGCTCATCCCGATGATCTTCGTTGTTGTTGGACTCGGCCTGATTGCGGCTCGCCAGTGGTTTGGGTTGTTCTTCTTGCTGTTTCCAATGATCCACCTGTCGATCGGCGGATTCACGCTGCGGCACTACTTCACCACCCGAAAGCAGCGCACCCATCTGTACTCCCATGGCATTCCAGCTACGGCCACGATCGACCGAGCCCGGAAGCGCAACGTCCGAATCAACAACCGCCGCCAGTTCGAGCTCGAGTGGACGTTCTATGTGAACGACAGGCCATTCCACGGAAAGCGCATCACGTTGAGCCCATCCGTTCTCGAATTTGTCGAAGGCGATCAGATCTGGGTGCTCTATGACCCGAGCAATCCCGAAGACAGCGTCGAATGGCCACCGATCACCGGCTAGCCCGGAAGCCAACTAGTGCTGTGCCGCCTCGACTGCCCGCCACACCCGTTCCGGAGTGCACGGCAGTTCGATGTGCTCGACCCCGAGGTGCCCCAACGCGTCAACAACAGCGTTGTGCACTGCACCCACGGCTCCCACGCCCCCGGCTTCGCCAACGCCCTTTGCGCCGAACACGTTGAACGAGCTCACCGTCTCTGAAGCGACGAGCTCGAACGGCGGCAACATGTCGGTCGTTGCTAGTGCGTAGTCCATGAACGTCGTCGTCAGCGGATTGCCGTCGGCGTCATACCGCATCTCCTCGCCGAGCGCCTGACCAATGCCAGCCGCGATGCCACCGTGCAGTTGCCCTTCGACAATCATCGGATTGATCCGAACGCCACAGTCATCGACGCTCACGAACCGACTCAGCACGACCTGGCCCGTCTCGGTGTCGACCTCGACAACGGCAATCTGGGTGCCCGAAGGGAACGCCGTGTCTTCCCCAAGATTGTGCGTCTCGCCGCAGACAAGTGCGTCTGCCTGATCGGCTTCGTGCACGGCGTCAGCGATCTCGGGCCAGCCCACGTAGATGGACGGCACACCGGCGACATGAAAGCGGGCCGATGGCGTGCCATCGCTGTCATCGATCGTGCACACAACATCGGTCGCAGCGGCTTCCAGCAACCCCGCTGCTTGCTCTTTGGCTCGCTCGATGAGCACGTTCGATGCGGTGTGGATGGCAACACCAGCGGTTTGCAGCGACCGAGAACCAACAGCACCAACGCCGGTGGCGGTGTGGTCGGTCGACCCCTCGATGACCGCGACCTGGTCGATCGCCATGCCCAACGTGTCGGCGGCGATCTGCGCCCATGCCGATCGGTGGCCATGGCCTTGGTCGGTTGTTCCGGTGTACACGGTGGCGCGACCATCAGCCTCGATCTCGACACGCGCCTCTTCACTTCCGCCGGCCCCAACGGTCTGCAAGTGATAGGTCGATATGCCAATGCCAAGCTGCCTCGTGCGCCTTGCAAGACGTCGTGCCCGTTGCTCAGCCCGAAGTCCCTCGTACCCGATGGTGGCGAGCGCCTTGTCGAGGTCGCCCACATAGTCGGCCTCGTCGAAGGTGACGCCGCTTGCTGCGGCGTAGGGCATCTGGTCGGCACGAACAAGGTTGCGGCGGCGCACTTCGGCGGGGTCAACTCCGATCTCGGCGGCATAGATGTCGATGACCCGTTCGAGCGCAGCAAGGTAGGCCGCACGGCCGGCTCCGCGGAACGCCGACACCTGCGGCGCGTTGGTCACGACGGCGATCGATGCGAACTCGATGTGAGCAATGTCGTACGGGCCGCTGGCGTCGTAGACGTTGAACCGGGCCGGAAGCGTTGCCCCGACACCCGGATATGCCCCGGAGTCCTTCAGCACGTCGCAACGAAGCGCCGTGATCCGGCCATCGGCCGTTCCCGCAAGCACGAAGTCGAACTGTTCGCCGCGCCCCTGGGTGGCCCCAGTGAAGTACTCGCTGCGGGTTTGCACCCACCGAACCGGACGTTCGACGCGTTGGGCGATCATCACCAGAGCGTGCTCGTCCTGCATTCGGCTGACCTTGCCGCCAAACGCTCCGCCAACTGCAGGAGCGTGCACGTGAATCGACGCCGGATCGAGCTCGAACACGTCGGCAAGCTGATCACGGAATCCGTGAGGCCGTTGCGTCGTCGCCCAAATGTGCAGATGTCCTGCGGCATCGAACGCCGTGATCTGCACGTGGGTCTCGAGCGGGGCTGGCACCTGCCGGGGATTCCATAGGCGCTGCCGCACAACTGTCGATGCGTTGAACAAGCTCGCTTCGTGCGGGCAGTCGAGCTGATGCACGATGTTCGTGGGCGGCCCGCCATCGCTCTCGCTTCGCGTGCGAGCTTTCCGTTCGTCGGTGAACAGCACGGCCGAGCCGACGAGCGCATCGTTGACGTCGATCACCACATCGAGCGGCTCCCAGTCGATGACGACCAGCTCTGCGGCATCGATCGCCTGCGCCTGCGTCTCGGCCACCACGGCGACCACCGGCTCGCCGACATACCGAGCGACGCCTTCGGCGAGAATCGGCATTGCGAAGCGGGCATCGAAGAACTCGGGAAACACCGAGCCGTGTGGCCGGACGCCATGGTCGGCCGAGCTCAGCACGGCGATAACGCCGGGAGCGTCACGGGCATCCTCGGCGTCGATCGAGAGGATCTCCGCGTGAGCAAACGGCGATCGCACGAACACGACCTCGGCCACGTCTCGGCCTTCGCTGACCGACTCGGGAACCGTCACATCAGCAGAAAACTCGACATCACCTCGCAACAATGCTGGGTCTTCGGGACGAGCAACCGACGCCCCCACGTAACGGCTCATACTGCGGACACTAGCGGTGTCGCGTGCCACATCAATTACGGGATGCATCTGCGCCGAAATGGGTTGTAGAAGATACGTACTTAGGAGCACGCAATGTTCACTCGTAAACCCCGTTTCATCAACCCCACAATCGCCGCCGCACTCGAGGGCGACCTCAACGAGCACGAGATGCACGTCTTGTCGACGCTCGGCACGCTCGTCGAGCTCGATGCGCACGAGATCTTCGCTGCCGAAGGAGCCGTTGGCCGAGAAGCCGTCGTGCTCGTCACCGGCTCTGCTCACGTCATGCGCGAAGGCGACACAATCGCTGAGGTCGGCCCCGGCACGATCCTTGGTGAGAGCGCGCTGCTCACGCACGAGCCGCGGAACGCGTCGCTCATGACGACGAGCCCATCGACGCTCGCCGTCTTGAACGCTCGCGAGTTTGCGAGCTTCCTCGACCAGTGCCCGCGAATCGCGGCCAAGGTCGACGAGCTCGTCGCTGCCCGCTCTGCCTAACCACTAGCTCGCAAGACCACTCCTGGCGGAGCTGGGTCGGTAGCCTTCAACGCAATGGAAGAGCTAGCCAAGGTTTATGTCCCCGCCGATAACGAGCGTGTTGTTTCTGAACGCTGGGCCGCGAGCGGAACGTTTCACGCAGAACCCACAACCGATACGTCCGCGCCCCCGTACTCGGTGGTCATTCCACCGCCGAACGTCACGGCGGCGCTCCACCTTGGGCACGCGCTGAACAACACCTTGCAGGACGTCCTCGTCCGCTACCACCGTATGCGCGGCTTCAACACGCTGTGGATGCCTGGCACCGACCACGCCGGCATCGCCACGCAGACCGTCGTTGAGAAGCGTCTACTCCAACAGGGGACCAAACGCCTCGAGATGGGGCGCGAAGCCTTCATCGAGAAGACCCAGGAGTGGAAGGACGAGTACGAGACCACGATTCTCGGCCAGCTTTCCGAGATGGGCGCCAGCTGCGATTACGACCGCGTCCGGTTCACCATGGACGAAATGTGCGCCACCGCAGTGCGCCACGCGTTCTATGTCCTATTCAAGGACGGCCTGATCTACCGCGGCAAGCGTCTCGTCAACTGGGACCCAGTAACCGGCACTGCCCTCGCCGACGACGAAGTCGAGATGGAAGATGTTGCCGGCCACATGTGGTACCTGCGCTACCCGCTCGAGGACGGCTCCGGCCATGTCACAGTTGCGACTACCCGCCCCGAGACGATGTTCGGCGACACCGCGGTTGCGGTGAACCCGAACCACCCGCGAGCCGCCGAGCTTCGCGGAAAGAACGTTGTCCTCCCGATCGTCGGCCGCGTCATTCCGATCATCGAAGACGACTACGTGGTCATTGGCGACCCCGATTCGTCCGATGCCAAAGCACAGATGTCGAGTGGCTTCCTGAAGGTCACGCCCGCGCACGACCCGAACGACTGGGACATCGGCCTTCGCCACGACCTGGAGGCCATCAACGTCATGGCCGCCGACGCGTCGATTAGCGATCAGTACGGCTGGGAAGAGATCTCCGAGACCGCCCGCCCGTTCATCGGCCTCAGCCGAGAAGACGCTCGTACCGCGGTTGTCTCGTGGTTCGACGAGAACGACTTGCTCGAGAAGGTTGTCGACTACAGCCACTCGGTCGGCCACAGCTACCGCAGCCACGTTCCGATCGAGCCATGGCTTTCCGACCAGTGGTACGTCGCCGCATCCGACGACCGTCTTGCCGGTTCGGCATTGCGAGCCCAGCGTGCCGATCAGGCCACCACTCGTGCTGCCGAACATCAACCAGGCTCCACGAATGGCGATGGCGAGCTCCGATTCGTCCCCGACCGCTACGCCCGCACGTTCCAGCAATGGCACGAGGGCATTCGCGATTGGTGCATCAGCCGCCAGCTCTGGTGGGGCCACCAGATCCCCGTCTGGAGCCGCACCCTGGCCGAAGCACCGGCCGGTGCTGGCGAGCAGTGGACCGCCGCAGGTGCCGCGTACTCGTCTCGCCAGGTCACCGACGACGAGTGGGTCGAATCGGTCTGTGTGCCACCGCAAAGCACGCTGA
>CAKZVC010000108.1 GCA_937922235.1 uncultured Acidimicrobiales bacterium | reverse complement strand
ACGCGAGATTGCGAGAGGCGAGTATGAGAGGCTCTACGTATGGCGCCAGCTGGATACTCAGGCACACCGCTGCCCAAGAAGCTCGGGATCAAAGAGGGTCACGTCGTTGCGCTGGTAGATGCCCCCGACCATCTTGAATCGATCCTCGTGCCGCTGCCCGACGATGTAACCATCCGGGTTGGAGCGCGAGGCAAGCCCGACGTCTCACTGGTCTGCTGCCGCAACCGTCGCTCGCTTGAGAAACGCATCGAGCACATGTGGAACCTTGCCTTCCCCGACCGTTCGGTGTGGGTGTGTTGGCCGAAGAAGTCGAGCCCGTTGTTCATCGACCTCACCGAGGATGGCGTTCGTGAACTTGTCCTCGGTCGCGGGTTGGTTGACGTGAAAGTGTGCGCAGTCGACGACGACTGGTCGGGATTGAAGCTGATGGTTCGCAAGGAATTGCGGTCATGATCCGACCTGGTCGTCCATGACGCCGCGGCGATGGTGCTATGTCGACCTCGACTACATCTCCGGGCCCGAGCAGATCAATGTCCGCTCGATCGCCGAGACGATCCGGAAGCTCTCGGGCACGCGGCTGCTCTACTGGGATCTCAACTACCCACATCTGTCAAAGTGCGAAATGACCGTTGACGAGTTCTACGAATTTCGGCTTGGGCTTCGGGATGCATCACTGCCCGTCGACCTTTTCTTTCACGCCGACGACATGTTCGAGCTCCCACTTCGAGGGACCCGGCTAAGCGAGCGCATCAAGAGACGTCTCGGCGCAAAACGCTACGAACGCCCTCGCCACTACGCCCGATCACACTTCAATGATGCCCGCAGGCTCTATGACACCCAGTCGGCAGGAGGCATCGACTCGTTCACTCGCAACGACCAACGAACGCTCGAGCGGGTCATGTGGTTTCGGGGCGTGATACTCGACGGTCTTGCGACCGGCCGTAGGCTACGCTTCCTGCGAGCTGGCTTAGAGATGGCGGTCGACCTCAATGAGCGACACCGAATCATCCACGAGCTACTCGGCGGCGCGGTTGCAGCGATTCACACTGATCAACAGCTCGATGACGTCGAACGCGAATGCACGTTGTCGCCGCTTCTTCGCGAGAGCTGTCGGTCGGTGCCGACTCATGACTGTCGTTGGACCAACGAACATGCTGCACGCTGGAACGAGATCGTGAGTGTGCCGATCTGACACTCGCTCGAGAGGAATGTGAAAGGCTCTGAACATGAGTCGCCTGATCATTCTTCTTCGAGGCATCAATGTCAGCGGACACAACAAGGTGCCAATGGCCGAGCTTCGATCTGCCCTGACGAACGACGGGTTCGAGAACGTCTCGACCTACATCCAAAGCGGAAACATCGCGCTCGACACCGATGACCCGCCAGACGATGTCACGGCCCGCATTGCGGCGTTGTTGGTCGAGCACTTCGATGTTGAGGTGCCGGTCGTGTCGATCGATCAGTCCGACATCGATGCGGTCGAACGAGCCGCGCCATTCGACCCAGACGGTAACCCGGCATACCAGCTGATCTACTTCCCCGGGGACCCGGTCGACGTCAGCGGCTTCGACGACTTCGACCACGACCGATTCGCAGGCGACAAGATCACCCCGACAGCGAACGCCGTGTACGTGTCGTATGGCCAAGGCCAGAGCAAGACGAAGCTCACGCTCAATCACTTGGAAAAAGCAGCCGGCACGAACCTGACTGGCCGAAACCTCCGAACCGTCGCCAAGCTCTCACAATTTTGAACCGCTAGGTACGCCTGGCGTACCTAGCGGTTCAAAATTGTGGCTAGTAGCCGGTAGACGGGTCGACGACGGGGAACGGTTCCTCACCAGCGCGGATGCGGACGATGTTCGCGGCGATGAGAGCGGCGGCCGTTGGCACCTGCGTGCTGCCCGCGATGTGCGGCGTCAGCCAAACCTTGTCGTGGGTAAGGAGCGGTGAGTCGGGCCTCGGTGGTTCGGGACTCGTGACGTCGAGCACCGCAGCGCGAAGCGGCCCCGAGTCGAGAGCTGCGATCAACTCGGTTTCGTCGGCGACTACGGTTCCGCGGCCAATGTTGATGAACACCGACCCGTGAGCGAACTGAGCGAACCGCTCGGCGTCCAAGAGCCCCGTCGTCGCTGGCGTGTTCGGAAGCACATTGATGATGGCATCACTGCTGGCAAGAAAATCGGCGAGTTGATCGAGCCCGGCGAACGAGGAAACGCCAGCGTCGTCCGTTCCCGAACGCGACCAGGCGTTGATTGGATACCCCAGCTCGGCAAAGGCCCGGGCGATCCGGCGACCGATCGTGCCGTAGCCAAGGATCCCGACTCGATGTTCCGAAGGCGCCGGGAACGTGCCGCTGCTCGTCCCCCAGGTGCCGAGGTCATCGGGCCCGAAGCGTGCATCGAAGTCGCGCTGAAAGTGCGTTACCCAGTGCAGTGCGTACGCCGCCATCTCGTCGCTCATTGCGGGGTCGGCGAGACGAACAATCCGAACCGCCGGCGTTCCCTCTCGCTGCCACTGCTCGGTGCCAGCCCCCATCGACAAGATCGTGTGCAGATTCGTGAAGCTCTGCAGGTCGGCCCGCTTCATCCGCCACGCGACCACCATCTCCACCGCAGCACGGTCGATAGAGTCATCGTCGTCAGACCAGAGCACGAAGTCTTCGTCCGGAAGGTGGGATTGCAGCTCGGCGAGCCATTGCGAACCCTTTGACCATGGGTTGATCAGAATCGACATGGCTACAGCATGCCGACTGGTTGGAGCGAAGTCACCGCCGAGTAGCCATCTAGCCTGAAGACATGTCGAAGCCGAGCACAGATGCCGTTGTTGTCGGATCCGGACCCAACGGATTGGCGGCGGCGATCACGCTCGCCAAAGCCGGGCGCTCGGTCACGGTGCTCGAGGCGAACAGCACCATCGGCGGCGCAGCCCGCTCGGCCGAGCTGACCGAGCCGGGGTTCATCCATGACCTTGGTTCGGCAATCCATCCAATGGCCAAGGTCTCACCGTTCTTCACCTCCGTGTTCGACGAGCTTGAACAGCACGGCCTTGAGTGGGTCCTCCCACCTGCCGGGGCAGCCCATCCGATCGATGGCGGACGCGCGGGCATTGCGTGGAACGACTTCGAGCGAACGATCGACGAGCTCGGAGTAGATGGCGCCGCCTATCGCCGCTTTTACACACCATGGGTGAAGAACAACGACGCACTCATCGACCTCGCCATGAACCCACTCGTCCGGGTTCCACCAAACCCACTTCTTGCTGCTCGGTTCGGGGCCGTCTCGGCGCTGCCCGCTTCCACCACTGCTCGTCGGGTATGGGACACCGACGAAGCACAAGGCTTGTTCGCTGGGCACGCCGCACACTCAGTGCTGCCGTTGACCAACCCGTTGACAACGTCGTTCGGCATTCTTCTCAGTTCGATCATTCACTCGAGCGGTTGGGGGTTTCCAAAGGGCGGCGCGCAGTCGATCATCGATGCAATGGTGTCGCTGCTCGACAGTCTCGGCGTCGAGATCGTGACCGACCATCGGGTCGATTCGATGGCCGATGTTCCGGAGGCGAGAGCGACGCTGTTTGCGTTGACTCCCCGTCAGGTCTTGGCGATTGTTGGCGACCGCTTCCCTGCGAAGTATCGCAAGAGCCTCACCAAGTTTCGCTATGGACCCGGCGCATGCAAGGTTGACTTTGCGCTCACCGAGCCCATCCCTTGGGCGAACTCAAACGTGGCTGCTGCCGGCACTGTGCATCTGGGTGGAGCGCTTGACGAGATCATCGCAGCAGAGCGAACCGTGGCAGATGGCGGACATGCCGACAAGCCGTTCGTACTCCTCGCCCAGCACACGCTGTTCGATCCGAGCCGGGCACCGTCAGGCGGGCACACCGCTTGGGCGTACTGCCATGTGCCGAACGGATCGACGGTCGACCAGTCAGAGCAGATCATCGACCAGATCGAACGCTTCGCTCCGGGCTTCCGAGACACGATTCGATCCCAACACGTTGCCCTGACTCCCGAGCTCGAACAGCGCAACGCCAACCTTGTCGGCGGAGATATCGGAGCTGGTTCCCACAGTGGTAGTCAGCTGTTCTTTCGACCTCGGGTACAGGCAAATCCGTACTCGACGGCCGACCCGCAGCTCTTCTTTGCCGGCGCTAGCGCCGCACCTGGCGCTGGTGTCCACGGCATGGCTGGATCGGGCGCGGCCCACCGTGCGTTGAGCACGACTCTGGCCTGAGAGACCCCAATTCTGGTGATTCTTCACTGTCGATTGCCCTATATCGGGCGGCTACCATAATCGACGGAGTTCACGGGCCTGCTGCGGAGCATTCTCCCGCGTACTCGACGCAATACCGTTTGAGGCGGAGAGAGATTCCTTGACAGTTCTAGAAAATTCGACCCTCGACGCTGTCGACGGCGACGACACCGAACTCGATCAGAGTTCCGGTGATCACGCACCCGAAGCGGATGGCGAACGCGCAGGTATGTACCTCGCTGCCCTGATCGCCCTCGCCGTTCCCTCCATCATTGTCCTTGCGTTTTTCCTTCCGAACGGAGCGACGACGCAACGAGAAGCGCCTGTGAGCAACCCCGTGGTCGAAGAGCCTTCAGCCGGCCTCGACAGCACTGAAGTCCCAGCGGAAGTCGTCGTTGCTGAGGTTGACGGAGCGATCGAAAGCGCCGACTCGGGCGACGTTGTCAGCACAGCAGCCGAGCCAACAGGCGAGGCCGCGTCCACCGCCCCAACCGTCGAGGCTGAGGACCGCGATGCTGCTCCGATCGACCTCAACGCGATCGACCCCGAGAGCATCGACATCTTCGTCTACGACGAAACTCCAGCCGAAAATGGCGACGTCACCTTCGCGCTCCGCCTGAAGAGCGTGGCGACGTCCGTCGAAATCGACACCAACGTGTTCAGTGTCGAGCTGCAATCATCGGACGGGGCGCCAGCGCCTACGTCGGTTCGATTCGTGCACGACACCCTTCCTGTTGGGTCTTCGGCGCTTGCCACGGTCCGTTCGACGAACCTCGGTTCGGAAACGAGCGTTGTGGTGGTGTCGATGGGCGGCCGTGAGATCGGTCGAGTTCCGTTCAACTTGAACTAAGCACCCAGTTTCGAAGCTTCACACAGGGCCACTCCTGGTGGTTTTTCGTCTCTCGATTTTGCAGATTCGGGAGACGCGGTACCGTAGACATACGGGCGGATACGAAGCGAGAGACGGTTGGACTCCGAAAGCGATACGCCAGAAGCTCAGGCGGGCGACGAAAATACCCTGGTAACTCCTATGCCCATCGCGCAGGCGGAGGAGAAAGAGGAACGGGCCGGCATCTACCTTGCGTCTCTCTTCGCATTGATGCTCCCTCTGCTCATCGTCTTGGCGATCACGCTGCCAAACAATGGGCCTTTTAGCGGGGGCGCCGAGAATAGTTCGACAGGCACCGGGCTCGACAGCATCGACGTCAACGGACAAGACGTCGAGACCGTCGATGGCGTGAGCGTCGAAGTTGCTGGGGCAACCCAACGCACCGGTGATCAGGCTGACGCCGACGGCGAAATCGAGGTTGAGATCGGCGAGGCCGTGCAACTTGAGGCGACCGCTGGCGATACGAACGGCAACGAAACGAGCACGGCCGACAACAGCACGAGCAACGAGGCGAACGATAGCGAGGCGAACGATACCGACGCAGAAGCCGTGCAAATCGCAGACACCTCGGGCGATGATGACACGACGAGCGACGCAGGCGACCCGACCGAAGCGCCCACCGCCACCTCAACGAGCACACCGTCGACCACCGAGAAGCCCGCCGAGACAACAACCACGTCGACGACCAAGAAACCGGCGACAACGAGCACTCGCAAGGCAACGACGACCACCGCGCCGACCACATCGACTTCTACAACAACGACCTCCACAACAACGACAACTACGACCAGCAGCACAACGACCACGACCACCACAACTGCCGCTCCAACGGTCGAGCCGGTCGACTTTGCCCAGCGAATCGATATCGGACGAATCGGCGAAACGTCGTTGCAATTCCGGTTCTCGTCTGCAGCAACGACGACGTACAAGGTGTCCGTACGGGCAGGGTCAACAGTGGTCAAGACCTCAACGGGAACAGCGACTGCAAACACGCTCGTGAATGCGTCGGTGCAGGGCCTAACGCCGGGCACCGACTACACCGTGCAGGTCACGCTCAACGGACCCCCCGTTGCGAACTCGCCTCGCGTAGCGTTCCGAACCTCGGGCGGCACACCTGAGCCAGCCGAGGCCAAGGTGTCGATGAGCGATGTCGGTGTTGTCGATGTGCAAGCGACCCGCTTCCAAGTCAACTACGCATCGAACATCTGCGCTAACGGATCGTTCGTCATCCGTGAACAGGGCGGTGGCGTCGTGGGTAGCAACGCTGGCCAGGCGTCGGGTTGCACGACTCGTCATCTCGCGATTCCTGGGTTTTGGACGCCAAAGCTCAAGCCAAACACGGTGTACACGATCACCATCACGGTCGAGGCCAACGGAGCGGGCAAGGGCGGCGGCAACAAGGCGTCACGAACGTTGACGGTTACAACCAGCTCGTAGTCGCCATTGCGACTCTCTGTTTCCAGCGCCGATGCCTAGGGTGCGGGAATGGATAAGCACGAACAAAGCGCAGTAGTCGGGATCATCGTTGCGGTCATCCTCGGCGCGTTGATTGGCTGGGCCGGAAGCGACGGCGGCGAGCAGGTCGGTGGAATCCGACTCTTTATGCTGCTCACGATCATCGCGTTTGCGGTGAATATCATTGCGTTCGTTCCGTCCTATCTCGCACGGACCGAGCACTACTACGACCTGACCGGATCGCTGACGTACATCTCAACCACGGTGATGGCGTTGATTCTCTCGTCGAACCTCGACGCACGATCGCTCATCATCGGCCTGCTCATTCTCGTGTGGGCTGGCCGGTTGGGCTCGTTCTTGTTCGCACGGGTGAAGCGAGACGGTAAGGACGGCCGGTTCGATCAGATCAAGCAGAGCTGGCTTCGGTTTCTCATGACGTGGATGCTGCAAGGCCTGTGGGTCACGCTCACCGCTGGTGCTGCATTCGCGGCGATCTCGTCCGGATCGAAACAGTCGCTCGGCGTGGTTGGCATCGTCGGGCTGGTCGTGTGGATCATCGGGTTCGCGATCGAGGCGGTTTCCGACGCGCAGAAGACCGCCTTCAAGAAGGACTCGTCGAATGACGGCAAGTTCATCGATGTTGGACTGTGGGCGTGGTCACGGCACCCGAACTACTTCGGGGAGATCACGTTGTGGACGGGTATGGCCTTACTTGCGTTGCCTGCGCTGCAAGGCTGGCAGTACCTCACGCTGATCTCACCCATCTTCGTCGCAACGCTGTTGATCAAGGTCAGCGGTTTGCCGATGCTTGAGCGCCGCTCCGATAAGAAGTGGGGAGGCCAGGCTGACTACGAGGCGTACAAAGCTTCTACCCCGGTTCTGATTCCACGTCCGCCCCGAAGCTGACCGTCGCACGGCCGGCGGTGGCGTCAGCAATCGCGATGGTAAGCCCGGAGGCAGCGTCGACCGGGACCTCGACGTAGCGCGTCACGCCAGCGGCATAGATGACTTCGACGTCGGTCGCACGCACGCTCGCCATCGCTCGCACAACGGCGTCGATGTCGCCGTGCTCGTGCCTCACCACCCCATCGATGCGGGCTACCCATGGCTCGAGATCGGCATGGTCGAGCGCTTCTCCGGCTGCACCTCCGTACGCCCGGACCAAACCGCCGACCCCCAGCTTGGTTCCGCCCCAATAGCGGCTCACGATGACGGCGGTGTCGACAAGGTCACGTCCGGTGAGCTGCGACAAAATCGGACGACCAGCCGAGCCGCTTGGCTCGCCGTCGTCGCTGGCCCGGTCGATCGATGGGGAGGCGATTCGCCACGCCCAACAATGGTGGCCGGCGTCGGGCATCTCCGATGCAACCTCAGCAAGCACCCGTTTGCAGGCGTCTTCGTCTGCGGCGGGCACCACCGTCGCGATAAAGCGCGATCCCTTGATCGGATCACCCTCATACCGCACACGAGAGACAACGGTCGATGCCATCGACGCAGCGTAGACGCCAACGGCTGGGCTCAGTCCTTGTCGACGGAGTAGTCCAGCAACCTCGTGATGATCTCATCGTTCGACTTCTCGAATGCTCCAGCATCGAATGGGGGCTGCGGGTCGTACTCGATCATCAATTGCATGGCCTTGGCAGCAACGTCGTCGACGAGGAGCTCGGACAGTCGAAGCGCCATATCGATTCCGGCGGAAACACCTGCGGCGGTGATGATGCGCTGATCCAGGTGCTCGACGACACGTGTTGCCGTTGGCGTCGCCCCCGTCTTGCCGAGCGCCTCGTAGGCACCCCAATGCGTCGTGGCGGTGAGCCCGTTGAGCAGTCCAGCCGCGCCGAGCACGATCGAGCCGGTGCAGACCGAGGTCGTGAAGGTTGTGGTCTCGTGGGCTGATCGAAGCCACTCGAGTAGGTCCTCGTCGTTCATTGCCTGGCGCGATCCAACTCCTCCGGGGACGACGATGACATCGGGGTTTGGCTTGTCCGAAAAGCTCGCATCCGCGGTGACGCCGAGGAAGCCGTTCTCGGTTCGGATCTCGCCAGCCTCGTTCGCCACAAAGGTGACAGTGGCGCCGGGAAGCCGCTGGAGCGTTTCGTAGGGACCGACGGCATCGAGCGCGGTGAAGCGGTCGTAGATCGGGATGACGATGTCGATTGGGTCGCGTTCGACTTCTGCATGTTCTGGCCAGGTGACCATGGGTTCTCCTCTGGATTGGATGTCTTGGTTAGGTAATCGTGTGAGAGTTAGACGGTCGCTCGAACCGTTTTCGTATTTCGTCGATAGGCGGCGGGCGAGATACCGAGCCGACGGTGGAACGCGCGGCGCAGCACTTCGGCGCTCGAGAATCCGGTTCGGCGGGCGACCTGTTCGATGGTGGCGCTCTCTCGTTCGAGGATGGTTCGAGCAGCGTCAACTCGGACTCGGTCGACATAGCGAGCCGGAGATTCGCCAATCTCGGCTCGGAAGACACGAGTGAAGTTCCGTTCGGACATGCCAACGAAACTCGCCAGCGCGCGTACCGAGAGGTCGACCTCGGGCGATTGGTGGATGTAGTCGCACGCATCGCGGATCGGTTGCATCTCGGTTGCTTGGCTCCACACCGGTGAGCCGAACTGACTCTGACCGCCAGGCCGATGGAGATAGACGACGAGTCCCCGGGCAACGAGCTTTGCTACGGCAGCCCCGCAGTCTTGTTCAACCATTGCGAGGGCCAGGTCGATTCCCGCGGTGACACCAGCGGAGGTCCAGACGTTTCCGTCGACCCGATAGATCGGGTCAGGGTCGACATCGAGTCGGGGAAACTGTTTCGCCAGGAGCGACGCCCACGCCCAATGGGTCGTCACCTTCTCGTCGGTGATGATTCCAGCCCGAGCAAGGAGGAACGTTCCGGTGCAGACCGACCCCACGCGCGCTACGCCGGTGCTTGCCGACTGCAGCCACTCGACCAGATCGTTGTTCGTCGCTTCGTCTCGTGTCGACATCCCACCAGGCACGAGCAAGGTGTCGATGATTGCCGAGCCGGGAGTGTCCTCGAACGTTCCGGTCGGGCTGAGAAGTAGGCCGCTCTCGCTACGAACGGGGTCGAGCGTCGTTGCGCACAGAAGCACTTCGTAGCGGTCGCCCGCCATGCCGAGCACGTCCATGGCATCGTTCGCGCTGATGAAGACTTCGTGTGGTCCAACGACGTCGAGCGGCTGGAAGTCGGAGAAGAGCGGCATGACGATCGTGCGCATGTCTCAAGCAAACCGGTTCAGCCGGTTGGCGTCAATGCCATAGATCCAACGATTTCGGCCAAGCCGTGTACCTGGCACCAAATCGCCTGTTGGTGCCAGGTACAACTGCACGTGAGAGACTTAGGCATGGCCGAATCTCAGGCACGCGCTACCTCGTTGAAATGGAATGTGATCGATGACGTCTCGGCGCTTGCAGCTTCGACCCAGCGCCGAAGTGTCGAGCTCGACAACGCGACCATCGACGACTTCCAACGTGACGGAGTCTGCTACGTGCCCGGCGCATTCACCGAGTGGATCGAGCCGCTGCGCGCGGGTCTCGATCGGGTAATGAACTCACCGGACGAATACGCCTTCACCAGCGACAGCGCCGAACCAGGCGAGCCGGGGCGCTTCTTTGATACGTACTGCAACTGGCAACGTGTGCCCGAGTACCTCACGTTTGCGCTCACGTCGTCAGCTGCGGCCATCGCGGCGCAATGCATGCAATCAGCGTCGGCACAGTTCTTCCATGAGCACTCGTTCGCCAAGGAGTCGGGCACGCAGAAGGCCACACCGTGGCATCACGATCTGCCGTACTACTGCATCGATGGCACCCAGACGGCAAGTGTCTACATCGCCCTCGATGACACACCAGAGGAGACCGCCGTCCGCTTTCTTGCCGGGTCACATCGCGACGGCAACACCTACGTCCCACGCCGGTTTCGAACAGGGAGCGACTACGACTACGACGATCCGTCGATGGTGAGCGCCCCGGCATCGGAAGACGAAGCAGAAGGAGAGATCATCTCGCGGGCGCTCGTTGCGGGCGATGCAATCGTGTTCGACTTCCGAACCTTGCACGGCACAACGCCAGCACCGGTGGCCGATCGACGGCGAGCGTTCAGCACCCGTTGGCTCGGCGACGATGTGCGGTTCGTTAAACGCCTCGGCGTCACATCACCTCCCCTCGATCTCGATCTCGCACCGGGAGACCGCATGCCCGAAAGCCTCTTCCCCACTCTGTGGCGCTCATGAGCTGGATCGATCTCGCGACCCATCCAATCGAGGACGTTGGCTATCGGTCGGCGTGCGCGCAGCGCCTCGACGCCGCCGGCGCGCTCGTACTCGAGGGCTTCTTCACTAACGCGTTCGTCGACCGCGTGCTCGCCGAGTCGGCTGGACGAGAGCTTGACGGCTTCTTCGCGTCGAGTACGCACAACGTGTGGCTAACTCCGCCGAATGAGCAGCTCGAGGATGACCACATCTACAACCGGCAGATCGTGAGCACTAAGGGTCTACTCGCCGACGACCAGGTGCCTGCTGAATCTCCGCTTCGAGCCGTATACGACAGCGACATCTTTCGGTCGTTCATTGCTGACGTGGTCGGTGAGGCAGCAGTGCATCCGTATGCCGACGCGCTGTCGTCGGTCAACGTGCACTTTCATCGAGACGGCGAAGAGCTCGGGTGGCACTTCGACAACAGCTCGTTCGCGGTGACCACGCTCATCCAGCCTCCCGAGAGCGGCGGTGTGTTCGAGTACGTAAAGGACCTTCGTAACGCTGAGGCCGACGACCAGAACTTCAGCGGCGTACAGGCTGCAATCGATACGCGCACGGGAGTCGAGACACTCGAATTCTCCCCGACTGATCTCGTTTTGTTCCGAGGACGCAACTCGATGCACCGGGTCACACCAAGCCGCGGCAATCGCACCCGAATCCTCGTGGTGCTCGCCTTCAACACCGAGCCCAACATCGGCCTGTCCGACTCGGCCAAGGAAACCTTCTACGGTCGGACCTAACGACTTTCGACCAGACCGCGCCGATCACTTAGGTCGCACTTCCCAAGGGACGAACCTCTAGATATGGAGATAGACCTCAGTTCGCTCGCCGACCCGGCAAACACACCAACCGCTTCTTGGGGTAACCGCCGCGCCGCCAAGAAGATCATCGCCGACATGCCGCCGTTCGATGACAGGACTTCGATCGACCAGGTACACATGGCGAACAGTCTCGCCGAAGCACTGCGACTCGACCCCCATAACCCGCACGGGTGGTTCAACCTGGGCCTGTTGTACAAGTTTGATCGCCGTTGGCGAGAATCGGCGTTGTGCAATCGCCGGGCGGCATTGATCGTTGGGCCGGATGCACAGCCAGAGTTCTGGAATCTGGCGACCGCCGCGACGGCGTTAGGCGACTGGGACGAAGCCCGATGGGCGTGGACGCAGTACGGTATTCCGCTCGAGTCGACCGAAGGCGAGGTCAAGGAAGACTTCGGCCCCGCCCCGATCCGCCTCTTCAATGGTGGCAACGCCGAGGTGTTGTGGGCTCACCGCATCTGTCCGGCTCGGGTGAAGTTGGTGAGCGTGCCCTTTCCTACGATCGGCCATCGATGGGGAGATATCGTGCTCAACGACGGCGCTCCACGGGGAACTCGAATGGCTTGGGGTCGAGAATTCCCGGTCCTTGAAGAGCTCGAGCGCCTTGTGCCCTCGTCGACCGAGACACTCGAGTGTGTCGTGAGCGCGACCGAAGACGACATCAATGCCTTGATCGAAACGATTACCGACGCTGGTTGGGGCGCCGAGAACTGGACGACCAGTGTCGAGATGTTGTGCAAAGCATGTTCAGAGGGTCACGTCGACCGGGACCGAAGCGATCATCAGCACGGGTCATTCCTTGGAGAAGCCGACGGCAGCACAATCGCAATCGCCGCCCCGTACGACATCGCGGTGCAACACCTCGACGCATGGATCGACGAGCAACCAAACAGATCAAGCACAGAACTCCGCAACGCCGAATCAGGGTGGAAGGACGCCGGCCTGCTCTAGCTCTGACTGCAGGTCACGCGCGGTTTTGGACGCGGCCGGTTTCGTAGGCCCACATCGCGATCTCGACTCGGTTCCGGGCTCCGAGCTTTCCCATGAGGCTGGCGAGATGAGTCTTGACCGTGCTGAGGCTGATGAACAGTTCAGCAGCGACTTCATCGTTGGTGTGGCCAGCCGCAACCGAGAGCAAGACCTCTTCCTCGCGTTCGGTGAGCTCGGCGATTGGCTGAGCCAGTGGCTTCGTCGAGCTCGCATCGGCGAATGCGCTGAGTAGACGAACGGTGACGCTTGGGGCGATGAGCGCATCGCCGGCGGCGGCGGAGTGGATTGCCTGAACAAGAAGTTCTGGCCCAGCGTCCTTCAAGAGAAAGCCTCGAGCACCGGCCTTCAACGCACCATGCACATACTCATCGAGATCGAACGTGGTGATCATGACAACGGCAAGCGGCTCGTCGACATCGGGGCCGGCGAGTATTTCGGTGGCAGCGATGCCGTCGAGCTCGGGCATTCGAATATCGAACAAGCACACATCGGGCAGGAGTCGTTGCGCCATCTCGACGGCCTCTTGCCCATCAGAAGCAAGCCCGACAACCTCGATGTCGGGTTCGTTGTTCAGGATCATCTCCAAGCCAGCACGGATCATGTCCTGGTCATCGGCGATGAGTACCCGGATGCTCACGCCCGCACTCCCTGCATTGGAAGGTCGGCCGTTACTAACCATCCGCCACCCGACGCTGGCCCAGCTTCGATCGACCCGCCGAGCAGTCGCGCTCGTTCGGCCATACCGATCAGGCCGTAGCCCGCAGTGTTCGATTCGGTAACACGCCGTCCGTTGTCTCGCACGGTAAGACGGTAGCTGTCGCCACGATCCGAGACCTCGACATCGACCGTCGATGCGCCCGCGGCATGACGAACCGCGTTCGTGACCGACTCTTGGGCGATCCGGAACAACGCCGCTCCGACTGCGGTCGACGGGGTGCGCTCGGGCAAGTCTCGAACAACGACAGTGATGCCGCCCTTCTCGCCAGCAAGAGTCGCTATCTCGCGCAGGCCTTGTTGCGGTACGAGCTCGGCGTCGCCTCCGTCGCGAAGTGACCCCACCATCGATCGCATGTCGGACAACGTGCGGGCCGCTGCCTCCTCGATCGCTTCGAGCGTGCCGATGACCGCCTCGGGATTGGTCGCCGCGACGCGCCGTCCAGCCTGCGCTTGGATGGCAATCGCCGAGACATGGTGGGCAACAGAATCGTGGAGCTCTCGAGCAATTTGCTCACGTTCGGTTGAGCGAATCTCTGCCTCGGCTCGCTCGGCCGACTGCTGCTGAAAGCGGACGACTGCGCCTGCCTCGGCCGGGATAAGCACGAAGATGATTCCGCCAATCACCTCGCCGATGCCTTGGTAGTCGATGACCATGTTCAACAACGTCGCGGCAAGAATGAGGCCAACGGCCATCAAGCAATGGCGTCCCGAACCCCACCGAAACAAGGCGTAGAGGTTGAATACAACGAAGATCGCCGTGTAGGGGCCGTCTGGCACTTCGGCGAAGATCGCAGCCGCAAGCAGCGACAGGTTCGTGAGGACGAACACAATGGCCAGCATCAGCAGCGGTTGCGTCCGGCGCCACAGCAGTGTCGGGATCATCGCAACGACGAGGCCCATATGCCAGGTGCGCCAGATCAACTCGTCATTGAAGATCCACTCCATCACTGCGGCAAAGAGCACCGCAGCAACGAGGAACCAATCACGAGTGACGCGATGAGGCGGATCACTGACAGCGGGTTCGTTGAAGAACTCCATTGGTGATGCGTGCATGCTTCAACAGTAAGCGAGGACGCCACATCACGGATCGGCCGAAAGTATGACCAGGCCGCCCACCGAACGGTCGGTCGTGTTTCAGCCGATCCCCCGATGCGCTGCCTGGGCCTTCTCGGGACGATGAGAACACCACTACCTGGAGGACATCGTGTCGAATCTGCTCTACCGCCTCGGTCGCTATGCGGCCACCAAACCAGGACGGGTCATCGGCCTGTGGCTGCTTGCCGCACTCGTCGTGATCGGTTCATCGTCAGCCTTTGGCCGCACGCTTGAAGACGTCATCGACGTCCCTGGCCTCGATTCTCAAACGGCCTACGACCTGCTCTCGGAAGCGCAGTCCGATGCGGCCGGCTTGAGTGCACAGATCGTCGTTACACCGGCCGACGGTGGAACGCTCTTCAACGCTGAGTCACAGGCTGACCTGGCCACGCTGCACGCAGGTGCTGCAGCACTTCCCAAGGTGCTCTTCGCAAGCGATCCATCCACGGCGATTGCGCAAGGTCCAGAGGCTGCTGCGATGTCGGGCGCGGTGTCACCGGACGGCACCGTTGCGATCATTCAGCTTCAATACCCACTCATTGGAGAACTCGGACCTGGCGACCTCGAGGTGCTGAACGAGTACCTCGACGAAGCCCGCGACGACACAAGTCTTCGTATCGAAGCTCGAGGCGAGCTGTTCCAAACCTATTCCGAAGCCGAAACCAGCACTGGCGAGCTGATCGGCCTCGTCGCAGCCGTCATCATCCTCATCGTTGCGTTCCGGTCGGTCATCGCCATGGGCCTGCCGATCGGCATCGCCCTGTTCGGCTTGGCCATCGGCATCACCTCGATGTCGCTGATTACATACCTCATCGACATTCCAAGCTGGGCTCCGCAGATCGCCAGCATGGTCGGACTCGGTGTCGGCATCGACTACGCGCTGTTCCTCGTGACCCGACACCGTGAGCACCTCGCCGACGGCATGGCGATGGATGAGTCGATCGCTCGCTCCGTGGCAACCGCCGGGCAGGCTGTTGTGTTCGCTGGCGGCACGGTAGTTATCGCCATCCTTGGTCTGGCGTTCGCCGGAGTGCCGTTTATGACTGCCGCCGGCGTGTCGACCTCGATCGTCGTGTTGATCATGGTGGTTGCGTCGATCACGCTTCTTCCGGCCCTACTTGGGTTAGCGGGCCACCGCATCGACAAGTGGACAATCGGCCGCAGCAAGGTGTCGAGCGAGGTCAGCCCCGGCTGGACCCGCTGGGGCACACACGTGGCTAATCATGCATGGAAGTACGCCATTGGAGTCACTGCGGTTCTGCTTGCCATGAGCGCACCGGTGCTCAGCTTGCAGCTCGGCTTTCCCGATGACGGCTCGTTCCCAGAAGCCCGCACCGAACGGCAGGCCTACGACCTGGTCGCCGAAGGCTTCGGCCCGGGCACCAACGGCCCGCTCATTGTTGCTGTCGACTTGAACACCGAGGGCACAGGCACAAGCGCCGGAGCGGTAGACCTTCTCGAACCGTTGGTCATCGCCCTCAACGCAGACGTTGGAATCGCAGCGGCCACGCCACCAACCATCGACCTCGACTCTGGCGTTGCCAGCATTATTGCCTTCCCCACCACGTCGCCACAGGACGAGACGACGCTCGACACGGTCAAGCGCCTTCGTTCCGAGGTCATCCCAAACACGCTTGGAGACAGCACGGTGAGCGCCCACGTCGGTGGAGCAACGGCGAGCTTTGCCGACATCGGCGATCGGGTGACCTCGCGACTGCCGCTGTTCATCGTTGCGGTCATTGGCTTGTCGTTCCTGCTCCTCATGATCGTGTTCCGATCGGTGCTGGTGCCGCTGAAGGCAGCAATCCTCAACCTCCTCTCGATCGGAGCGGCCTATGGCGTGCTCGTCATGGTGTTCCAGTGGGGTTGGGGCAAGGAGCTCATCGGCCTCGAATCGACCGTGCCGATCGTGTCGTTCATTCCGATGTTCATGTTCGCCATCCTCTTTGGCCTGTCGATGGACTACGAGGTGTTCCTGCTGAGCCGTGTCCGTGAGGAATACCTGCGCACGGGCGACAACGACAGCTCGGTCATCCATGGCATCGCCAGCACCGCTCGTGTGATCACTTCGGCTGCACTCATCATGATCTCGGTCTTCGGCGGTTTCGTGCTGGGGTCTGACCCCACGATCAAGATGTTCGGCCTGGGCCTGGCGACAGCGATCTTCGTCGACGCCACGATCGTTCGCATCGTGTTGGTGCCAGCAACGATGAAGCTCATGGGCGACACGAACTGGTGGCTTCCGGGTTGGCTCGACAAAATCCTGCCGACGCTCGATCTGGAAGGCGGCCCCGATATGGATGCGATCAACACGATCGACGGCCACGACGAGACTTCCACTCGGGAGCTCATCTCCGTCCAACCAGACAAATCGCCGCATATGTACCCTGACCCCTAATTTCGATTAGGGGTCAGGCCCCTTTTTGCCGCGTGGGGGTCAGGGTGAGTTCAGGGGGTGACGGCTACATGTAGGTAGCTGGGTGTCCACCGGTCGATGCGTGTTGGCGAGCAGAGTGCTCGTTGCACCCAAAGACCCAACGACCGGTGGAGAACATCACAATGCCAGCGAATCCT
>CAKZVC010000107.1 GCA_937922235.1 uncultured Acidimicrobiales bacterium | reverse complement strand
TCGGTGATCTCGTCGGAAAGATCGGCGTGTTCGATGATCTCTTCCACCGTGACGATCGCGTGCGTCGGCATGGCGAACTCATCGCCCACCTGAGCGAGCGCGGCCTTGTCGCCAGTCCCTCGCTCCATGCGATCAACGCTGCCGACGTGCAATTGGCCGGTAGGACAGGTACGGTCTCGCGAATCGAGGTACCAGCCGTCGTGACGTCTTCGATGATCAGCACACGGTCGCCAGGCTGCGGCACGTGCCCGACGAGGACGCCGCCCTCACCGTGGTCTTTGGCTTCCTTGCGGTTGAACATAAAGCCAACATCGTGCCCACGAGCCGACAGCGCTCCGGCCGTTTCGACGGCGAGCGGGATGCCCTTGTACGCAGGCCCGAAGAGCACATCGAAGTCGCCGAAGTTTGCCTCGATCGCATCGGCGTAGAACTCGCCAAGTCGGCGAATCTGCGCGCCTGTACGGTACTTGCCGGTCTGGACAAAATACGGCGTTTTGCGTCCGCTCTTGGTGGTGAAGTCGCCGAACGTCAACACGTCCGACTCGATCATGAAATCGATGAAGTCACGCTTATAGGTGTCCACTAGTTCCTCCGGAACAGCCGATCGAACAAACTGCGCTTCGGAAGGTCCCGATTCTCTTTCGCTGCCTTGGTGGCTGCCACAAAGTCGGCGATCGAATCTTCCGTCGCTCCCGCCTCGACATCGACAGTATCGGGAGCGGCTTTCTTGACGCCTTTGCGAAAGTCAAACGATGGATCGTCGTGCTTTTCCATGGCGCGCGAGTAGTCGCCGCCTCGCTGACCACTACCCCCGACCACCATCTTCTACTCCTCGCGAGGAAGGACTCGGAGACCGAGTTCCTCGAGATGTGCTGGATCGGCCGGGCTTGGGGCGTTCGTGAGGGGGTCTGACCCCTTTTGGGTCTTCGGGAAGGCGATGACTTCTCGGATGTTCTCTTCGCCAACGAGCAGCGCCGTCAGGCGATCGATGCCAAAGGCAAAGCCTCCGTGTGGCGGAGCACCGTACTTGAACGCGTTCAGCAGGAAGCCGAATTTCGCCATCTGCTCTTCTTCACCAATGCCAAGGATCTCGAAGATCTGCTCCTGCACGTCACGCTGGAAGATTCGAATCGAGCCCGAGCCGAGCTCCCAGCCGTTGAGCGTGAGGTCGTAGGCCTGTGATCGAATGTCGAGCCATTCGTCGCCTTGGGCATTCTTGAGCTTCTCGACGTCGTCTTCATGGGGCATCGTGAACGGGTGATGCGCCGGAATCGGGTTGCCATCGATGACGTCCTCGAACAGGGGGAACTCGGTGATCCACAGGAAGCTGAACTCGCCGCTGTTGACCGGCGGCTTGCCAAGCTCGAGGCGAAGCAGGCCGAGCACCTTGTTCGCAACACGCTTCTTGTCCGCAATGAGAAAGACCATGTCGCCGGTCTTTGCGTCGAGGCGCTCAACGACTCCTGCGAGCTCGGATTCGCTCATGAACTTGGTGAGGCCGCCTTCGAGGCCCTCTTCCTTCATGCGGAACCAGGCAAGACCCTTGGCGCCCCACTGCTTGGCTTTGTCGGTGAGCTCGTCGATCTTGTTGCGGCCGAGCTCATCTGCGCCGCCGGGCATGCAGATGCCCTTGACCGATGGGGTCTTGAAGACGTTTGATTCGGTTTCGGCGAACAGGTCAGTGAGCTCGGTGAGCTCCATACCGAAGCGGACGTCGGGCTTGTCTGAGCCGTAGCGGTCCATCGCGTCGGCGTAGGTCATGCGTGGGAACTCGGTTGGGCGCTCGCCGGTGATGGCTTCGGTGGCGTCGGCGACGGCTTCGCTGATAAACGTGAAGACGTCTTCCTGGTCGACGAAGCTGGCCTCGGCATCGAGCTGCATGAACTCGAACTGGCGATCAGCACGAAGGTCTTCGTCACGAAGACAGCGTGCGATCTGGTAGTAGCGATCGAGGCCGCCGACCATCGATAGCTGCTTGAACAGCTGCGGGCTCTGCGGCAGGGCGTAGAAGTTGCCGGGGTGCATGCGTGATGGCACGACGAAGTCGCGGGCTCCTTCTGGGGTTGACGCGATAAGCATCGGGGTTTCGAGCTCGCAGAATCCCTGACGCTCCATGGCGCCACGGATGGCGCTGTTGATCTTGGCCCGAGCGCGCAGGTTGCGCTGCATCTTCTCGCGACGGAGATCGACGTAGCGGTGCTCGAGGCGGATCTCTTCGTTGACGTCGGTGCGGTCATGCATCGGGAACGGTGGCGGCTCGGCCTCGTTCAGCACCGTGACCTCGGTGTCGGTGATTTCGATGGCGCCGCTGGCGAGCGCATCGTTGACCATCTCGGCGGGGCGTGCGGCCACTGTTCCGGTAACTGCGACGACATACTCGCTGCGGACGTTGACCTTCTGATCGACGACGACCTGGACGATGCCCGTGTGGTCGCGCACATCGACGAAGGCGAGGTGCTCGGAGTGGACGCGGCGGGTATCAACCCATCCGCATACCGTGACGGTTTGGCCGACGTGTTCGGCGCTGAGTTCACCGCAGTAGTTGGTGCGTAGTGACATGTTGGTTCCTTCGTAGGATTTCGAATTCGTAGAGAGTTGGACTGATGACAGGCGTTAGTTCGCGACCTTGGTGGACAGCGTGGCAACCAGCTCATCTCGGCTAACGAGAGTCTGGCCGCTGTCGCCGTGCATGTCGCGGAGCGTGACATTGCCTTCGGCGAGTTCTGTCTCGCCGATAATCACCGCCCAAGGGGCTTCAACCCGGTTAGCAACCTTCATCTGGCTGCGCATATTGCGGCCGTCGTAGGCCCGTTCGACCGAAATGCCCGCCATCCGAAGTTCATCGGCAATGACAGTCGCCGCTTCCGTGCCGGTCACGTCGAGCACGAACACGTCTGGGGTGAGATCTGGTGCAGGGAAGACACCCTCTGCATCGCATGCGAGCAAGATGCGGTCGACGCCGAGCGCGAAGCCGATGCCCGGCGTTGGCTTGCCGCCGAGACTCTCGGCCAACCCGTCGTAGCGACCACCGCCGCCGACAGCGTTCTGCGCGTTCTCGAGCGCGGTCGACGCGAACTCGAACGTCGTACGGGTGTAGTAATCGAGGCCGCGCACCAGTCGTGGCGAGATCTCGTAGGGAATACCGAGGGATTCGAGGCCAGATCGCACCGCTGCAAAGTGCTCGGCGGTTTCGTCGGTGAGGAAGTCGACCATCAGCGGCGCGTCAGCGATAATCGCCTGGTCTTCGGCCCGCTTGCTGTCGAGGACGCGCAGCGGGTTCTTCTCGAGTGTCTCTTGCGACTTCTCGCTGAGCTCGCTCGCTCGGTCACGGAAGTACGTTTCGAGGGCGTCAAAGTACTGCGGTCGACACGTGTCATCGCCAAGTGAGTTGAGAAGCAGTGTTACTTCGTTCATCCCGAGAGCTTGATAGAAGCGCCAGCCGAGCGCGATGACTTCTACATCGACCGCCGGGTCGTCAGAACCCAAAACCTCGATGCCAACTTGGCTGAACTGGCGATATCGGCCCGCTTGGGGGCGTTCGTGACGGAACTGTGGGCCTTCGTACCAGACCTTCCATGGAAGGCTTGGCGGGTTGTGTTGGACGAACGCTCGAACAACCGATGCGGTGAGTTCGGGCCGCATGGCAATTCGTGTGCCGTCCTTGTCCTCGAAATCGTACATCTCTTTGGTGACGACATCGGTCGACTCGCCCACCCGCAGGAAGACGCCGAGGTCTTCGACGATCGGCGACATGATGTGGCCATAGCCAGACAGTCCGGCAAGATGAGCAAACGCGTCGACCAGTGCCCGTTGACGCTCAGCGTCGGGGCTCATGATGTCGCGCATGCCGCGCAGAGCTTGAAATTTCGACTTAGCCACGGCGTTCAGGCTAGCTGCGAACTGCACCGCCTGGTTCGACCAAATCCCCCGGGTTCTTCTGAGTTTGGTGCACGGTATTCGTGGATCAGGCTCAGAAAAACGTGCAGTTAACCGCCGGGGAGGACTCGGTAGGCGTCGTAGACCGACTCGACTCGGCGGACGGCGTTGAGCATCGACTCAAGGTGGGCCGGATCGGCGAACTCGAAGCCGAATCGCATGTGGGCGATTCGGTCGGAGCCGGTGCGGGTCTCGACCGACACCACGTTGATCTGATGGCTTGCCATAACACCAGACACGTCGGACAACAAGCGTGAGCGGTCGAGCGCTTCGACTTCGATTGCCGCTTCATGCAGGCCCTTGTGGCGGTCGTCCCACTCGACTTCGATCAGGCGGTCGCCCTGCTCCACCCCAAGCGACTTCGCGTTCGCACAGTCGGACCGATGGACAGAGACACCTCGACCTCGGGTCACGAAACCGACGATGTCGTCGCCGGGGACGGGTGTGCAGCACGTTGCGAGGCGGACGAGCAGGTCGTCAAGCCCTTCAACATGCACGCCGCCGGTAAGCGAGCGAGGATCTGAGCGTCGTCGAACCCGGTCGAACGTCTCGGCGAGCTGCTCATCGGATTCGCCCGGGGCATATTCCTTGTTGATCCGGTTGACGATCGTGCGAGGTGACACGTGCCCCTCGCCGAGGGCGGCCAGCAGCGAATCGAGATCGGTGTAGTTCATCTCCTCGGCAATGTCGACGATGAGATTACTCTTCATGGTTCGCTGCACCGGCATGTCCGCCCGGCGCAGCGCAGCCATCAGCTCATCTCGACCCGAGTCGATGTATTCGGTTCGACGCTCACGACTGAACCAGTTGCGAATCTTGTTTGCGGCCTTTGGCGAGGCAACGAAGTTGAGCCAATCCTTCGACGGACCAGCGTCAGGGTTCTTCGATGTGATGACCTCGACCCGGTCGCCCGACTGCAGACGAGTGTCGAGCGGAACAAGCCGTCCGTTCACCCGAGCACCCGTACATCGCTCGCCCACCTCGGTGTGAATCTGGAACGCGAAGTCGACCGGCGTAGCGCCGACGACCAACTCGACAACCTGGCCCTTAGGGGTGAAGACGAAGACCTCGTCCTGGTCGAGATCGGTCTTCAGGTTGGTCATGAACTGGCCAGGGTCGGACGTCTCCTGCTCGAATTCGACGATGCGATTGAGCCAGGCGATCTCCTGGTCGGATGCGGTTTCCTTGTAGCCCCAGTGTGCGGCCACACCGTTCTCGGCACGAGCGTGCATCTCGGTGGTGCGGATCTGCACCTCGACCTCTTTACCCAGTGGTCCGATCACCGTCGTGTGCAACGACTGGTAGAGGTTGAACTTGGGCATTGCGATGTAGTCCTTGAAGCGGCCCTGCACCGGCTTCCAAGACGAGTGAATCGAACCGAGTGCGGCATAGCAGTCACGGACTGAATCGACGATCACCCGAATACCCACGAGATCGTGGATGTCTTCGAACTGGGTGTTCTTGACGACCATCTTCCCGTAAATCGAATACAGGTGCTTCTGGCGACCGGTCACGGTGCCCGTGATATCGAGCTCCTTGAGGCGGCCCTCGATATCGCCGAGGAGCTGGGTGATGTAGACATCGCGCTCGGGCGCTCGCGAAGCAACCATGGCTTCGAGTTCGGCGTATTGCTTGGGCGAGCTTGCAGCGAATGCAAGATCTTCAAGTTGCTGCTTGAGATCCTGCATACCCAGGCGGTGCGCAAGCGGGCTATAGATCTCGAGGGTTTCTTTGGCCGTGCGCTCCTGCTTCCAATCCGGAAGCGACGCAATCGTCTGCATGTTGTGCAGACGGTCGGACAGTTTGATGATCAAAACCCGAGCGTCCTGCGCCACGGCGATCATCATCTTGCGAACCGAAGCAGCCTGCTGGGCCTCCTTCGAGTCAAAATGAACCCGATCGAGCTTGGTAACGCCGTCGACCACGTGAGCGACCGCCTCGCCAAACTCTTCGGTGATCTGCTCGACCGATACCGCCGTGTCTTCGACGGCATCGTGCAAGAGCGCAGCGGAAATCGCTACGTCGTCGAGGCCGAACTCGGCAACAACCTTGGCCACGGCCAGCGGGTGCGAGATGTATCGCTCCCCCGACTTACGGCGCTGGTCGCCATGGGCAGCGGCAGCGATTTGGTACGCCTTCTGAATTCGGTCGATAGACGCTCCGGGCCGGGTCTGGCGATACGCATCGACAATCGCCGTGAGCTCACCTTCGACGCGCACCGACTGGCGGCGCCACGGAAGGACACGGGTCACGGTCGGCATACGTTCAGTTCACCTCAATTTGAGCGTGTAGTGGTACATCGGGAAGTTTGCTTCGTCCATTGAGCCCAACCAAGTCGACCAGCACGCTCACGCCTGCGACCTTTGCGCCCGCAGCCGACATGAGCTCAAACGCTGCGCCCAACGTACCGCCGGTGGCGAGGACGTCGTCGATAAGCAGCACTCGATCGAGCTCGTCGATTACGCCGTCGACCATCTCAAGTCGGTCGGAACCGTATTCAAGGTCGTAGTCAACTCCGATCGTTGCGCCTGGGAGCTTGCCCGCTTTCCGGATCATGACGAAGCCCGAATCAAGCTTCTGCGCAATAGATGGGCCGAAGAGAAAGCCACGAGAGTCGATGCCGGCAACGGCGGTTATGCCCATGTCGCAGAAGGGCGCAGACATGCACTCGACCGCTTCAGCGAATGCATCGGGGTCGGCCAGCAGGGGCGAAATGTCCTTGAAGATGATCCCCGGTTCGGGGAAGTCTGGAACGTCTTTGAGAAATCCACGGAGATCCACAACCTGAAACTACCCTCGTTGGATGCCAACAGGTCGAACCATCGCCGCCGTCGACATCGGCACCTCATCGGTGCACCTCGCAATTGCGAACATCATCGATGGGGCGAGGCCTGAAATAGTGGCCCAGGACAAGCTTCCCGTCCGCTTAGGTTCGGGGGCGGCCGTCGGCAACGACATGACGTCGCTTGACCCTGCCGCAGTTGACCGCACGATCGAAGCCCTCGGTCACTTCCGCGCAATCGCAGATGCCCATGACGCCGAGCTGTACGCAGTTGCAACGAGCGCGGTTCGAGAGTCCAGTGACCCGAGCGTGTTCCTCCAACGGGCCAACGATGAGGCCGGGGTCGAAGTTCACGTGATCGCTGGCGTCGAGGAAGCCCGGCTCATTCACCTCGGGGCCCTCGGAGCGAAAGCGATCTCCGACCGCAGCCACTTGGTGATCGACATCGGCGGCGGCTCCACCGAGCTCATTGTTGGTTCGGGCACGACTCCCGAGGTCCTGCGCAGCCTCAAGATGGGCCACGTCCGGCTCACCGATCGCTACTTTGCTGATGGGGTGTCGGCCGATGCGATCGATCGATGTCGATCGTCGATTCGCTCGTTCTTGGCTCGTGATGCGCCGATCATCAAGAGCGCACGTCCTGCCGTCGTGGTCGGTTGCTCGGGAACCTTCGAGACGATGGCTCGTATTGCCCGAGCGAATCGCCTGTCCGACGACAAGGCCAACGGGCCGATTCACAAGACCGAGATCAGCGCAGCGGTCGACACGATCGTCGCCACTCGACTCGCCGATGAGACCGAGCCAATTCCGAACGTCGATGACCACCGTCAAGACACGATCCTTGCCGGGGCGCTGCTCGTCGAAGCGCTCATGAACGAACTCGACATCGAATCGTTTGAAGTCAGCGATGATGCGCTTCGCGAAGGAATCATCCTCGATCAGATCGAGCGCCGCAGCCCCGGCGGCGATGCGCTGCACCACCTGAGCAGCATCCGCGCCAACAGCGTGAACCGAGTTGCCGGACGATACGGCGAGAACGTCCAACACTGCCGCCAGGCGACCGACATTGCCTTGCGCATCTTTGACGCAACCCGTGAGCTTCACGAGCTCAGCATCGATGACCGCGACGTGCTTGAGGCCGGTGCAATGCTGCACAACATCGGCCGGTTCGTTGGTCACGGCGCCCACCACAAGCACAGCCATTACCTCATTCGAAACACCGAGCATCTCGCAGGCTTCGACGAGCGGGAACGAAAGCTGATCGCGTTGGTTGCCCGATACCACCGCAAGAGCGCGCCAAAACCCTCACATAGTGAGTTCGCATCACTGCCCGCCGCTGAGCAGCGCATGGTGTCGATCTTGGCGGGCATGCTTCGCATCGGTATCGCCCTTGATCGCACCTATCGCAACCTGGCCTCCGATGTGGCCATTGCAACCACCGCTGAGGCGGTGGCAATCTCGGTGTTCGGCTCCGACCTTGAACTCGAGCTATACGCCGCAAACGAACGCAAGGGACTCCTTGAAGAGGCCCTTGGAGTCACGGTGACCATCACCTAGCGCTCAGCGCCCGGTCACTCAGCGCACTGCCAGCTGCAGCTACTTCTTCTTTTTGGTCTTGCGAGGCCGTGGTGGAACTTGGGTGCCGCCTGCAGTCGTGGTCGGGCCCGCGCCCTTCTTCGACTTGGTGGGCTTTGCCGGCCCGGAAGGCTTGGTCTTGGTTGCTGCACCGGCCTTGTTGGCCCGTGCCCGACCCGCCTGCTCGCCAAACGTGGCGTCGTCGGCAGATACGCGGCGGGTGGCTCCGTCGTCGGAGTCGCCGCTCTTCTTGGCGACCTTGGCCGCGATCTGTTCGTATTCAGGCTCGCGTTCTTTGAGCTGGGCCACGACATAGGAGGCAACGAACAGCGACGAGTAGCCGCCAACGATCAGACCAACGAGCAGCGCAATCGAGAACTCCTGAAGTGTCGTTGCGCCGAGAATCAGCGAGCCGACGATCAGCATCGAGAGCACCGGGATGATCGACGTGATCGTGGTGTTGATCGAGCGAGCGAGCACCTGATTCAGTGCCAGGTTCATCATCTCGGTGTAGGTGTAGCGCCCGGTGGCACCAACTCGTGCCGTGATGTCGCGGACCTTGTCGTACACAACGATCGTGTCGTACAACGAGTAACCCATGATTGTGAGGAACGCGATCACGGTCGCCGGCGTCACTTCAAAGCGGAAGATCGCATACGCACCAACACTGATGATGATGTCGTGAGCCACCGCGGCGAGTGCGCCAATGGCCATCTTCCATTCGAGACGAACCGAGATGTACATCGCGATAAGCACAAAGAAGACGACGAGCGCTCGAATTGCCTTGTTCGTGATGGCCGAGCCCCAGGTCGGGCCAACCGACTCGAATGCGGTGATCTCACCGAGCTCGTCGAGCGATGCTCGCAGCGCTTCGGCTGCAGCGGGGTCTTCGACCGAGCTCCGGACACGGACAAGACGTTCGCCTGCTTCTTCAACTTCCTGAATGCGAGCATCAGCGGCGACTCCGCCGGGAAGCACGCCTGCGACCTCATCGATCGTTGCTTCGGTTGCGACCTCGAACGAGGTGCCACCCTCGAAGTCGATGCCGAGATCGAGCCCACCGATGATGAGGGCGATCAGACTTGCGCCAACCGCGATCGCCGACAGGATGCGGGCCTTCTGCCAAAGCGCTGGGAAATCGAAGTGGCGGCGACCGTCATTTTCTGGAGTGAGCTTCATTCGTCAACCTCCTGCGTGCCGACTCGGTCTTCGGTAAGTCCCGGAATTCCCATCAGTGCTGCCGAGCCTGCAATCTTGGGCTGGCGGGCAATCCACTGGACTGCGGGGCCCATGAAGAAGTAGGTGGCGATGAGGTCGAGGATTGTGGCGATGCCCAGGTAGAGGGCGAAACCTCGAACTGCGCCGACGGTAAGGGCGTATAGACACGCTGCGGCGATGAGCGAGGCGATATCGGCCTTCACGATCGTCGAGAACGCAACCGGGAACGCCTTGTTGACGGCGGTACGAACGGTTCGACCATTGCGCACGTCTTCCTTGAGGTGCTCGAAGTACACAATGTTCGAGTCGACCGATACACCGATCGACACGATGATGCCCGTGATGCCGGCCAACGTCAGCGCCAGGCCTTGGTTCTCGCCCAGGAACGAAATGATCGACCACAACAGCGCAGCAGAGATCAACAAACTCAGCATCGCAACGACACCAAGGATTCGGTAGTAGCTGATGATGAAGATCGCGACGAGCGCCATGCCGATGAGTCCAGCGATGACGCCTGCGTTCAGTGCGTCTTTACCAATCGTGGCCGAGACGACCTGTTGGTTAACCGGTTCGAGCTGGATCGGCAACGCACCAAAGCGAAGTTTGAGCGCAAGGTCTCGGGCGCTGTCCTGATCGAAGGCACCCGAGATCTGGAACGTGCGACCAAGGTCGGCGTTTTGCACGGCCGGCGCACTCAACACTGCGTTGTCGAGATCGACGGCAATGCGACCCGGACCAACAGCGGTACGGGGACACTCAGGTGACCCGAAGAAGCATGACTGGGTCAGCTGCTGGAATGCGTCGTCGCCGATCTCGCCACCCTTCAAGTCGACGGAGATAATCCACGATTGGCCGTTGAAGACGCCTTGAGCGTCGGAGAGACCTTCGCCGGTCATCCCCGTCGGACCGAGCAAGTATCGGCCAGGAAGCTCGAGCGATTCGTCGGCAGGCACGATGATGATCGACTCGGCTTCAATCTCGTTCGCAGGGGTGAACCCGAACTCGTCGAGGGTCATGTCTTCGGGGTAGCCAGCGGGGCGATCGGTGCTACCGAACGGGAGCTCTGCTAGCACCGGACGGAAACGCATGACTGCGGTTTCGCCAACAAGATCGAGGGCCCGCTGCTGGTCGTCGACACCGGGAAGTGAGACGAGAATGCCATCGCCCTCGGCCTGAATCTCCGGCTCGGCAACGCCAAGGCCGTCAACTCGGTTACGAATGACTTCAACGGCCTGCTGGATGCGCTCCTGCAGTTCGACAGGGTCGTCGATGTCTTCGGTGGTTCGATAGCGAACGCTCACACCACCCTGAAGATCGAGGCCCAGCAACGGTTCGTTCTGTGCGGCGAACGTGCCGATAAGGGCAGCGATCGAGAAGACCGTGATGCCAATGAGGTAGACGAGTTGGCGACGAGGCATTGGTGATTAGGCCTCAGCGTCTTCGGTGTCGTCTTCGGATTCATCGACGTCACCGTCGTCCATCGTGTCCTGTGGCTCTTCGCTCGGGAACTCGTCGAGGACCTCTTGAATCGACTGACGGTTTGCCAAGATCTCGAACCCATCTGCGAGCTCGACATAGATGGCCACATCGAGGACCTCGGTGATCGTGCCGTAGATGCCTGATGCCATCAGGATTCGGTCGCCAGCCTTGGCTGATGCGATGAGTGCTTGCTGTTCTTTGAGCCGCTTCTGCTGTGGCCGGATCAGCAACATGTACATGCCGACAAAGAGCAGCAGCGGCAGGATGAGTTGTCCCATGAGATTCCTTGATCGCGAATGCGAATAGTTCAGCTCGCCAGACTACAGCTCAAGACCACAGCTCGTGGACGTCTGCGGTGAATGCCTCGAAGCGCTGCTCCTCGATTGCTGTTCGCATGTCGTCAACGAAGCGCATCAACCACCACAAATTGTGCAAGGTGAGGATGCGCTGCGCGGTCGGTTCACGGACCTGGAGAAGGTGGCGAAGATACCCTTTTGACCACCGCGAGGCCGGACCTTCAGGGTCGATTGGCTCGTCGGAGGTGGCGTATTCGGCTCGGGTCAGGTTGGTTCGCCCTGCCGAGGTGAGCAGCGTGCCGTGCCTGGCCAGACGAGTTGGGAGGACGCAATCGAACATGTCGATTCCGCGTCCAACCGCGTCGACAATTCCGGCCGGGTCGCCGAGCCCCATGAAGTACCGGGGTTGATCAGCAGGAAGCACGCTGGTGGCTGCGAGGAGCGGTTCGTGCCAATCGTTGCGATGCTCACCAACAGACAGACCCCCAACGGCATAGCCATCGAAGCCGACCTCGATGGTTCGCTCCGCACTTTCCGTGCGCATGTCAAGGTCGAGCCCGCCTTGCACGATGCCGAACTGGCTCTGCCGTTCTGATGCGGTTGGATGGGCCAGAAACTCTGTCCGAGCACGACCGGCCCAGTCAACCGTGCGGTCGAGTGCGCGGCGAATCACCGCAGGATGGCTTGGGAGCTCCGAACACACATCGAGCACCATCTGAATGTCGGCGCCGATCTTGATCTGGCTATCGACCGCGCTCTCCGGCGTCATCACGTGCGTGCTGCCGTCGTAGACCGACTTAAACTTCGCTCCTTCATCAGTGATCTTCGGCTTCAGCGAGAAGATTTGATACCCGCCCGAGTCGGTGAGCGTGTGGCCGTTCCAGTCGGCCATCTTGTGGAGGCCGCCAAGCTGCTCGACGACCTCGGCGCCCGGACGCATCATCAGGTGATAGTTGTTCGACAAGATGACCTGAGCTCCAAGGTCTTCCATGTCGACCGACGACAAGTGCTTCACCGCGCCACGGGTACCCACAGGCATAAAGCACGGGGTCGTGAACGTGCCACGGGCAGTCGTCACCGTGCCCGCACGGGCGAGGCCATCGGAGTGTTCGAGAGCGAACGTCGTCTTCATGTAATGAGCACCATCAATTCCTAGAGATTTCTGCCCCGTTTCAGACCTGTCAGGTCTGATTTGGGGCAGAGATCATGTGGCGTGTCGGTCGAGGAGCATCGCGTCGCCAAAAGACAGAAAGCGATAGTCCGAAGCCAACGCTTCAGCGTAAAGGGTTCGCCAGCGAGGCCCGACGAACGCATCGATCATTACGAGCAGCGTGCTCTTGGGCATATGAAAGTTCGTGAGCAGCATGTCGACAGCCTGAAATTCATACGGCGCCCGAATGAACAGGTCGGTTGCTCCGCTTGGACCGAATTGCGCTGCGGACTCAAGCGCCCGACACGACGTGGTTCCAACGGCGACGACCCGCTCAGCAGCCTCGACCTTGGCCAGCGTTTCCTCGGGAACCCGGTACCGCTCGGAGTGCATGTGATGGTCGTCGAGCTGGTCGACCATGACCGGCCGGAAGGTGTCGAGACCAACGACGAGCTCGACGGTGGCAAAGTCCACTCCCCTGGTCTTGAGTCGTTCGAGCAGCGCAGCGGTGAGGTGAAGGCCTGCTGTTGGCGCAGCTGCCGAACCTGGCTGGTCGGCGTAGACCGTTTGGTAGCGGTCGGGGTCGTCGAGGGTTTCGGTGATGTACGGCGGGAGTGGCATTTTGCCGATGCGTTCGAGCGCAGCCTCAAGGTTGCTCGACTCGACCGTGACCCTTCGTCGACCTTCACCGAGGTCATCGCCAACGGTGAGCGCCAGGTCATCCTCTCCATCGACCGTGAGCTCGGTGCCGGGAGCAACCTTCTTGCTTGGCTTTACAAGCGCGACCCACTCCGACCGCTCAGACGCCAACGCCGTGGCGGCAGGACCATCAGGCTCGAGCAACAAGAGCTCGGTGACTCCGCCGGTTGGCCGCTTGGTGAAGATCCGGGCGGCGAGCACGCGGGTGTCGTTGACGACGAGCACGTCGCCGGGGCCAAGAAGCGTGTCGAGGTTTGCAACCGTTGCGTGTTCGGCGACGTTGGTTCCCTTGTCGAGCAGCAGTTTCGACGCAGTTCGCTCAGCGAGCGGTACTTGGGCAATCCGCTCAGGCGGCAGGTCGTAGTCGAACTCGTCGATGCTGGTCATGGCGAAACGAAGCGTACGCGCTCACCGAATGTCACCGGACAAATCGTTGCTGATTTGAATCGTGTCGAAGGCCACACCGGGTCATACTGGTCGCAGTGACCAAGCGCCTACTCATCGTGATCCTTATGCTCAACGCGATGATGTTCGCACGCGCGCCGCTTGCGGGGGCTCAGGACTGCCCCGACCCAACGAACACCGACACCATCCGAGGCGAGCTCGTCGAAATCGAAGAGCTCGACGACGAAGAGACCGACGAATCTACCGAAGAGATAACCGACGATTCCGGCGAGGTGATCGAGCCACCCGACCGCTACCGGGCTGTCTTGCTGCTCGAAGAGGACGAGACCACCCGCGAGTTCCTGATCATCGGCAAGGGCGACAAGATCGATATTGGCTCGACGTACCTCGCCACGATCAACGAGTTCGATGGCGGAGTCAATTACACCAATCGCATTGCCTACCTCATCGACGAGTACCCCTGCACCGAAGGCAGCACCATCCTCGCCGTCGATGACGACGGTGGAACGTCACAGATCGATATCAGTGGTTTCGACCTCCCCTCCTTCCCCGTAACGCCTCGACAAGTTGCAACGGCGTTCGGGGCTCTCGCCGTTCTTACATTCATCTTTCGCGAGCCTCGGGTGAACCACTAGCGCACAAAGTCAGTTCCAGCCGGGCAAACGCAAATACCCCACTTTTCGCTCAGGTGGCGGCACAAGCCGTCCGAAGCCTGGGTATGACCTTGATGGAAACCCCTCCACCACCGAGCCCAAGCGCACAGCCTCCGGTACCGGAACAGCAGAAGTCGTCGGGCGCTCAGGCCGGCAAGATCATCGTCAGCGTGATCATCGCTGGAGTTGTCGGCGTGTTTCTGCTTGCCATCGTGGCGATTGCTGCCCTTCGGGTGCTCGGCACCACAGTCAGCACTGAGTTCTCCGCCATTGAGGTAGCGCAGGCTCAAGCAGAGACCGAATTCGTGCCGAGCTTCACCGCTGCATTCACCGATCCCGAAGGCCGATACACCTTTACTCCGTACGCGCATTGGCGGCCCATTGCTCCCCCGGCAAACGTCCCCGCCGATTCCGAGGCGTGGTCAGTTGGAGAAAACGGAATCACTGTCGCCAATATCGTTGTTGCTTCATCAGCAATTGACCCTGCAGTAGACGCACGGATGTATATCGACCAGGTGGTGCCGTTCTTCGAAGGCCTTCCCGAGTCGATCACTACGAGCGAGATCGTCGTGGAGAACGGCCGCGAGTACGTCGTCATATCCAGCGAGTTCACCGAAGAAAATGGTGACCGCAATGCTGTGCGCCAAGTGGCGCTTCTGGGCGAAGAGAGTTCGATCGTCGCTCAGCTCAGCAGCCGTGCAACTCTCATCGACCAGATCGCCGACATCGAACTCGATGCCATCTTCACCATCGAAGAACGCGTCGCCGGTTAGAAAAGCAGAAGCAAGTCGAGCTAGTCGAACAGCCCGGGCGGAACGTCCTTATCGGGGCTAGCGCTAGGGGCGGTCAAGCCCAAGTGGTTCCAAGCGGCCACCGTCGCCACCCGCCCCTTTGGCGTACGCATCAAGAACCCCTGCTGAATCAGGTACGGCTCGTAGACATCCTCCACCGTCTCGACAGGTTCGCTAACGCTGATCGACAACGTCTTTAGGCCAACCGGGCCTCCGTCGAACATCTTGCACAACGCAGTAAGCAACGAACGGGTTGCCTTGTCGAGGCCACGGTTGTCGACCCCGAAGAACTCAAGACCGTCGCGAGCAACCGACTGGGTGATCTTGCCGTCACGCTCAACCTCCGCGAAGTCGCGCACCTGACGCAGTAGACGGTTCGAGATTCGCGGCGTCCCGCGAGAACGCATCGCAATCTCGCCAGCCCCATCATCATCGATGGCGACGTCGAGAATCCCTGCAGCCCGCAGGACGATCGAGCGCAACTCTTCGGGCTCGTAGTAGTCGAGTCGAGCCGGGTAATCGAACCGATCGCGGAGCGGGCCGGTGATGAGGCCCGTTCGGGTTGTAGCACCGACGAGCGTGAACTTGGCCACTGGTAGACGCATCGTGCGCGCTGCTGGGCCTTTGCCCAACACCAGGTCGAGCTGGAAGTCCTCCATCGCCGGATACAGAACTTCTTCAACTGGTCGTGCCAAGCGATGGATCTCGTCGATAAACAGCACATCGCCATCTTCGAGCTTGGTCAGGATCGCAGCGAGGTCGCCACCCTTTTCGAGCGCCGGACCCGAGGTGACGTGCATCGTGGCGTTCATCTCGTTGGCGATGATGCCTGCGAGCGTGGTTTTGCCGAGCCCTGGAGGCCCAGCAAACAACATGTGCCCAATTGGCTGATCTCGGCCCGCAGCGGCCTTCATCATCACCCGCAGGTGGGCTTTGAGCTGCTCCTGCCCGACGAAGTCGTCAAGGGTTTGCGGGCGCAGGCCGTGCTCGTCACGTTCTTCCGCGTGGCGTTCGTCGTCGTCACCACCGGGCGAAAGCAGCTCGTCGCGCATGGGTTACACGCCCTCGGCAATCAGGCGAAGCGCAGCACGAGTGAGATCGGCAGGATCACCCTCTTCGGGCAGGCGCCCAAGAACTCCGCGCACATCGTCGGTGCTGTATCCGAGCGCTTCGAGCGCTTGGCGCACCTCGAGGTGCGCCGGGACATCAACCACGGCAGACGGCCGCTCGATCGCCGACAGATCGACGTCGGGCAGATCGAGCTTCGACTTCAACTCGATGAGCAGGCGGGTTGCCGTCTTCTTGCCGACACCGGGTACCGCACATAGCGCGTCGAGGTCCTCGGTCGCCAGCACGGTCTTGAGCTCGGCGGGGCCATGCACTGACAAGATCGCCATCCCCAACGACGGCCCAACGCCGTGGGCCGAGATGACGATCTCGAAGATGCGGCGCTCGTCGATGGTGGTGAAGCCGTAGAGGATCTGGGCGTCTTCACGCTGTTGATGGTGCACATGGACGAACGCTTCGCCCCCGACCGGACCAGCGTGAGCTGACGTCGCAGGCGCCACCGAGACCCGGTAGCCCACTCCACCAACGTCGATCAGGAGCTCATCGCCGTTTGCACTGCGGTCGAGCAACGTGCCGCGCAACGAACCAATCATCCAACAACCTCCGGAACACCAACGATGGCCGAATGGCACAATGCCACGGCTACGGCATCGGCTGCATCGACCGGGCGCAGTTCTTTTTCGATCTTGAGTTGTGCTCGCACCATACGTTCGACCTGTTGCTTGTCGGCATTGCCATAGCCAGTGACCGCCATCTTGATCTCGTTTGGCGAGTACTGCACAACATGACAACCAGCGGTCGCCGCTGCGGCCATAACGACACCAGACGCATGCCCGACTGCCATTGCGGTGCTCACGTTCACTTGAAAGAGAACCCGCTCGATAGCGAGGACCGACGGGTTGAATTCGGAGATGAGCTCGGTGACCTCGCGCTGCAACGTGGCCAAGCGGAGTGGGAGTTCGGTCGTGTGGTCGGTGCGGATAACGCCAGCCGACACCGCCCGCACCTTGTTGGGGCCGGTCCATTCGATGAGGCCGTAGCCACAGCGCGTGAGACCTGGGTCAATTCCGAGCACGAACATCTGTACGACACTATCGGTTCGCGCTGACAGAGAGGGCGATAGCTCCTCCCCATCACGATGGTCGAAGCTGTGACAGATCCGGTCGCTGCCCAAGGCGGCGCACAACCACGAGAACTGTACGATGATCAGCGATGAGCGAAGCGACGATCCTCCCGGATCCCGATACCTCGGCTGTCGACGCCGACGCACCTGCCGAGCGGGTGTTCTCCAAGTCCGTGGTGATCTCCGGAATCCGGTGCCTGCTGACCTACGTGATCTTCCCGTTTGTGGGTCCCATCATCGGCATCACCTCCAGCGTGGGCGCCGTCATCGGCGTGCTGATCGGCGTCGTGGCGATCGTATTCAACGTGCTGAGCATCAGACGCTTCTTCAAGGCCGACCACCCATACAAGTGGTGGGCAAGCGCGATGAACGTTGCGGTCATTGCACTTCTTGTCATCCTGTTCGTCGTTGATAGCCAAACCCTTCTCGGGTAGCGCTTCACGAAATCGGCCAACGTGCCGATGCTGAACCATGGCTCTCGCCGAGGTTCCCGCGCCCGCAACCCCACCCACGACGTCGACAACGTCAACGTCGACCGGTGGTTCGCCGCGCTCGAAGCCCGCTGAGGTCGAGACCGACACGCCCCACGTTCGCCGGGTGAAGTTCGCGTGGCCCGAAGACCAGACCGACACCTGGCATCACTCGATGCCCGAATTTGGCTGCGGGGCCAACGCGATCTCGCTGTTGATGACCTACGCCGAGCCGTACGGCGTTGGCCAGATGCGCAAGGGACTCGGCCAGTTCGAACCCGATGCAGACCTCGCAGAACGGGCCGACTCGTTGATGCGCCAAGAAATGGCCCACCTTCGAGCACACAAGGACTTCAACAAGGCACTCACCGCACATTCCCGAACCGCTCGCGTTCTCGACCGCGTGGGCAAGTGGATGTTCGGACGCTTAGCCAAGCGGTCGGTTGCCTTTGGCGTCGCCTTCGCCGCCGCATTCGAAATCGTCGCGTTTGCCTCAGCTCGCTGGGCTGAAGCTGGACTTCGTCGATACTTCACCGGTGCTGACGAACAGTCGGCCACGCTATTCCTCTGGCACCTCGCTGAAGAGATCGAGCACAAAGGCATCGCTCACGACGTGCTGCTGGCCCATCCAACAGCTGCCAAGAAATACAAGCTCGCACTTCCGGTGGCGTTCATTGCCCTGATCGGGTTCACCGCCGTCGGAGGCCTATCACTGTTCGTCACCTCACGGCATGTGTTCAACCCAATGCGCTGGGCTCGACTGATCGGCTGGGGCGTCAGCTTTGCGTTTGTGGTCATGCCCGTCGCGGCAACATCGCTAACGAGGGGGTTTCACCCCGACCAACTCATCGACCCTCCGTGGATGAAGATGTGGCTCAGCGAATACGACGAAGCGTCTGAGACGATGCCACTCTGGACCGACGCTGGTCTCGGTTCCCGGGCCGCAATGACGGCAACTGACGGCGCAATCGCTCGTCAGGTCTGATCGAGCAACGTCACGAGCTGACGGTAGGCCTCGTCTCCCATGAGCGCCGACAGTTCCTCACGCAGCAACACTGCCACAGGCGTTTCGCCAACGAACGCATCTGCCGGGTCGCCGGCCCGAGGTTCTGTGCAGCAGTACGCCATGGTCTCACCGTCCGGGCCCCAATCGGCGCGCGACCACGCCCGCAGCGTTGCGAGCGTCGTGCCGTCATCACGTTGAGTCCGCTCGACTCGAACGGGCAACTGCCAACAGATCGACGGCTTCCAGTCGATCGGCGACTCACCCATCCGGACCGCCTCAGCGTGCAGGGCACATCCGGCACCGCCAGCAAACCCAGGCCGGTTGAGAAAGATGCACGCCCCGTCGACCACTCTGGTGTTCCGGCGGTCGTCACTCAGCGCTCCGCCAACGTCGAGTTCGTCGGCGAACTGGGTGTGCTCAGGATCGAGCGTTGCGGCGACCGCGCTGATCAGCATGGCCTCTTCGTCATCGAGGAGTTCGGCTCCCACAGAACAACAGCCGAGCTGCCCGTCGATGTTCGCATCGTTCTCGATACCTGCGCAGCCGCGATCCCAGATGCACGTCCAGTTCGACCGGACGAACGACGCATCGACGCGCCAGTCCTCGTCGGCGCCATTGCTTGGGATTTCGATCCACGTCTCGGGCATGGCTCCATACTTTCGCTCATGATGGCGACCCCCATGCTTTCGCCCGAGAAATTTGGCGATAGACCAGAGACATGCGCGTGTTCGTCACCCACAACCCCGAAGACCTGGCCGCCTACTTCCACAAGGCACTCCCCGAGTTGGAGGCCCTCGACGGGGTGACCGAGGTCCGACTGAATCCCACCGATCGAGATCTCACTCCTGACGAGCTGATCAAACACGCGCACGGGTGCGATGTGATCATCGCTCACCGAGCCACACCCGGCGGAGCGGAGGTCTTTGGCAAGATCGATTCGCTCGTGGCATTCCTTCGCTGCGCTGTCGACATCAGCACCATCGACGTTGATGCTGCGTCTGAACACGGCGTGCTCGTTGCGCGAGCTGACAAGTCGTTCGTTATCTCGACCGCTGAGCTCGCCCTCGGCCTCTACCTCGACGCCGCTCGCAACATTGCCAACTCGACCGTCGACTATCGCAACGACATCGAGCCGGCCCAACGTCCGGGCGCGCAGATTTCGGGGAAGACCGCCGGGATCATCGGCTTCGGAGCGATTGGTTCGTATCTGGCCTCGGTGTTGGATGCGCTTGGGCTGACCGTCGTCGTCCACGATCCGTTCGTCGATGTCCCGGAGCCGTTCGAGCAGCTCGCTCTCGACCCATTGCTTGAGCGATCCGATGTGGTGTTCCCGCTCGCTCAGGCAACCCCGGCGACGGTTGACTTCATCAGCACGCACGAACTCGAGGTCATGAAGCCCGGGGCGATTCTGGTCAACGTCTCACGCGGCGAACTCCTCGATGAGGCGGCAGTTGAGGCAGCGCTCGACTCGGGCCGCCTCGGTGCGCTTGCGATCGATGTGGGCATGGCTCCCGATCAGCGTCCATCGCCGTCGCTAGCGCAACGGTCCGACGTCGTGGCCACACCACATCTCGGCGGCCTCACCCCAGAGAATGCCAACGCCCAAGCGATGAGTAGTGTCGAGCAGGTCGCCGCGATGCTCGCGAACACGATCCCTCCCCGCTCGGTCAACGCCGACGCGGCCCACCGGCTACGACGATTCGTTACTCACGCAACCCCACCATCTCAAGGAGATTCCGAATGACCCAGGAAGCCACCGGCAACTACGCCAGCTATCCATCTCTTGCCGACCGCTCGGTGTTCATCACGGGCGGCGCTGACGGCATTGGCCAGTCGCTCGTTACCGAGTTCGCCGCCCAGGGCGCCAAGGTTGCATTCGTCGACATTCAGGCCGACAAAGCCCAACAGACGATCGAGGCGTGCGTGGCCGCCGGAGCAGCCCATGCGCCGGTGTTCTACGAGCTCGACCTCCGCAACATCGACGCACTACAAGCTGCAATTTCAGACGCTCAACAGACGCTCGGCACGATCGAGGTGCTCGTCAACAATGCCGCAAGCGACGATCGCCATACGTGGGACGAGGTCACGTCCGACTACTGGGACGACCGAATCAACGTCAACCTGCGCCACTACTTCTTCGCCATTCAGGCAGTCGCGCCGGCGATGATCGAGGCAGCAACCGGCTCGATCGTCAACATTGGGTCGAGCAGCTACATGATGCAGGAAGACTTCTTCCCCGGATACGCCGTTGCGAAGTCCGGCGTCGAGGGCATCACCCGCACGATGGCTCGCACGTTCGGGCCCCATGGGGTTCGGGTCAACACCGTGCTTCCCGGGTGGGTCGCGACCGAACGCCAGCTCGAGAAGTGGTGGTCGCCGGAGGGCGAAGAAGGAACTTTGCAAGACCAAGCGATCAAGCGCCGGATCTACGCACGGGAGTTCGTCCAGATGGTGCTCTTCCTCGCTGCCGACGATGGTGCTGCATGCACTGCTCAGCAGTTCCTCGTCGATGGCGGCCGTCGTTAGTCGATAGAGGAAATGTCCGTACCTGGCTAGAGAAAAAAGCGAGAACCCGCCGTTTAGGCCCCTGCCAGTTCGCGCATTGCCGTATTCTGACATTATGGACCTGTTGTCCAAAACAGGTTCGAGATGCACAGAAAGAAGCAATTTCATGCCAGCAGGTACCGTCAAGTTTTTCAACAACGAGAAGGGCTACGGCTTTATCTCACGTGAAGACGGAGACGACGTATTCGTTCACTACAGCAACATCGCCGGTGACGGTTACAAATCCCTCGAAGAGGGACAAGCAGTTGAATTCGAGATTGGCCCAGGTCGTAAGGGTGATGAAGCCCTGAACGTCACCGCCGTCTAACTCAGCCTCACAACTCACCACCTGTGCAAGCACCTCGGTGCTGCACCCATAGCTAGAAGTCGGTGGCGACTCCACCTTCCTCTACGCGGCGGGTTACGAACTCCGTCAGTTCGGCGAGGACACCCTCGTCCAGCGCAGGCTGTTCGTACTCGGCGAGCAACCGAGAAACGAGCTCGGTCGTCTTCTCGTGTGCGGTTGGAGATCCGGCTTCTTCCCACGACTCGAAGTTCCGCCAGTCCGACACCAGCGGCGCATAGAACGCGGTCTTGTAGCGGTCTTGGGTGTGCTGCGTGCCGAAGAAATGGCCGCCAGGGCCAACGTCGGCAATTGCCTCGAGTGCAAGGTCGTCTGGGGTCACGCCCACGGGCTTGAGAAGTGTCTGCATCATTCCGAGCAGATCAGCATCGAGTACCATCTTCTCGGGGCTGGCCCGTAGGCCACCCTCGAGCCATCCAGCACCGTGGAACACGATGTTGGCTCCGCCCATGACGGCGCCCCAAAGCGAGAACGCCGACTCATACCCGGCCTGGGCGTCGATTGCGTTTGCTGCATTGACGTTCGAAGAGCGATAGGGCACCTTGTAGCGCCGAGCGAGCTGGCCACCGAGCATTGCCGACCGGATGAACTCGGGTGTGCCAAACGCTGGCGATCCCGACCGCATGTCGACGTTCGAGGTAAACCCGCCGTACACAACCGGGGCGCCCGGGCGAACCGTTTGGGTTAGCGCCATGCCGACTAGGGCTTCGGCGTTTTGTTGGGTTACCGCGCCCGCAACAGTCACCGGTGCCATAGCGCCGGCGAGCGTGAACGGAGTAACGATCACGACCTGGTTGCGGGCCGAGAACTCGATGATCCCCTGACACATAGGAATGTCGAGGCGTAGCGGCGACGACGTGTTGATCACCGTATGAGCAGACGGTTCGCTATCGAGTTGGTCGTCGGGCACGCCCCGAGCGATCCGGATCATCTCGAGGCAGTCACGATTACGTTCGCGTCCCAAGCTGTAGACGTTGACGACCTTGTCGCTGAGCGTCAGCAGATCGAAGGTCGCATGCAGGTGGCGCACAGATGCATGAATGTCGGCTGGCTCGACGGGGTATCCACCATGCATGTGCACGGTGTTGAGGTGCTGGCTAAGCCGCACAAGGTTCTGGAAGTCTGCTTGATTGCCCGTGCGACGGCCGCCGGCAGTGTCGCCGACGTTGGGCGGGCTGGCAACGGCAGTGAAGACCACGTTGTCGCCGCCGATGCGCACGTTGTGCGCCGGGTTCGGGGCGTGAAGCGTGAACTCGCTCGGGCATGTGGCGATGAGCTCGGTGATCATCTCGCGATCGAACCGAAGTCGCTCGCCGTCGGCGGATGCGCCTGCATCGGTCAGCAGCTTGCGTGCGTCGCTGTCGAGGACGTCCATACCGATCTGTTCGAGCACGTCGAGCGATGCCTCGTGGATCGCCTCAAGCTCGTCGTCGGATACGACCGGCGTGGCTGGGAAGCGGCGCTGCACCGCCTGGTAGTCGGGCTGTTCGATCTGTGTCGAGGCCTCCGACCGAGTCCGGTTGCGACCACCCGAACGGCGGCGACGTGCTGGCTCTTCAGGCATGCTGACCCTCACTTTGACCATTGGACATCGGCGAATCGTACGACTCCGAATCTTCGCGCAGCAATTCGTTCTCGGGCGTGGCGTTCGCACGGTGAGCCCACCAAACTGGCGACGTGCAGCCTGGCGATCAACTTCACCTTCTCGCCATCCGATGGGACAGCGGCCGCCCGTTCGTTCGGCTCCGCCAGAATGGCGGTGCTTCCCAGCTCATCGCGCTCCGGGACCTCGCACTTCGCTACACCGTCTCCGACACGACATCGCGTCGATGCGTTGGCCACAAGCCGTTCAGAGACAAGACCTCCGCGTGGAGTGATTGCAACCGGTCGCCGGTGGCCGGATCGTTGACGTGCGATCGGTGCACCGCCAGCGACGCGACGTTTGCGTCGCAACTTCACCACGCGCACAACAAAGGCCGTAGCGAACTCGACAGCGCGGTGCTCGCACACTTGGAGCAGCCCAACAACGTGTACCTTGCGGCATTTCGCGACGGCTCGGTCAAGGTCGGAACATCGACAAAGGCTCGGCTCGAAACCCGTCTCGACGAACAAGGCGCCTGGGTTGCACAAGTTGTCGCCTCGACCACCGATGGCTTCGCCGTTCGATCGCTGGAAGATCGCATCACCGCTGAGCTCGGCCTCCCCCAGTCAGTCTCGGTGCGACGCAAGCTCGATGGCCTCGACAACCCTCGCCCCGACGACCGACTCCGCACCGAGCTCAGCCGATGGAGCACGCGGGTCCACGAACTCATCGCCGAGCAAGCCGACCCGAGAGTCTCGCCGACCAATGACGGCTGGGTCAGCACGGTGTCTACGGACCCTGCGTGGGAGAACGTCCACCCGTATCCGCTCAAGCTCACCAGCGGATCGCATGACCTGGAGTTCCTGACCGCCAGCGGCCGCATCGCAATGGCTCGACGGCCAACATCGAGCGATCGCTTCATCTGCGACATCAAACAGCTCTTCGGCCTACAGATCGAACTCCTCGACGAAGTAGTCCCCGACGAACTAACCGTCCAAGACAGCCTCTTTTAGTTGTCGACCTCTTTTAGTTGTCGACACTGCCGGTCGACATCCGCGGAGACCGACATGGTCGCTGCGCGAGCTCCGCTCCCCTTGAGCGCTTTCTCTTTGCGATGTTTCGAGCCCCCAGGCGAGAGACTCGTGTTCGGCGAAGCCCGTCAGGGTTGAGCCGAAACGGCTACTGTTGTCCCATGACTGACACCGCTCCTCGTGCCACATTCACTCGTATGGACCAATCCACTAAGGAGGACTGGGACATCATTGTTGGGGCGGTGATCAATCACGCCCACACCGAGGTCTACGGCAACGTGATGCAGCAAATGGAAACGCTGCGCGGCGACCACGGCGGGTTCGCCGTCGACCGGCTGACGCACTGCCTGCAGACGGCATACCTCGCCGAGAAAGACGGCAAGGACGAGGAGTACATCGTGTGTGCGCTGCTGCACGATATTGGCGATGTGCTTGCGCCGTTCAACCACCCCGACATCGCTGCTGGCATTCTGAAGCCATACGTATCGGAGGCCAACCACTGGATGGTTCAGAACCATGGCACGGTCCAGGGTTATTACTACTTCCATCACCTCGGGCTCGACCGCAACAAGCGTGACGAGCTTAAGGGTCACGACTACTACGAGCATTGCGAAGAGTTCTGCGCCAAGTTCGATATGCCAGCCTTCGACCCCGAGATGACCGCTCCCCCGCTGTCGCACTACGCGCCGCTGCTCGAAGCAATGTTCGGCCCCGGTGGGCTCAGCTCGATGGACGACGTCAAGAGTGCCGTCCAGAAGTAGCTGTTCATCGTCTTTCGTTCGATGAACGCAGACCGAATAACCGGGCTGGTCGAGCACCCGCTCCCGAACGCCTATCCCATCGGCCCCGACACGATTGCCGAGTGCCTCGCCGACGGTGCCCACGCGTATTCGACTCGAGTCGCGCTTGTCGACGGTGAACGTTCGTGGACCTTCTCGGAGCTCCACGACACCGTTAACCAAACTGCCGCCAACATCGCTCGTGGCCAGGTCATTGTCTGGACCGAACCGAACTCGGCCGAGCTCGTCGTTGCGATGCTGGCAACGTTCGTGGCTGGAGGCATCTGGGCGGGCGACCTTGGCAACGCTGCGCAACACCACGCCGAGAGCCTTGAACTTCTCACTCGCCCCAAGGGGAGTCCGTTCGAGGCGGCGATGGTCACGTTCACCTCCGGCACGACCGGCACCCCGAAGGCCGTTGTGCATTCCGAGCACAGCCTCCTCGGGCCGGGCCTGCTCAGCATCGAAGCAGAACGCCCACACTTCGGCGAACGAATTGGCACCCCGCTTGATCTTCGGATCGGCAACATGGCGATCCTCGGCCCCATCTCAGCGCTGCTACGTGGCAGCACGTTTGTGGTTATGCATCGACGGTTCGCCCCACACCTCGCTGAGGACATCGAGGCGTTCGGCGTCACCCGACTCTTTGCCGTGCCAACGCTGGCATTCGACCTCGCGGAAAGCGCTGACGTTTCCCCGAAGCAGCTCGCTTCGATCGATCGAGTCATCCTCGGCGGTGCCGGAGCAAAGCCATCGATCATCACCGCGTTTCGGGAGCGCTTCGGCGTTCGTCCAACCCTGAGCTACGGATTGAGCGAAGCCCCGACCGGCATTGTCAGAGAGTCAACGAACGACCCGGTTGGATCGGGCCGAGGGTTCCCACTGCCCCACATTGAAATCGTGATCGTCGACCCGAAGTCAGGCGTCCATCTACCCGACCTAAGTGTTGGAGAGATCTGCGTTCGCGAAGCCTCGGACGGCGATTGGGCAGGTTGTTGGACGGGCACACTCGGCTATCTCGGCGAGCCCGATCGCACCGACCGGCTCTTCGCCAACGGCCTCCTCCACACTGGCGACCTCGGACGCCTCGACATCGACGGTGCGCTATCGGTGACGGGGCGGCTCAATGACCTCATTGTTCGGGGCGGGAAAAACATCGACCCCATCGCTATCGAGTCCCAACTGGCCGAACGCGAGGAAATCGTCGAGGCACTCGTCGTTGGCGTTCCCGACGATCGGCTCGGTGAGCGTGTTGGTCTACTCGTCGTCCTCAACACAGGCCTCTGGCCAGACACCGCCGATTCGCTTGATTTGGTCGAGCTCGTCATGGACGTGCAGGAGTCCGGTATCGGCCCACTAGACATGGGCAAGGTTGTTCACGAGCTCCCACGCAACGAGATGGGCAAGCTCCAGCGAAACCTTCCAGCCAGCACGTTTGGGCCAGGCGACCAACTCGATTCGTAGCCCCACCGATATTGGCCGCTGCCAGCGATCTAGCTCCGGTAGATTCGAAACGTGCCTGACTTCGACTATTCCGAACTGCTCCCGCTTGGCGAGGACACCACCACCTACCGCCAGATCTCGACCGAAGGTGTCAGTACCTTCGACGCGAACGGCGAGACCTTCCTCAAGGTTGAACCCGAAGCGATCCAGCTGCTGACCGCAACAGCCATGCGCGACATAGCGCACTACCTACGTCCGAGCCATCTGCAGCAGCTGCGCAACATCCTCGACGACCCCGACGCCTCACCCAACGACCACTTCGTGGCAACCGAGCTCATGCAGAACGCCAACATCGCCGCCGGCGGTGTGCTCCCCATGTGCCAAGACACCGGCACCGCCATCGTGATGGGCAAGAAGGGTCAGCACGTCTTCACAGGCTTCAACGACGAAGAGACGATCAGCCGTGGCATCTTCGACACCTACCTGACGTCGAACCTGCGATACAGCCAGCTCGCTCCGCTGAGCCTGTTCGAAGAGAAGAACACCGGCAACAACCTGCCGGCCCAAATCGAGCTGTACGCAACCGAAGGCGATGCCTACAAGTTCTTGTTCATGGCCAAAGGCGGCGGCTCGGCGAACAAGACCTACCTCTTCCAGGAAACCAAGGCGCTCCTGAACCCCGAGAGCCTCATCAACTTCCTCGATATCAACCTGCGCAAGCTCGGAACCGCAGCCTGCCCGCCGTATCACTTGGCCGTCGTCATCGGTGGCACGTCGGCCGAGTACAACTTGAAGACCGCCAAGTATGCGTCGGCCCGCTACCTCGACTCGCTTCCGACCGAGGGCACGATGACCGGACACGGGTTCCGCGACCTCGAGTGGGAACAGCGCATCCTCGAGCTCACCCGCGAGATGGGAATCGGCGCACAGTTTGGCGGCAAGTACTTCTGTCACGACGTTCGCGTCATCCGTCTACCGCGCCACGGCGCATCGAACCCTGTCGGCATTGCCGTCTCGTGTTCGGCTGACCGGCAAGCCCTCGGCAAGATCACCAAGGACGGGGTCTTTCTCGAACAGCTCGAAACCGACCCTGCGCACTACCTCCCCGAGGTCACCGACGACGATCTCAGCACCACCGAGGTCAAGATCGACCTCAACCAGCCAATGGCCGACATCCGCAGCGAACTCTCGAAGCACCCGGTCAAGACCCGTCTGTCGCTCAGCGGCACGCTGGTGGTCGGACGCGACATCGTCCACGCCAAAATCAAAGAACGTCTCGACGCCGGCGAACCCATGCCCGAGTACCTGCAAAACCATCCGATCTATTACGCAGGCCCGGCCAAGACCCCCGAGGGCTACGCGTCGGGTTCGTTCGGACCCACCACAGCCGGACGCATGGACAGCTACGTCGATCAGTTCCAGGCCGCCGGCGGTTCGATGGTGATGTTGGCCAAGGGCAACCGCAGCCAACAGGTCGTCGATGCTTGCAAGGCTCACGGCGGCTTCTACCTCGGGTCGATCGGCGGCCCCGCTGCCCGACTCGCCAAGGACGCCATCAAGAAGGTCGAGGTACTCGAGTACGAAGAGCTCGGCATGGAGGCCGTCTGGCGTATCGAGGTTGAGAACTTCCCCGCATTCATCATCATCGATGACAAGGGCAACGACTTCTTTGCCGAGGTCAGCACGCCCGTCAGCCTGCGCAAGTAACTACCGGCTCGGGATCAGGGGCTAATCGAGGCCTGTTCCGAGGTCGACAGATTTCAGCCCGGCGAGTGACGTCGTACTGATGACTCCGATCGGGCAATCATTCTCATCAACGACAGCAATCGCAGCGGTGTCGTGTGCGTTCATGAGGCGTGCTGCGTCGATGGCCGGAGCGTCTGCGGCAACTGCGGGAAGCTGACGCATTGCTGATCGGGCCGTGGCGTCGGGCCCATGTTCGAGCATTGCGCTCGCGAGGTCGTGCAACACCATCAACCCGAGGTACTCCGGGCAACCCACGGGCACGGCAAACGACTCGCCCCGATCGCCGTACTGATCGATGATCTCGAGCAACGTGAGGTCGGGGTCGATAACTCCGAGGTCGTCGAGCATCACGACCGATGCGGGTTCGACCAAGCGCCGTTCGAGCTGACCTTGGCGTTCGGTGCGCTGCCCAGCTGAAACCGAGTCGTCGCCCATCAGCGACTGCGAAATCGCCGTTGCGATCAGCGCCGGGATCACGAACTCGGCTCGTCCAGTTGTTTCGGCGACGAACATGATCGCAGCAAGCGGCGTGCGATAGGCCGCTCCGAGGACGGCGGCCAGCCCGATCACGGGGTAGAGCCCAGTTGACTCGGCGCCGACCATGATCTCAACCGCCCGACCGAGCAACAGCCCCTGCACGACCAGCGGGATGAACACACCGCCAACACCACCAACACCGAGCGTCACGCCAGTAACAAGGGCGCGAAGGACGAACAGAACGATGATGATGCCGAGAGACACCGAGTTGTCTCGCACGAGCTCGGCCGCAATCTCGGTTCCCAAGCCCAACGTCAGGGGTTTCTCAACCAGGGAGTTCGCGATCCACAGACTGCCGGCCATGGTGACGGCAGCAATGGGCAGCCGAATCGCAAACCGATGCTCTCCCGACAGTTCCTTCGCGAAATGAAAGCCCCTCGCAAGGATGCGTGCGACGACACCGGCGAGGAGGCCGATCGTCACGGAGGCCACCAACTCATCTCGAATATCAACCTCGGTTGGGTCGAAGCGCAAGAGCGGTTCGGCATCGAAGAAGTACACGAACGTCAGGTACGACGCAGCAGACGCAATCAGTGCCGGGATCAGTCCGTGGCGTGAGATGTCGCGTCGATACGGCGATTCGATCGCAAAGAGCACACCCGTGGCAGGCGCCTTGAAGACTGCCGAGACGCCGGCAGCTGCGCCAGCGACCAGCAGCACGAGCTTGGGGCGCTCCCCAAGCACTTTTGGAAGCCGCTCCCCCAACGACTGACCGATCGTTGCGCCGGTGAGGATCGCCGGCCCTTCCATACCGACTGCGCCGCCAGAACCGATCGTTGCGAAGCTGGCGAGCAACTTGGGCATCAAGGTCTTCGCTTCCGCTCCGGTGCCGGAGTGAAACGACTCGACGTAGGCGTCAGACGTCTTTGACCCCGCTGCACCTGGCCAGAAACGCAGAATGCCGGTCACAGCAAGCAACCCGAGCGGCGGCAGTACCATCTGGACCAACAACGGCGCTTCGAGCACCGACTTCAGCGCCACCTCGACCGTGATCCAATCGAGGAGCGCGACGAGCAGACCAATGATGATGCCGAGGGCGGCATAGACGAGAAAGCGGATGGCGCCGTTGGTCACCTCCGCACTCTACGGAATCCGTCTCGGCGATGGCGTGGACCAGCGACGTAAATGCGCCAGTTCTTGCTAACCGAGGAGCTCGGCGTGCGGCCATTGTGGGGCGCCATCGGCCGCTGCGCTCGCCACGGCCGCATCGAGCACGCGTTGCACGGCTTGGCCTTCCGCGAAGTCAGGCGTAATCGTGCGGCCATCACGGATAGCACTGACCCACGCCCTGGTCATGGCATCGGTCTGACGGAACACGTCTTTGTAGGTGTGGTGCACGGTGTCGCGTCGAAGGCCGGCCCAGAGGTGCTCAGGGATTGACAGCACCTGCGCTGGCCCGGTGTCGCCACGTTTCAGCCCGCGAACTTCTTGGACCGTGTCCCAATCGCATGTCGCGTAAATCGTGCCTTGATCGCCGTGAACCTCGATGTGGTGGGTCTGGCCGAACGGCGTTCCCTCCCAACACACGGCACTGACATGCAACATTCCGTACGCGCCACCGGTGTACTTGATCGTCATGGCAACCGAGTCCTCGCACTTGTCGTACGTAGACCCATCGGGCCGGTCCGCCCGATCGGTCACGGTTGAGGTAATCGCATTGATGGACGTTTCGACATCGTCGAGGAGCCATCGGGAGAGGTGAACCCAGTGCGAGCCAATGTCGCCGATAACTCCCGAACCGGCGATCTCGCGATCAAATCGCCAGGAGTAGGAATCGTCGAATCCGAACTCGGTGTAATAGCGCCGGTTTACGTGATGTGGCGTGCCAACAAAGCCATCGTCGATCAGTTCCTTCACGAACCGGTTGACCGGCATGTAGTGATAGGTGAAGGGCACCATCGTCGTCACGCCGGCGGCTTCTGCAGCAGCAACCATTTCGGCGCCTTCTGCTGCGCTCCTGGCGAGCGGCTTCTCACACAGCACGTGAAGGCCGCGGCCCAGGGCTTCGAGCGCGAGCGGGTGATGACTGTCGTTGGACGTCGCGATGACGACCGCATCCATCTCGACCGTGTCGAACATCTCGGTCGGGCTCGTGAACCACTGTGGGACATTCCAGTTCTCGGCGAACGATTTCGCTGGCGCTTCCCGCCGTCCACACACCGCAACGATGGTGCAATCGGGATGTGCATCAAGTGGCGGCAGATACATCGTGTCGGCCCACCAACTTGTCCCCAGAACGCCGACCCGAACCTGACCATTTTCCATGCCGCCGATCATACCCGGGCGTTACCCCCACAGGATTGAGCGGTCAGCGATGGGATACTGGACATATGGCGACTACCTCTCCCTCTCCAAAAACCGGGCCAGGCCTAACCATCTCGCTGGTGCTCCTGATACTCGGCGTGGTGGTAGCGGCCACTGGTTTCGCCCTGGCCATGCGGCATCTGAGTGAGGCGAGCACAAGCGATCTCATCAGTGTTCCGGCGACGATCGAGCGGACATATGACCCGGGCACCTACGACATCTTCGTTGAGACCATTCGGCTGACCGACCTCTTCAATGATGACGCGCTCGATGCCCTCGAGAGCGACCCGCGAGAGGTTGTCGACATCGACCTCGTCGATGCGGCAGGGCGAGCCCGCACGGTCACGCCGCCTGACTTGTCGCTCGCGACCGGACGCGGCCTTGTGATCTTCGAACACGTGGGTAGTTTCGAGGTCGCAGTAGATGAACCGCTCGTGATGACGATCGATGCAGACTCCCCGACGCGGTTGATTGTGGCGGAGAGTCCAGAAACGGCGTGGCGCGAGGCAGTGCCCTGGGGAATCGCCGGAGCGGGCGGCTCGGTGCTCGCGATTGCTGGGTTCGTCATGTTGATCATTGGCATCGTTCGCCGCCAACGTGTTGCCAACAACGAGCTCGCCTTGCAGAACATGGGTGGCTACACGCCAATGCCACCACACCCTGGCCTGCACACACCACCGCCGCCACCAGTTCCAGGTCCTCCGCCAGGAACGCCGCCTCCACCGCCTCCGGCGACGCCAAACCAACAGCCTCCCCAGTTCTAGATCGGCGTCCTCGAAAGCGCTACGAGCTGACCGAGATCGGACCAAGCACGCAGTACACGGCAGGCGTTGCCGTCTCTGATGCGTCGGCTGGCGTGTGCAGCGTTGCTGCCACCGGCACGGCAACGATCATCATCAGTGCCGCGGCTGCGCCGAGGACGCGAACGCCTCCTGCTGGCGGCACGTCGTCGACGGGGCCTTCATCGATCAACAGGTGCATCGCTGTTGCGAAGATGCCGAGCGCAACCGCCAGCCACCACATGAGTTGATAGCTGCCGGTCTGGTCAACAACAGCTCCACCCAACCAGGCGCCGAGAAACGAGCCGAGCTGGTGCGACAGGAACACGATGCCGAACAGGGCCCCCGCATTCGCTGGCCCGAATTGCTGGGCCACAATCGCCGACGTCGGCGGAACTGTCGAGAGCCACAGCACGCCCATCGCCATCGCAAAGATGATCGTTGACGCGGCGGTAAGCGGAACGGTCACGAATACGGCAATCGTGACCGCTCGCATTCCGTAAATCGCTGCGAGGATCTTCGTGAACGAGAACTTCTGGCCCAGAACACCAACCGCCAACGACCCGATCACGTTGAACAAGCCGATCAGCGACAGCGCAATCGAACCCGTTCCGGCGGAAATGCCGATGCTGTCGACGTAGCCGACGAGGTGGATACCGATGAAGGTGACGTGGAACCCGCACACGAAGAACGCCCCATTCAACATGAGGTAGGACCCTGACGAGCTGGCGCGTCGAAGGTCGTGGCGAAGCGGTACCGCTGGCGCCGCATCCGTCGACTCCACAAGCTTCAGCGTGCGCATCATCGGGGAAAGCACCACGATCGGCAGCACGATAAGTGCAAGCGCCACCGACGTCCGTTGCCACGAGCCATTGTCGAGCAGCCAACGGGACACGGGGATTAACACAAACTGGCCGAGCGAACCGACCGCGCTCACCACACCGAGCATGAGCGAACGACGTTCGGGAGGCGCCATCCGGCCAACAGCAGACAGCACGACCGCAAAACTCGCCGCTCCGACGGCGATTCCGGTGAGGAAGCCTCCAGATACCAAGATCATTCCGGTGCCACCGGCTGTCGACATCAGCAACATCGCAAGCGAATACAGCACGCCACCAGCAGCGAGGACTCGGGCGGCACCGAACCGATCAGACAGCGCACCCGCGATCGGTTGGCTCAGGCCCCACAAGAGATTCTGAATTGCGATCGCAAACGAGATCGCTCCGAGACCCGTCGAGAGCCCGTCAGCGATTGGGGTAACAAGCAGCCCAAACGTCGAACGCACCCCCAGCGATAGCGCGGTGATCACACCACCTGCCGCAACGACGACCCAGATGGGAAGCCGTGGTCGCTCAGTCGCCGCAGTCATTGGCTACCCGATCGGTGACTGAGCGGTCAGGCCGCCGTCGATGGTGTACACCGAGCCCGACGCGAACTGCGACTCGTCGCTCGCAAGCCACACCGCCAAGCTGGCGACATCATCGGGAAGGCCGAGCCTGCCCACCGGGTGTTGTCCAACAGCCTCAGAACGTGCGGCTTCGGGGTCATCGGCGAGATCGAAAGCGGCATCGGCCAGCGCTGTCGCAATCCATCCCGGAGCAATGGCGTTGCAACGGATGCCATCTCGCCCATGGTCGATGGCGATCGCACGCGTCAGTGCGTGCACCGCACCCTTCGATGCGTTGTACACCGCCATCCCATGATCAGCACTCTCGCCCGAGATAGATCCGATGTTGATGATCGCTCCCCCGCCTGGCTGTGACTGAATTTGGCGAACGGCCGCCCGGGCGCAATTGAACACGCCGCGAACGTTCACGTTCATGACCGCGTCGTAGTCGTCGTCGCTGGTATCGACGATCGACTTCTCCACCTGCACACCGGCGTTATTGACAAGCACGTCGAGCTTTCCCCAGTGCTCAACGGCATGAGCGATCAACTGATCGGCCGCCGCCGGGTCGCTCACATCGGTGTGATGCCACCGAACGCCAGCGCCGGTGTCGGTGGGTTCAGTGCGGCTTCCGAGGGTGAGCCGGGCACCTTCCTCCCAAAACCGTTTGGCAATTGCCTTTCCGATGCCGCTGCTCGCACCCGTAACGACGATGGAGAGGTCAGAGAGTCGGCCCATGTGAGGAGTATCGCAGGTTAGGACTCAAGTGCCATGGTTTCGGCCCGCTGCAACCCACGCTCGAGCGCCACGTCGTCGTTGAATCGAGCCCAGTCGAGCCAGAGCCCGTTGGTGTAGGCAATGACGTCACCTGTCCGGCGAGCGATCTCGTCAGCGCTCAGCCCTGGCCGGGCTTCACCGATGATCGTTTTCATCGAGCTCGCATACCGGTCGTAGTAGTGGCTATCGACCTTCGCGAGCTCGGGATCGGTCAGCGACACGGCCCACAGCGACACACGTAGGCGAAGGTAGTCACTGTTGAGGAACTCCGGCGCAAACGAGCCCCGGAGAAATGCCTTCACCTTTTCGTCGGGATCGTCCACAAGTGCAGCCGCGTCGCCAGACGCATCGAGCAGCGTCGACGTCGCCCGACTGAAGGCCGCCATGATCAGGCTGTCCTTGTCATCGAAGTGGTAGCTGAGCAGTCCCAGCGACACATCGGCCTCGTTTGCCACTTGACGCATGCTCGCACCCCGAACGCCCTCACGGACAATCACCGACTGCACTGCGTCGAGGATGCCGTCTTGGGTGTCGCCGGTGGTGCTCATGTCTCGACCGTATCGTTCTTTGACCGAAGCCGACAGCGGAGTGGCGTCGATAGTCTTGCGGTGTGCCTGCTCCCACCGACTTCGAGACCTGTCCCTGTGGCGCTGGCGTTGCGTACGCCAATCATTGCAAGCAGCTGCACGACGAGGGCTTTGCCGGGTTAACAGCCACAGCCGAGGACACCATGCGCTCGCGGTACTCGGCATACGTCACGCAAAACGCTGACTACTTGCTCGCAACCTGGCACGAGTCAACGCGCCCGGCCTCGATCGATTTCACCGATCCAGTCGAGTGGCATGGCCTGACGATCGAAGACGTCGACGGAGGCACCGGACTTACCTCGTCTGGCGAGGTCGAGTTTCGGGCCCGATTCCGACGTGGCGACGCACACCTCGAGCTTCACGAACGCAGCTCGTTCGTACGCGAACAAGGCCGCTGGTACTACGTCGACGGCACCGACCCCGACCAGCCGCGATGACCAAGAGGGTCTGACCCCAAAGGCCGCGTTTGGACGGGCTAGCTGTTTGGGTTGGCGAAGCCGGGGTGGTCGACGGGTTCGCAGTTGGTGCCTTGGGGAAGCCATTGGCCGCGTACGAGCGAGGTGCATCGTTCGGCAATGACGACTCCCTCGCCAAACTCGTCGAGCCGGTTGTCGACAATGGTCAACACGTCAGTGCCGTCGAACTCGTAGCGGTGGAAGATCGGGTCGCCCTCCACGGTCGGGATACTCATGTCAACCGTCACGGGGTTTCCTGCATCGAGCTCGGTGAACAGGCACTCGATTGCGGTTTCGAGGAGTTCATCGTCTCCGTTGTCGTTCGTGAGAGTGGGGCTTGCGCACTGGCTGTCGTTTTCGGCGAAGACTGCGGCGCCGGCTGCCGACCCCGAGTCGCTGCCACAGGCCGCCAAGAAGATCAGCACCATTCCAGCTAGCAATGATCTGCGTACATCCATCGGGTTCTCCCAGGTTCGCCTACAGAAAGTATGACGAACAATGACTGCCAGCGGTTCCCCAGCGGCACTGCCAACAGATTCGGGGTCTGGGTGAGTTCAGGGGGTGACGGCTACATGTAGGTAGCTGGGTGTCCACCGGTCGATGCGTGTTGGCGAGCAGAGTGCTCGTTGCACCCAAAGACCCAACGACCGGTGGAGAACATCACAATGCCAGCGAATCCT
>CAKZVC010000106.1 GCA_937922235.1 uncultured Acidimicrobiales bacterium | reverse complement strand
CCCGGACCTTCAGGCCGTCCAAATCCTCTAACTTCTCTTTAATATCTCTATCGTCATCGTCGTCATCGTCGTCATCGTCGTCATCGTCGTCATCGTCGTCATCGTCGTCATCGTCGTCATCGTCGTCATCGTCGTCGTCATCGTCATCGTCGTCATCGTCATCGTCATCGTCATCGTCATCGTCATCGTCATCATCGTCGTCCTCGTCGTGATCCGAGTCGTCGTCCTCGTACTCGTTATCGTCGTAGTCCGACTCATCGTCATCCGAGCTGTGGTCGTCCTCTCGTTCGATTTGGACACGAGGTGCGCCGTCCTCGATCTCGATTTCTACGTCGACACGCTCGGTATCGTCGAAGGAACGGAACGACAGCTCGATCTCGTCCGCAGATGTTTCGTCCCGCACTGTGAAGCCGTCGGCTGGGGTCGCGTCGATCAAGACGAGACGCCCATCAACCACCTGATAGGTCACCGTGCCGGCCGCATCGGCATCGATGGTGATCGGATCGGTATCGATGGCTACGTATTCGGCCTGCGACGTCGACGTACTCGTTGATGATTCAGAGACCGTGGTCGACGTGGTCGTCGAGGAGTCGACCGCAGTCGTTGTTGACGACATGCCGTTTAGAGATGAGGACGGTTCCCCCTCATCAGCGGGTGCGACGACCTCGACGGCGGCCGGTGCCTGAATCTCGTTGACGACGGCGACGCCGCCGACAGCTGCGGCGGCGACACCTCCGGTGAGCACTACCTTTCCGACAGTCGTGGCTGCAATGGCGGTCAGTTGAGTAAACATTGGTTTTCTCGCTTTCGATTCGGCGGACACCGGAGTGGCCGCAACGTCGTATTCGCGACTTGGCGCAGAGACGAACTCCGTCAGTGCACGGCCAGGCTCAATCCCATCGGTGTCGCCGAACGACCGCATCTCCGAAACGAATTCGTCGAGAGGCGACCCGTCAGGGGCACCATCGGCAATCGCATCGAGTTCCCGCCGGGATCGGCGACGAAAGAAACCTGAATCAACCATGTCAATCCTCCAAACGCCCCGCACCCACCAAAGGGGTACGGGACAACGCCAAGAAATCAGTCGGACTCATCGCTCGCCGCTTTCCAGGATCGCCTCGAGGCGACGAAGACCCCGACGCTGCAGCTGCTTGACCGCGCCCCGTCGACGACCCGTCACCTCTGCGATCTGATCGATTGTGAGATCGGCAATAAACCTCAACGCCAGTACCTCGCGTTGCTCATCGGTCAGCAGTCCAAGTAACGCCACCACCCGACTGCCAGCGAGGCGGGCCTCTGCATCAGTGACCACGTCGCCACCCACCGCTTCGGTCCCGGCGGTGAGGTCGGTGGTTACTGGGGTGCGGCCTTGCTTTCGATACTCGTCGATCACCCTGTTGCGGGCGATCCGAAACAGCCATGCCCGAAAGGCCGTTTCGTCTCCTGAGAAAGATCCGATCGCACCGAACGCCTTCAAGAACACGTCGTTCACAACACCGTCGACATCGTCGACGCCGCGGGCCCGCACGAACGCAGTCAGGCGGCCGTTCCACGAGTGAAACAGGTCATCGAACGCCCAGCCCTGCCCGTCCCGGGCCGATTGCAAGAGCGCGTCAAACCCCGCCATGGAGACGAGACGACGATCAGAAGACACACTCATTCACTACGTACAACGATGCCACTCGCCAGATGGGTACGGGTTCTGCACATTCGCCTCGTCTCGAACACGAAGCCGCACGGCGAAATATGAACGGCTGACTTCGCTCCCATCGGTGGCTGCTCAGACTGTGGCCGTTGCGCCGGCGGGTGCGCAATCACAGCCGATTCGCGTGCCCACGTTTACCAGGGCGGTTGGTTTGAGTACACGGTCGCGACTCCTGTCGATGACGCGGAGAAGAGCGTCCACTGCGGTCGGGTCCCACTGGCTGCCCGAGTGCCTCTTCAGGATCGTAACCACCTCGTCGCAGTCCATGCCGTCGCGATAGTGCCGAGTGACCGCCATGGCGTCGTAGGCGTCGCAAACGGCAACGATGCGGGCGTTCAGCGGGATGTCGAACCCGGCCTTGGCGTCGGGGTAACCCGTGCCGTCGAAGCGTTCGTGGTGAGCCCGGACGTCGCCAGCGATTGGCGCCAGCGATGGAGAGGAGCGCAGGATCTGATCACCCAAGTTGGTGTGATTCTTGATGGTGGCGTATTCGTCGTCGGTGAGCCGACCCGGCTTGGTGAGAATCTCGTCGGGTATCCCCAACTTTCCGATGTCGTGAAGCAATCCCACCAATCCACACTGACGGACCTCGCGGGGTCCAAGATCGAGTTCCCGTGCCACGTCAATCGCCAGCGCTCCGGTGCGGATCACGTGGTCCCGGGTGAGGGCGTCCTTCTGCTCCAATTGGGCGATGAACTCATGAACCGATGGGTTGAGACCCACCTCCAGAGCTGCGTGGGGGTGCACCGCAACAACGGGGGCAAGGACCTCCGAGACCACTCCCGTCCGGCGGTAGGCGACGAGGCCGCCGATCGTGGCGAGAAACACCCCGGCGATATCGATCGCATGGGCGAACCAGAACAGCGGCGACCACATGGCTGAATCGAGGAAGACAAGGCCCGAAGCGCCTACGAGCAGGTAGCCGTAGCCGACGAGAGCGGGTCCGTTCCGTTCGGCGATCTCAGCCAGATAGATGTGACGCAGTCCGAGTGCCACCAGCAGTGCATAGAGGATCGGGGAGATGATCCACGCTGCGGCCGTACCGGGCGTAGGCATGACAGATATCGATGGGAACTGCAGTAGTACCGCGCAGATGACGATGACGACGATGGCGACTGCCCCGACCCAGACCCTCCAGCGTCGGTTTATCCCCACAAACAAGCGGTTGGTCCGAAAGATCGTCGGGAAGTTGGCGACCAGCATGATCGGCGCCACCAGGAACACTGCAGTAGCGGTCGCCGAATTCGAGCCATAGAGAACGCCGGGCAGAAGAATTCCGTGAGCAAGAGGAAGAAGTGATGCGGCGAGGAACGCTCCCGCCACCAGGCCGAGCTCAGCCTGATCGTTCCGATGGGCCAGAACTACGAGGCAGGTGGCCGCCACGACACACAGCGATGCCGCCACGAGAACGATCCAGAAGAGGGCAACCGGTCGTTCCCAACTGGCCGACGACAGCGTGAGGAGCACAGCGAGTCCGCAAACTGCGATGGACGCAGTGAGGAATATGCCGCGACGAGACATCTACAAAGTGACGGCACTTCGCACGCCGCACTTTATGGTTCTTGCTCTCAATTAGTGAGGGTTCCGCCCTGCAGAAGATTTCCTCAACTGAATGTAGTTGCTTGTCGAAGATTCTCCAGAGCTAATCTCAGAGGAGAATTTCATGACTGACAACTATTCGCCGGCACCACCGGGGATGCCTCCCTCGCCCGTCGAGGAGCAGAAGAAACCCTTCTACAAGAAGAAGAAGTTCATTGGAGCCGGGGCAATCGTTGCTGTGATCGCATTGATTGGCGCCGGTGGCGGTGGTGGCGCAGAGGCACCATCCGCAGCGACCAGCGATGATGTAGAGCGATTGGCCGACGCTGACAACTCTGCCGCAGAACCAGAATCGAACTCGGACTCGGAATCTGACGAAGCCCAACCGGTAGATGAGACCGAGGAAACTCCAAAAGAGGAGCTTGCCACAAGCTCCCGCAACGAACCGTTCGGTCTGGACAACCCGGTAGCCGTGCGGTGGGATGTCTTCGGCGATGCGGATGACTCGATTTGGAATACAACTATCGGTGCTCCCACCGACATTACCGCAGAGGTTCTGGCAGAGAATTCGTTCAACGAGGACCCTGAAGAGGGATTCGTCTTCGCTGGCTTTCCGATTGAACTAGAGCTCGTGTCAGCAAACAAACAGCCGCTTTCGACCGGATTCAACCTGTCCTTCGAGATTGTTGGTGGCGCTACTGCGGGCGCCTACGACTCTGGATGTGGTGTAACTCCCGGAGAATTCGACGACTTCCAAGAGGCGTTCGAGGGCGGCGTGTTGAAAGGTATTGTCTGTCGCACTATCCCGGCAGAGGACTTGGATCACCCCGCCACCACCGTCGCTCTGAAGTTCGGCTCTGACACTCGAGAGTACTTCGGATCAGCTGGTTCTCCCGGGGCGTCAATGGAGGTTGTGCCAACGCCTTTCGATCAGCTCAACCAGGACGAGGGTGGCCGCGCCAATCCGTATGCGATGAACGAAGCCACGGAGGTCAGGTGGGACGTGCTCGGAGATGCTGACGAATCGGTGTGGTCGACAACGATTGGTCCGCTGTCCAACATCACGCCGGCCGTGCTGGCAGAAAACCAGTTCAATGACTCGCCTGCAGACGGCATGACGTACGCCGGTTTCGACGTGACCATGGAGCTTGTTTCCGCGAACAAGGAGCCACTGTCCGTCGGGTTTAATGTGACGATCGAAGTTGTCGGCGGAGCAACCAACCTCGCCTACAGCGAGGACTGTGGAGTTGTTGCGGGCGAATTCGACCAGTTTGCCGAGGTATTCGGCGGCGGAAATCTGTCGGGAACCTTGTGTATCGAGATTCCTGCTTCGGACCTAGAGCATCCAGACACTCGCGTCGCTCTCAAGTTCGATAGTGACACCCGGGCGTACTTCGGCTAGCTCAGGGGCGGCCCTTGAATAAGGGCCGCCCACCCGAACTAGGCCGGTTCCGGCGAAGCTTCCTTGGAGAGACGGCTGGCTGCTGCCTGCGTCGTTTCGTCAGACCCGTTCGTGGCTCGGCTGCTGACGGTCGAGTTCGTCGGCCGTTTCCAGTTCGCGCCGGGACGCACCGATCACCTGCACGGCGGTTCGAAGGAAGAGGGCCGCTATGGCGAGGCCGACGACGACGTCGGGCAGGCCGCTCCCCGACCAGGCCACCGCGGCCGCCGCCACCAGCACCCCGCCGTTGGCGATCAGGTCGTTGCGAGAGCACAGCCAGGTTGACTCCATGTTGAGGTCGTCGCTGCGATGGC
>CAKZVC010000105.1 GCA_937922235.1 uncultured Acidimicrobiales bacterium | reverse complement strand
ATCGACACATCAAAGTCACGTCGGAGTGGCGGAATTGGCAGACGCGCAGGCTTAAGGTGCCTGTGTCCTTAGGGACGTGGGGGTTCAAGTCCCCCCTCCGACACACAAAAATCCCTCGCCATTGGCGGGGGATTTTGTCGTAGCGGTGTCGTTTGCAAATGGATTTGCAAATGCGTGGCTTAGCTTTAGGGTTCCTGCTGGCTGGCGTTGAACAAGGATGGAGCGTAAGACTCGATGTCAATCGCTGGCGCAGTCCCGATCTCTTGGAGACGTCCAAAGAGCCTGACGAGAAAGAACATCAACGTGAGGTCGGGAGGCGATAGCTCGATATCTTTTTCCGTATAGTTGAGACGCTCAAATGCTCCGCCTTCGAGCGCACATCCAAGATCAATCACGGAGTCCTCGGCAAGATCCAAGAGAGCGGCTTGGAATGGCTCGCCGAGGCAAGGGGTCCAAGCACAACTATCGGAGAGGATCCCGCCGATGATCCGGTGAAGTGGCTTCGGTTCGTAGCTTCCACCGGCATGTGTGATCGGTGATGACGTCCGATCAAGACGGCGGACAGATGCGACCTTTTTAGATGAGTACTCAAGGTAGGCCTTATCTAGGGTTGGCTTCGCCTCGAAGACGGCGTAGACGCTCTCGGCAGGGACGACGATCGAGTTGTCGTCGTTCTCTTCTCGTTGGAAGAGAGTCGGCGTGTACTGAGCGTCATGCACGATCACGTCGATAGCATCGCTCGTTTCTCCACTGGCGTCGACGACGCTGCCGTGAGAGATGCGATAGCGGTTTGGCAGGAACCGCCTGAGGGTGCCGCGCCAATCCAGTTCACTGTGATCTCCACTCGCAGTGGGGTGTGACTGGGCACTCCGGCCTTCTGCGAGGCTTGCAATCAACGTGCTTTGCCGTGCTCGAAGTGCTCCGGCGAAGTCGAATTTGCTTTCGGTCATCTTCTTCTTCCTCAATCGTGGGATCTGCATGTTCTCTTCTGAAGGCCGAACAAGTTCTGCTCGACTCAGGAGCTCCCGGTTTACCTTGCTTGTCGATCGCCTTCTTCGTTGCCACTTTTGGTGTGCAATTCGACAACTCCCGGGTACAACTGCCGTCTAGCCGCTGTGAGCCCGAACGCTGCCCATCCATCTCTTTCATCGTCAAGGGCAGCGATGAGCAACGCGACCTCGTTTTCGGTCTTCCTGGAGATTCGCCTCAACTCCTTGCGGTCGACACGGCTCGGGCCAACAAGGGCCGGATGGGTGTGCCATTCACCGACATACCCCACCGGTGAGTCACTGGGGAGGAGGTCGAGTGCATTGGCAAGTGCTCCTTCAGCTATTGAGTGTCGGCGCTGATACCTCGTGCGGCGTGCGGTGCGATCAGGCACGTGCATGGCCTTCGCTATGTGAATTCCAGTTTCTATTCGCCATCCGAGCAAAATTCCACCTGTCTCGAGTCTCGGATCGACGGTGGCAAGTTCGATGATCTTGGCCCACGCGGAAGGGGCGACCTCAAGTCGACGCGCGTCGTCGCTCACGGCTCGCTCGTGTCACCGTCGGGAAACTTCGCAAGCTCATCGATCACGCTCGCTGGCATAGCTCGTCTTCCACTCAATAGATCGGCAGCCATGCCGACGGCTCGACCAGCAGCGGTTGAGCATGCCCAGGGTGGCGATGGCGAGACAGGGTCGCCGCAGCCGCCCTCCCGGAGATCCGTCTTTGGGCCGCCAGCCGCAACAGGGGGCGCATGCTCCTCCCCATCGAGCAACGGGCTCCGGTCTACTCGTGCGATGGTGCCATTTTGTAGAAGGCAGACAGCGACTAACGGCCCGTCTAGGATTCGGCTTGCAGTCATCAAGAGTGCAGATGCGGCGCCGTCGGCCGTGGCATCAATGACCAGGTCGTGGTCGTTGAATAGTTCTTCAGTTTGAACCGCTGAACGGAGAGCGCTCGGGACAGCTGTAACACCCTCTAGCCCAACTAGACCCGTGTTGATGAGGTGGTCCTTTACGGCATTGACCTTGAGCTTGCCAACGTCTCCTTCGGTGGCCACGTGTCGAATGCAGTTGCCCGGCCGCACTAGGTCCGGATCAACAATCGTGAGGTCTCCCAGCCCGGAGCTGATGAGCATCTCGGCAACGCGGGACCCAATCGCTCCGACTCCGACTATTGCCACGCTCATGCCAGACAGGATTTCGGCGTCGTACCCTGCCCGCAAGCGCCGGGTCGCCTCCCCGTCGTGCGCAGACTCAGCTGCGCTCAAATCGTGAGGGTTTCGTTTCGAGGCGACCAGCACGACCGCCGCATCGTGGCCTTGCCGTCTATATCGCACGATTATGAACCTGGTTGCCCCAGATTCAATATCGCGTCGTAGAGAAAGCGCATCATCTGAGGACATTCGTTCAGAGAGCTCGTCGAAGTTCCGCACCGGTGCGGCGAGGTCTCCTATGTCCACCACACGCGCGTCCCACTCGCGCACCCTGCTGCGCTTCTTTCGTGGTGCCTTACCGTGCCTGAGGCGATACGTGCCATTTGGACCCTTAACGACCTTGCAGGCTCGGGTGGCGAAATCGTCGAGGTCGGGGTAAATGACCAGGTTTGGGTAACGAGGCCAGTACCGTTCCAGATCCAGGTCTGCGGGGTCGTCAGGCCAGCCTTCGGCGTCGCTCGCGTGCCAAGCGGTGACCTGACCTAGGATCCCGCTCGCCGTTAGCCATGGCAGGTTTGCTGCCTTCTCTTCGGCCCAGAGGCAAAAGCTTCCGTCAGATTCTCGATGCCAGGACAACCCACCTTCGCCGGCTGGTGTGCGGACTTTCGGAATCGCGAACGGGAAATCCTCTGGTATCGAGATTTCGTGCTCGATGGCTTTCCCGTCAATTTCTATTCCGCCACGCAACAGCGAACCGTCATCACTGAGGCGAAAGCCCGCTGCGCATAAATCCTCGATGACAGCCTCGCGCGATGCGCGGAACGATAGCTGAAGTTCACTCATGCGAACCTGCTGTCCCCCGCTGGTACGTGCCGATCGCCGGCGACGATCGGTGGGACAAACCTGAGGACACCTTCGTCGTCGCAGGTCGCCGGCATCTCAAAAACTATTTGTCCGCCGTCGGCGGCTCCGAGAATACTCCGATAAGCGGCCGCCGCCGGGCAGGTATCGGCATCAAGTGCCTGCTCCGCTTCGTTGGCCAACTTTGAAAAGGTATCGGCTGCCTCCTGCATTTGTGCGTCGCTGACGCGTACTGAGATGTGCTCGCCGGGCCGCGTGGGGTCATCAACCGTGGTGCCGGATGCGGCGTCTTCGAGCTGCGCTGCGATTGAGCGGAGGGCGCCGGTAAATAGGGCGGCCGCGCTCGAGGCATCAAGTCCGTCATCGAAGGCGTGGTAAGTGAGGATCTCGAAGAAGAGGCCACCGGGCCTCTTGCCGAGGTGAGCTCGTCGTGCCTGTCGAACCAACTTGACAATTGGCACGTAGTCGCCGTCGTACCGGTCGTTCATCTTCGAGCTGAGCAAGGTCAGTTCCTCGGGGTTCGTTTCAAGCCACCCCCCGGTACGGTCCGGTATCTCGATGTAGTCACCAGAAAGCCGTGCTGGTACAACATCGACATGCATGTCGTATGCAGGAAAGTCCACTTTGACTGAGCTGTCTTGAGCGTGCACGCGGATCGCTTGGCCTGGTTCGTCGTACGCTTGCTGAAGTACGCCGATGAGGTGCGCCATCAGCTCGTCAACATCAGCGTCAGCCGGGAGTTCGGGGAGTTTTGACAGAACGTCGACATCTTTCACTCGTCTAATCGAGACCTGCCGCTTGTAACTACCGATCAGCACTGTGTCGATGCCGTACTCGTTGAGCGTGGCGTCCTCTTCCAGGACGCCACGTACGTTGGCATGAGCGTCTGCTGCGTTCTCCTTGTCAGAACGTTCGGGTTCGACATTGCTCTTCGCTTTAGAAAATTGAACTGCTAGCACCGCCATGGTGACTCCTATATTCAGTTGGGAAATCCCACCGCTGTAACTACAACCATGGTATCTTTCTCGGTCGTTTACCACGCATCGTCATCTGGTAGTAGGCGATTCGCCACGCGCTCGGCTGCATCGGACTGCATCGGTGCTCGGACATGTGTGTAGATGTCAGCGGTGATTCTCTCACTGGCGTGGTTGAGTCGGTCTTGAACCACCTTCATCGGCACTCCGGCCTCGAGCGCAACAGTTGCCCAGCCGTGACGGAGCGCGTGGAGGCTGATCTCCGGCAGCTGTGCATCTGGGTGATCTCGGTTGTAGCGGCGTTGGGCCCGTTTGAACTCGCGACTGAACCGTTCGGGGTGGAGATAGTCGCCGTCGGGTCGGGCGAAGACGAGATCGCTCAAGTGATACCCAGGCAAGTCGCAGTCCGGCTCTGGCGTTGCGCAAACATGGCTATCTCCATGGACGAGACGCTCCTGATTCTGGAACGATCGCCACGTCCGAAGGATCGAGAGTGTGCCTTCGTCGAGGATGATGGCGTGGTTCTCGCCGGTCTTGCCGTAGGGCTTCACGACGATCCTGTGATTCACGCATGTCACCGTCCATGTGAGAGCAGCGGTGCCTTTGTCGAAGTCGATGTCTTGCCAGCGAAGCCCGAGGTTCGCTCCTCGTCGATCGCCGGACGTGGCGATGAAAGCCCAAGCCACCCAAAGTCGATGTTCGTCGGCTCTTGCCCAATCGAGAAACGTTCGAGTCTGCTCGGCTGTCCACATTGGACGAACGGTCTTGGTCTTTGGCTTGCGTGGGGGAGAGGCGTTCTTTGCAACGTTGTCGTTCACCAAGCCGAGCTTCACGGCATCCTTCAACGAGCGGCTGATGATCGTGTGGATGTACCGAACAGTTCGCACGGCAAGGCTCCCTTGGCTCTTCGTTGTATTCTTCGAGCGCCGCACAATCGCTGCCACTGCGTTCTTCGAGAGTGGCTTCTGGTCAGGAAACTCGTCGGCAAGTTTCTCGGCGATAGCCGCGTAGCTGTACTCCTGTAACCGTAGGTGAGTGATGCGGGGATATATCCTCGAATCGTGTCGACGGTTCGACGAGTCAGTGCCGGTGACCGTCTGACTCTGTAGATCTCGGTAGAGATCGTTGAGGTGAATCGGGCCGAGCTGTTGCAGTCTGATCCCGCCGATGCGAGGCAGAACGTGCACACGCATGTTGCGCTCGTACGACTCGATGGTCGAGCTCTCGAGTTGGTCATCGAGCTGGGGGAGCCAGATGCCTTCGACGTACTCGGAGTAAGTCATCTTCGATGGCTCGATGAACGTGCCCTTCTCGACTGCGGTGATTGCCTCTCGCAGTGCACGCTGCGCTTCGGATTTCGTGGTGAAGCCGCTCTTCCAGCGGTATTTGCCTTTGCCGGTGGCGGGGTCGGTGACGTACTGCACGTACGCCCACTTCTTGCCGCGTTTACGGACGTGTCCTGTTGCCATCGAACTACCGCCCGACTTGGTCGTTGCCAGCGAGCATCGACGACAACAACATCGGAACCGGCACAAGCAAACGGCGGCCAAGGCGAAGGCTCGGAATCGAACCGGCCTTGATGCCTTCGCGAACGGACTTCTCCGATATCCGGAGAATCGACGCCGTCTCGTTTGTGGTGAGAACGGCCTTGCTTCCGATGCCGAGCATCTCGGCCCAGCGATCGAGAGAGAACCCGGTCGATTCGAGCTCGTGCCCTTCAGGCACTTCTTCGGGCGAACGCGTACGATGATTCATGTTGGAACCTTCCACATAGGTTTCGGCCAGGTCCCGGGGTGTTAGCGCACCGCCGGGGCCACTTCCGGCGTTGATGTATACAACCGTAGACTACGGTGCTGGCGAACGGTTGTCAACACTTGTAGGCTAAGAAATCGATGGGCCGCAAAGTAGACACCGACGAGCTAATCGATGCCCAAGGCGTCGCCGACATGCTCGGCCTTGCGCAAAGAAACACGGTCTCGCTGTACCAACGTCGTTATCCCGAAATGCCGAGGCCGGTGGTCGATCTCGGCCAAGGTCGCTGCAAGATGTGGCTGAAGCCCGAAATTCGGTTATGGGATGCCACGCGTGGGTGAGGGCTCCTCGCCGGATCGTAAGGGTTGGCTTCGGTTAGGCCGCTCGACCGGCGCTAACCGACCCGTTACCGGAATCAGGCCGCCCGA
>CAKZVC010000104.1 GCA_937922235.1 uncultured Acidimicrobiales bacterium | reverse complement strand
CGACAGCGGCCGCCCGTCCTACGACGCGCAGCATGCGGCCAAACTCGGGGCCCTTGGCGTTCCTGCCTTCGCCTGCACCCCCGACCTGTTCCCCGACATGATGGCCGCAGCCATCAACAAGCGCGACCTCGCCACCTGGGCCGCTTCGAACAACATCGTTCTCGCCAACGCCGCAGACCTTGAGGAGTAGTCTTGCGGAGGCGAACGTAAACGCTCCACTGCGGTTGGCAGCAAGCGATCTCGGTATCCCCGTTCGGGTAATCGCTGACTAGTCGATGGGTAGGTGTCTGCTACACCGTCGAGTGCAGGCCGATCATGTTGCCCTCGGTGTCCATCGCAAGCGAAACGAAGCCGTGCTCGCCAATCGAGTACTTCGGACGCACGATCTGGCCGCCGGCGTCAACCACCCGGGCTTCTTCGACGGCACAGTCATCGGAAGCGAAGTACACCATCGACCCGCCGGGGCCAGGCTTTGCATACTCGAGCTTGACCAGCGCACCGCCAGCTCCGTGCGACTCGCCGTCGTCGGGAAATGCTCGCATGATCACCGTCTCGTCGTTCGGATCTCCCAAGGGCGAGAGCTCGGTTCCGAGCACGGTTTCGTAGAACGTCTGGGCACGCTCCATGTCGTCTACGTAGATATCGAACCATCCAACTTTGCTCATGACTTGGCCTTTCAGCAGTGGCGCCTCGGCGAGGCGGCGAAGGCGTTCGTGCCTTCACAAGTCACTTAACCAGTGATGCGAAAAGGAGGATTGTAGATATCAGACATCGAACTTTTTCTGGAACTGGCCGGGCGTGTAGCCAGTGATCTTCTTGAACGAATGGGTGTAGTGAGATTGGTCGGCGAACGACAACAAGTAGTCCTGACGGAACGAATGTTGCAGGCGCAGAACCTTCAACAGATCGTGCGGGGTGAAACCGGTCGTCTCCTTGAGTGTCCGCTGCAGTTGCCTTGGCGACAGGGCAGCAACACTCGCCATGTCAGCAACGCTCGCGATGTCGTCGATGTTCATGAGGATCGCAGCTGTCACCGGATTACGGGCTATGACGTTCTCGGCGAGGAGGTTCGTCACGAAGTCGGTGAGTACTGGCTGCTTCGCTTCCATGTCGAGCTCGACCAACACGCGGCTGGTTTCCACCAGCGGTAGTTCACCGTCGTACGGCTCGCCGACGTAGTGGTCGACCGTACCTTCGGCGCCGCGATGCCAGACGCCCGGGAAGAACTGCACGCCAACGTAGTGAAACGAGCGGCCGAGGTTGAGCGTCGTGTGCGAGGTGTGGAGCGCGGTCACGCCGGCGATCGACGTGTCGTGCTGATCGAACAACACGTTCACGCATGCATCGGGCAACGCATGGAGCTCGAAGTCCTCCGCGAGCTCCGCGTCGGTCTTCATCTCCCAGTAGCAGTGGACCAAGTCCGAAAGCTCAGGCGGTGGGTCGATCTCGACGTACGTCATCGACGGCGTCGACTTCGCCACAGCGTCTTTGACCGGGTCGTACATAGGCGATGAGTGTAGACGCCGACACGAAACGCAACGCCCGCACACTCGGATGCTGTCAGAGGCTCCCGCTAACTTGCCGATCGAAGGAAGACCTCGGAGGTCTGCAGTATGGTGTTTGGTATGGCAACGAAGAAGGTGACGGTCACGCTCCCCGTCGAACAGCTCGATGAAATTCGTTCGCTCGTTGATGCTGGGCACGCGACGAGTGTGTCGGGTTTCGTGCAGCACGCTGTCGGCGTGGCACTCGACGATGTGTCCGGCTGGGCAGCAATGCTTGCCGGAGCGCTCGACGAAACCGGTGGGCCACTCACTGACAAGGAACGGGACTGGGCGGACTCTGCGCTACAAGATCCGCCGGCCGCTTGATGGCAGGCATCACCCTTGACGCCGGTGCGCTCATTGGTCTCGACCGAAACGACCGACGGGTCGTGGCGCTCATTGCACGCGCAACTGAAGTGGGCGCTCCCGTGATCGTTCCTGCTTCGGCATTGGCTCAGGCCATCCGTCAACCAGAGCGACAAGCTCGACTTTCACGACTTGTCCGTCAACCGGGCACGACCGTTGTTCCACTCGATCGCGTCGACGCCGTACGTGTTGGACGGTTGCTCGCTGCCACTCGCTCGGCCGACGTTGTCGACGCACATGTAGTGGTCTGCGCACAGCGAGCCAACACCGCTGTGGCGACATCAGACGCTGGCGACATCACCAGCCTCGACCCAACGCTCAGGATCGTCGAGCTATAGAGGCTAGTTGTTTGGAGTCGACCGCTGTCCCTCGGCGAAGGCTTGTTGGTCATCCCAGCTTGTTGTCTGGGAGCTAACGAGCGCCGACCCATCGGACCCGACCAACAACACTCGTTCTCCGGGGTATGTCTCGGACACGATGATGAGTCCATCCTGCGCAGACGGTCGTGGCTGCCAATCGCCTTCGCCGAACCAGCTGTTTGCGACAACGATTGCGTTGTCCAGGGCTTCCTGTTCGACGACTCGGCGAGGCAGCTCAAGGTCGTCACCTTCTAGCGCGGATATCAGGTCATGTCGTTCAACGAATGGGATCTTGAACCACTGCTCTACGGCGGCGTCGTGAACAACACCGGAGCTGTTGAGAAGCAACGCAATGGTGCCTGCAACTCCGACGGGCATGCTGCCGAACATCAGCGGCTCTTGGTTCCGCTCCAACTCCACTAATTCGATGAACTTCGTGACAGTCGATTCGGTGACTCGTCGAGATAGAGCAAAGAGCGCTCGTGCCCGTTCGGAGGCAGGCTCAGCAATCGCAACAACCAACAGCTCTTCGGTGGTCCTGGAGTCAAAGTCCGAATCAGACGTCATCAATTCAAGGAGTGACATTGTTACCTCTAGTCCAACCCGTAAATCGCGTTGTACTCAGCATTCTTGTTAGCAATGAGTTCGGCTGCGATATCTTCACGACCAGCGTTGCGAGCCGTTTGGATCTCGACATCGTACGCTCTTTGTTCCATCGCCCATCGGGCATCAGGGTTTTCCAAGTAATGCCCCATTCCGGGAAATCCGTTGGCAGCATCATCGAGTGCGTGTTGGCTCTCGTGCCTCAGTGCAGACATCGACGCATCAGGGTCGAGGACGATCTGGCCGGGCTGGCCAGCTCGCGGCGCCGGTCCGTATGCCAAGGTTCCGGGCCGATCAAGGATCACTTCGAATCCTTGAGCCCGTAGGTCATCGACAAGAGCATCGAACTCAGGCGTTCCGCGACCAGGACCTTGTAAGGCGCGCATGGGGTCGCCGTTGGACCGAAGCACGTTGTCCACGGCGCCGTCTGCGCCGCGAGCTGCTCCGCTCGCCTCATCGGCGCCTTTCAGAATTCCAGCATTCTCGAGCCAGCGCTTGGCCCAGGCGAGTGCGTCGTCGAGGCTCTTGAAGACGATGCCGGATGCGGCGGCTTTGATTGCAGGCTTGGCGAGTATGACGGCTTGGCCGACTGCGGGGATAAGTGCGATGGAGGAGAGGGCAGCATCGAGGTATTTGCCTTCGGCTGCGTACCAGGCGGCGTTGATACCGTCGGCTGCGTTGCCGACGACGGGGACCATGCCGAAGACGTCGAGGGTGAGGTGGCCGATGTCGGAGAATGACCAGCCGTTGTCTGATGGGGTGATGCCGAGGTAGTCGCGGGCGTCGGTGGAGGATTCGGCCATGGCGAGGACGGTGCGGGCGTGTTCGACTTGTTCGTCGGTGTAGTAGCCGTTCTCGTTTTCGATGACGGCTTTGAGGTCGTTGGTTGA
>CAKZVC010000103.1 GCA_937922235.1 uncultured Acidimicrobiales bacterium | reverse complement strand
GCCTCGAGCTGACGGGAGCTCTTGCGGCCATCCAGATCGTCATTGGCTTGTTCCTGCATGCCAACGTCCGTTGGCGTTGGCGCCCGATCCAGCGACTGGTGATCACGCCGGACTTTCACCACTGGCATCATGCAAATGAAGCCGATGCGATCAATTCGAATTACTCGGTGTTCTTCCCGGCATGGGACATGGCGTTCGGTACGTGGTTCATGCCGCCAGATCGTCGCCCGTCGATCTACGGGGTCGACGAGGTCGTGCCTACGTCGATGGCTGCACAGATGGCGTACCCGTTTCGAGGTCTTCGCCCGGTGCCCATCGTGGCGAAGGCGTCGCTACGTCATCCGATTCGGTCGGTGCGAGAGCTGGCCCAAAGCATGGGCCGAGGTCTGGCGCAAATGCGCCTCTCTGCGAGAAGGCCTCGCCGGCCGTTTCGAACACCGCCATCAGCACCACCAAGGGCTCCAAACAATCCACAACCCGTCCAAAGAAATGTGACGATTTCGCACTGCAGCTCGCCTCAAGAAGTAACCAGCGAGTAACTTCAAAGGTATGCAGTTTGCTTTCACCGAAGAACAAGACCAGCTCCGATCCTTCGTCCGACAGTTCCTGGAGGAAAAGTCGAGTGAGGCAACCGTCCGTGAGCTCATGGAGACCGAGAACGGCTATGACCAAGCTGTCTGGTCGCAGATGGCTGAACAGCTCGGTCTGCAAAGCCTGATCGTTCCCGAAGAGTTCGGCGGCCAGGGCTTCGGGTGGGTCGAGATGGTTGTTGTGCTCGAGGAAATGGGACGCGCCCTTCTATGCGCTCCGTTCTTCTCCACCGCCGTACTGGCTACGTCGGCCCTCACCCTCGCCGACGATGCTGATGCTGCGGGCGAGTACCTGCCAAAGATCGCAAGTGGCGAGCTCATCGCCACGGTTGCCATGACCGAAGAGAACGGTCGCTGGGACGAATCGGGCGTAACTGCCACCGCAACCCAAGATGGCGACGCCTGGAACCTCAATGGCGCCAAGCATTACGTCCTCGATGGTCACACCGCTGGCCTCATCATCGTTGCCGCTCGCAGCGCCGCTGGTGTTTCACTGTTCGCCGTGGACGGCGATGCCGACGGCATGACCCGCACGCCGCTGGCCACGATGGACCAGACTCGCAAGCAAGCCAAGATCGAATTGGCCGACACCCCTGCACGTCTCCTCGGTACCGATGGTGCTGGCTGGGACACCATGGTTCGGATCCTCGACCGTGCTGCTGTCGGCCTTGCCGCTGAACAGGTTGGTGGCGCGCAGTTCGTACTCGATATGGCTGTCGAGTACGCCAAGGATCGAGTGCAGTTCGGCCGTCCGATCGGCTCGTTCCAGGCCATCAAGCACAAGTGTGCCGACATGCTTCTCGAGGTTGAGTCAGCAAAGTCAGCCGCCTACTACGCCGCGTGGTGCGCATCAGAGGACAACGACGAGCTCCCATCGATGGCGAGCTTGGCAAAGAGCTACTGCTCCGAGGCCTACTTCCACGCAACTGCCGAGAACATCCAGATTCACGGCGGCATCGGCTTCACCTGGGAGCACCCAGCACACTTGTACTTCAAGCGTGCAAAGAGTTCCGAGCTGCTGTTCGGCGATCCGACGTACCATCGCGAGCTTCTCGCGCAGCGCATCGGGCTGTAGTTTTCAGCTGCCGCAATCCGTCGCCTAGCGGCTCCTCGATGCTCGGCTGCCAGCGGGAACGCTTCGCGTTCCTTGAGGCCGCGTCCGTTCGAACCGGCTTCGCAGCTTCGAACTCGCCGGCATAGCCTTGTGGTGTGGTTTGGATTATTGCCCTGTTGGGTTTCGTAGCGATTGTTGTCATTGCAGTCACTGCGGTTAGTCGAGTGTCGATCGAACTTGAGGGCACCGTCGCCCCTGCGCTGTTGGAAATCGACGACGCGGTAGAGGTCGTGGCCGAGGCACTGCCATTTGAAGTCTCCGCGGTTGTCAGCCACGACGATGTACAGATGGTCATCTTGTGGGTGCTCGAGTTCTTCGAGGCTCTCGGGATGTCGAGTGTGTACGGCGAGGAACTCGGTGGCGAGTGGGTGCTCGATGACCGTGCAGTGGCCGATGAGATTGGCGTGGTTGATCATGCGGTTGCACAGGGACTAGCAACCGGCTCGAGCGTCGATTCGGTGCATGTGACGGTCATTGTGGATGAGTTCATCTCGTACTTGCGAGACATCGGAGCCGTAGGCGGAGCAGTTTGATCGGAGCAGTGTGATTCTCCGAGGTACGTAAGAATCTTGTCAGAGCTTGCGGTTGCGCCTGACATTTGTCACATCGATGTTGTACCGTGGGATCACCAAGAGAAAGGGGGTGGTCCAAATTAACGCAAAAGATTTTGGAACCTTGGAGGTGTCTGACCGTTAGGTCGGGCCCGCTGGACCATAGGCGAGATTGTTGACTCGCTGTCCGCTCTGCAGACAGTGTCAGGCACCGCCGAAGTCGAACCGTCGGACGTAGTTCCACCGACCCGCCATCGCAGCGGCTGAGATCCCATAGAGCTTTCGTCAGGTTTGCTTGTGGGGTCTTCGCCGGAAGTGCGAAGTAACCACAGCTTGGGTATGTGGGGTCTTCGCCGGAAGTGCGAAGGGGGAGAAGGTCATTTCGGTTTTCCAGCGAATATCGAGGAAGAGCGAGGGTCGCGAAAGTGGCCCTCGCTCTTCTGGTTTTCTCCTAGACTCACCGCATGGCTCGACCTAAGGAATATGCCGAACATCGATTTATCGGCGATAAGCGCACCCAGGTGGTGTACGACCTCGATGCGGAGAACGATGCAGACGTGATCGAGGCACTTGTGGAGAGCGAACAGGTGGCTACGTTTGGGCCTGACACGCTGCCCGAGGCTCGCAATCGCGGCTACCGCCTGGGTTCGAAGTAGCCCACCGCGTGGATGTCGAACTTGTTGGTGAAGCTGGTTCGCTCTATGGCTGGCTAGCTCAGCCCGACCGGATCCCTCACAACGGCCGCCCTGGCATCATTGTTGTCCCTGGGTTTCCTACCGATACCGGTGGTGGAGCCAACTCGTTTCGCACCTTTCCAGGGTTAGCAGATCGCATTGCGAGCCACGCTCGCATGATCAGTCTGACGTTTGCGTTTCGGGGCTTGTCGACGAGCGACGGACACTTCAGCCTTGATGGATGGCGCAGTGACTTGCAGGCTGCCATTCGCTATATGCGGACGGTGGACGGCGTTGACTCGTCGATCTGGCTCATGGGTTTCGGTACTGGTGGAGCTCTTGCGGTGGATGCAGCGGCTAGCGATGGCGATATCGCTGGCGTGGTGTCGGTCGCTGCCCCAGCCGACTTTCAGGATTGGGCATCACGACCCCGTGAACTGCTGTCCCACGCACGAAATTGTGGTGCGATCAGCGACAACGATTTCCCGGCCGATTTCAGCTCGTGGGCAAAGGAACTTCAGGGAGTTTCGACGGTCCGCAATGCAGAGAAGATCTCGTCGATGGACACGCGCATGTTGGTGCTTCATGGAAGCAACGACGATGCGGTACCGCAGCTTGACGCTCGAGCGATCGCAGACGCCCATGGGAGTTGCGAGCTCCGCCTCATCGATGGTGCTCGACATCATCTTCGTCACGACCCGAGAGCAATGGCGATCGCCATCGGCTTTCTCAATCGACGTGGACGCGAGACGGTTATGCAGGCGACGCGCTAGCGCATCGCCTCTGCTACTTCTACTTGCGGCTATTTGAGCCGTAGCCGTATCCGTAGCCGCTTTCGCTCTCGTCGGCGCCACTGAGAACAGCGCCAAGTGGGCGAGATTGTGCTCGTGCGAGGAGTTCCATGGCCTGATCGAGCTCGGCTGCGTTGGTCTGGCCACGCATCGAAACAAGCAGCGTCGCATCAGCAATGCGAGCGAGCGGCAATGTGTCGGACACGGGGCGAAGCGGAGGCGAATCGATGATGACCAAGTCGTAGGCGTAGGAGAGCTTCTCGAGGAATTCTTGGGCGGGGACCGAGCGAAGCAGTTCGGCTGGCGGGGAGGCGCTTGTTCCGGCTGGGATGACCGATACGAGGCCCTCGCCCGAGGCCTGCTCAGTGATGATTTCGGCGCTGCCGATGTTCGAGAGCTGTTCGGCCAGGCCGTTGTCGTTGCCGATGCCGAAGAGCTGATGTTGGGTCGGGTTGTGCATGTCGGCGTCGACGATAAGCACGTTGGCGCCGGAGCGAGCAAAGGCAACGGCGAGGTGCGCCGCCACGGTCGACTTGCCCTCTGACGCGTTGGCGCTCGTGACAAGAATCGACCGGATCTCGGTGCCGGCAGCTTGCCCGAGTTCGATTGCCGAGCGCAGCGTTCGGAACGCTTCGGTGAAGGCGCCGGTTCGGCTCGTGACGAGCCGGCGGTCCTTGTTCTTTCCGAAGCGAGACTTCAGCGGAGGCGGGATAACTGCGAGGACAGGTGTTCCGTCGGTGGCAGCTTCGAGGTCACGCTTGTTGAGAATGGTGTCGTCGAGCGTCTCGAGCAGCAACGCAACACCGGCCCCAAGAATGAGTCCGGCGACTATGGCCAGACCAATGTTGCGGACCCACGACGGGGCAAAGGCCGATGACGGCGGCGTTGCCGCATTGAGAATAGAGACTGCAGCGCTGTTGTTGAGCTGGCTGACGACGTCGATTTGGTTCAGCTGAGCGCGAAGGCGGGTTTCCTCGGCATCGAGTGAGCCGATCTGGATCTGAACGCTTGACTCATCGCTGGTGGTGAGTAGTTCTCGTTCAAGGTCGAGGCGTTCGGAACTGATTCCCGCAAGTCGCTCGTTGATGACGTTGACTGCGGCAAGGAACTGTTCGCCAGAGAACAGCGAACGCTCAGATACGTAGGCGTTCGCAAAGGTATTAGCGATTCGAGCAGCTTCGTCGGCGTCGTCGCTAACTGCAGTAAATGTCAGCGTGTCAGAGTTAGACGAGGCAGCGATGCTGCTGCCGATGGTGTCTCCGAAGTCGTCCGCAGCACGATCAGCAACTCGGTCACTGTTGGCGAACTCAACCTCGTTCTGCAGGTTGCGCGAGCGCACATTCGACGAGACGTTCTGCTCCTCGAGCGGGTTTGACGAGCCCGACTCGACCCGGACACGGGCCTCAGCCCGATACTGGGGCGTCTGCAGTGCAGACAAGACGATCGCAGCGATCAACAACAGCGCAGCGAGCGATGCGATAATCCACTTTCGCCGGCCGACGATGTCGACGTAGTCGGTGAGTTGTAGCTCGGCCACCGAATCAGCCATCGTTTGCGCCTCCAATGCATCCCCGTTCTGGGGAGCGTCCGTCCAAGATGTTACTCAATAGTAGTTTTATGGGGTATTCAGACATGAGAAGACTGGCCCTGTGGTGCCTAGTCCGTCGTGCTCAACCGCCATGTACCTGATTCCCTTACGGGCGCTTTGACTTGACCAGCGCCTTGCCCAGTTCGACAACGTATTGCGAGTTGGTCACGGCGTAGCGCTTAAAGAGTCGCTTTGGTTCAAGACCAAGACGCCAGAGCCATTCGAGGCCGTACTTCTGCATGACCGCCGGCGGTTTCCGAAGCTGTCCTGCGTGGTAATCGAATGCTGCGCCAACGGCCATCATTGCGGCGTTGACCTTGCCCTTGTGCGCCCCCACCCACTTCTCTTGACGCGGGCAGCCGCGACCGACGAGGACGATGCCAGCGCCTGACGCGTTGATGCGCTCGATATCGGCAGCATCTTCTTCTGGAGTGGCGTCGCGAAAGCGATCGGGTTGGACGTCGGAGATGATGGCGTGCGGCCATTCTTTGAGAATGGCGGCAACAAAGGCATCGCACGTCTCTGGGGTTGATCCGAAGAGGTAAATGCCGACGCCTGCGTCGGCAGCAGCACCGCAGACCTTCCAGGTTAGATCAGGGCCGTACACACGGTCGTCGAGACCGGCCTTGTGCAGTAGGTTCATCGCCCAGCGCACGGGCTGTCCATCGGGGGTAACCAGGTCGAGATTGTTCACGACCTCACGGAAGGAGTCGTCGTGGACGGCCTCCATAAGCCCGTGGGTGGCCAACGCACTCATTGCAAAGGAGCGCTTCTCGCGCCCTGCCTGCACGATGCGTTCGGTTGCATCGGCGTAGTCGGTGACCGACAGGTCAACACCGAAGATGTCTACCTGTGCAGCATTGTCAGATTCGGTGAGCACTATGCGTCCGAGCCCTCAGCGAGCCACCGCTCGGCCATCTTGTCGTGGATTTCGCCCATGATGGCTCGAAGGTCGTAGGTGAACTTCCAGTCGGGGTAGTGGTTCTGGAAGCGGCGAACGTCGCTGACGTACCACATGTGGTCGCCGATGCGGTTTTCGTCGGAGTAGGTCCAGTCGAGCTTCTTGCCCGAGAGTTCTTCGGCGAGATCGATCGCTTCGAGCATCGAGCAGTTGATCGCTCGGCCGCCGCCGATGTTGTAGACCTCGGCAACGCGTGGAGCACGGTAGAAGTGGTCGAACGCCGAGATCAGGTCTGACGCGTGAATGTTGTCTCGTACTTGCTTCGCCTTGTAGCCAAAGATTGTGTACGGACGGCCAATGACCGTGCACTTCACCAAGTACGCGAGGAACCCATGCAGTTCAGCGCCGGAGTGATCTGGCCCGGTCAGGCAACCGCCGCGGAAGGCAGCGGTCTTCATGTCGAAGTAGCGGCCGTACTCTTGGACGAGGGCATCAGCTGCGAGCTTCGATGCACCGAAGAGGCTGTGTGTCGACTGGTCCACTGACATTTCCTCAGGGATACCGTGCTCGGCCCATTCGTGCGACGGATCGAGTTCCCAGCGGGACTCAAGCTCGACCAGTGGCAAGTGGTTTGGCGTGTCGCCGTACACCTTGTTGGTCGAGGTGAAGATGAAGACAGCCTTCGGGCAGTGTTGGCGTGTTGCCTCAAGAAGGTTGAGGGTGCCGTTCGCGTTGACGCTGAAGTCAGTGTGAGGGTCGCGAGCCGCCCAGTCGTGTGATGGCTGTGCGGCGGTGTGAACGATTAGTGAGATGTCTGTGCCGTACTCGGCGAACAGCTTGTTCATCGCATCGGTGTCCCGAATATCGGCGGCCACGTGGCGGTAGTTGTCGTACCGACTTGAGAGGTCGTTGACGACCCAGTCGGTGGAGGCTTCCGGTCCGAAGAACTCCTGACGCATGTTGTTGTCGATACCGACGATCGTGTCGGCCTCAGGGGCGAAGTGTGTCACCGCCTGTGACCCAATTAGCCCGCCGGAACCAGTAACAAGAATCACTGACATGAAATTTAGAGCTCCTCAGTTGCAGCAAGGAAAACTGTAGTGCTGCACCCCCAGAGTGCAATAATTCGTGCAACCCATTCTCCTTGGCGTCCTGTGTTCTTCGACACCCATGATTTGGGGTCCCACATGGCCTATCCAATGCTCCAAGGAACGCCGTTACACTTCACCCGTGCGCTACTCGGTCTGTATTGCGACTTATCGACGTCCGGAAGGGCTGGCGGCGCTTCTCGAAAGCCTTGAGCTACAAGAGCTCGCCGAGGGCGACGAACTCGAAATAGTGGTTGTGGACAACGATCCACCGAGCGCATCGCCCGTCATCGAGGCGTTTCGCTCCACCTCTCGTCACACGGTCATCTCGGCCGAGCAGTCGATTGCGAACATCAGTGTCACGAGAAACGCTGGGGTTGCTCATGCAACGGGGGACTGGGTCTGGTTCGTCGATGATGACGAGCGGGCTGATCCGCGGTGTCTTCACGAATTGATCTCCGTCATCGAGCAGACGAACGCTGACGTTGCTTTTGGTGATGTTCTACCTGACTTCGAGGCCGACGTTCCCGACTGGATGGCGACGGCGCCAATTTTCGCTCGCGCCACACCAATTCACGGAGCAGACTCGCGGGCGGACCGGACGGGCAACACGCTTGTTCGGAAATCGGTCATGCTCGAACAGTCCGGACCGTTCGACGAGGCGCTTGGAAAATCCGGAGGCGAAGACTCCGATCTCTTCCACCGGCTTCGTTCTGCTGGCTACCGGCTGGTCGAAACCGACAGGGCGAAGGTCTGGGAAACGGTTCCTGAGGATCGAACGCATTGGGAATGGATGGCAAACCGGTCTCGGCGGCTTGGCCGGCTGTATGCCGATCGAGTGGTTCGCTATGCCGATGGAAGTCTCGCCGACCGTGAGGTCGTGTCGATGCTTGGAAAAGCCGTGGTGCAGGTTGGCTTGTACGGAGCGGGGACGTTGGTGGGCTGGCGCGATATCACCACTCGCCGACACCGTCAGCTCAAGCTCCACTCGAACCTCGGGAAGCTCTCGACACTGACGAGTCGCGAGTTAGCGTCACCCTGGAGTTGATCGTCTCGGTGGCTGAGGCGGGTTAGCAAGACGCTGATTCGGCCAGGCTCGCAAGTAGCGCTCGGACCGAATCGACCGTAACGGCGTTTGGGTCGAAGCCGAGGCCGTCGGGGCTCTCGGTTGTCCCACAAATCGATACGAGATCTCCTGGACGGTTCTCGATGCGATCAAGCCCGGTATCGAAGATCAAGTTGTCCGCGATCTCAACACCGGTGCCATCGGTCGAGCGGAACTCCTCATCGACCAAAATGCCGCGATGTGCAACGCCCCAGATCGCGTTATTGCGGATATTCGCGGTCGAACTCACCCGAATACCAATTCCGTCGGTGTAGGGGCTCCACGTGGTGACGTTGTAGATGGCGTTGTTCTCAACAGTGACGTTTGCGTTGTAGTCGCGTGTGCCGCGGCCAATAGCAATCGCCCCGCCAGACGCCACATCGATGTCGTGGATCACATTGTTGATGATGCGAACGTCAACAACGGACGCCTTAACGTCGATCGCTTCCGCAGTTGTATGGGAAATCGTGTTTCCGTCGATGAGTACGTTGCTCACTACGTCGACACTGCCATCCGCGCTCGTGCTGCCAGTGCCGAGGTAGATGCCCTCGCCGAACGTGCGGTAGTCGAATCGTCCATCGTTTCCCTCACGACGCCCGGTGAGTTCGATTTGGTTGCCCAGGATTTGGACGTCGCTGGATTCGAGGCTGACGGAAATCGCTTCCTGCCCAATGTCGCTCAAACGGTTCTCGCTGAGGATGATCGCCTGCGAGCCCTGTACCTGGATGCCCCAAAGCAATCGTTCGAAGGTGAGACCGCTGACCTTGATCGAGTCTGAATCGATGATCTGCAGACCGGCGCCCTCGATATAGCTATTGCTTGAAATGCGCACATCGGCATCCGCTTCCGGTCGAAGCTCGAGCTCTTGACGTCCGACAATTTCAAGCGGTCCGTACGTTCCAGATGCCATCTCGATGATGTCGCCGGGTACGGACTGCCCGACGGCAAAGGCGGGAGTGAGAAGTGGCTGATCTGGGAACCGGCCGCCACCCGGGGTGTCTACGCCAGAGGGCGACACAAAAAGCACGCCCGGAATGTCAGGCTGGGGCGCTGGGGGCTCCGTTGTGGTCTCCGGTGCCGCCTCGATAGCCGAAGGAGCGCCGCTCTCGATCTCAGTGCCAGGAGTGCTTAGCTCGCGCTCAGAGGTATCGGTGGCGGCTTCGATCGTTGTTGTCGGTTGCTCGACTGAGTCTTCAGCGTTGTTACCACTACATCCGGCCACGAAAAGTGCTGCTGCAATAGTCAGGCCGAGGAAAAGCCGTGGTGACGCCATGACAGTCATTGAGTCACATCACAACAAAAAGGGTGCATCAAGGCCTGCGCTGTAATTCTTTTGTAACATTCGTCCGGCTCGTCAAGATTCGCGCCCCGCGTTGACGTTGCCCGATTTTTCTCCAAGAAATTCAACTCTGGCATGACATTTAGGTTACGAACAATGGTAGCTTGCTACCGTGCGTAACAAGGGGCCGGCGAAAAGCATCATTATCTCACTGCTCGTGGTGATCGTGGTGGCAACCACTACCGCCGGCGGTCTTCATGTCGTGACCAACCCGGTTGCTCGCAACGTTGTCGACATTGTCGGACGTGATGTTGCGAGCCCGCAACCCGCACGATCGGTCGGGGGTGTTGCTGACGAGGCTCCTTTGGCCGAAACTGCTCTTCCAAAAGCGGCTGCTGCGGACGCAGTATCGATCGCAAATGGCGAGGCCCCGAGCAATGACGTGGACGCCGACGCCGACGCCGCTCCCGCTCCGACAGTGACCGTGGTTGCTCAGCAAGACAGCACGCCGACGCGCCGCACGCCCGACATGGATACGGCAGAATTCACTGGCCCGGTGACCGCATCTACGTCAGAGTTCGCGGCACCTGCGAGCGCTCCATCATCGACACTTCCTCGCTCAGACGCTGCTACGCCGATCGAGCCACCCGAGGCAGGTGCTTTGGGCGGGCAGCCAAACAGTTCAACAACCGTGCCATCGACGTCGGAAAGCCGTCGAACCACCGACCGTGTAACCGGCACAGATTCACCAGTACGCGAGTCAACGACGACCACTGCTGCGCCGGAGTCGACAGCAACGACCGAGTCGACCACCACCACTGCTCCGCCGGAGTCGACAACAACGACCGAGTCGACCACCACCACTGCCGCAGAGACCACGACGACTCGTGCGCCAGAGACGACCACCAGCACCACGACAACCACCAGCACCACAACGACGACGCGGCCGCCTACGACAACCACCAGCACCACGACAACGACGCGGCCACCTACGACTACGACGGAAAAGCCGGCTTCGCAAGGCGAGCACGGCTGCACGTCAAATTGCCGCAACGTTGGGCTGCAAGACCTCCGAGGCAAGAACGGCGTCACCCTCGAGAACCTGATCATCTCGAACCCCAACGGACGCTGCATCGACCTCACCAATGCTCGAAACATCACCATCCGAAACGTCACGATCCGGAACTGTGGGACGAACAAGGCGGTGAGCTCGTACTACGACGCAGGGTTGATCCACATCGAGAACGCCTCGAACATCACCATCGAGCGTTCACTGATCGACAACATGTCGAACGAGCGCTTCGGTGGTAAGCGGAACAATGCGATTCAGATCTCAGCAAGCAAGAACGTAGCGATCAAGAACAACTCGATCCGCAACGTGCACAGCAACATCAACGACAACAGCGATGACCGGGGTAGCCGGGCAATCAAGATTGAGCTCGCGGTCTCTAATATCCAGATTTCATCCAACCGCATGTACAACGCTGGTCGCAACGCGGTGCAGATCAGCCGAGTGCAGAACGCCAGTGGCATCTCCATCACGTACAACACGATGGAAGGGCGTGGCCGGTGGAATTCCGACTACGAGGATGTCATCAATCTGTTCAGCGCCTCAGGAACCTCGTCGAGCCCAATTCGCATCGCCAACAACACCATTCGCAACGGCGGGCCAAGCGACTCGGGCACGGGCATCATCTTGGGTGACGGCAACGATCGCACCGGGGCAACCCGCTATGTGATTGTCGAGAACAACAAGTTCATCGACCCTGGCCATGTCGGAATCAACCTCGCCGGCGGCGATCACATCACGATTCGAAACAACACGATCGTCGGCCGAGGCAACGTGCCACATAAGACGACGACCGGAATGTCGATCAACGACTTTGGGTACACCGGCAACTGTCAGCACCATGTCGTCACCGGAAACCGGGTGTGGATGGACAACCAGCATCTGCCCGGAGGCACCAATCACGTGTGGAACCCGGGTACTTGCAACAGCGGAACGAACCGGATTCAGAACAACACCTTCGGCGACGCAAGCCTGCGCTAACCGGTGAGTTGACGATCCTCACGGCGGGCCAGTGTGATTACTGCGGTCCAGAGGAGCCCGGCGAACAGAAACTCGCTCACAGCAGTCGTAGTTGCGGCGGCCTGCCATCCATATCGAGGGATGAAGATGAGGTTGCCGACGAGGTTTACCGCCGCCGTAATGAAAATGATCACCGATCGAAGGTTGTGGTGATCAGACCCGGAAAGCACGTTTCCAGGAAAGTACTGGAGCCCCTTCACGAACGGGATAAACGCGATCCAACGGACAACATCGACGACCTCGGTGAGCTTGGATTCATCGATGACGATGTGGACGAGCGGGGCGAGGAAGAAGAGGCACAGTCCGGCCACGATGCCGTACGCCGACGCTATTGCGGTTAGCCGCTTCGAGAACGCCATGGCCTCGCGGATCGTCGACTCGCCGCGGCGGAAGAACTCGGAGTACGTGGCCCGAACAATGGCGATGAGCGGGATCGTCGTCATCTCCGCAATGCGGTAGCCGGGTGCGTAGTTCGCAGTGTCCGACGTCAGGTCGTTTGCCTCGAGCACAATTTTGTCGATGTCTGTCTGGCCGGAAGCTGAGGTTTGGACGAATGTGAAGCCGACCCCGAGGCGGATGTCCTCACGGGTCAGCTTGGTGGCGCGGTGGGTGCCGTTGAACGCCTTGGCTACCTGAAGCGCACTCGTTGCTCCCCAGAATGTCATGCCAGTGAGAAGGAACAGGGCCCACTGGCTTAGCCGGTCAAACCCGAGAAAGAAGAACGATGCCAGCGCTGTGAGTCGCACGATGCCGCCAACAATGTTGATCCGGAGGCCGACGTCGGAGCGGTGGTGCGCCTCGCTCATCATTGTGGCGGCCTGGGCAGTGTTGAACCCAATGAGTTGGGCTATACCGAAGGCGACGACGATCCAGAGTTGTACGTCGTAGATGAGCCAGGCAATTCCGACCGCAACCGTGGTGCCAATGAGGCCGCCGAAGAAGATCGTGGACGACACCTTCGCCCAGACGTCCGTGAACGGAACGTTCCGTGCAATCGCCCGGACGCCGACATGGTTCATACCCCACTGACTTACCGGGGCAAGCAAGGTGGTGAGCGCCAGCAGCGCGGCGTACACCCCCAGGTCATCTTTCGGAAACAGTTCGGCAAGAACAAAGATGGTTGCGGCGCGGGTGAGCTGCACGACAAGCTCGGCGACCAGAACAAAGCCGGTGTTCTGCGCAAGCTTCTTTGTCGATCGGTCCAGGCTCATGTTCGGATCGGTGCAGCGAGAGCATCGAGCACGCCATCAACAAACCGATCGACCATGTTGTCGATTGTGAGTTCTTCGCCGGTCTTACGGGCGCCTTCGCGGAGCCGGTCGAGCCGGTGCTGGTCATTCACGATGTCGGCGACGGCCTGGGCGTACTCGGTCGCGCTAGGCGAGCCGGTCACGGTGAACCCGTTTACGTCTTCGATGAGGTAGTCGATCTCTGGGCTGTGATAGTCGATGTCGGTAGTGATCGTCGGTAACCCGAGCGCAAAGCCATCAACGATGTTGAGCCCAACCATTCCCGGCATCATCTGCAACGAGGCAATCGACGCATACCGGATCCGTTCATCGCCATAGCTGGCGCCGATTGCGTGGATCCACGAGTGCTCGGCAGCTGCGCTATCAATGAGGTCGGCCTGGCTTCCCGAACCAATGACGACGATCTCGACATCGGGCACGAGCTTTCGTAGCTCCAATGCAGACTCAAGAAAGAAGTCCGGGCGCTTGGGCGGGTAGAGGCCACCCATAAACAGCGCAACTGGACCTGTTCCTGCGCCGAGCTCGCTGCGAACCTGTGCGTTGGTTTCGACTGGGAGTGCGTCGAGGACCGCACGAATCTGGGCCGTATCGGTGCTGTTCATGACCGAGGTAATGCGGTCAGCGGGCATTCCTGCGTTGATGGCTGCCTGCGCCGAAAGGTCGTTGTAGGCAAAGAACCAGTGTGCTCGTTCGGTGAGCTTGCGCTTCAAGCTCTCGCCACTGGTGCCTTCGAGAGACGCCTGGAAGTTCTTCCCATGACCCCAGAATGCGTGCCGGGTGTTGAGCGCGCGCTGACCAACCGACAGCGCAATGTTGAACAGCTGCTTGGATGCTTGCTCGGTGATAACGAGGTCGGCGCCGGACGCAACGTCGAAGCCCGGTTGCCACAGTAGGGATCGCCCGGCGATCGAGATCTCGCGAAACGGGCGGTGTTCGGCCCACAAAATCGACGCGCGGTCTCCCTTGGCATGATCCTCGGCCATCCCATCGGCAACGATGAAGCGGAGTTCTATGCCCTTCGCAGCAAGCGCAGGACGAAGGCGTTCGTAGAACGGCACGCGGTAGTGGTTGGCGTTCTTTAGCAGCACTGCCACAACGGGCTCGCCGTTGAGTCCACGTGATATCTGTGACTTCGAGCGGCGAAGGAACGTGCTCGGGGATAGGGCTGCAGAGGCAAGAGCCTTGCTTGTGCCGCGAGTCCATGACCCCGACGCAATCGCGGCTCCGCCTTGGCGAAAGAGCGTCTCGCTCATTGTCTGGCGGGCGGCTCCGATACGAGCGATCGGCCCAAGGCCAGCGTTGTTCTCAACGAACTCATCCCACGTTGGTTCGGGTCGGCCGTCCCGAAGCGCATCCATGCACACCCTGGTGTAGTTCAGCCTGGCAGCGTGTTCGCGAGGGTTTGATGAGGTGATCGACCCGTCATGAACTCGATGGGCGAAGGTTCTCCGTGGATCAGCGATGATTGGATGGTCAAACCCAAGCCGAGTGAAGGTTGCGAGGTCCATCGCTGAACCGAAGCGTTCTTCGAAGCCGCCTGCGTCGCGTAGTAATTGGGTCCGATACACCGCTGAAGGAAAGACGACCTCGAGGAGTTCGCCCGACGCGACACGTTCACGCCATCCCTCGACCGTCGTGGGGCCGTAGTCCTTGTTGGTGCTGAAGCGCGGGTGGGTGTGCGTGCCGCTGACCCGTCGGCAATAGCTTCCAACGACGGCCGGAGTAGGTGTCACTGTTGCGAACAGCTCGAGGATTCGGTGGACCCGTGGTTCGAGAACCAAGTCGTCGTCGCCCATGAAGGTCACGAAGTCGGTGTCGACCGCATCAAGTGCCGCCGAGTGTGAACCAACGATCGATTTCCGTTCGTCAAGCTTGGAGACGTCGGCTGGCCCGTTCCACTCCGCCACAAGTTCACGGATATTCTCAACCGACATCGCCGGGTCGTCTGGAGCGTTGAGAACAACTCGCAGCGTGACCCCTGGGGGAGTGGTCTCGAGGAGGCTCTGGATAGCGGCTTGAAGATAGCCATTTCGCCCGATCGTGCAGATGGCGATCGTCAGATCAGCCGGTTGCGGGGCAGTTACGGAGTCGCCGCCTTCACCTGTGTACATCGTGGTCTCGCATTGTGCTGTCTAGTGCTACTTCCAGTTGCGGTCGACACCTGTTGATGCCCCACGTGGGTCCTCGCCAAGAGACAAGTGTATTCGATCGACGTAAACCGGATGTAAGCCGTTCAGCCTTGGTCGCGAAGCGCCTGGACGATTCCGTCGGCGAACCGTTCGGCCATCGTCTCGACCGAAAGTTCCCGTCCGGAGAGTTCGGCTCCTTCGCTCAGATGCTGCAGCTGTTCGGGGTCGTGGAGGACCTGGGCGACTGCGTCGGCAAAGTCGCCGGGAGTGGCGTCAGCGGGGGTGAAGATGCCGTTGAATCCGTCGACCAAGTATTCGATCTCGGGGCTGTGGTAGTCGACTCCGGTCGTCGCCGTAGGAAGACCAAGTGCGAATCCGTCGACGATGTTGAGCCCGACCAGCCCGGGCATGAGCTGGATGTCAGCGACGCTTGCGAGACGGACCCGGTCGTCGCCGTAGTGTGCGCCGAGGTGATGGAACCACGCGTGACGCTTGGAGGCTTCTTCGATAACCCGAGCAGCGCTTCCGTCGCCGATGACAACCATGGAGAAGTTCGGGATTCGCTCACGAAGCTCTTCCGCCGCTTCGACGATGAACTCAGGTCGCTTGTGTGAGTAGATCCCACCGAGATAGAGCGCTACAGGACCGTCTTCAATACCGAGCTCTTCGCGAACGTGTTGGCCGGTGCTGGCTGGGAGGCTCATACGCACATCGCGGAGTCGTGAGGTGTCGGTGCTGTTCATCACGGGAGTGATGCGATCAGGGTTCATGCCATAGCCAGCGGCTGCTTCGGCAGAAAGATTGTTGTACGCAAAGAACCAGTAGGCCCGCTTGGTCAAGAAACGCTTGAGACCTTCGCCGGACGTCCCTTCGATCGAGCTTTGGAAGTTGCGACCGTGACCCCAAAACGCATGCTTGGTCTTAAAGCGCTTCTGGCCGAGCGAAAGCGCAATGTTGAAGAGCTGCTTGGACGCCTGCTCGGTGATCACCAGGTCAGACTCGCGAGCGATGTCGAAGCCGGGCTGCCAGAGCAACGTGTGGCCCTTGATCTTGACCTGTCGGAATGGTCGGAGCTCGGCCCAGTCAAGGCTTGCGACGTCGCCCTTCGCGTTGTCCTCGTCGAGGCCGCCACCGACGACGAGACGCAGCTCGATGCCCTTCTGGTCGAGCTTCGACCGAAGGTGCTGAAAGAACGCAACGCGATATTGATTGCAGTTCTTGAACAGGATGGTGACGACCGGTTCGGTCGTCGACGATGCGTGGCTCACGGAGTTCCTTCTTTGGACTCAGCGAGTTTGTACGCGATCGGCAAAAGCTCCAAATTATTTGGGCAGTGATCTTCGCGAGGAAAACGCCTCGTCTGTTCACACCGTTGACCGGTGCCCACCCGATTCAGAACCTAGCCCGCGATCGATCAATAGCGTCCAGCGGGAGCGTACGTCGTTCGTCACACAACGATGGGTCGAGCCCTAGCGCAGTGATGCATCGCCGAAGTTGTTGTCCTTGATGGTGACGTTCTGCGTGCACGTGTTTGGGATCCAGGTGTGGTTCACGCCCGACCCAAGATGCTGATTGTCCATCCAGACTCGATTGCCCGTCACGACATGGTTCTTGCACTCAGTGCTGTAGCCAAAGTGATTGATCGTGAAGCCAGTTGTCGTCTTGTGCGGTACGTTTCCTCGACCAACGATGGTGTTGTTGCGAACGGTGATGTCGGTGCCACCTGCGAGGTTGATACCAACGTGGCCGGGGTCGGTGAGGCGGTTGCCTTCAGCAATAACGAACTGCGTTGGTCCTGCGCTCTTGTTGCCGTCGCCGAGAATGATGCCGGTGCCCGACGTGCTCGGGCCACCGTTGCGGAGGGTGTTGCCCGAGATGCGAATCGGATCGTTTCGGGTTCCCGATGCGCTGTACAGGTTGATCATGTCTTCGTAGTCGGAGTCCCAACGTCCACGGCCCTCGATGGTGTTGTTCGAGATGACCATGCCGCCGGCGTTTCGTACTCGAGTGATCTGGACTGCGTTGCGGCCAGCGTTGGTGAACCGGTTGTTGGTGATCGAGACGTGTGATGTCGTGCCTTCGATCTTGATGGCCCGGTTTCCGTGGTCGTTGCTCTTGTCCTTGATGTTGCTGTGGACATTGCGGATGGCATTGTTGTTGACCGACACATTCGTTGATGAACGAATCTGGATCGCGTTGTTTCGTGAGCTGCCAAATCGCTTTGCCGACATGTTGTCGATGACCGAGTTGGTGATCGTGATGTTCGACGCGTTTTCGATCTGAATAAGGCCGGCGTCGTAGTGGCCCTTGACCGGGGCAGAGGTGCCGCAGTTCTGGATCGTCACGTTGCGAATGGTGACGTTGCGAGCACCCGTCAGGTCGATGCAGCGGCCGTTCGGGTTGGAGATGATGAGATCCTGGAGGGTTACACCGTTGGCGTTGCGCAGGTCCTGAAAGCCGACCTTTGTGCAATTTGCGGTACAACCTTGTCCCGATGATGACGGAGCCGACGGCTTCGTCGCTGCGACTGGTGCAGTTGTGGTCGTCTTCTTCGGAGCGGGCTTCGCTGTCGTCGTGGTCGTGGGCTTCGATGTTGTCGTGGTCGTCGGCTTCGGCACAGCTTTTGTGGTTGACGACGCTGTGGGTTGCTTGGCAGTGGGGGCGGGCTTTGGAGCCGGCGTCGTTGTTGACTTCTCAGCGACCGGAGTCTTGGTGGTTGGCTTCTTCGTGACGGGCTTCTTTGCCGCCGGTGCTGGCGTTGTCGTCGAGTTCTGCGCTGACGTCGTTGCTTTGGGCGCTTGGGTTGACGTAGCTGCCGAGGCGTCAGGCTGAGCAGTGGCGGTAGCGATTGGGTCTCGTGAGACAGAACTCGCGTCTTCGGATGCCACGTCGGTGGAGGCGGCGAGGGTCGCGGTTTCGTCGGAGTAAGGGATCGCAATCGGACGCTCCCGCAGATCCGAGATTCGGGCGAAGGGGACCTCAGGGTCGTCCGAGTTGCTCGGCTCGATGGCATTCCGCCCGCCGCGTGGTTCCATAACGGTACGGCCAGCGTCAGGCTCCGCTAGCTGACGCGATGGGTTGTCCGCGGCAAGCACGGTCACTCGCGAAAAGTCGCTAGAGAAGATTGCAAGGGCACTTAACGTGGCCAAAAGGCAGATCGACGCGGCGATAAGGAAGAAATGTTTCGATTTGATGACAGGAAAGTCGTCGAACCGAAGCCCCAACTTGAGTGAAAAGATCACTCTCGGAGGTCAAAATGCAGGCAAATCCACCACAATCCGCGGTTTTTGGTGGTTGGTTGGGCCGGATGACTCCCTTGGGCCTGTGCCGGACTCCCTAGCGCTTCCCCATTGTGGTCGAGCGGTCGGTCGCTCTAGCTTGCGGCAGTCTCCGCTGGAGGTTTCCATGCTTGGCGAACGCCCTTGTTTTTCGCAACCGTGATGCACGACACGATGAAGAGAATGAACGAAAGGTCGCGACGGACAACCCCGGACTCGGTCAGGCTGAAAATGAAGCAGTACGACGTCAGCATTACCGGAGCGAGACCTACAGCTCCAGGAATCGCTCGAATGTTGCGAGCTCCCCACACCAGAGCTCGGCCGTAGATGGCAAGTAGAAGGATCGCAGCGAGCGGACCGGCGAACAGCCAAGCATCGATAAACGCGTTGTGGGCGTGTGGGACCTCGAAGTTTTGAAGCACCCGCACAGGGAACGACTCGTCTTCGCCCCAGTACGCCAGCCAGCCGTAACCCAGCCACGGGCGTTCTGCGACGCCGATGGTCATGCTGTCTATCCAGAGCGGCAGGCGGCCCGTGAAGTTGCTGTCCTTACCGAGCAAGCCAGTGGCGACAGCGAGGTTCGTCGCAGCGAGAAGCGTCAGCGTAGACATCACCGTGGTGATGGCAATTGCGGTGGCCCCATAGAGCGTCTTGCGTCCACGGAATCCCAGAAAAACAACGGACAAAGCAATGAGGCCGAACGTTGCACCAAGCGAGGTCGCCGAATCACTTCCGACCACTTGAATGCCAGCGAGTAACGCCCACATCGGCCAGACAAAGGCACTTCGCCGCACCCGTGCAAGGAAGCAGAAGATCAAGAAGCTCAGAGCACCAACTCGTCCGAGTTCGTTCTTCGTGACGAAGATGCCACTCCACTTACTTCCGCCGTCAGTACCGACGTTGATTGTGTCGAGGCCGAACTGCTGGAAGACGAAGATGAACACAAAGTTGATGACCACCCCGGCCGCCAGTGCAATTCCGGAAAGCCACAATGTCTCCTCGAGCCGGAATCGGATGGAGAAGTAGATTCCAACCGCAAACGTGATGCAGAGAACAACTGCGGACGTAAACGTCTCGATGATGTTTGCGGACCACAACGTAGACAAGACGATCAGTGCCAAGAACGCAGGCAGGAGGGGTTCTCGCCCAGCCGCAGCGAGAACCACATGCCAATTGTTCGTCATCGCGAGAATGACAATGCCGAAGAACGCGAGGAACACCAGTGTGACGATCGGGCTGCCGCTTTGCACGGTGCCCGCAGATGCATTGCCGACCCGTACGAACCACTCGTTGGGAAGCGAGAACGCATACACGAACACCATGAGCACCGCGAAGACACGCTCCGAGACACCCGGGCCGCGAACGAACGATTCGACGGCCGGCGGGTTGATGATGTTGTCGACGGTGATTGCGGGCGACACCATTGGTGTTACGAGCTTGCCCGAGCTGCGGTGACCTTTTCGTAGGCGTAGCGATCCTTGCGAAGGACGCCGCCGCTGCTGTCGGAGTTGTCACGGTTGAGAATTGCGCCAACAACCGTTCCGCCAGCGCGGTCGATTTCGGCACGGACTTTGAGGAGCGTGTCGGTGTCAGTGCGGTTGCTGTCGACGACGACGATGGTTCCATCGACCGAACGAGCGATCGATGAGGCATCTGCGGCCGACAAGATCGGTGGAGCATCAACAAGAACAATGTCGAACTGGTCAGAGAGCTCGTCCATGAGGCTCGCGAACCGGCTGGTGGCGAAGAGCTCGCCTGGGTTTGCGGCCGGCGGGCCTGATGGGACGACAACCAGCCCCGATGTTCCAGGCACAGGAACCATGATGTTGGTGATGCTCTGATCGCCGAGCCAATCGCCAAGCCCCTGCTGCGTCGAGGGAATGCCGAGCACCTTCTCGATCGTGGGGCGGCGGAGGTCGGCGTTGACGAGGCAGACTTTGATCTCACCTTGCGCCAGGGCAATAGCGAGGTTGGCCGACGTGGTCGACTTGCCCTCAGCTGGGCGGGCACTGGTGATCAGGAACGTGTTGGCTTCGCGGGTTGTTCCGAGGAACTGGACCGATGAGCGAAGTCGTCGGAACGCCTCACGAGCACGCTGGACCCTGGCGGACTTTCCTCCTGAGAGCATCACGATTGCAGCTGAGCCGCCGCGATGGGCCATTCCGAAGGATGGGATCGAAGCCAACACGCTGGTGCCAAGTGCGAGCTCGACATCGCCGGTCTCGCGAGCGGTGCGGTCGAGGCGGTGTAAGACGAATGCGAGCGCTGCACCGAGGCCAGTTCCGAGGAACAACCCGAGGATGCGGAGGATGTTGTTCGAGAAGCCAGTTGGCGTATCTGGCAATGTCGCAAGCTGGAGCACTTCAGCTGGCAATGTGCGAGAGTTCTTGGCGATCTGCGCCTCGCGAAGATCGATGCGCGGTGAGCGCAGATCCTGAAGCAGCGTGTTACGGGCGGTGCGCAAACCGGTGATCTGCACCGACAGCGAAGCGGATTCTTCCGGAGACGGTGCACGAACGCGAGCGTTGTCTAGCTCACTGATTTCGACGTCGAGCACCTCAATTTCGGCCGTGAGCTCGTCGACGAGCTCTTGCAGTTGGCCGATCTTGCTGTCGTCAAGCTCTGATGCATCGCCGTTGCGCTTGTCGACGTACTGAACAGCAAAGGAGTTCACACGGTCTTGTGCTTGCGCTGGGTCAGGGTGCACATAGAGGAGTTCGAGCGTGTCACTGTCGGGGACAAAGACAACTTCGAGGTCGGTGAGAAGCTGCGACGGACCTGACGTGATGCCGAGGTCAGCGGCCACCAACTGGGCCACCGCGTTGGACGTGACGATCTCACGTTCGCGCTCGAGTACTGGGCGAACAAGGCGGCCGTCGACCGTGCCGACGTTTGTTGGGTTGGCCAGGACCTTTGACGAAGCCTCCCACGTCTCCTGTCGGCTGACAGAGAACATGATTCCCAACGCCAATCCAAGTAACGCGCACACC
>CAKZVC010000102.1 GCA_937922235.1 uncultured Acidimicrobiales bacterium | reverse complement strand
CTTTGGCCTTTGACGCCTCGGCCTTGGTTGCTTGTGCCTCAACAACTGGGGCGCCGGCAGGTGCTTCGGCAGCGGCGTCGGCAGGTTCTTCACGAACCTCAACATGCATGATGTATCGCACGTACTCCGAGTCGATGTTTGCGATCATCTCGCCGAACATTTCGAAGCCTTCGCGCTGCCATTCGGTGGCTGGATCCTTCTGCCCCATCGCCCGCAGGTGGATGCCTTCACGCAGATAGTCCATTGCGTAGAGGTGATCGCGCCAACGCTGATCGATCAGGCGGAGCATGATCTGGCGCTCGACCTGACGCATGGTCTCGACGCCGACGAGCTCCTCACGATTCTCAAATCGGCTAATCGCCTCGGTGGTGAGCGTCTGGTAGAGCTCGGCGCCGTTTGGCTCTTCGGCGAAACGGTCGGCATCGAGTTCTGTTGGCCAGTAGGTCTGTACCTCGAGCTCGAGTGCGTCGACATCCCACTCTTCGGGATGCTCGGCGGCGGCGTGCGTTTCGACTAGGCGGTCGACAACTTCGGCGATCGACTCGATCGACTGCTCGCGCAGATCTTCACCTTCGAGGATGTTCTTGCGGCGCTCGTAGATGACCTTGCGCTGCTCGTTCATCACCTCGTCGTACTTGAGAACGTTCTTGCGAACTTCGGCGTTCTTTGCCTCAACGGTGTTCTGCGCTCGCTCGATGGCCTTGGTGACCATCTTGGCTTCGATCGGCACGTCGTCGGGCAGCGCACGATCCATCACGTAGTTCATGGCGCCGGTCGCGAACAGACGCATGAGGTCGTCTTCGAGCGACAGGTAGAACCGGCTCTCGCCAGGGTCGCCCTGGCGACCCGAACGACCACGCAGCTGATTGTCGATTCGTCGACTCTCATGACGCTCGGTGCCCAGAACGTAGAGGCCACCAAGCTCACGGACACGATCACCATCGGCGTTACATTGCTCTTCGTACTTCGCAAGTAGCTCGGCGTAGCGGGCGTCGTACTCTTCGCTGCCAAGCTCAAGCTCTTCAGCACGCACATCGCGTTCGGCGAGACCTTCAGGGTCGCCGCCGAGCTTGATGTCGACGCCACGACCCGCCATGTTCGTTGCCACAGTTACGCCGTGGAGACGGCCAGCCTGGGCGACGACGTGGCCTTCCTTCGTGTGCTGCTTTGCATTGAGAACGGTGTGCTTGATGCCGTTCTTATCGAGCACTCGGCTGAGCTTTTCGGACTTTTCGACCGACACGGTACCGACAAGCACGGGCTGGCCGGTTCTGCTGCGTTCGGCGATGTCTTCGGCTACTGCGTCGAACTTGCCGTCTTCGGTCTTGAAGATGAGGTCGGGCTGGTCAGCGCGGATAACTGGGAGGTTCGTTGGGATCTGCGCGACCTGGAGGCCGTAGGTGCCGGCGAGCTCTGCCGCTTCGGTTTGTGCGGTTCCGGTCATTCCAGCGAGCTTGTCGTACTGGCGGTAGTAATTCTGCAGCGTGATCGTGGCGAGGGTTTGGTTCTCCTCTTTGATCTTCACGCCTTCCTTCGCCTCGACGGCCTGGTGCAGACCATCGGACCAGCGGCGACCGTCGAGCACGCGACCGGTGAACTCGTCAACGATCTTCACTTCGCCACCGTCGACGAGATACTCCTTGTCGCGCTTGTACAGCTCTTTTGCCTTGAGCGAGGCGAGCAGCTGATGAACGAGGTTGGCGTTTGCGGACGCCGGGTCGTACAAGTTGTCGATGCCAAGCGCGCCTTCAACGGCGTGGATGCCCTCTTCCGTTGGAGCCACAATCCGCTTCTCTTCATCGACGTCGTAGTCGACGTCGCGCTGAAGCGAGCGAGCAATGCTCGCGAACTTGTAATAGATCTGAGCGGCGTCGGCGACACGTCCTGAGATGATCAGCGGCGTGCGGGCCTCGTCGATGAGGATCGAGTCGATCTCATCAACAATGCAGTACGAGTAGCTGCGCTGAACCCGGGCTTCGGCCGTCATCGCCATGTTGTCACGCAAATAGTCGAAGCCGAACTCGTTGTTCGTGCCGTACGTGATGTCGGAGGCGTACTGTTCGCGCTTGAAGGTGGCGTCACGGTTGCCGGGGATGATCAGGCCAACGCTGAGCCCCATCCAGCGATGTAGGCGGCCCATGTTCGCCCGGTCTCGCTCGGCGAGGTAGTCGTTGACCGTGACGAGGTGCACGCCGTTTCCGGCGAGTGCGTTGAGGTAGACGGGCAGCGTGGAGACGAGTGTCTTTCCTTCACCGGTGCGCATCTCGGCAACCCAGCCGAGGTGAAGCGCGAGGCCGCCCATGAGCTGGACGTCATAGTGACGCATGCCGAGGGTCCGAATCGAGGCTTCGCGGACGACGGCGAACGCTTCGACAAGCAGGTCGTCAAGAGTGGCCCCATTGTCCAGCCGGTTTCGAAAATCTGCAGTCTTCGCCTGCAGCTCGTCGTCAGAGAGCTTCTGAATCTCAGGTTCGATCGCGTTGATGTCAGGCACGATGGCCTCAAGGGCGCGGAGCTTCTTGCCTTCACCGCTTCGAAGAACCTTTTTGAACATGCTCATAGCAAGTCAATGCTAGTGGCGCGGGTTGAAATGCCTGCGTCACCGCCATGGCTTCTGTCGTATTTCTTTCCATCGGTGGGTCCGCCGAACCCACCGAATCCGACTACGCCGAGTCGATCTGCCCGATATCTCCGTCATCGCGGATGTAGACGACCGACGACATGTTCGTGTCGACGTTTGTGAAGAGGAAGAAGTCGTGGCCGAGGAGTTCCATCTGCAGCACGGCGTCTTCGGCGGTCATGGGATCGATAATGAACTGCTTCTTCTTGACGATCTGCGCAACGTTCTCTTCGACCAACGTGGATACCGGTGCGGGCACCGCAGTCGGGTCAAGACGGATCGAGTACTCACCGTTGTGTTCATGGCGATGGAGCTTCGACTTCAACTTCGAGAGCTGATGCTCGAGCTTGCCTGTCGCAAGGTCGATGGCGGTGTAAGGATCGGGCGCAGTCACCTTGGTGCGCACATGGTGTCCATGACCTTCGACCGTGACCTCACAGATTTCCTTGTCAGCAATCCGGGGATTTCGCTCCTCGCAGAAGTGCACATCAGCTCGCTCAAGTCCGGGGACGTACTTGTCCAGTCGGGAGAGTTTCGATCGGGTTAGGTCTTGCAACCGATCACTCACGTGTGTCCGACGAGAGCTCATGTTTACCTGCATGGGCAACCTCCGGGATTCTCTGTTGTAGGTCTTGCTGTGACATTCGACACTACAGCATGAGAACTTAACCAGGAAATCTTCTCCCAACTTTGACGGAACCGGGTGAAGCGCCGTTAACCGACTCCCGCACCTGCGACTTCGGGGGCTGGCGTTGCCGCGAGGGCAACGAACGACACCGATCGAGCACCCGCCAGACCCAGTGTTAGCGCGCACGAAACTGCGGTGGCTCCGGTAGTGACCACATCGTCGATCAGCAACAGCCGTTCGGGAACCCGGGCTTCTGCCCGAAACTCGACACCTTGTCGGTCGCTTCGGCCTCTCCCCTGTTGAGATCCGTCGTCGACACGCTTGAGTGGTGTCGCGACCGGGATATCGAGCCGCTTCGACAGACGCCGTGCAATCAGCTCGGGCACATCGAAACCGCGTTCTCGCCGCCGAGCTGGGTGAGCGGGCACCGACACGAGCGCGTCGAAGTCGCGAGGGAGAACTGCGGCCAGCGCATCACACATGGGGCCAAGCGCTTGTCGGCGATTGTGGTACTTGATCGCCGTGACGAGCTCAGCGCCGATTCCTTCATAGGAGCACAAGACTGTGGCCGACTCAACCGCTAGCAGCGCAGGCACCTGCGGGGGCTCAAGTTGGTCGACACATCGGTCGCAGACTCCGCTTGCTGGGTCATTGCACACGACGCACGTGCTCTGAAATAGCCACATGCCGACACCATACGGACGCCCTCTGACAAGATCTCGGCCGCAACACAACGGTCACGCGTTCGCCATTAGTCCGCGCGCTAGACGGAACAAACTCTGGTCGGGGGTCACACCAGACCACGCTGCGTAGTTGCGACTGTTTGACCTAGTTCTACGACCAGTAGTTGAACAGGATGTGAGCTGTCGTGGCCGGTTTGTACCGGTCGGCTTGCTCACGGGCTCCCAACGCAAGGGTGTCCAGAGAGGCGGCGCCAAGCGGAGCGTTCAGCACCTTGTGGTCGACCACATCTGGCCCCCAGCCCTGGGCGTATGCCGGAATATCGAGATCGACGAACTGTCCTGCCACCGCCCATGAAGGTCCTGGCTCGGGGCCAACCCCAAGCACGCCAACAACCGGGACGAAACGATTGTGCAGGAGCCAAAGGTCGAGCCGGTCAAGGCGAATGGTGTCGAACGAGGGCCGCAGTTCTGTTGCGGTGATCTCGGCAAGTGGGCTCCCGTGGGCCTCAGCGACAGCTCGCGCCCATCGCACGAAGCTCTGTCGTCGCGCCTCGACGACAGCAGCTGGGCTATCAACCCCGAATCCGGTGCACCCTCGTGGCAGCTCGAAGTCCGTCGACATGCCCCCAGTCTCGCAAAGATCCCAACACGGGGTCTGACCCCACCGAAACCCTGGGTCTGACCCCATGCCTACGGCCTACGGGGTCTGACCCCACGAAGATCATTGTATTTTCAGGGGAACTACCGGGGTCTGACCCCAAAATTGCCGGCGAACACCGCCTCCGGCGCCCAGGCTGGGTGCCACATGAACGCTCCCCGAAGGGGACATGTCGTCTACTGATCTGCGAAGCGCCGACGGGGATAGCCCGACGGTAGCCCGCAGCTGCGAAGGCACTAACGAGTTCGAAGCTGCGAAGCCGGTTCGAACGGACGCGGCCTCCGGCCAGCAGCCGAGCATCGAGAGCCCGCTAGGGCTCGGATTGCGACAGCTGGAGGCCGAAGGCCGGGAGGTTTAGTACCGGTAGTGGTCTGGCTTGTATGGGCCGTCGACTGGTACGCCGATGTAGTCGGCTTGTTCCTGGCTCATCTCGGTGAGGCGGACGCCGAGGTGGTCGAGGTGAAGACGTGCGACCTTCTCATCGAGCTGCTTGGGCAGCACGATGACCTCTGGTGGCGGACCTGCGTACTTCTCCGCGTTTGCGTGCAGTTCCATTTGGGCGAGCACCTGGTTCGTGAAGCTGAACGACATCACGAAGCTGGGGTGGCCGGTGGCATTACCCAGGTTGAGGAGGCGTCCTTCGGAGAGCACGAGCACCGAGTGACCGTCCGGGAAGACGTATTCGTCGACCTGCGGCTTAATGTTCGTGCGCTGAACGTCGCTCATCTTTTCGAGGCCGGCCATGTCGATCTCGTTGTCGAAGTGACCCACGTTGCCGACGATTGCCTGGTGCTTCATGCGGGCCATGTGGTCGGCCATGATGATGCCCTTGTTGCCGGTGGTCGTGATGAAGAGGTCAGCGGTTTCCATGACGTCTTCGAGACGAACAACGTCGAAGCCTTCCATTGCGGCCTGGAGCGCACAGATGGGGTCGACCTCGGTGACCATGACCTTGCAGCCTTGGCCCTTGAGCGATGCCGCACAGCCCTTGCCAACGTCGCCGTATCCGAGCACAACTGCGGTCTTGCCGCCGAGCATGACATCGGTGCCGCGGTTGATGCCGTCGATGAGGCTATGGCGGATGCCGTAGAGGTTGTCGAACTTCGACTTGGTGACAGCGTCATTCACGTTGATGGCGGGAAACAGAAGCTCGCCTGCTTCTTGCATGTGGTAGAGGCGATGCACGCCCGTCGTGGTCTCTTCGGACACGCCGCGAATGCCGGGAGCGATCTTTTGCCAGAAGTCGTTGCCCTGCTCGGCCCAAATGGTGCGGAGCTGTTCCATGAAGACGCCTTCTTCTTCTGAGGCATCTTCTGGGGTCTCGGGGATGGCGCCGGCCTTTTCGAACTCGAGTCCCTTGTGGACGAGCATGGTGGCGTCGCCGCCGTCGTCGAGGATCAGGTTCGGGCCCTGCCCGTCTGGCCAGTGGAAGAGCTGCTCAGTGGCCCACCAGTACTCTTCGAGCGTTTCGCCCTTCCAGGCAAAGACTGGAGTTCCTGCTGGCGCGTCAACCGACCCCTCGGGGCCAACGGCGATGGCAGCCGCCGCATGATCCTGCGTAGAGAAGATGTTGCAGGTCACCCAGCGAACATCCGCACCAAGGGCAGTCAAGGTTTCGATGAGGACAGCGGTCTGGATCGTCATGTGAAGCGAGCCAGCAATGCGTGCACCCTTCAGCGGTTGAGCATCGCCATACTCGGCGCGAAGTGCCATGAGTCCGGGCATTTCGTGCTCGGCGAGGCGCATTTCTTTGCGGCCGAACTCGGCCAGGTCAAGGTCGGCGACTTTGAAGTCGGGAGTAGTCATAGGAATTGCTCCATGGAATTGCCGAGCACCAGGTGAGCTCGGTCGTCTGCAGCTCAGCCGCAGAGAATCTGAGTGTGGCTGGGGCCAGCTGGCCCTCGATACGTCTGTTCAGCCACGGGCAAGTCTAGGAGGTGCGACGCGAATGCTTCGTGACCCATCTGACAAGATCCTCGCCCACCCGTACAGTCTTCGACATGCGCCGGACCCTGCTCGCAGCCACCTTCATGACGTTCGTGATTGTTGCCTCAGGTGCCCAAGCCAACGCGCAAACCGAGCCATTGCTCCGCAACGGGCTGGAACCGACTGTCGTTATTGGAGCCGGAGCGCTCGATCGAGGCCAGCCGACCGATGGCGACGACGTCATTTGGATGAAGACGTTGAGTACGGATCGGTTCTTCGCACTGGGCGGAGACGACGTGATCTGCTTTTTCGGGTGGGCCGGCTCTGAACTCAGCGGCGGTGATGGCGATGACATCATCATCCTCGACAGCAACCCGGACCCCGATGCCTTCCGAGCGTCAGGCGGATTTGTTTACGGGCGAGCGGGCAACGACACGATCATCTCGGTAGATGGCGATCACACGATCTTCGGCGGCGACGGCGATGACACGATCTTGGGCGGGTCGGGCGACGACGTGCTGCTTGGCGAGGATGGCGCCGATGAGATCCGAGGCGGTTGGGGCCGAGACGTCATTCAAGGCGGGGACGGGGACGACCTCCTCTTCGGCGGACCCGGAACAGACCAAGTGTTCGGGAACCTTGGCGCCGATGAATTCTACGGCGGGCCTGGCAACGACCGGCTGTACTCAAACGAAGGTGAGCGAGTGCGGCGCCTGCACCGAGAGACTCTGAGCAAAGACACTGCGGGCGCCAAAATGTTTGGCGGCCCAGGCAATGACCTCTTCTACGGCTCGAACCGTTGGGACCGCATGCAGGGCGGCCCGGGAGACGACTACATGTGGGGCTTTGAGGGTCGCGATTGGATGCGAGGCGGCCCTGGCGATGACGGTCTCGTCGGCGGTCAAGGAATCGACGACATGGCTGGCAACACTGGAGCCGATGTCATCCAAGGGCTGAATGCCGACATCGTGAACGGTGGCTTCGGCATCGACATTTGCTCGAAGTACGACTGGGACGAGGTAGGGCCGACGCAGAACTGCGAGTCGAGTCCAGCACCTGACATCGAGCTCTACGGCATTTGGTACTGAGGCTTAGGGCTCAAAGGTTGGGCTGATTCCCGAAGTCTCGGCGAGTGCCTCAAGTCGAGCGTGTTCGGCATCGTCGACGGTCTCCGCCTTGTCGATCAGCATGATCGGAATGTCGTTCGTAATCGAGTAGCGAAGCTTCAACCGGGGGTTGTAGAGCGAGTTCTCGGCTTCGAAGTAAAGCAGGGGCCCTTTGTCACTAGGACAAGCGAGAATCTCCAGAAGCTGCGGTGCAAGAGCCATGATCTAAGCGTATCGGCTCAACCCTGGCGGGCTTCCCCGAACCCGAGTTTCTCGCCCAAACGCGAAGCGTTTGCGGGGGCCTCGAAACGTCGCCGTTGGAAAGCGCTACTCGGGAGCGAAGCTCGCGTAGCGACCATGTCGGCGTCCGCGGATCTGGGCGGACGTCCCAGCGCTAAAACAGCGCTTTGACTTCGGCGACCCGGGCGGCAACGTCTTCTGCAGTTGCGGCTTCGAGGTTGAGACGTAGCAAGGGCTCGGTGTTTGACGGGCGAAGGTTGAACCACCACTCCCCCAGGTCGATGGTGAGGCCGTCGAATCGATCTTGCTCAGCATCGGGGTACGCCTCGGCCACCTTGTCGATGACCGCCGAGGTGTCGTCGACCGTGGTGTTGATCTCGCCCGAGGCAACGTAGCGACGGAGCGGCGCAACGATCTCGTGTAGCGCAACGCCGGCGTCGCACATCGCTTCGAGGATGACGACCGTTGCGATAAGCCCGGAGTCTGCGCGCCAGTTGTCGCGGAAGTAGTAGTGGCCAGAATGCTCGCCACCGAACGCTGCGCCGGTCTCGGCCATGACCGCCTTGATGAAGCTGTGCCCAACGCGTGTACGAACCGCAGTGCCTCCGTTTTCGACGATGACTTCTGGAACCGTTTTCGAGCAGATCAGATTGTGCAGGATGGTGGCACCGGGTTCACTCCGCAGAACGCGCTCGGCGACGAGTGCGGTGGTGAGCGAGCCCGAGACGCCCTCGGCTCGGGCATCGACGAGAAATACCCGGTCGGCATCGCCATCGAACGCCAAGCCAATGTCAGCGCCGACGTCGGTAACCCGCTGTTTGAGGTCGACCAGGTTCGCCTCGTTCAGCGGATCGGCTGGGTGGTTCGGGAAGGTCCCATCGAGCTCTTCGTACATGATCTCGAGCTCGAACGGAAGATGTTGAAAGACGGCTGGTACGACGAGACCGCCCATACCGTTCGCCGTGTCGGCGACGATCTTCAGCGGTGTGAGCGAGTCGACGTCGATGAACGACAGCACGTGGGCTGCGAAGTCGTCGAGCATGTTCCGCTCGGTTCGGGTACCAGATCCAACCGGGTCTAGTCGGGTGCGGGCGTTCTCCTTGATGACCGCCAAGCCCGTGTCAGCGGCGAGCGGAGCAGCCGCTCGCCCGCACATCTTGATGCCGTTGTATTCGGCGGGGTTGTGCGATGCCGTGAAGACTGCACCTGGCATATCCAGCGAGCCTGACGCGAAATACATCATGTCGGTCGACGCCAGGCCGATGTCGATCACATCTACGCCTTGTCCCATGGCGCCCAGTGCAAACGCGGAAGAGAATTCGGGGCCGGTCGGACGCATGTCGTGGCCAAGCACGATGGTCGTCGCGCCGTCATTGTCGGCAACAAATCGGCCGAATGCTGCCCCGATGTTGCCGGCCAATTCCGCGTCGAGTTGCTCCGGAGCGAGACCGCGAACGTCGTATGCCTTGAAGATTGCGTCGATGTCGCCCATGAGATACCTGTCCTTGTTTGTCGCTCACGCAAGGCGTGCGCTCGTGTTGGCCTCGGTGTGAAGGTTAGGAGACCGCCGCCGGTAGTGATGCGACCAACTCGGGGTCGGTGTATTCGCCGCGGGCAGACCACCGACGGATTCGTCCGAGGTCGGCAAGCAGAGTGACGGTGTCGCGCACCAGGTTCACGGTGGAGGCCTCGGTCTCGGCGATCGTCATCGGCACCTCGGTGAGGGTAAGCCTCCAGCGTTCGACGAGGTGAAAGATCTCGATGTCGAAGGAGAAGCCGTTCAGCTTCGTCTTCGAAAAGATGAGGTCGGCGACATCGCTTCGGAACCCCTTACATCCGGCTTGGGTGTCCCGGTACTGGCCAAGCAACAGCACGTGGGTCGCGATGTTGACCATGCGTCCGCCCACGTCGCGGAGCAGGCCCGCACTGGTGTGGGTGACGAGGCGAGAATCTCGACGAGTTCCAACAGCAACATCCCACCCGGCCTCGATCTCGGTCATCAAGCGGATGACTTCGGGCGGACCGTAGGCGAGGTCAGCGTCAAGAAAGACCCGGCTTCGCCCGTTCGATGCGAGCATTCCAGCGCGCACTGCACCGCCCTTGCCGAGGTTCTCCGGAAGCAGAATTCCTCTCGCAAGACCTGTGGCATTGGCGGCATCGGCGGTGCCGTCGCCCGAGCCATCGTCGACGACAACAATTTCGAACTCGGACGGGTCGATAAGGGTGGAGATGTGGTCGTGGAGCTTCGTGACGGTAGAGCCGATGTTTGCCGCCTCTTTGTATGCGGGCACAACGACCGAGAGCCGAAGCGGATCATTCGGCGCGGGCCGGACAGCGGGGACGCCCTGTTCGCTCCGCACGATCGAAAACAGAAACCAGCGGTTGGAAACAGCGCGGACGAGCGCCGCGGCGGCGATCGCAATCACCTTGGCGAGCCAACCCCGATCGGTGGCGTTGAACAACACGAAGAGATCGACCAGACCGGCGATGGCGATCGACGAGGTGAAGGCGATCGGCCGATGAATCCAACGCAGGTTTGGGTCGTTGCGGAGGGTGAACTTGCGGTGTGCCGAGACACCAACGATCGCAGCGAACACGAGCGCTACGACGTCGGCGGCCCACCAGCGAAACGTGTTTCGGAGCGCGAGATAGGTGAAGAGGTCGACCGCTGTTGCGACGAGCGCTACAGCAACGAAGAACCTCAGCCGGCGGGTCACACCACGTTCGCTTCCGGGGTGGGTGGCGGCTCGACTGCGACCGCTTCTGCGTCGGCATTTGGCGCCTGTTCGGATTCCGGCACGCCAAAGTGCTCATCCGGGGCAAGCGTGACAGGTGCGGGCGTAAGCCGGCGACCAAACGCGCTCCAGAACAGCGCGGCAATTCCGGCCATCGTCATCACGATGGCAAGCCAGTCTGTGGCAGTGCGAGCGAAATAGAGTTCCACGTTCTCTCCTGTCGGCACAACGACCATGAAATTAGGCGCTACGCGATATGGGCCTTCAGCTCCACGAGCCTTCCAGCTCGGGAAGTACGAGGCTCGAACAAGAACAGGAGTGCCGATCTGATCGACCGAGAACGAGATGGTGTCGGTATCTGCAACGATACTTGACACCACGGTTTCACTCGGCACGAACAACTCTGGCAGCAGCTCGCTCATGGGCTGGCCATCAACTCCGATCGACCCAGCAAGCCGAGTTTCTTCACCCTCGTATCGGGCGACAAAGGTCTCGGCATCGACTTCGTCCCACTCCGATGGGCCCGACGATGCCGGCCTGGTCTGGGTGACGTCGTCGAACCATTCGATACCGACGTCGAGCCATTCGTGCTGGGCATCGTCGACCCCGCTAATGACGACGGGGGCGATGGCGAGCGGTTCAACGAGTGTGGCCTGGGTTTCGAAGATGACCCACGGCGTCGCTGCTGCAACTTCGATCAGATCAGGGTGGTTGCGCGCTGCTTCAACGGAGTCCCGTGAGAATGCCATGTAGTAGCGCACTCCCATTTCGTGCATGCGAGCAACACCACGGTCGATGTCGAAGTCGCCATAGGGAAGGTCGCGCATAGCCCGTGAGGGTCCGCCCACAGACTGTTCGGGGCCGGCCTGACGACTCGGGGCGGAGAGGTCGCTTTGCAGCATGAAGTGGTACGGAACGGTTGGGGTGGCTTCGAAGTACAACCCCTCCATCGAGCCGATGCACCCGTCGGTCCACATCGGCATCAGCATCATCGCCATGGTGGTTCCGTAGCGATTCAGCTCGGGAGCGAATTCCCACATGGCCCGCCCGCAGCCGACTTGCTCGCCAACACCCGCCATGGTCCGGTTCACGAACTCGTATTCAGCCCAACCGCCCTGGCCAACGTCGCCCGGGCTGTTGAGGTTCTCACCCTTGGACTGCAGTCCGGAGAAGTTCCAACTCGACCATCCGGGGATGAAGCTGTTGTCGTTGGATCCAACTTCGAGCGGGCCGAGCGACCATGTCCGGATGCCTTCATCGTCGGAGATTCCGCCGAGGGTGTTCAAGGCAAGGCCCAGTAGGACGGACACGGCCACGAGTGCGGCGATTGGGGCTGTCAACAATGCGGCGTTGTCATTGGCTGGGTCGAACCGGTCCCAGAAGGTGCGCGGCGTTGGTTCGGGTTCGCTTCCGGTACCGAACGGGTCTGGTTGTCCAGCTGCGGTGACGCCTTCGCTCGCTTCGGTAGTGAATCGCCGGACGACCGAAATGATCGCGAGCAACAACACTGTGATGGCGAGGACCAGCACGGCGGTCCAGAACTCGATGTCGTCAACCGGTGTCTGAGTGAGCACATCGCGGGCCGGTGTCGCGATCAAGATCCCGACTGCAGCGACGACGGCGGCGACTTCGGTTCGATCGAAGAAGCGCCCAAGCTGTCGAGGAATTTCGGTGCCGATGATCACCGCGAGGAGGAGCAGACAGATCACGCGTGCTGCATACCCCGACGCTGGCCCGAAGTAATCGGCTAGTGCCCCAACATTGCCCAGCGGCTCGTCGAGTGCCATGAAGTCGGGCTCGGGCCACACGAGGGCGTCACCGATTTGTGGAGGCAGCAACAAGATGAGCGACGAGACGGCTACTCCCAGCCGGAGAACTGCTGGCATTTTGATGATCTCCATGATCAGCAGGTAGACACCGACGCCAGCAAGAAGGCCAACGCTCAGGTAGTAGAACGGCAGAATTCGGGCGTTCCATAGTCGGCCGTCGGGGAACCACACGAACCCGGCCGCCATCGCAACGGCCATCAGGCCAAGCAGCCACCCGAGTTCGACCTTGCGGACGAACGACAGCACCAAACCGAGGAAGGCAATGACGAGCAGCACCGGGAGCGGTGGGTAGTCGCTGAGGATCTCGGCCGGGTTGAGATTGCTCCGGGTGATGAGCGGCGAGTGGACGATCTCGATGCGCTCCCACCCCATGTCGTTCAGATACGCAGTGCGCAAGAAGAAGGGAAGCACCCAAAAGGCCGAGAGCAGCAACGAGGTGATCCCCGAGATCATGAGCCAGGACAGCGATCGGAAGCGTCCCTGGAAGACTCGGATAACCATGAGCAACGTCACCGAGGCCAGGAGGAAGAAGGCGGGGAGCAAATGACATAGGGCCGTGAGGGCGATAAACACTGCGGCCCAACCCCGATACTCGCCCGTTCGGGTTCCCCGGATCACAAGACCGAGCGCAACGAGGGAAATGCTCAACGAGATCGACGCTGCGAATTCGCCGGCGAGCGTCGAGGCGATATTGCCGCCATAGATGTTGAACGAACGGTCGAAGGCAAAAGCAAGGCTCGCGAGTGCGAGCACCGCGGGTCCGGGGAAGCGCAGGCCTCCAAAGTGTCCAAGGGCCCAAGCAGCGACCGGAAACAAGACCACTCCGCTAACAGCTACAAGTTTGAACGCAACGTTGTACGGCAACGCGACAAGGAGTGGGGCAAGAACAGCAAAGGCGATCATGAGCCGCTTCGACGCGACGTGTTGGCCTTGTGCGTAGGTCACGATGGCTGCGCCAAGGAGTCCGAGAATGATCGGGAAGGAGATCCAAGGGCTGAGGCCGACGTCGAGGATGACGATCGCGAGAGCGGGCAGCACCATGTAGAAGTGGAACGCTGGAAAGCCCGAGTACCAGTCGGGGGTCCATCCGGTGAGTCGGAGGTTCGGTATCAGCTCGTCACGAAGGAACGCCGGACCCCACACATGCGCACCCATGTCGCCGCCGGTTGGGGTGCTGTCGGAGAGGATCAGGTCAGGCTGCAGCTGCCAGAAGACGAAGAACGCGCTGCTCGCAACAACGATAGCAGTAACAATTTTCTCGAGACGGTCCGCGCCGGAGCGCTGGGGGGTGGCCGACGTCATCCACCTAGCATCGCATTAACGACGGCCTGAGTGTTGGTCACCGACCAGCAGAATCCGCGAGCTCGTCAAGAACACCCTTGAGGTTGATCGACCCACTCGGTGCTTCCCACTCACGCACGTCGCAGTGAGAGCAGCTGTGCAGCGTGCGCTTGGCCTCTTCGATATCGAGGGTGATGTTGATCATCGTGCGCGTGCACTTCGGGCAGTTGCGACTTTGTACGAGTCCGTCTTCCATGGTCCATCCTTTGGGTCGCCCGTCCGCCAATGCGACAGGAACTACTTGGACGGATCGACGGATTACCAGCAGTGGTAAGCGGACCGGGACTTCTGGGAACCCGATTTGGGTCGCGAGGACTAGGGCTAGCTGGTTGTCGACAACAACACGATGAGCGTGAAGGTGTTAAACGTCATGTGCGCAATGATTGCTGGCAGGAGCCGCCCGGTGATCAGCACGAGAACGCCGAACCCAAATCCGGCGACAGCGAGGGGCGCGATCTCGATGAGGCGGATGTGCACGGCGCCGAAGATGATGCTGGCCACGATCAGGCCGGGCCAGTCACCGATCTTCTCGACAAGCCAGCCTTGGACGATGCCGCGATAGAAGAGTTCTTCGACCAGCGGGGCACCCACCGCAACCCCTAGGACGAGAGCGATGAGCGCGAACGGCGAGTTCAGGCTGTCGACGAGTTCTTGGGCCCGACCCGATGGGGCGAAGTCGCCGAGAATCAGCGTCATGAGGATTCCGACGATGGTGAGCACCGGCACTTGGATAAAGATGCCGGCACCGACGCCGAGCGCGATATCGGATGCCTTGCCGCGAAGGTCCCAGCCAACGCGAGCTTTGCCGGCAACTCCAGCGAGAAGCCATGCGACACCGAGCAGTGCAATCCAGCCGGGAACGAGCGTCGCCATTCGCCAGACGATCGGTACTGCGTCGTTGCGAGGTTCGTCGCCGCTAGCGAGCTGCGCGATGGTCCGTCCGAGGTAGCCGCCGGGTCGTTCCGGAGACGATGCCGAGTAGCCCCCAACGCTGAGAAGGACGCTGTATGCCAGGAGGCTGACGAAGACCGACGCAATCCAGGCCGGTACAGCTTCAGCGAGACCCCAGCGAGGCCCAGAGCGGAGCGTGTCCGCTGGGGCGACCGCGTCGCCGTCGTTTTTCACGACCTAGCTGGCGTGGAGTGCGTAGATACCGCGCGGCTGGCGTTCGTCGCGCAGTTCCCAGCCGTTCGGTGGGGTTGAGCGGTCGGCGTGCATGGCGCACAGGTCGTGCATCATTGGGTGTGACTCGGTGTGGAGTTCTTCGATCCAGACCACTTGGGCTTCGTAGTCATACGACATTGTTGCCGCGGCAGAAACGGAACATGTGGGGCGGGCGCAGGTGCGACTCATGGATTTCACTGTAATTGAACGTCGCAAACCTCGCGCGGACCGCGCGAACAATCGCGCGCAGAGCGCGCCTCGACGACTTCGGGGGTCTGACCCCACAGAGTTCGGGGTCTGACCCCACAGAGTTCGGGGTCTGACCCCACAGAGTTCGGGGTCTGACCCCAGAAGGCGCAGTCGCCATGTCGCTAACCCCAGGATCTGGACCGGAAGTGTCGCGAACAAAACTGGAACATCGGGAATCAAATTGGTGTTGTTCCCTAACACAACCAGCTCGATCTCCGATTGCACTTCTAAACAACTAGGGTATTTTCATGGCACCAACCCCTCCGTCATCTCCACCGGAACGATCACAAAGCGCACGAATTGCGACATGGGCGCTGT
>CAKZVC010000101.1 GCA_937922235.1 uncultured Acidimicrobiales bacterium | reverse complement strand
CATCAGTCAGCAGGCGTCTGTTTCGTCGAGCGCTTCCAGCACGTCCCTCTACGCCTCGAATCAATGCTCTATGGGCCGCTTGTTAGTTGTTGAGGCCTGACCCTGGGAACAACTTGTTAGTTGTTGAGGCCTGACCCCAGCGCTTCACCAGGTCATGAGACAGGCCCTAGCTGGTGAACTGGAGTTGCTGGAGGGTTACCTCGAGCTGGGTGCGGTTGAAGGGGACCCGGGCAACGTCGATGAGGTTGCCTTCGGCGTCGTAGAAGGCGGTGATTGGCATGCCTGTGGCTACGCCGAGGCTTCGGTAGAGGCCGTTGCGTCGTCCGGGTTCGCCTTGGATGTCTTGGGCGAGTGGGAATTGCAGGATGTCGTTGCGTTCGGCCATCGGCTTCCAGTTGCCCGTCTCGTTTGAGTTCACGAAGATGAAGTTGACCTCGTCTTCGAGCTCTAAAGCGACATCGCGGAACGCAGGGAGTTCTTCATCGCAGGCGTCGCACCATGACGCGAAGAAGTTGACGACTGTTGGCTTGCCGTTGAAGTCGGACAGGCGAATGCGGTCGTTGGGGTCGTCTCGGTTCTGGAGGTTCGGCAGGTCGAACGCTTCGGAGGTGACAACGCCGCTGCCGCCGTCGTCGGCAACTTCTCGAACGCCGTTGAAGATGATGGCACCAAGGATCAGCGCGCCGATCCCGATGAGGATGCCCCACTGGGTGCGTGCTGACATTCCGGATGACTTCTTCTTTGCCATTGCTGTTCCTTATCCGAGGTTGACGATCCACTCCAGGCCAACGGACCGAAGCAGTTCTTGAAGAGTGGTAGTGATGCGAATGAGTTGGTTCGTCATGAGCAGGACGCCAAAACCAATGAGCGACACCGCCGAGATGATGACGATCGTGCGCATGTTGCGCTTCACCCAAGCGAACGCACCCGAGAGGTGACCGAACAACAGGCCGGTGGCGAGGAAGGGCACGCCGAGGCCAAGTGAGTAGGCAGCGAGAAGTGTGCCGCCGGTGAACGTGCCGTCGGTCGTGGCTGCAAGCGTGAGGATCGAACCGAGCACTGGGCCAATGCATGGCGTCCATCCGAACCCGAAGGCAGCGCCAGCCACGGTTGGCGCGGCGGGCCCGAACTTGCCGAGGTTCGGATGGAAGCGGGCTTCCTTGAAATACCGCGGGTCGGTCGTGAGTAGAGAGCCTAGAAGGAAGAAGCCCATGGCGAATACGAGGAACCCGGAGATGCGGGTCAGCCATATCTGGTTGTCGAACAAGACGTTGCCCAGGGCACTGGCCGACATGCCGAGCCCAATGAACACCGCCGAGAAACCGAGGATGAACAGGCTCGTGCTGCGAGCGATCGGCCAGAGCCGTTCCCACCGAGAACCCTCAGCGGAATGGGCTTTCGTGATGTCAAGACCGGTGATTACCGACAAGTAGCCGGGCACGACGGGAAGTACGCACGGGGACAGGAAAGAGATCACGCCCGCGCCAAAGGCGAGGAGGTACGAAACGAGGCTGATGGAGGAAAGGTCGATTGTGCAGTATCACCCAAAGCACCCGCCGGAATTCCACCCTTACGAACAACTTACTTTTCCCATGCAGCACACCAATATTGGCGCCGGAGCATCCCCCGACCTTCCATGGCATTTGACTACGTTCAGTGACAAGTCGTGCCGCTAGTGGCACGACGTTGTTCGCCCCCTCGTCTGCCCGGCGGCAGAGAAGTCCGGTCCCTCACTACATGCGTCGTCTCGTCGTGCTGATCATGATGGCAACAGCGGTGGCTGTTGCTGGATCGCTCGGGTCACTCGACGCCCAAAATGGCGACCATCCCTTCTCGACAACCTGGTGTTCCTCACCCGTAGTGGTTCCCCTCGTCGACGCGAGCGCCCTTACGACCACACCATCCGAAGGTGTCGTCACCGCCCGTGGTGCCAAAGCCGTTCTGTCGAGCCGCGGACCCGTCATCCGAATGACCGAACAGGGCAGCCGAGTTCAAGTCACCTTGGGTCAGACCCTCTTCCACACACAGTGGCTCCTCGGAGCGGTCGACGAAGGCGACCGAGTGCGCGTCGATGCGTTCCTCGGCCAAGCTCGCCAAGAGATCGACGCGTCATCTGCACGTGGCGCTCTCGTTGTCTCAGACGAACAGAGCACGCTCGGACTGACAACCGAGTCACGTGCCAAGCCTCGCTCGACTGGCGAGATCGACGTGTTCGTCGGCGCAACCGAGCTGCTGTTCACGAACGAAGGCACCACGCCGGTCGACATCATCGCCGCCATTGGTTGCCCGGCGCTCGAGGTGTCCACCGACGTCATCTCGGCCCCGACCTGGGACGCTGAGCTCCAGCGGTTCGTCGCCGAACACGAAGTCAGCTTTCGCAACCGGCTCGCAAACCCTCGGACGTCAGCTCTTCGCTCACAGAACCCGCTCGCCGCAAGCACCGCCGTCGACGACCTGTCTGTCGATCTCGCTGTCGCCGCTGCCGGGTTCCGATCGGCCGAGATCACCTCGATGGCGCTCTCGCGTGAGCTCGATCTTCGGCAAAACCTCGACTTCAACGGGTTCAGCGATACCGGCGTACTCGAAACACCGCTGCGGCTCACGAACTCGGGCCAGCATCGAATCCGCTTCACTGTCAGCTACGAGCCAAACTTCGACGACACCACCTGGAGCGAAGGCGTCAGCGTTCCGGCACCGACCGTGAGCCTGCGGGGCCGGGTCGACGACGTGCAGGTTGGAGTCTCTGCGGTCCTGCGCCCCGATGGTGCTGAGGTCGACCTCTCGACATCGCCAAGCCGGCTCGTCACACCCGCTCCCGACCTCACCGTCGAGCACGAATACCTGCAGGAACCATCGTCACGGCCAGACGGCAACGTCGTGCTGTCCGAGCGAATTGTCGTCAAGAACATCGGCGACACCCGTGTCGACGAGCTCGTCGTGCGGTACCCACTGGTCGATATGTACGGCCCAGGATCTGTGCTGCCAGAGTTTGCCGGGTTGGCCTCGCACGGTTGCCGTGGCACGTTCTCGAAGAGCTTCGACGGAAGCCGGAATTCGGTTGCGGTGTACGACCCGACCGGCCTCGACGTTGGCGAGAGCTGCACGATCGACATTCGCGGAACCGTTCGCCCCGGCACCGTACCCACCGTGTCTGGCGAACAGTACGAAGCACCGGTTACCGCAACGGCTCGTTCCGGCGCACGTGAAGTGCGCGACACCATCGCAGCTCGCACAACCCTTGCGCAGAACCCCCAGATCTCGTTCGAACTGAGCGACGTCGAAGCAACAAACCTCGAAGATGGCCGCTACCGATTCGATGGTTCGCTCACGCTGCGAAACCTCGGCGATCAGAACCTGACCAGCGCCGCCGGTCGAATCGACGTGGTCACCACCACGAACGGCGAAACGAGCCCGGCCGAAGTCTCGGTGGCCAACATCACTGGCGACGAGACATGCGGCGGGCTTGGCGTGCCGCGCCGTGCCACAACCGGAGCTGCGCTTACCGCCGGAAACACGCTTACGCCCGACCAAGAGTGCACCATCAACTTCGAGCTGATCTCTCGACCTGGTCGAGTGCTCGACGGTTGGGCAATCACCACCACCGGCGAGGCGTTCTCCGCACGGGGCCTGCCCGTCAGCGTCGTGCCGAAGAGCAGCGAGATCGACATCTCCGAAGCCCCGGCGATTGAAAGCGAAACCACGCTTGGCGAGATCGTGAACAACGGTGATGGCACCTACACCACGACCGTTATCACCGAGATCACCAACACCGGCGACAAGCCGCTGATCGAGGTCACCACCACCGACACCGGCGACGACGTGTTCCGCTCGACCATCATTGCTGCAGAACGCATTGGCGACAGCTGCTCGGCGATCGCACCAGGGTCGCCGCTACGGGCTGCAAGCCAGGCCGAGAACGGCCCAACCACGTGCTCGGTCACCGAACAGTATGTCGTCGCTCCCGCAGCCAAGCTCACCGATTGGATGATCGAATCGTCGTCCAACGCGGTCTCCACATCGGGCGTCACAGTGGACTCGACCGCCGAGCTCGAGTCGGCGATCAACTTCACCGAATCACCGAAGGTCGAGACCTCGATCGACATCACGTCAATCGAGAAGGTCGACGACACGAGTGTCCGTTTAGTGCTCCGCAGTGTTCTTGAGAACACGGGCGACATTGAAGTCCGCAACGTTCAGGCACAACTCGATCTCGATGAGGCCCTTGACGGCGCCGACTACACCATCGAAGCAATCGGTGCCGATGGTGTCATCGCCTCCACCAACTTCAACGGCCGCTCACAAACTCAGCTGCTTTCAGGAACCGACGAGATCGCCCGCGGCGCCCAGGCCGAGATCCGTGTGGTCGTTCTTGCCGAGACAAAGAACGACAGCGGGCCGTTCGCCTTCGAGCTCGAGACCGCAGCCACCGCACCATCACGTGCCGACCTCGATGTTCCCGAGGTCAGCGTCGAACGCACCATTCCGCTGATCGGAATCATCGACCGGGCGCTTGTGGCGACGAACAACAACGACGGCACCTACGACATCGAACACACGGTCATCGCCCGAAACGTTGGCAACGGCGACGTTCCTCGAATCGACATCACCACCAACTTTGCGGGCGTCTTTGGTGAGTTCGTGCTCGGCGAAGTCACCCTCGAATCGAATTGCAACTCGGCAGTCCTCGCCGGCGACTCGTGCACGTCCGTCCGCAAGGCCACGCTCCGCCCAGGATCGGCAGTTGGGCCGTACACCGTCGCAGCGTCGATCGCCTCCGCCGACGACGGCCAGCTCGACGCGCTCGTCGTGCCCGAACCTCGCAACATTCAGTTCGAAGCCCGTGCCAACACTCCACTCCGCTTCGAAGAACGCCCATCGATTTCGATCGAGACCGACGTGTCCGAACCGACGAACAACGGCGACGCGACGCACTCGCTCGACTATTCGACCACCGTCACCAACACCGGCGACGTTCCCCTCTACCGAGTTGGCGTGTCCGACTTCGCTACCCAGTTCGCCGACGCAGCACTGACGAACGAGCTCACCACCGACACGTGCGCAGCTGTCAGCTTCGCCTCGCCGCTCGGTCCGCAGCAGAGCTGCTCGCGCGCCCAGGCGATCAAGGTGTGGCCTGGCCAGAACCTCGGCCCTTGGGTCGCCGAAACCCGCGTCTCCGCCGACTCGCCATCCTTCGCCACCGTGCTCGAAGAGGAACGCTTCGAGGCGGTGACCTTCGAAGAGACCGTGACAATCGACGTCACGTCGACGCTGGCGACCCGCACGAACAACGGCGATGGCACCTACAACGTCGCCTACGAACTCACCGTAACGAACAGCGGCGACGTTCCCCTTATCTCGGTCGACGCTGCCGATCCTGGTGACGTCTTTGGTGAGAAGCGGCTTGCCCAAGAAGTGGTCTTCGACAGCTGCATCGGCATTGCCCCGTCCACACCGCTCGCTCCTGGCAGTGAATGTCGCATCGAGCTCAACCAGCGTCTGCAGCCTGGCAGCGAGCTCGGCCCGTTCGAGATCTCAAACTCGGTCACTGCTGCGTCGTATTCAGCCGCCACAGTCGAGGCAGAGACCACCAGCAACGCGCTTACCCTGACGGAAGCACCGAAGCTCGAGCTCAAGAGCAAGGTCGTGTCGGTTGAGAGCGTCGACCCCGACACATTCCGTGTGGTCACGAACCTGACGATCGAGAACGCTGGCGATGTTCGTGTTGACGACCTCGACGTGATGCTCGATCTTTCGGAGGTCTTCCCGGAGTCCACCTTCCGGATCGACGGACTCATCAGCAACGACTTCGTTGTGGATGAAGCCTTCGCAGCGGGCGAAAGCCTCGACATGCTCGCCGAAGGGCAGCGCCTCGGCGTTGGCGCTGCGGGGACCATCACGCTCATCTTGTCGGTCGAGCCAGGCGATGTCACCGGACCATTTGTTGGCGATCTCCGAGCCGAAGGCCGTTCGCCTGCCGGCAAGGATGTGTCGTCGGTTATCGCGGCGCAGGTCGATCTTCCCTCGGTCGCAATCGATGTCGTTGCCCAATCGGTCGACAACAACCGCGACGGTTCCTACACGGTGACTACCAGCTACGAGCTCACCAACGACGGCAGCACCCCGCTTGAGTTCGTTCGTCTCATCGAAGACATCGGAGCAACGTTCGGCGGCACAAATTCTCGCACCCTGTCAGTTGAGTCCGCCGAGCTCGCAACCGCGGACCTGACCGATCGCCGCCGTGGCAATGACGTCCTCGAATGGGGATCGACGCTTGATACTGGTGGCTCGGCCATCGTCACCACCACCGTGCTGGTGGAGCCAGGCAACGTGCTGGGCCCGTTCGTGCCAAGCGCATCGCTGAGCGCGCTGTCCCCGGCGGGCACGCCGGTCTCGGCGACCGGTTTTGCTCCTGACGAAGTTGAGTTCGTTGAGCGACCAGCGCTTCGCGTCTCGCAGCGACTGCTTAGCCGGCCGGCCTGGAACAACTCGGGCACGTTCGATGTGAGCTTCGCCATCGAGGTCGTCAACGACGGCGACGTCGAGCTCCGAAGCTTGCAGATCCAACAGGATCTCCTCAACGCCTTGGGCGCAAATTCACAGATCCGGGTGACCGACATTCGCTCCGAGACCCTCGCCGTCAACCCGGACTTCGATGGGCTCGGCCAGCCACCACGAACCGTCGACCCGGTCGACTCCGAAGAAGCAGATGAACCGGTCGACACCCGTCCATCGCGCGACATTGGCGACACCCGCCTGCTCCTCGGATGGAACACATTGCCTGCCGGCGAAACCGGAGTGATCGAGCTCGATCTTCGTCTCGCCCCCGAAGAGCGCGGCGTCTACAGCACGCGAGTCGTCGTATCGGCGCTCTCACCAGCAGGCACCGGTCTCGGCTCTGGCGGCGACACCATCGAGGCCAACACCCTCACCCGCTTGAGCGTCCAAGGTGAAATTGGTGTCGCAAAGCAGACGATCGGTGAAGCTACGGTCCGTCCTGACGGAGCCGTCGGCGTTACCTACGAGATCCTCGTCGAGAACGCCGGACCGTTCCCGCTCACCAACGTCGAAGTCCACGACCAGCTCAGTCAAGCCTTCGGCGTCGGTTCGACGTTCGTGACCTCCCGGGTTCGCATCGAGGCCAACTCGCCATGTGAGGGCTTTGCTAGTTCGAGCTACGACGGCGGCACGATCGACCCCGTCCTTGTCTCGGGTGTCGAACTGAACCCCGGCGAGCGCTGCCGCATCCAATACGACGCAGTCGTCATCCCCTCGAAGGAACTGCCCGGGCCGTTCCGCAGCTCTGCCTTCGCAATTGCGTCCGACCCATTCTCTGGAACGGTCATCGACGACTCGACCGACGGCACGAACATCGACCCAGACGGCAACCAAGAGCCGGGCGACAACGACATCGCTACGTCCGTCCGCGTGACCGTGCCCGAACCAGCAGCTGAGCTCGTGGTCGAACCGCTTGACAGCTCCGCACTCGGGGCTGACTCGTGGTACGAGTTCGGCTACGCGATCTCGCTGACCAACACTGGAGCGATCGATCTCGACACCACTCGACTTACCGCTGCGCTCGACGATGCATGGACCGTGCCGTATGAGGTTGTCTCGATCTCGAGTGACGACCTCGTCGTGAACTCGTCGTTCGATGGCGAGAGCCGCAGCAACCTGTTGCAACGCCGAAACCGTCTTCGCGCTGGCGATACGGCAGTCGTCAACCTGCGCATCCGCGCCGTCAAGCCACGTTCAGGCGACCTCGCAGTGCCATTCACCTTCCGGGCATCGTCCGTCACTGGCGCCGAGGTCGAGGTCGATTTGGACGAACCAGCAGCAGCGCTGGCCCCAGGTGACGCGGTGGCAACGGCGTGGCTCGACACGCTGTCCACGGAAGAGAAACGGCTTCTTGCGCTCGGAAGCGCCGTGATCTTGCTGTTCGCCTTTATCTTTGCCCGACAGGCGATGATCCGGGTGCGTCGATTCCGCAAGGTTCGCGCAGTGCGCCGAGCCGAGGTATTGGCTCAAGAAGAGCTCTTTATCGACCTACGAGATGGCGCCGACTCCGATGACGATGACATCGTGATCGACCTCGATGCCGATGAAGGCGCCGCGCCAACACGCATGCGGGCGCACCCACCCGAGGTCGATCTCACCGATGAAGAGACGCTCGAGGTCGAACACTATTCGCCACGACGTCGTCGTGGTCGGCGACCGATCGACTCGCCCAAGAGCTAGAACTACTCGTTCTCGATAGCCATCACCTGGTCGACACGACGTTGATGACGGCCGCCTTCGAACTCGGTCGTTGCGAACAGGTCGACGATTTCTTCGGCGATCGAGAGTCCGACGACACGGGCGCCAATCGACAGGACGTTCGCGTCGTTGTGCGATCGAGCCATGCGAGCTGTGTAGAGACAGTTGCAGAGCGCGGCGCGCACGCCCTTGACCTTGTTGGCCGCGAGTTGCTCGCCCTGGCCGCTGCCGCCCATCACGATGCCCCAGTCGGCGTCTCCGGCCACGACAGCGCGCCCAACAGCGGCACAAAACTCGGGGTAATCGACCGATTCAGTTGAGTCGGTGCCGAGGTCGAGCACTTCGTGCCCCTGCTCGATCAGCCGCGCCGCAAGGTGGGCTTTCAGGTCGAATCCGGCGTGGTCACTTCCAAGGGCAATACGCATCCTCGCATTCTGATTGAGCGCAACACGTCGTGCCGCCACGGGAACCAAAAAGGTTGCACGACCTACAGCCTTAGGTCGAACGGCCCGAAGTTGCCTGGGGGTATACACCTTTTGTGAGTTTGTGCCGAAGAGGTTCTCATGTTGTCTTTCAACCGTTTTCGGCACGCGCGGCGAAGCGCCGAAAAATCTGAGCCTCGTTCCCTCCGTGAACGTGGCGCAGCCGCGCTCGAATTTGCGCTGATTGCCCCCTTCTTCTTCCTCGTGGTGTTCGGCGGTATCGAGATCGGATTCATGTTCCGAAACCACCTCGCGCTTCAAGACACCGTTCGAAGCGCGGCGCGAGTCGCCGCGGTAGAGCGCAATGCAGTTGATGCTGATCAGGAAATCCTTCGCAAGATCAACGCCCGTGTCGGAGAGCTGAATGGCGACGTGACGAGGGTTGTGATCTTTGCAGCTCCGACATTGAATTCTGCTGTGCCGACAATCTGCACAACGGGCGGGACAAACTCGACCGCCAACTGCAACGTCTACACCGTTACCGACGGCAACGTTCAAGCCATTATCGACAGCTTCCCAGCCCCACCCGCTGCCGATCCACGGTCGATTGGTATCGATCGAGCAAGTGAGCGCCGTCCACTGGACAACATCGGCATCTACGTCGAGTACGAGTACCAGTACGTGACTGGCTTCTTTGACAAGATCACGCTCTCCGCAAGCTCAGTCCAAGTGATCGAACTTGATCTCTAGAGGAACGTTGACATGACACCAATTCGAATGATTCGAGCACTACGAGCACACGTTGGTGGTCTTGACCGCGGTGCAGCGATCGTCGAGGCAGCTCTCGCTATTCCCTTGCTCCTGCTCGTGATCATGGGCTCGATCGAGTTCGGCTTCGCCTGGGAAGCACGGTCGACATCTGCATCAGGTGTTCGTACCGGAATCCTTCGCGCAGCCACCGTTGGCGACCGACCAGAGACCGACATGAGAATTCTGCAGTCGGTCATTGGCGAGGTCGGACCGGAAAACGTAGGCAACATCGAATGGGTCATCATCTTCGACGCCCAGGGCGCAGACAAAGAAGCGGCCATCGCCGACTGCGACAACAACCCGTTCTCGCCGGGATGCGTTGTGTACCGAACGGCATTTCTCAACAACCTCGCCGCGACCACGAACGCCCAAGCGTTCCAAGATGCCCAGTTCGACGACGGCCGAGGCGCAACAATTGCTGGCGCTTACCAGTGCGACACCTCGCGGATCGACCGGGGCTTCTGTGCGAGCGGTCGTTCGGACAACGACCAAGACATCGAGATCGGCGTAGCGGTTCGCTACAACCATGAGTGGTTCACCGGGATCTTCCCGTTCGATCCACCAACGTTCCAAGACCATTCAGTCACGTCGACGTTCCTCAACGACGGCCGACAGATCAGCCCAACTGCTGTTGTCGTTCCGAGCAATGTCGGACAGATCGCCAACTTTGCATTCAATGCT
>CAKZVC010000100.1 GCA_937922235.1 uncultured Acidimicrobiales bacterium | reverse complement strand
TCGACCCAAGCCAGCCAGGCCAGGTGTGGAGTGTCGACCAGTCCCGAGTTGACTCGACCTACAACTATCTCGGTCCATTCAGCAATGAAACCGTCACGCTTACCTTGGACGCTCCGACGCAAGACCACAACGAAGTCTGTGTGACGTTCACGCTCTACGGCATTGACTCTTGGGATGGCGAGAAGGTGACCTTTGACCTCGAAGGCGTCGCTGGCGAGCAGGTGTTCCAACACAGCACATCAAATCCGAACAACATCAAAGATGGTCTTGGCAACAACGACACATCGATGGGCAGCAATACCTGGACTGATCAGAAAGTCACGATCCAACACTGCGCACCACACACCGGTGGCCCCATCTCGATGAACTTTGCTTCTTCGGGTCTGCAGGCCATTGACGACGAGTCGTGGGCGATCGACGACGTCGTCGTGACCGTTCGCAACAACTAGGTAGTCGCCAATCGGCTAGCCGAGCGTCTTGGCCCACGGGTTCTCGGCCAAGTACTCCTTGGCCGAGCCAACCTCGGTTGAGCTGAAGCCAACCGGCAACCACAGGGTGCCTTCGGCGCTACCGATGTAGATCTCCCAGTTGTAGAAGCCGCGGAGCGTCCGCTCATCGAGCTTCACCATCTCGGCGTAGGCCAACACCGCGTTCACGTAGTGATCGGAGTTGTTGTATCCCCACAGTCCGGCGCGAATGTCGTCAAGGCCACCGCGGCGCACCAGGTAACGAGCAGCACCATGGATGGCATCTTCGGGGTCGGTGACATCTCCGCCTTCGCTGACTTCCTCCCAAGTCGTTGGGAGAAACTGCATCGGGCCTTGGGCCCCGGCTGAGCTGAGCCCGTCGATGCGGCCCATGCCAGTCTCGATCAGGTTGATGCCAGCGAGGATCTGCCACTCGATTCCAGTTTCTTCGCTCGCGCTTTTGTAGTGCGCGACGAGCGTGTCGAGGGGCTCGGGTTCGATGATCGCCCACGCCGGAACGTTGTCGGTTGGTGTCCACCCCGAGTGCAGTTTGCCGAGCTCAGTTCGAGCCTCGATATGGAGGTCGACAGCTGTGAGCAAGTCAGCGGGAATGTCGGCCCGAAACGGTTCGATCCAGTCGGGGTTGCGCATGATCGTCCGGATGAGCACCTGTTGGGTATGGCCGAGGTCGGCGTAGATCTCTGCTTGTTGATCATCGACTCGCAATCCACGGGCAACCTCGGTGAAGAGCTCCGCGGCGTCTTGTGGATTGTCCACTGTTGGTGGGATCGCACGTCCATTGAACGCGACAACGTCGGCCGGCTCCGTGGCCGTGGATTCTGCGAGCGTTGTCGTCGATGAGACCGTTGTTGTCGGTGCTTGGGTCGTTGATGCGGTGGTCGGGGGAGCGTCCGACGTCGTGATCGACGACGACGTTTCAACCGCAGTACGTGCCGTCTCGGGCGCGTCCGAACCGCAGGCAGCGGCGATCATCGCGAGAGCGACCGCACCACACCACACCACACGGCGAGGGCGCGACGATACGACGGAAATGGATGGGGGGAGGTCCATACGAACAGTCTGACGTGTCACACCTGTTTGTGGGTGATCTCGCCTAGCCTTGTCGGAATGGATCAGCCCAGCCGGTTTAACCTGGCGCGCTTGTGGAACGACTACGGCATGCGCCTCTTGCGCTATGGCGGCGTAACGGTCGTGACCACCACGGTTGGTCTTACCGTGTTGTCGATCGGGCTCTATGTCTTCGATTGGAAACCCGTTTGGGCGAACCTCGTCTCGGTTTCGGCGAGCACGCCGTTCGCGTACTACCTCAACCGTCACTATGTGTGGGAACGAGCTGCGGGTAACCACAGCGTGTCTCAAGAGGTCGGCCCGTTCTGGGTCATGACCCTCATTGGCTATGTCGTGTCGACGTCGGCTGTTGGGCTCATGAGCCTCGCAACCGATTCGAACCCCGTGCTCCTACTTACCCAACTTGCCGCCTTCGGTGGCCTGTGGCTCGTGAAGTTTGCCTTTCTCGAGAAGTACCTGTGGCCAGACCAAGAAGAAGACGTTGTCGAGCAACCCGTGAGCGATGCTGCCTGACGATCTGGCTCGGGCTGAAGCAGCGCGAGGGTTCATGCCAAAGGACGAAGGCCGTGCGCTCTTCGACCACGCAACGAACTGTCCAGTCGCCGGCCCGTTTCTCGAGGTCGGCAGCTATTGCGGCAAGTCAGCGATCTATCTCGGCGCGGCTGCTCGAGACGCCGGTCGTCTGCTGTTTGCGCTCGATCACCACCGTGGGTCCGAAGAGAATCAGGCCGGCTGGGAGCATCACGAACCCGACCTGGTCGACACCGAGGTCGGACGCATGGACACCATGCCGGTCTTCCGTCGAACGATCTTCGACGCAGGTCTCGAAGGCACGGTGGTCGCGCTCGTCGGCGATTCGCCCCGGGTCGCCGCGGTCTGGCAGACGCCCCTTGCGTTGCTCTTCATCGATGGTGGACACGGGACCGAACCAGCACATCTTGACTATGAGGGCTGGACCCCAAAGCTGAAGTCAGGCGGAACGTTGCTGATCCACGACGTCTTCCCCGATCCAGCAGACGGAGGCAGACCGCCGTACGAGATCTACCTCCGCGCGCTCGACGATGGGTTCGAAGAGTTTGCGGTAACCGGCTCGCTTAGAGCGCTTCGGGCTCCGTAAACACGTGCGACGCTGTTGACCGGCCGGCGAGTGCGTCGTTTGCGAGCAACACGGCCGCTGACGAATACGTCGACTGTTCATCACCGGGGAAGTTCACTTCTTCTGGGTGCACTTCGCCTGTCCAGTAGCGACCACCTTCAGCACGTAACCGCCACGTGGTGTCAAAAAGGTACTGAGCGGTCTCGCGGTCGCCGGTAGCGAGGTGGGCGAGAGCACATTCGCACGTCTCTGCGGTAGTGACCCAGGGTCGGTCGCCCACGCAACGCACGCCTAGGCCCTCCATCACGAACGTGTCGTACCGGCTGGCCAGTCGCTCGCGGGCTGCATCGCCTCTTAACGCACCAGAGAGCACGGGGTAGTACCAGTCCATCGCCCACCGGTTCTTCGGGGCGAACGCTCCTTCGGGCTGTTCACGGAGGACATCTCCAAGGCGTTGGATGCGTTCGATCCAGTCGGTGCGCTCGTTGCCAATCAAGCGGCTGAGCGCAAGCGCGCTTCGCGTTGAGTGGAACATCGAGGATGAGCCCGTCAGCAGCGCGAACGACCATGGCGTTCCGTCAGCATGGCGGGCCCACAAGATCTCGCCGCGTTCTTGCTGCAAGGCAAACACCCAGTCGATTGCCTTCTCAACGACGGGATACATCGTCTCGGCAAAGCCGCGATCTCCAGTGGCGAGCCAGTGATGCCACACGCCGGTTGCGATGTAGGCGATGACGTTTGCGTCGAACTTGTCCTGTTCGACACCGTCGGCCAAGTAGTACTGATGCCACGAGCCGTCATCGTGCTGCAAGCCGACAAGCCAGTCGTATGCACGCTCAGCCTCGGTGATACGTCCAGCCGCTGATAGCGCCATCGCTGCTTCGACGTGGTTCCACGGGTCGGCATGGCCGCCAGGAACCCAGGGGATCATGCCCGATGGCAGCTGCCACTCGATGATGGCGTCGGCGGTCTCGTCGATCTGAGCTTCGCTCAGCAAACCTGTTGTTTGCGCAGAATCGGTCACGCGGCAGCCCTTTGACTGATGATTGGCTTGACGCCGTACACGACCAAGCTCTTTCCCAAGACTGGGTTGAGCGCACGGTCAGCGACCTTCAAGATTGTTGGCTGCTTCATGATGTCCCACTCGAGAAGCTTGTTGTACGCCTTAGTCATCGGATTCTTGTTGACGTCCTCTTGAGGGCCAACGGCACAGCGCAGCCACCAGTACGGCGAGTGCAACGCGTGCGCCCGATGATGGTGGTACACGTCCAGGCCAGCGTCGGTCATCCGATCGGCGAGCTCGCCGTTTTCGTAGATCCGAACATGGCCGCCCTCAACCTTGGGGGCGTGATACTCGTCGGTGATCTTCCAGCAGATTTTCTCGGGAAGCGCCGCCGGGATCGTGGCGGCAAACGTGCCCCCTGGACGAAGCACACGGACGAGCTCAGTCAGCGCACCGATGTCGTCATCGATGTGTTCGAGGATCTCCGACGCAATGATGCGGTCGAACGAACCGTCTGGAAAGGGAAGTCGTGTCACATCGCCGTTGCACGATGCGGACGAGACGCCATCAGGAAGCTCGCCATACTCCTCCATCGCCGCAACAGTGCCGTCGACCTCGACAAGCTCAGGAAGCGAGAAGTCGCTGCTCACCACATCGGCGCCGCGACGAAGTGCCTCGTAGCTATGACGGCCAAACCCGCACCCAATGTCCAACAAGCGGTCACCCGCGTGCAGTTCAAGAACGTCGTAGTCAAC
>CAKZVC010000099.1 GCA_937922235.1 uncultured Acidimicrobiales bacterium | reverse complement strand
AGCACGAGTCACACCGGGTTGTCGTTCCTGCTTTGCCCGTTAACCTGTCGGTGCGGGGTGGAGCAGTCTGGTAGCTCGTCGGGCTCATAACCCGAAGGTCGTTGGTTCAAATCCAGCCCCCGCCACTATCACCGCCAGCTTGATGCTGGTGGTACCGGATCACTACCGGTAGAAGTCAAAAGTACCGCCAGCCCGGAACCTCGGTTCCGGGCTGGTGCCGTTTTGACGAGGTCCGCCTCTCTGCTCGTGAGTGAGGTGCTCAGGGCTGGTACGGCGGTGCCTCGCCCCAACCCCACCGCGGTACTGGTGCCTGTTCTATTGGCTCGGCACCCGTTTGGCTGTTCTCGAACGCCAATCGGGTGCCCCATTCGAGATAGGCAAGCAGGGCCGACCGGAACTCTGGGTCTTCGGGCAGATCGGCATCGTCTGCAGCAAGACTCATCGTCGAGACGAACGCTGACCGCTGTTCAGCGGTGATTTCCAGGTTCATGTGATGCTGAAGCATGTTCGCGTATCCACCGAGATCATCGGTGTAGCGAGTTGGGCCGCCAAAAACCTCGGCCCACCAGGCAGCCACGAAGTCGCGATGCTGCTCAGAGACTGTGCCCGGAAACAGCGTTTTGAACAGCTGTGATCGTTCAACCCGGTCGTAGAAGGCATCGATCATCCGGCGGATCGATTCCGTTCCTCCGGCCCATTCATAGAGGGTGGGTGTTGCGGCTTGTTCACTCATTTTGTCCCGCTTTCGTTTCACCTTCGAGTCCTACCCGACCGCCGTTGTCCTCGGGGAGGCGCGGGAGGATCGTGATTGGCATGCCTCCCTTGGGTGCAAAGTTGGCAGCACCCTTGGCTCCCGGGTTGGGTCGCTGCACAGTCCAACGAACGTTCTGCGCCAAACGCACCGCCAACACCTGAAGCTCGAGGGTGGCTAGTGCAAAGCCGATGCACCTGCGGTATCCGCCGCCGAACGGTACGAAGCTGAACGGTTGGGGTTCTCCCGCTTCCCAACGCTTCGGCTCAAACAGGGTGGGGTTGTCCCAAACATCAGCCATGCGATGGGTGATGTATGGGCTGTAGACCACCATCGAGCCAGCCGGAATCTGGTAACCGTCGAACTCGAAGTCGCGCTCAGCCTTGCGCAGTCCAACCGATGCCGGCGGACGCAGTCGCAGCGTCTCCTTCACCACCGCATCCACTAGTGGCAGTTGACGAAGGTCGTCCATCGACGGCGCTCGGGTACCGATTGTGTCCAGCACCTGCGTACGTAGAGCAGCTAGTGCTTCCGGGTTGGTGCCCAACTCGTGGACGAGCCAAGCAGCGGCCGATGAGGTGCTGTCGTAGCCCGCCGCAATGAGCCCGCGAATCTGATCGCAAATCTCGTCGTCGCTCAGTGGCTTCTCGCCGTCGCCGTTGGCTGCCAACAACGATGACAGAGTGTCAAAGTCACCATCGGTGGCCCTGCCGGCTGCCCGCCGCCGGTTGATCTCCTCGGCGATAAGAGTGTCGGCTGCCTTCTTGGCCTTCAGCGACTTGCTGTATGCGGTCCACGGCATCTTGATATCGCGTCGCTGCAAAGGAGAACGTCCCAGATACTTCAGCGCTGGCTCCAAGAGCTGGCCCAGTTCGTCGGCTCGGTGCCCGAGACTGTCGCCAAATAGCGCTCCTACCGCAACGCGCCGTATCGTCCTTCGAATCTCACGATAGGCATCAAGCGAGACCCCCGGCGTCCACTTGGATAGCTCGTTGTCGATCTCGGTAGTCACCAGGTCGAGCTGTCGTTCGATGCGACGGATGGAGAAGGCTGGTTGCACCAAGCCGCGCCTCCGGCGATGGTGTTCGCCGTCAGACACCAGCAGCGACGTTGGGCCAATGAGGAATTCGGTGAGTTCGTAGGCTTCGCTCCAGCTGAACGTGTCGGGATGGTCGGACAAGATGTACTGGTTTGCTTCTGGACCAAGCAGGTACACGAACTTCAACGGCTTCGCGTATCCCACCTCGGCGACTCGCCCAAGGTTGTCGTGCACATAGTCGAGCATCCACGCCATATCGGAGGAGTGGAGAGCGAAGCGGCAGTGGCTGGCAAAGCCGGGTTTGGGGATCTTGGTCATTGTGAACTCCCTTGGGGCTATTGGTTGGTCTCGGGCTGGTAGTCGGGCCACTCGTCGGCGATCAGAAGCTCGACCATGCGGCCAAGTGCGTGGGCAAAGCGTTCCTGACTGACGCCCAGCGGTTGCACGCCAAGCACCAGTTCCATCACGCCGTAGTTGAACATCGCGCCACCGATCACCACTGCTAGCGCCTCGGCGTCGCCGTTAGGGGACACCATGCCAGTCCGCTCGGCCACCACTCCGAAGGTGGACGGCATCATGCGGTCGAGAACTCGTCGGCGAAGCTCGGGGAAGGCTCCCAAATCTCGGAAGAGCACCCGAAGCAGATCCTGATCCCGACGCAGGAGATCGACGCCCTGGTGAGCCGAGTCGACCATCGACGTATTCGCGGGCTCAAGATCCTCGTCCAACTGGGCAAGCGCGGCGTTCACTACGGCCTCGAGGATTTCCTCTTTCGATTTGAAGTGCCGGTACGTTGCCCCCGACCCGACCGCTAGGCCGGCCGCTTCCTCAATGTCGACGATCGACGTAGACGCATATCCCTTCTCGGCGAAGCACACTCGAGCGGCATGGATGATCTTGTCTCTGGCAGAGAAATGCATCGACGTCGTACCTTCACGGACGTTGGAGTAAGTAAGTACTTACTTTATACCAGATCCAGGACTGCGTATCATGCCGCACGCCATTCGCCGAGTTTGCAACGGTGCACGTCACCGAACGTTCGAGCTCAAGTCCTCCACTAAACCCAAGGCGGTTCAGTAGTTCCTCAGTGCTCGGGGTTTGCTTCTAACTCTCGCGCCCGTGCAACGGTGATGACTTGCTGACCGAATCCAGCCGCGTTCGTTGCGTGGACCATGTCGAAGAAGCCAAGCGCATCGTCGAGGTGCTTGCACAGCTCTCTATCTCGGCCGTTGCGGGAGCGCAAAAACGGACCTTCAAACCGGTGAGCGCCATACGAATCGGGGTGCGGAGGCTTCTCATAGACCACGAACCACGAATCAGGGACGCCTCGGCCAACTACGGCTTGAGGCCTTCTTTGGAGCATGGTCAGCCGGTCTGGGTACCGCTCGAGGAAACGCGCTTCGAGATCCTCGATGCGCCCCTTTGGGGCCGGCAGCGAGAACTCCGTTTCGTTCGATCGAAACTCCGAACACCACCTTGGCTCTTGGCCAGAGTCCGGAGCGTGCGCCCACATCAGCACGTACATGTACTGGTCCGCTGTCTGCGATCGACTTGGGATGGGATCTACAGCCCAGTCATCAGGGATACGAGAAACAACCGCTGCTCCGGAAACGCCTACAGGGATTTCCGCTGCCGCTTCGAGGACCCCTGGAACATCGCTGGCACGGACGATAGCGAGCGCATACCAGTCGCCTCCGGTATCGAGATTAAGCAATGCGAGCGAATGGTCGCTGAGCCATTCGTTGAGGGCGTGAAGGCCCAGCAGAACCCGTGAGATCCCGGAGTCAGGCAATCGCCACTCAAACGACTGCTCAATGCCCTGTGCGCGAAGGGCTCGGTTCGCTGACCACGCGACAGAAGCGTCTGCCGCTTTCCAGTCGAGCTCGATGATGAGTCCGGTGTCCCTCGTTCCATAGTCTCGTTGTTCGCTCACTAAGTGAACGTTCACGAGCTTGTCGAACCAGTCCTCGATCCGATCATCCATGACCTCGTCCTGAAAGCTGATCCAGCTGCCTTCCAGTGCTTCAACAGGATGGTTCGCATAGATCGCTTCAAAGAGGATCCGATACGCAGCGAGGGTTTTGTCGATCTCGGTAGCGCCCATATGACGTTCTAGCACGACGAAGCCTGCTCGTTGCTGGTGATGTACGGCCCAACGTCGGATAGAAAAACCCTGAGTTTCCAACGTAGAAGCGAGAATCTGAGAAGAAATCCAAGAAATCTCAGATTTCTGTGTCGAATTGTGTCGTGTGCTGCGACAAGTGGGCAAAGGGACCGAAACAGACGGTCCACCTCAACCCACTTAGGAGCAATCATGAGCAAGCACCAGCCAATCAGCGCAACCGTCGAGCGGACCATCGCCGCTTCGCCCGAGACCCTCTACGACATCGTCACCGACGTCAGCCGAATTGGCGAGATGAGCCCGGAGTGCCGCAGTGCCGAGTGGGTTGGAAAGAGCGAGGGCCCAAACGTGGGAGCTCGATTCAAGGGTACGAACGAACTTGGCAAGAGCAAGTGGAACACCAAGCCAACCGTCACCGCTGCTGAGCGAGGACAGGTCTTCGAGTTCAAGGTGCCGATGGGCTTTGGTCCGACCTGGCGCTACGAATTCCACGCAGTCGAGGGCGGCACCCGCGTCGTCGAGTCGATGCGACAGGACAAGCCATCGCCCTGGTTCATTCGTCGGGCACAGGTGAAGGCCGGTGTCACCGACCGGGCCGCGAACATCACCAAGGGCATGACGACCACCCTCGCCAACCTTGACCGTCTCGCAACTGCGTGAGCCGAAACCGGGTCGAATCTCGACTCGTCGAACACCAACCATCAACCTCCAATCGCAATCAACAAACCACTTGCGACTACCGTCGCTAACGAACAGAAAGCACAAAACAATGGAATACATGATCCTTCTTCACTCAGACGAAAGCGCGGCTCCGGACTTTGCTCCTGGATCGCCTGAGTTCGACGAGATGATGGGCGAGTGGATGGCATTCAATGCCGAGCTCGCCGAGGGTGGGCACATGATCGGTGGTGCAAGCCTTGCCCCAACCGGAACGGCCACGACACTTCACAAGTCCCCTGACGGCAATTCGACCACCGACGGGCCGTACGCGGAAACCAAAGAACAACTGGGCGGCTACTACGTCATTGAGGCCGCTGACCTCGACGAGGCTCTAGCGATCGCTGCCAAGGTTCCAATCCCCTACGGCTCCTTCGAAGTCCGTCCGATTGCCTTCCGTCCCGAGGTCTGATCGAACTCTCGGACGTGGTCACCATTGACGCTGCACTCGCCCAGCTAGTACGCCAGGACGCGCCCCGTGTGTTGGCGCTATTGGCTGGGCGATACAGCGATCTGCATCTCGCTGACGATGCAGTTGCTGATGCTCTGGCCGAAGCAGCCAAACGCTGGCCGACCGACGGCGTGCCGGATAATCCGGGCGCCTGGCTGAATCGGGTAGCGAGTCGAAGAGCCGTCGACCGAATCCGGCGACTCGACGTCGAACGCCGCCGCACACAAGCGGCAGCCCCCGAGCTGCATGCCGATCCGAACGACTCCGCCGCCACCATGCACGACACCTTCCTCATAGACGATCCGATCAGTGATCCGAACCTGCCTGAAGATCAGCTTCGCCTGATGTTCCTGTGCTGCCACCCAGCACTCAACGCTGACGCTCAAGTCGCTTTGACGCTTCGCCTGATTGGCGGGCTCACCACCGACGAGATCGCCGCCGCCTACCTGATCCCCACCCCGACGCTCGCCCAGCGAATCTCACGGGCCAAGTCGAAGATCCGCGATGCCGTCATCCCACTGCACATGCCGACACACCTCGAGCACCGACTCGACGCCGTGCTGAGCGTGCTCTACCTCGTATTCAACGAGGGCTACCTGGGTCGAGGCGATGCTCCTGAACCAATGCGAGTCGACCTGTGCGAAGAGGCGCTACGACTAACTCGCTCGCTCGCCGACCTGTTGCCTGACCACGCCGAGATCCACGGCCTGCTCGCACTCGAACTGTTCCACGACGCCCGCCGCGACGCTCGGCTCGATGCCAACGCCGACCTTGTGCTTCTGCCTAACCAAGACCGAACTCGGTGGCATCAACCAGGCATTGAAAAGGGCAACGCTGCCCTTCGCGAGGCCATGGCACTGCAAGCGCCGGGTCGCTATCAGATCCAGGCCATGATCGCCGGCTATCACACCAACGCCCGTCACGCCGAAGACACTGATTGGACTCGCATTGTTGCCCTCTATGACCGGCTGATTGCGATAGACCCTTCACCGATCGCGGCGCTGAATCGGGCTGTCGCAATCGGTATGGCAGAGGGTCCTCAAGCGGGCCTTGCTGCGCTGCCTAGTAGTGACGATCTCTCGACATATCACCTCTTCCATGCAGCCGAGGCCGAGCTGCACCTCATGGCAGGAAACGTGGAGGAGGCACGGACAGCGTTTGAAACTGCCCATAGCTTGGCCCGCAATCCCGCCGAGGTTCGACACTTAGAGCGACGGGTCGCCGAAACAACCTGACCGGTTCAGACATTGGACACACTGTCTGTTCCCCCCAGTTTTGAGTAGTCGATTCGTGTATCGTCGACGCTATGTCGATTATTGTGCGCGTAGCTGCCGCACTGCTGCCGCCTGACCAGCGGGATCGATTCGCGGCGGAATGGCGGGCCGAACTGCACGCTGTTGAACGCTCGCTCGGCAAGCGCCAAGCGTCGATGATGTCGCTCCAACTCCTGGCCGCGGCTCCCCGGATGACCATGTACTCACGGTCCAGTGGTGAAAGTGCGTACGTCGAGCTCAGCGTGGCTTCGCTCTCTGCGCTGTTTCCCACATCGGTGTTTGCGGTCTGGGCCGCACTTGAGGGCAACTGGGTGATGGCCTTCGTGCAATTGCTTATCGGCGTTGGTGTCGTGCTCGTGTCGGCAGGGTTGTGGTCGCACGATGGTCGTTTGCTCGATTCGGTTGGTTCACGGATCGGTCTCGTGCTTGTGCTCGCTGGCAGTGTCATTGGCACCGCCGCGATTCGCTATGACGACTTCAGCCCGCTCGCATCTCAGGAGATCGATGTCTCCATTCCAAATACGGCGACCTTGCTTGGGCTTGCTGGCCTCTTGGCGTCCAACTACGCGGGACGCTTTCGCAGGCGGGCTCAGCTCGCGTCGATGTACGTGTTGCTTCCTGCGTCGATCATCGTTGTCTGCGTGGCGGTACTGAACGCGATGTATCTGCCTAGTTTTGAGCGCCTGACCGTCTTGCTCTACGCAGTTCCAGCCCTAGTGTTGACGTGGGCGTGCTTCTCGATCATTGGCCGCCCAAGCGTCTTTGTGGAAGACGCCTTTCTCGACGGCGAAGCTAGCTAGATCTCGGAAAGTCGGAAGTCGGGATACTTCGCCTCAAGCTTCGCAAGGGCCTCAATGCGACCAGTCGCTGTGAGTGCGTAGTACCGCCGTGCTGGCCGGCCGGCCTTTACTGGGTCGATGTCTTCCCACGTACTTTCGATCCAGCCAATTTCTTCTAGGCGGGTCAGCATGGGATAGATCGTTCCAGCGCCAATTCCCGTCTGCTCGATGAGCTCGAATCCGTAGCAGCCGTCATCTTTCGCAGCGAGGAAGGCCGTGAGAACCTGCGCTGTTGGCTTGGTCAGTCTTTGCACCATGCCGAGGAGTGTAGCTCTACGCGCGGCCAGGATTCTCCCTTCCAAGTACCCCACATGTGGGGCTATTCGATATAGTGGCAGCATCCTCGGCGGGGAAGGTGGAAAGAGCGGCCTTGTTGACGGTTGGGACCATCCAGCCGTCAACAAGGGATCTTCCGCAGCGGGATTGTCTCGAGTCGATTGCGGGTTGCAACACCACGCAGTCGACGCGCATGTGAACATTGACGTGTTCACATGCGTGTAGGGGAGTCTTTTGCTTATGTCGCCATTCGCACGTCTACGCGAGTTCGAGAAGAGGACGCGCCCTGTCGATCCCGCAACAGCTGCGGCGTTGCAGCGCCGCTGGGATGAGCTGCCGGCCGCGCAACAAGTGCCGACGCAGGTCCTTGGCCGCCGCACAACAGGTTGCGAGGGAACACATGGGGTTTTCCCAAAGTGCAACTTCTCGTGCAAGCCCTGCTATCACTCGGCTGACGCCAACAAGGTCCGGGTTGACGGGCCGCACACGTTGGCCGAGGTCGAACGCCAGATGCAATTCATGGAGGCCACAAACGCCCGAACGACGTACGCACAGCTGATCGGCGGCGAGGTCAGCCTGCTCGAACCCGAGGATCATGCCGCGGCCCTCGAGATCATGTGGGGCTATGGCCGTAAGCCGATGAGCTTTAGTCATGGCGACTTCGACTATGACTACCTGCGACGGATCGCAGTCGACGACGACGGCGCGCCGAGATTCGGTGATCGTGAGCTCTCGTTCGCATGCCACATGGACACGACCATGGTCGGACGGGCAGGAATCAAGAAGCCGACGACCGAGGCGGAGCTCAACGACTTCCGCGGCCGGTTCTGCGAGATGTTTGACCGCTTGGAGCACGAGTTTGGTGTTCGGTCGTTTTTGGCCCACAACATGACGGTTACTCCCGGCAACGTCGATCAGATCGCCGACGTCGTCTCGAACTGTTGGGATCAGGGCTGGCGATTGTTTTCATTTCAGCCGGCTGCGTACATCGGCAACGAGAATCGTTGGCGTGAGGGGTTCCGAGAGCTGACGTCAGACGTTGTCTGGGGTGAAGTTGAGCGTGGCGTTGGCGGCCGGCTTCCCTATGAGGGCCTGCACGTCGGAGACACTCGGTGCACGCGCTCGACGTGGGGTGCATGGGTTGGCGACACCTATGTGCCGCTGATCGATGACCGCGACGAACGAGACCTCCACACCGTGGCCACGATGCTCGACGCCTTCCCCGGAAACCTGATCGGCAACGACCGTTTGACTGCTTCGGCTCGGATACTTCGATCGCTCATCGACTCGCCCGGCGCTCTTCCGGTCGGAGCGCGATGGCTCCGACGCTTCATTGACCGCGCGGGTGGGGTCAGGACGCTGGTCGAGGCACGCAGCGAACTCCGGCCGATGACGTTCGTGATGCACCAGTTCATCGACGCGGCAGATTCGGCGGCAGCATGGGCTCATATGCAAGCGGGCACGAAAGCTACCGAGTCGAAGATCAAGGTTGCCCAGGAGCGCCTTCAAGCATGCGCGTACGTGATGGGTCACCCCGAGCTCGGCCAGTCTGTTCCGGCATGTGTTCAGCACGCGGTTCTCGACACCGCCGAGAACCGCGAGCTCAGCCAAATTCTGCCGCTTCCGACACGCAAGCCAACGACTTCCGTCGGCGAGTAACGAAGCCGCTAGTTCCCGTGTGGGGCGCCGACCGGCGGGGGAGTGCCGTCGCCGAACGGGCGGCCACCGAGTGCTTCACGACCGTGGGGTGTATGCCAGTTGTCGAGGCTTGGCCCCTTCGGGGTAACGCCGGTTGGGTTAATGCCGGTGTGGACTTCGTAGTAGTGCGCCTTGATCAGTGGGAAGTCGATCGTGTCGCCAAAGCCTGGCGTCTGAAACAGGTCGCGTGAGTACGCCCACAGTGCAGGCATCTCGGTGATTTTGTTTCGATTGCACTTGAAGTGGTTGTGGTAGACCGCATCAAAGCGGACAAGCGTTGCCCACAGGCGGATATCGGCCTGGGTAATCGTGTCGCCCACGAGATAGCGCTGGTTCGTGAGTCGTTCCTCCAGCCAATCGAGCCGGGCGAAGAGCGCATCGTAGGCCTCGTCATGCGCGGACTGCGATGATGCGAAGCCACTCTTATAGACGCCGTTGTTCACGTCGTGGAACACCATCTCCATGACCTCTTCCATCTCATCACGGTGCTCGTCGGGCCAAAGGTTGGGTGCGCCTTCGCGATGGAATGCAGACCACTGGGTGGAGAGGTCGTGTTCGATTTGGCCAAAGTCGTTGGTCACGACCTGCGTTGATTCGATGTCGACGATTGCTGGGACGGTGATGCCACGCGGGTAGTCGGGGTAGCGGTTGAAGAACGCCTCTTGCAGCTTGTGAATGCCGAGCACCGGGTCGAGTCCGTCGGGGTCGAGGTGGAATTTCCAACTCGACGCGTCGTGGAGCGGTCCGGCGACGCCCACCGAGATGGCAGAGTCGAGCCCGAGTACGCGGTGGGTGATCCACGACCGGTTTGCCCACGGGCAGGCGTGGCCAACAACCAGGCGATACTTGCCAGCCTCCGTCGGCCAGCCGTCAGCACCATCGGGGGTGATGCGGTCGGGGATGTAGTTCATGTCGCGGTTGAACTTGCCGCTATCGGTATCTGTAGGCATGACTTCCTTCCGGGATAGATCAGTAACCCGAGGGTCATGAGCATTCTTCCGCAGGCTTCGTTGGGAATGGCAACAGCTAGAGCCAACGGCCCAATTGGGTGAAGGTCGGAGTCAAAACTGTCGACAACCCTCCGGTGCAACTGGGAACGGATAGACGGCGAGGCTTCTCGCTTCGGCGACAGCTCGTTAGCCTCGCGCCCCTTGGCGTGCTCTGGGCAGTCGGCCTGACCCTGCTGCTCATCGCTCGAGTGCAGACTGCGACACCGCTGCAGAATCTCTTTCTCGATCCGGCGTACATCACGGGAGCACCCTGGTACACCGGGGCGCTCTCAAACCTCGGCATTCTCGTGTGGACATCGGCTGTCGTGTTTGCTGGCGCCGGTTCCTGGGTTGCTCGCCGAATCGGCCGGGCGAACGCGGCAAGGTTCTTGGCAACAGGTGCGATAGTCACGCTCATTCTGGTGCTCGACGACGTGTTTCGTCTCCACGCCAGCCCGCTGAAGAATCTTCTTGGGGGATCCAAGACGGTGGCCCAGCTGGTCATTGTGGCGCCCGCGATTGTGTGGGTTGTCGCGTTCTTCTCCGACGTTCAGCGAACTCGGTCGGCACTGCTCTTTGCCGCCCTCGTATCGCTCGGAGGCTCAGCGATTGTCGACTTCGGAGTTGGTCTAAGCGGAGACGCGATGCTTCTCGTTGAAGACGGAATGAAGTTCTTGGGCATCTTGGCGTGGACCCAGTACTTCGCAATCACCTCGCGAGATATCGCTTCGTCAGCGATTGTTGGCGTGCTTGGGTCGAACGACGAGCAGTCCGCGGTCGACGCGTTGGAAGATACGACTCCGTTTGCGGCGTAGTCAGAACTTGCCCGAGTTCACCCAGTCCTCCTCGGGCCCGATCGCTTCAGCGTTGTCCCAATGCTCGACGATCATGCCTTCCTCAAGGCGAAAGATGTCGCACTGTGCATAGGGGTTGCCATCGAAGGTCGCCCGGCACAGGGTGGCCACAAAGTTGCCTTCGCCGATGAGCAAGACAATCTCGGAGTACTGCAGTGGCGTGTTGGGGTTTGTGGCGAGTGTCGTGAAGTTGTCCAGGCCGTCGGCAACCTCGGCGTTGTGCTGGATGTAGTGGTCGGCAATGAACTCGTCGATGCGGAAAGGGTCGTCGCCGGGCATGAGAACCTGTTCGATCATCTCTCGCACAATTGCCTTGTTCGCTTCGGTCTTGTCGCGATCGGTGATCTCGGTAGGACCGTCGATCGAGGTGTGTCCCGATGGGGTCGATGCGTGGAACGGCGCAATGATGTCCCAATGCTCGATGATCTTGTCATCGGCGTCGGTGTCGAAGAAGTCGGTGGTTACCCACTCCGCTTCGCCGTTGTTGATGTTCTGGTACACGTGCAGGAACACGTACTGGCCATCTTCGATCGACCGGACAACCCTGATGTCTCGGTCGGGGTTGCGTTCGATGAACGGCAAGAAGAACTCGACGAATCCTTCGACCCCGTCCCGGACTCCGGTTGAGTGTTGGGTGTAGCGGTCGCCGGTGTAGGTCTCGACCGCATGTCGGACGTTGCCGTCCCGAATGCCTTCCATGTAGAGCGATGTTGCGTTGTCTGTTTTGGCGCCCATGTGCGCTCCTTCTGGCAGCTTCGGTTCAGCTAGTCCTGGTCATGATCAGACCGGGCCCATGGCGTGGTTTGAGTTGATCACCAGCTCGTTGCCTTCAGGGTCGGAGGCGACGAATTGGTCATGTGGATGGCCCCGCGTTATCGGGGAGGCGTTTGCACCTGCTGCGACCATGGTGGTCCAGGTGTCGTCGATGTCATCGACAATCAGGTCGAGTGACGTTGCGCCGCTCGTGCCTGAATGGATGACGATGTGAGTTCCGCCTCGTAGCTCGACGATCGCGGCACGTCCCATGTCGACGACGAGCCGCATTCCGACTTCGGTGTAGAAGCCGCGAAGGCGGGCAACGTCGTCGGCTGGGAGCATGACGTGTCCGATGCCGAATCGAGGGCGGGGATCGGGTTCACCCGACATGGGTGCTTGGGTTGTTGTTTGAATCACTGGCAAAGCCAAAGGAATACCTTCTCTCATTTGTTAGGTTTGCTTAACAACCCATCGATGCTGGCCGCTATTCCCGCATCGAGAGATTCCTACTCGAACGAGGTGATCGATCCATGACAGACGGTGAGATCGTGTCGTGAAGTGAGTGGCAGGCATCGTGAGGATGAACTGCGCGCTACAGCCGCATCTGCTGCACCTGAGCGGACAGTCCACCGTCGAGCACCCACAGCTGACCGCTCGCATAGCGGGCCTCGTCGGACGCTAGCCAGTTGACAAGGTTCGCCATGTCGGTGGGCGTGCCGATCGTGCGCAACGGATGCACGGCGGCAGCCTCGGCGCGCACTGCTTCTTCGTCTGCCCCCTGGAAGAATTGGCCGAGCATCGGTGTGTCGACGTATCCCGGGCAGATGGCGTTGACCCGGATCCCTTCGGGCCCGTGATCGCAGGCCATGGCCTTGGTGAGCGCGTGGACTGCTCCCTTGGTTGCGCAGTACGCCGCCAGGCCCGGGTCGGCAATAAACCCGTCGTAGCTTCCGAAGTTGATGATCGACGCGTTCGACGAACCACGAAGCAACGGGAGTGCGTACTTCGACGTCAGAAACGTGCCAGTGACGTTGATCGCCATGATGTGGTTGAACTGCTCGAGCGATGTCTCTTCAACTGTCGCTTCAACCTCGATACCCGCCGCGTTGACCAGAACATCGAGCACTCCGTGGTCGTCGCGAACACGATCCATCGCGGAAACGACACTTTCCTCGCTGGTCACGTCGAGCTCAAGGTACGTGCCCGCAGCGTCCGCGCTGTCGAGCGAACCCGACTCGGTTACGTCGGCGGCATAGACGTGGGCACCCTCCGCCTCGAAGCGCTCGCAGATCGCCCGACCAGCTCCGCCGCGGCCACCCGTCACGAGCGCCACTCGCCCATCCAACATCTTGCTCATTGTGTCCTTTCACAATTTTGAACCGCTGGGTCCGGCTGGCGTACCTAACGGTTCACACTTGTGGGTTTAGGTCTGCTTGTAGGCCTCGAGGACAAGGCCGTGGAAGTGATGAAGTGCGTGCTCGGATAGACCCGACCCGCTCGGATCGTTGACGATGCGACCCTGGGTGAACGCCGGCGTCTCCATGCCACGCTGCACGCTCTCGACCAGGTTGATGTCTTCGACCTGGAGGACCTCGTCGAGGTAGCGGATCGATTCGAGCTCGGCCTCGTTTGGCTCGGCCGACTCGAGGAAGAAGTCGTAGGTCTCGTAGGTCAGATTTGGGCCAGCGGGGATGATCTTCAGAATGATCATGTTGCCTCGGCCGGGGTAGCGCATGATGCAGGTGTTCGGCCAAAGCCACCAGACAGCATGATCGGTGACGGTGGCGTCGCTCACGTCGTACGCAGTGTTCTCGCTCTTGCCTGCCTCGGCCATGTGGCTCGAGTAGATACCATGCGTCGTCACCTTGTAGGTGTCCATGTCAACGAGTGATACGAAGTCCTTATGGGCAACGTGGCAGTGGTAGCACTCGAGGAAGTTGTCGACGACGTTCTTCCAATTGCTGTTGATGGTGTAGCTCAGTCGGTGGGCGAACGTCAGGTTGTGCACATCGGGTGCCCACTGCGCAATTTCGTTTCCGAGCTCGCCGGCCTGTTCGGCTAGCGGTGCAGCGCTCGGGTCGAGGTTGACGTAGACGAACCCGCCAAACTCGGCGATCTGTACCCGGTCCAGGCAGACCGCACCCGTATCGAAGTTCTCGAGGGCGCTCGTGTGGCGGGCCGCCTTGAGTTGGCCCTGAAGGTCGTAGCTCCAGGCGTGGTAAGGGCACACGATGTTGTTCGTCGTGCCTTCGCCAGCAAGGAGATGGTGGGCTCGGTGTTTGCACACGTTGTAGAACGCTCCGAGCTCGCCGTCACGATCACGAATGCACAGAATTGGCATCCCGGCGATGTCTTCGGTGACGTAGCTCCCGGGATTGCGAAGCTTCTCTCCATGGCAGACCCATTGCCAGCTTCTGCCGAGGATTCGGCGCTGGTCGGTCTCAAACCACCGTTGTTCGGTGTAGGCATCAGCGTGCAACGACATCGACGTGCTCGGGTCACGCGTCCACCCCTGCTCGATGCTTGATCTCGGTGTGTCTGAGGTCACGCGGAGACGATAGAAGAAACTGAACGGTCGTTCAAACCTCGACCGTGACGGCCGAATGATCGGCGGGCAGCCTGATTGATACGACAGTTCCCGCTGGGTCGTTGCCTTCTATCGAAATATCGCCGCCGTGAGCGATGACGAGATTGTTGACGATGGCGAGGCCGAGTCCCGATCCAACTTCGTCGATGGCTTCATACGGCTCAAGCATCCGAAGTCGATCGTGAGGTGGAATACCGACGCCTGTGTCGGCGACATCGATGATCAGCAGGTCGTCCTCGAGCCGGGTGTGAACCGACACGTGCGTGCCAGGGGGATTGTGCGTAAGGGCGTTTGCCAGCAGGTTCGTGACGATCCGGGCAAAGGCGTGCTCGTCAACGGTCGAGTTGGCTTCGACCAAATCGAGCTCGATGCTGTCCAGGCCGCCGATGCCGAGGAGCTGCACGACCGAGCGCTCCACAAGTGCGGCGGTTGACTGGGGCTCGAGCGTCAGCTGTGGTTTGTCGTTTCCGTCGATGCTGTTGACGATCCGGAGGTCACGAACAAGTGACTCGGCGTTGCGGGCATAGGCAACGAGGTTGTCGATCTGGCGCAATAGCGGTTGGGGCGGCTGTTGCAGTCGAAGCGATTCTGCGGTCATCCGAATGGCGGCGAGCGGGGTCGCGAGGTCGTGGGCGATCGTTCGTCCCGCATGCGACCGCTTGTCGTAGGCCGCTCGCAAACGGTGCTCGCTCTCCTCCAAACGGTTGCGCAGCTCGCGCTCGGCATCCGACAACAGCTGTAGTCGAATCAACTGCTCGGCAATGTGTGCGAGCCGGATCAACTCGTGACGCTGTATCGGTGTGAGCTCAGCCGGTTTCGTCCCGAGCACGCAGAGGGTGCCAACGGGCAAACCTTCCGCTGGCTCCAACGGCACTCCGGCATAGAACCGGAGCCGCGGGTCGTTCACGACAAGGTCGTTGTTCCGGAACCGGGGGTCCAAGTGGGTGTCGCCGACTTCGAAGATCTCCTCGTTGGTGCACGCCACGATGGCCTTTGCACAAAAGGAGACCTCTCGAGGAGTTTCCGTGAGCTCTAGGCCGTGACGTGAAATGAAGACCTGGCGAGCTTCCTCGACGAGCGACACCAGCGCCATAGGCTGGTTGCACGTGAGCGACGCCATCGACGTCAGCGCGTCGAGTGATGCATCGGGATCGGCCCGGAGATCATGAATCCTGTCGATCAGTTCTAGTCGGGCTGCTTCGGATTTTGCGTTGACCCGCATGGGTCGACAGTAGTTGCTGATCGAGGAAAAACGCCGAGGATCTGTCAACGATGGTAGATGGCCTACCCCTCGAACTTCGGGAAGCGCATCTTTGGTCCGGATTCGGCCCAGTCTTGGTGGTTGCGCACGTAGCTGTTCGCGACGTCGTTTGTTGGGAGGTGATCCCACGAAACGAGCGGTCCGGACGACATGGCCCTGTGGAGCATGTGGCGGGTGCGCTGGGATGCCACGACCCGCTCGCGGATTGCTTTGGAGTCCCATCGGGCGTCAACTTCAGCGGCGAACGCAGTGGCGGTCTCGGCATAGGCGGGGTCGGCAGCCAGGTTGTTTCGCTCGAGTGGGTCAGCGTCGATGTCGTAGAGCTGGGCTGGATCGCTATCGCAATGGATGTACTTGAGCTTGCCCCGTCGGATCATGAACATCGGGTCGGACGTCATCTCCGCGGTGTACTCGCCGAACGTCTCATCGATTGGGTCATCATCGCCCGACCACGACGGCACAAGGCTTCGGCCGGGGAGCTCAGCTACTGGCTCGCCGCCAGCGATGTCGATCAGCGTTGGGAGTAGGTCGAGGTGTGAGCACACGTTGGCGACGGTCGACTGTTCGACGCCGGGGCCAGCAACGACGAGCGGCACTCGGGCCGAGCGCTCGTGAAACGACATCTTGAACCACGCGCCGCGGTCGCCAAGCATGTCGCCGTGGTCGCTCGTGGCGATGATGATCGTGTCGTCGAGGCGGCCAGTCTCTTCGAGGGTGGTCATCAGCTTTCCGAGCCAGTCATCGAAGTAGCTAACGTTTGCGTAGTAGCCGTGGCGAGCGTTGCGCACCTGATCGTCGGTATACCCAACGGTGTCGGCTTGGATGCCAGTGCGAATGCGATGGGTATGTGGATCGAGTGAGTCGAGGTCCCACTCGTCGGGCATGTCGATGTCGTCGTGGTCGTAAAGGTTCCACCATTCGGGTCGAGCGACGTAGGGGTCGTGCGGATGGATAAATGAGGCGCAGAGAAAGAACGGTCGATGGTCATCGTCGCGGGCCATGTCGAGCAGTTTGCGTTGAGCAGCAAACCCGACTTCTTCGTCGTAGTCGATCTGGTAGGTCGTGACCGCCTCGCCTGCGTCCTGCAGGACATCCATGTTGTGGTACCACTTGTCGATCCGCTCGTCGGCCTGATCCCAGTTTGGGGTCCAGGCGAAATCGGCCGGGTAGATGTCGGTGGTGAGGCGCTCCTCGAAACCGTGGAGCTGGTCAGGTCCGACGAAGTGCATCTTGCCGCTCAAGATCGTGCGGTAGTTGTTCAACATGAGATGGTGAGCGAGTGTCGGCGTCGACGCAGGGAACTCGCTTGCGTTGTCCCAGGCGCCGATTGCGGAGACCGGCTGGCCGGAGAGCATCGTGAAGCGCGCCGGTGCGCAAAGAGGGGAGTGGCAATATGCCGAATCGAATCGGGTGCCCCGTGCCGCGAGCGCATCGAGATTTGGGGTCTTGACGACAGGGTGCCCGTAGGTCGATGTGAAGTGTGGTGCGAGCTGGTCGGCCATCACGAACAGGATGTTTGGACGCTTCATGGCCAATGAATATCACGCAATTGAACGATCGTTCAATGTGGGTCTGTGCGCGAGAAACCATGCGCTAGAAACAGGGGATGGCCACTCCTTGGTGTGACACTCACATGCACTTCTACGGATCGGACTATCCAGTCGCCCCCGATGCGGTGTTGCGTCCGTCCGATGCCACGGTGGCTGACTACCGGCACGCGCAAGACGCGCTCGCCGTCGAACG
>CAKZVC010000098.1 GCA_937922235.1 uncultured Acidimicrobiales bacterium | reverse complement strand
ACCAGCAACAGCGCAAATACCGAACCGGCTACCCGGCCCCATGCAATGTCGGTTGGCAGTGGTCGGCGAGGACCATACGGAGCTCCGAACGTGGCAATGGCTGCACCAGCAACGGCAACCGCCGCGCCGATCAGGCCGATGATGACGCCGATGCCGTGGCTGTAGTCCACGACGAAATCCGACGGTTGGGTCAGGAAGTAGCCGAGAGCAGATCCGAGCATGCCGATCGTTGCGATGAGTGCGCCATCGGATCCGAGCCGAGGAGTTCCCGTCGTGAACGTCTCAATACCGATCATGACGACGCAGGCGGCGAACAGCCAAAGACCGATCGTGGAGAGTGGACCGATGCCAACGTCGAAGATGTTCAGGACCCACACGACGAGAATGATGCCGGTGATTGCCATGAGCATGAGGCCCTGGCCCTTAAGCATCGCACGAGCAATTCCGCCCTTGAACGACATCAATGGTCGAATCGAGGCCAGCAGTGCCAGTACCGCGAAGATGCCAAGTGCGATGCCGAAGAACGTGCCGCCTGATGCTGCGAGGCCGTTGAACGATTGTCCGGCGAGTTCGCCGTTGGCGTTCTCGTCAGCGAAGCGTCCGTAGGAGCTGATCAAGCCTGCGTTCTGTCCCCATGGCAAGAACAACGCCACGATGGCGACGATCGAGCCAGCTGCGGCGACCAAGAGGCCGGTGCGCTCGCCAGCAGTAACGGGCGCTGGGCGCTCGCTTGGCTCGGATTCCTCGACTGGCTGAGCCTGAGCGGCTTGTGCAGCGAGGAGGCCTTCAGGATCAGCGCGGTAGGCAAACGCCTGCTTGATCTTGGTGGAGAGGCTGACGCCATCTTGTGCTTCTGTCTGGGAGATGCGGTCGAGGATGACCGCCACCAGGAAGAAGGCAAGACCAGCGGAAGCTGCGAGGCCGAGGTTGAGGTTGTTGATCGCACGGAAGAGCAGGCGGCCGAGGCCACCAGCGCCCATGAGGGCTGCAATGCCGAGCATCGAGATTGCGAGTAGCAGGGTCTGGTTCAGGCCGGTCATGATGGCCGGTCGAGCCAGTGGCAGCTGCACGTCGGTGAGCACACGGAGCTCGGTTGCGCCGTAGGCACGGGATGCTTCAACTACGTCTTCGGGCACCTGTCTGATTCCGAGGTTCGTCAGACGCACGAGCGGCGGCAGTGCGAACACCATTGTCACCATGGTCGCCGACACGTTGCCGAGGCCGAAGAAGAAGATAAACGGCAGCATGAACACAAACGAGTGCACAACCTGCATGGCATCGAGCGTTGGTCGTACCACATTCCACACGCTGTCGAACCGGCCTGACAAGATGCCGAGCGGAATACCGACGATGGCGCAGAGCGTCACCGATACGAGAATCATGCCAATCGTCTTTGCGGTCTCGGTCCAGTACTCAGCACCGAGGAAACCACAGACGGCCAACATCGAGGCACAGGCCAAGCCAATGCGGGTATTTCGGGTGAACGAAGCAATGACGAAGACGCCAATGACCAGCCAGACCCACGGGATTGTCATGATCGAGTCGCGGCCAACGCGCTCGCTCATAATCAGCTCGAAGAACGTCTTGAACGGCCACTCGATCACGTCGCCAATAAAGGCCGTGACCGGGTTGTTCACCGCCCAGAAGACGAGCTCTTTGAGCCATTCACCAAAGGGAAAGCGGAAGCTCTCTTGCCACTTGTTGTCAGTAAAACTCTCTTGTGCAAACAGCATGCTGCTCATTACATGAACACCTCTCGCTCGAAGCCGTCGATCAATTGCTCGACCCGGCCCATCTCTTCCATCATTTCGCGAGGGTTCAGCACGCCAACGAGGCGTCCCGAATCATCGACAACTGCCATGGGGAGCCCACGGCCAGCTGATGCGTAGACCTCGTTGAAGGTCTGGGTTGGTGCGCACGTCTCGAAGTCGATGCGCAGTGCGGATCCGACCTCGGTCGTACCCATTTGTGCTGCTCGGATGCCGTCTTCAACGGTGAGGAGCCCGGTTGGGCGCCCGTCGTCGTCGACTGCGAATGCGCCGGACGCGTCGCCGAGGCTGGTCAGCGCGTCGGCGAGCGTTGCGCTCGATGACACGGTCGTTGCGCCAGACATGATCGTCTGAACGTCGATCACGCGGCCCTGGTCCACATCCTGGACGAACTCGGCCACATAGCCGGTTGCCGGTTGCGTGAGGATTTCCTCAGGGGTACCAATCTGGACGACAGCGCCGTCCTTCATGATGCAGACGCGATCGCCAATGCGAAGTGCCTCGTTCAGATCGTGCGTGATGAACAGGATGGTCTTCTTCAGCTGTTCCTGAATCGCCATCATCTCGTCCTGCATCTGGCGGCGGATGAGTGGATCGAGGGCGGAGAAGGCCTCGTCCATAAGCAGAATGTCCGGGTCGGCGGCAAGCGCACGAGCAAGGCCAACACGCTGTTGCATGCCACCGGAGAGTTCACGAGGGCTGTTGTGCGCAAAGGACTCAAGGCCGACAAGCTTGAGTGCTTCGAGCGATGCCCGGTCGCGTTCGGCCTTCTCGACCTTCTGTACCTTCAACCCGTAACCGGTGTTGTCGATGACCGAGCGGTGCGGGAAGAGCGCAAAGTGCTGGAACACCATGCCCATCTTCTCGCGGCGGAATTGCTGGAGGGATGGCCCGTGGAGTGCCTGTACGTCCACGCCGTCGACGTAGACGTGACCGTCGGTGATGTCGTGCAGCTGGTTGACCGTACGAATAGCGGTCGACTTGCCCGAACCGGAAAGGCCCATGATCACGAAGGTCTCGCCGCGGTTCACGCTGAAGGACACATCGCTCATACCAACAACGTGGTCGGTAGCAGCCTGGACATCGTTTTTCTTCATGCCGCTCTTGGCGAGCGTGAGTGCACGACCCCGGGGCTGTGGCCCAAAGATCTTGAAGACATTCTCTAATCTGATGATTTCGTCACCGTGGTCAGCCACGCGCGAATCCCCTCTCCGTTGTGTCGGCGGTCACGACCGTACCACGACATCGGTGTACTTCCGAACTGGGCATGAAGACTCTTGCGGTCGAAGTCCGTTGATTTTTCAATTGTTTCTCAGTGCTACATGGCAGCAATGGAATGAAGTTTCCATGGTTCTGTAACAACAAGTTCAGATCTCGCATCGCTTAGGACCCAAGCGCAGCGTCAATATCGGCACCCGTATCAAGGTTGTCAGCTGCATTTGCTGGAGCGTCTTCGTCGGTGATGTCGATAAGCGCATCGTCATCGCCAGCGATCTTCGCGGCCTCGATGTGAGCCACATCGCTGTAGATCTTGCGGCGGCGGAATTCGTTCACCACGCCGCGGCCACTCGAGAACACGATGAACCCGGCAAGGAACGTCATGAACGCCCCAATGCCGCCCAGGGTGGTCGAACCAATGCCAACCCGAACAATCCCGAGGATGAACGCCATCGGGATGGTCATCATGGCCAAGCCAATACCGGCGAGGGCAACCGAGCCCTTCCACCGGCGTTGCTCTGCTCCCCCGAGCACGCCGGCGGAGGCGAGCGACGCCAGCACGCCCGCTGCAGCCAGTGCCATCGAGATCCAACCCAGACCAGGACCCTCAGAATCGACACCGCTGAAGATCACGCGGTCACCGCTTTGCACGCTGTTCATGAGGTTCTGGATGGCCTGAGCGTTGGCGATCTGTTTGTTGATGTCGTCGCCGGCATCTACGCGAAGACGTTCGATCTCGGCCTCGATGTCGGCGGGAACCTCATCTGAGGTGCGTTCGATCGCCTGGACCCGCTCGTCGAAGTACCAACCCCAACCGCCGTTCGCGACTTCGCGTTCGCCAACACCGACTGCAGATCCCACTACAAGAAGTAGTGCGAAGGTCGCCGCAGCAACACGACCCCAGGACACGTCTACGGGCAATGGACGACGCGGACCGTAGGGCGCCGAGAGCGTGGCCATCGTTGCCCCCGCCAGGGTCATCAGTGCCCCGACCAGCCCAACATAGACACCGAAGCCGTGGCTGTAGTCCTGCACGAATTCTGTCGCCTGGAGAAGAAGGTATCCAAGCGATGCGCCGGTCATCCCAATCGCCATGATGAGTGCCCCATCAGAACCAAGGCGTGGGGTCCCGCTGGTGAATGTCTCGATGGCGATCATCGCGACCGTGATCACGAACAGCGTGAGCCCGATCGTCGAGAGCAACCCGGTGGGGCCGGTTCCGCCGATCACGCCTTCGAACACGTTGAGGACCCACACGACGAGAATGATCGCGGTGATCGCGGTCAGCATGATGCCTTGGCCTTTGAGCATGGTCCGAGGGATCGCGTCGGTGAACGACAGCAGTGGGCGAAGCGACGCAGCCAGTGCGAGCAGCGCAAAAAGGCCGAGCAAAATACCGAAGAAGGTGCCGCCGGATGCGGCGAGGCCGTTGAACGACTGCCCGGCAAGCTCGCCGTTTGCGTTCTCATCGGCGAAGCGCCCGTACGAGCTCACAAGACCAGCGTTGTTCGCCCATGGGAAGAACAGTGCAGCGATGGCCACGAGCGATCCTGCAACGGACAGCAGCAGGCCCGCTCGTTCGCCACTGGTAACCGGAGCTGGACGCTCGCTTGGCTCGTCCTGATCGACCGGGCGGGCCTGGGCGGCTTGCGCCTCGAGAAGCCCTTCAGGGTCGGCCCGGAAGGCG
>CAKZVC010000097.1 GCA_937922235.1 uncultured Acidimicrobiales bacterium | reverse complement strand
TTTCTATTCCCTATTTCCTATTCCCGATTAGAGCACCAGTGTCAGATACAGCAACCCAAGAATTCGGAACGTTCGATGCCGAAGGCAACTACATTCCGCGCCAGATCGTCGCAAACGACGTAAACGATGCCGACCTCGATGCCGCCTACGGCACGTCGATGGTCACCGTCGAAGACGGTCAACTCGTCGAAGGAACCGTCGTCAAGATCGATCGTGACGAAGTCCTCCTCGACATTGGCTACAAGGCTGAGGGTGTCATCCCGAGCCGTGAGCTCTCCATCCGCAACGACGCCGATCCGTTCGAGATCGTGTCGATGGGTGAATCGGTCGAAGCGCTCGTCCTTCAGAAGGAAGATAAAGAAGGCCGGCTCGTCCTCTCCAAGAAGCGCGCACAGTACGAGCGTGCCTGGGGCAAGATCGAAGAAGTCAAGGAAGCAGACGGCATTGTCAAGGGCAACGTCATCGAGGTCGTCAAGGGCGGACTTATCGTCGACATCGGCCTCCGCGGCTTCTTGCCAGCCTCACTTGTTGAGCTCCGCCGTGTTCGCGACCTCCAGCCATACGTTGGCAAGGAGATCGAAGCCAAGATCATCGAGCTCGACAAGAACCGCAACAACGTTGTGCTGTCGCGTCGTGGATGGCTCGAAGAGACCCAGCGCGAACAGCGCGAGGAGTTCCTCGACAACTTGAAGCCAGGCGAAGTACGTACCGGTGTTGTTTCGTCGGTCGTCAACTTCGGTGCATTCGTCGATCTCGGCGGCATGGACGGACTCGTCCACGTTTCCGAGCTCTCCTGGAAGCACGTTGACCACCCAGGTTCGGTCGTTGCTGTTGGCGACGAAATCGAAGTACAGGTGCTCGAAGTTGACCTCAGCCGTGAGCGCATCAGCCTCTCGCTGAAGGCCACCCAGAAAGATCCATGGCAGGAGTTCGCTGGCGATCATCGCCCAGGCGAGCTCGTCTACGGCCGTGTCACCAAGCTCGTGCCATTCGGTTCGTTCGTCCAGGTTGGCGACGGAATCGAAGGCCTCGTGCACATCTCCGAGATGTCGGCACACCACGTCGATCTGCCAGAGCAGGTTGTTACCCCAGGCGAAGAGCTCTGGGTCAAGATCATCGATCTCGACCTCCAGCGTCGCCGCATCAGCTTGTCGATCAAGCAGGCTGCTGAGGGTGGCGTTGTTGCTGCTGAGTACCAGGAGCACTTCGGTGAGCACGCCTACGACGACCAGGGCAACTACATCGGTTCTGATTACTCCGAGGGTCAGGAAGCGTGGGAAGAGTACTTCGCCGAGCACGGTGGCGAAGCCCCAGTACCAGCGTCGGGCGACGAAGGTGCCGCCGCTCAGGCCGTTGACGCTGCTCCTGCAGAAGAAACCCCAGCTGCGGAGGAGACTCCCGCCGAGTAGTGGCAATACCGCCCAGAAATCTCATTCTGGGTTGTGAATCCAAGCAATTTTGAGAGACCCGCTGCCAGAGCGCAGCGGGTCTCTTCGTTTTTCTGAAAAAGAAAATCACGCTCAGAGACATCTTCTGCTCAACATGAACCGCAGAAAGCCGACACTTTACTTACGCACACAAGGGCCATAGGGGCCGAACAAGTGAGGTAAGTCGTGGGATCTAAGAAGATCATCATGTTGGTTGGCTCGATTCTGATCGGGGCGTTGGCGGGCTTTGCGCTCTTGAACTATGTCCAAGGCGTCCAGGAGGACGTCGAGAATCGAGTTGCTCGAGTGCCGGTATTCGTACTGGTCGATGATGTCGCCGCTGGTACGACCGCAAGCTCGGTCCAAGCCACCAACCGCATTGTCCAGCGCGAGATCGAGAGCTCGTTCAAGCCATTGAGCGCGGTTACCGACCTCTCCCAGATCGCAGGTCGAGTCGCTGTCTCGAACATCGCCGCCAACCAGGTGTTGGTCACGGGTATGTTCGAGGACCCCGAGGTGGTCGAGACCACCTACGCCGATCTTCTTCCCGAAGGTCGAGTGGCGTTCTCGATGACGATCGACAAGGCGAACGCCGTCAACGGCTTCCTCGACCCAGGCGACTTCGTCGACATGATCGTGCTCGGCGAGCCACCAGAAACCCCTGGTGAGCAAGATGCGTTCGAAGAGAGCGCTGCGACCAGCCCCTACACCCAGCCGGCCCGTTACCTCTACCGTGGCGTTCGTATCGTCAGTATCAACAACGACGTTGTTGGACAGGCCAAGCCAGTCGCAACTGAGGGTGCCCCCGTCGCAGAAGAAGAAGATCCAGCCGCAGGCGCTCAGCTCCAGATCACCCTGGCAGTTCCACCAGACGCCGCGCAGCGCATCCTCTCGGTAGACCCGAGCAGCATCGTGCTCAGCCTTCTCCCAGCAGATTGGGAGCCAGCAGCTCAGGCAAACATCGTGATCGACGACATCCTCATCGAGGCAGACCTCCCTGGTGAGGACCCAACCCAGATCACCCCCGACGGTCCAGAAGGATTCATCGACGACCTCGCTGACGCAGCGGCAGCTGATGACACCGACACCCTTGACACCGCAGGATCAGACGACGCTGCAACGAGCGGCCTCTCCGGTGCTACCGATGACGCAGGCGCCGAAGGTGAAGACGCAACCGATGGAGCAGACGAATAATGGCAGCATTCGATTTCAACGAATTTGAAGAGACTGCGGCACCGCAAGGTGCAGCGCAGCTCGCAGTCGCAGTCGTCGAACCTATCCCAGGTGTTCGCCTCGATCTCGAAGAGCGTCTCGGCCCCGGAGTTTCCGGATTCGAAACGATCGAGTCGGTGCTCCCACGCCTGCTTGGTTCACCAACGGTGGTTGTCCTTGGCCCATCGTGCTCGGACGCAGATGTTCTGTCATCTGTCGAGCGCACGTTGAGCTCACGCCCAGATGTTGGCGTGGTGCTTGTGGCAGACGAACTCTCCACCACGGTTCTCCAGCTCGCGCTTCGTTCGGGCGTCAAGGACGTGCTCACCCTTCAAGGTGACACGCTCCAGATCGTCGAAGCCATCGAGCGTGTCGGATCTGGTCTTCGCGCTGACGCCGGCATCGCAGCTATGCCAGGCGCACCACTTGCGACCGGCGGTGAAGGTGCCGAGCTCGGCCGAGTCACGACGGTCTTTTCGACCAAGGGCGGCTCGGGTAAGTCGGTTATCGCAACCAACCTCGCCGTAGTCCTCGCAGAACGTTCCGAAGCGCCTGTCGTCCTCGTCGACGCGGACCTCCAGTTCGGCGATGTGGCCGTCATGATGAAGCTTGCCCCAACCCACACCGTGGTTGACGCGGTCTCCAACATCGAACGTCTCGACACCTCGCTTCTTGAGAGCTTGCTCGCAACCCACGAACCTTCGGGTTTGCGGGTGTTGCCAGCACCCCTCGAGCCAGCGTTCGCCGATCAGATCGGCGCAAACGACATGGTGAAGATCATCGAATTGCTCCAGCGATTCTGTGCTCATGTCATCATCGATACTCCGGCCTACTTCAACGACGTTGTGCTCGGCCTGGTAGAGGTCTCCGACGACGTATTGCTCGTTGCCGGTATGGATATCCCAAACATCAAGAACGTCAAGATCGGTCTTCAGACCTTGCGCCTCTTGAACACGCCCATGGAGAAGCTCCGTCTGATCCTGAACCGGGCGAACTCCAAGGTGAAGCTCGACATCGGCGGTGTCGAACGAACATTGCAGGTCAGCGCAGAAGCGCTTGTGCCAAGCGATGTCGTTGTCCCGCAGTCGGTCAACAAGGGCGTCCCTTTTGTTCTGTCCCATCCAAAGAGTGGTGTAGCGAAGTCGATCCGATCGCTTGCTGACACCTTGAACGAAGAAGACGCCGAGGTTCGGCGTCGTCGCGGCTAACCCCGCTCACTTTCTGCAATACACGTGTCTAGGGAGATCTGATACACATGTCGCTTTACGAACGCCTCAACGGGGCAAACAATGCCACAGCAGCAGCTGGCGCCGGCGGTGCCCCAGCAGGTGGAGCACCACAGGTTCCTAGCCAAGCACCACCACAGGCCCCAGCGCCACAGCAGCAGGCCGCGCCGACTGCACAGCAGCAACAGCAGGCCAATGGTGTCCAGGAGCTCCGGCTTCGCGTCCACGGCCGCCTGATCGATGATCTCGGCGGCATGTTGTACGACAGCGACATGCCCGAAGACGAGCTCAAGAAGATGGTGTACTCCAAGCTTGAGCAAGCAGTTGCCGAGGAGCGAGTTCCGCTCTCTGCAGCTGACAAGCAGCGATTGATTGAATCGATCGCGAACGATGTTCTCGGTTACGGACCCATCGATCCGCTTCTGCACGACGAGAGTGTCACGGAGATCATGGTCAACGGTCCAAACCAGGTCTATGTAGAGCGCTCCGGTAAAGCGGGTATCGCTCCAGTGAAGTTCCTCGACGAAGACCACCTTCGCCGAGTCATCGAGAAGATCGTGGCCCAGGTCGGTCGTCGTATCGATGAGTCTTCACCCCTTTGTGATGCCCGTCTTCCCGACGGCTCACGTGTGAACGCAGTGATCCCGCCACTCGCAATCGGCGGCCCGTTCCTCACCATTCGAAAGTTCTCGAAGGACCCTCTTGGTATCGAGGATCTCATCGGATTCGGAACGCTTACTCCCGCATCCGCTCGTTTCTTGCAGGCCTGCATCATCGGCAAGCTCAATGTCATCATTTCCGGTGGTACCGGTTCTGGTAAGACGACCACGCTCAACGTGATGAGCTCGTTCATCCCCGAGGGTGACCGCGTCATCACGATCGAGGATGCAAAGGAGCTTCAGCTTCGCCAGGACCACGTGCTCTGTATGGAGTCTCGCCCAGCCAACGTTGAAGGCAAGGGTGAAGTATCGATTCGAGACCTCGTCAAGAACTCGCTTCGTATGCGTCCCGACCGAATCGTTGTTGGTGAGTGTCGTGGCGGCGAGGCATTGGACATGCTCCAGGCCATGAACACGGGCCACGACGGCTCGCTCACCACGGTTCACGCAAACACCCCTCGTGACGCAATGACCCGTATTGAAACGCTGACCATGATGGCCGGCTACGACCTGCCGATTAAGGCAATTCGCGAGCAGATCTCGTCTGCGGTTGACCTGGTAATCCAGATCGGTCGTCAGCGTGATGGCTCACGTAAAATCTCCCACATCACCGAGGTGCAGGGCATGGAGGGTGAAGTCATCATCCTTCAGGACATCTTCCTGTTTGACTTCGCAGCTGGTGTAGGTGAAGACGGCAAACTTCTGGGAACGCTGCAGCCAACGGGTGTGCGTCCCAAGTTCGCCGAGAAGCTCTCAGACCATGGCATCAAGCTTGGTGCCGAGGTCTTTACGCCCACCCGGAGGGCATAACCATGGCAGTTACTCATCAGAGTTCCGCTCTGAGACCCCGAACGCGTGCGTTTGGCCTGATTGCGATCATCGGATTGATGCTGTCGCTTCTTGCTGCTCCGCTCGCCGCGCAAGATGCGCCGGTTGTTCCGAACCAGCCAGACTTTGAGGTACTCCGAGTTGACCTTCGTAGCGGGGCCAACACCGTAGTACTCCGACCAGGGCCTAGTGATCCTGATGGTGAGGTGGCGAACAACGTTCAAGTCACGATCGAAGGCAACGAACAGTCGGTGGCAGTTCAGCCAATCCACCGTTCGCGCACCCTTGTCAGTACGGTTCTCATCGTCGACAACTCCGAAAATGCCGACGCAATCGCCGGCTTTGACGAGGTTCGATCCGCAGCGATCTCGTATCTCTCGACGATCGGCGCAAGTACTCGAGTCATGCTCGTGGAAGCCGGAAACGGCAGCGCTGACACCCGTGCAGTGGTTCCATTCACGACCAACCACGCAGCCGTCCGCGACGCGCTCGACAACATGCGGGTCGGATCTGGCGCCGTGACGTGGAATGCAGTCAACAACTCTGTTTCAGCATTTGCTGCGCAGGGAGACGGCATCCGCAATGTCGTAGCGTTCATCGGCAGCCCAGGTGGAGCGTCATCGGTAACCGCCGAAGCCGCAAAGGGCAGCTTGCTGTCGACGAACGCGACGTTCACGGTTGTCGCCCCGCAGGCAGAGAACCTCAACGTGGCGGCATTTACCGATGTTGCAACCGCCGTTCGCGGTGGTGCCTTCTTCCGAGGTACCCCAGATGTCACCCTGTCTGACGCAGGTCGTCTGGCCGCTGAGGCTCACGAGTCGGTCGTTGTGGCAACAATCGATCCATCATCGGTCCAGCTGGGATCGGTGGATGTCGAGGGCACGAGCTCTGCAATCGTGAGCTTCCGTGGCAACACCGAGCGTGTTCGCATCGTCCCCGCCGGCCTGGCGACCGGTGCTGGCCTTCTCGCCCCGCCGATCATCGAACAGTCACGCTTCGCTGTCCTCCAGGGCAGCAACATCGCCCTCATCGGCATTGCGCTCGCCGTGGTTGCGACTTTGCTGTTCTCGTTCTCGATGATGCAAATCTTCACCGGCGCCGATAACTCGTTGAACTCAACCTTGTCTGTCTACGGTTCACAAGACCGGACCGAAGAGCAACGTGCAGCTGACGAAGCATTCCAGAGTCAGCGCTCGAAGATCATCGAGCAAGTTGTTGAACGAGCCGAAGAGGCTGCAGCGTCCCGTGGCGATCTAACGTCGACGACGTCGATGCTCGAAAAGGCCGAGATCCCGCTCCGAGTGGGCGAGGCGATGGCCATTCAGATCGGCCTGATCATCGGTGCGCTCCTGCTTGGCTTCTTGATCTCTGGCGGCAACCCGTTTGTTGCGCTGCTCTTTGCGATTCCAGCCGCGACACTGCCGATGGTGTACATCAAGCTGAAGGTCAAGCGTCGCTCCAAGAAGCTTGAAGCACAGCTTCCCGACACGCTCAACCTGCTAGCGAGCACGCTCAAGGCTGGTTACAGCTTTGTACAGGGCATCGATGCGGTAGGTAACGAGGCTGAGGAACCGCTTGCTGGTGAGTTCCGGCGCACCGTGAACGAGGCTCGCCTCGGTAAGGACCTCGACCTCGCACTCGACGACCTGGCTGAGCGAGTTGACTCGGTCGACCTGCTCTGGGCGATCGTTGCCATCAAGATCCAGCGAGAGGTCGGCGGTAACCTCGCCGAGCTCTTGAGCACGGTGGCCGACACGATGACATCGCGTTCACGTCTGCGTGGCGAGGTCTCGGCACTTACCGCTGAGGGTCGCATGTCAGCAATCGTCCTACTGCTGCTTCCATTCGGTGTGGGCGCAGCGATGTACTTCATGAACAAGCCATACATCTCGACGCTCTGGACGAACACGCTTGGCTACGTCGCCATGGGTATCGCCGGCGTCAGCATGGTCGCTGGCGCACTGTGGATGCGCAAGATCATTGACATCGAGATCTAAGGGAGATCGACAATGGACATCATTTCATTGGCACCAGAAGTTGCGGTACTACTCGCAGCAGCTGCAGTTGCCGGCATTGTGTACACCTTTGCAAGCCGAGGTGTGGAGCAGGCTGAGGCCCGTGACACGCTTCGCCAGGTCGACGGCTACGACGTAGCTGCGGCCGCGAACGCTGGCATCATCGACGAGTCCGACCTTGAAGGGTCGTTCATTTCCCGAATCCGTTCGGTGATGATGGGCGGCGCTGGCGACTTCGGTCGACGGCTCACCCCAAGTGGATATGTCGACAAAGTCCGTCAGAAGTTCGTGATGGCTGGCCGCGACTCAACCGCTGAGGTCGATCGCTTCATCGCCATGCGCGTCTTCGCCATCGCCGCAATTCCGTTCGTCATCCTGTTCATGTACGTCTGGAACCCGTTGGGCATCGAAGGCATGATTCGATTCATGGGTACCGTCTTGCTGCTCGGCATTCTCATCGCCGGTCCGGACTCAAAGCTGAACGCCGCAGTGAAGGACCGCCAGACGGCAATCATGAAGGACCTTCCTGACGTGCTTGACCTTCTCACCATTTCGGTTGAGGCAGGCCTTGGTTTCGAGCAGGCGCTCGATCGCACGATCGTTACCGTACCTGGCCCGCTGTCGACCGAGTTCGCCCGAATGCTTGGTGAGACTCGAGCAGGCGCCAGCCGTGCAGATGCGATGCGCTCCATGGACGCCCGAATCGATATCTCCGAAGTCCGAAGCTTCGTTCTTGCAATCCTTCAGGCTGACACCTTTGGTGTGTCGATCGGCCGTGTACTCCGTGCCCAGGCTGACGAGATGCGAATCCGACGCCGCCAGCTTGCGCAGGAAGCAGCGCAGAAGGCTCCGGTCAAGATGCTGATCCCAATGGTGTTCTGTATCTTCCCATCGCTGTTCGTTGTCATCCTCGTCCCAGCAATGATCCAGATCATGACGGGTATCTGAGTAACGGGTGGCGGCGACTCCGTCGCGATTTTCGCCACCAGTGACTCAGATCTGCCCGTCGCCTCCGGCGGGCGTTCAAACGCCACGCAGGCGTTGCGCCTGAGGCGGTGGCAGCGTCGCTGGAAACATGAGTTCTACTTCAATGGGTCAGGCTTCGGCTTGGCCCATTGGCTGTTTTCGGCCACGCGGCTTTCGGGGTCTGACCCCAAAGGTCACTGACGAAAGGTGCCGGCAAACGCCGCTGTGCGAGCACAGGCCGCCCACGAACTGGCCTTGCAACCGGTCGTGGGGGACCGAGCGCATGGGAAGGGCAGCAAGCCGGTCCTGTAGGTAGAGAGAAACAGACCCTCATTGACCACTAAATCAGCCTTCGGGAAATAGCGCAAAAGGCCCACTCTCACACTTAAGAAGAGTGGTTCAGCACCGATGGAGTGTGGTCGGAGAGGGCACAACCCGCCGGCAGAGCTACCACTGAGGAAGACCAATGACGATCCGCTTGATGCTTGCTGATGATCACCGAATGCTCCGAGAAGGCTTGAGCCGCTCGATGCGTGAGGAAGGCTTTGATGTTGTCGCCGAGGCCCGTAATGGGGCAGAGGCTGTACAGCTCGCAACGCAGGTGAAGCCAGAAGTGATTCTTATGGACGTCACCATGCCAGAGCTCGACGGTGTCGAAGCATGTCGTCAGATTCGAGAGGCCTACCCCGCTGCACGAATCGTCATGCTCACGATGCACGCCGACCAGGATGTTCTCGCGAACGCAATTCGTGCTGGTGCGTCTGGTTACCTCGTCAAGGATTGCTCGACGAACGAAATCGCTTCGGCTGTCCGCATGGCCGCTGCTGGTGACACCGCACTTTCTCCGCAGCTCGCTGCGACCATGCTGAACGAAGTTCGCCGCATGGACCAGCCAGTGCCAGAGCAAGAGCGTGTCGTGACCAAGCGTGAAGAAGAAGTGCTTCAACTCATCGCTGATGGTTGCTCGACCCCAGAGGTCGCCGAACAGCTCTTCATCTCCCAGAAGACCGTTAAGAACCACCTCGCCTCGATCTATCAGAAGCTCGATGCTCGTGACCGCACCCAGGCTGTGCTGTCTGCGGTTCGCATGGGCATCGTTCACCTCGACTAGATCACATGGGAGATATCCCAGCTGGTCATAGGTGGGCTCGCCGTATCACGGTTCTGTGTGCTGGCGTTCTTATCTTGATGCTGGCGGATTGGGTCCTGAGTGACCCGCTCGTCAACCTGGAGACGGATTGGACGGCGTTCGACGCTGCTGCTGATCGAGTGTTCGCCGGGGAACAGATCTACCGTCCGTACGACGCGGAAGCCGAGCCGCTGCCGTACCTGTATCCGCCGTTCGCGCTGCTGCTCTCTTTGCCGCTGGCGCTCTTCGGGTTTTACGGTTCGTTTCTGGTATCTGCAGTGGGGACGCTGCTGGCTTTCGCGGCGGGTCTTCGCCTTTTCGCCAAGTCGGAGCGTCGGCCCTACGACGCTACGACGGGCATGATCGTGGCTACGGCGTCGGGTGCTGTTGTTTCTTCGACACTTATCGGTCAGTACAGCGGCGTCTATGTGCTGGCGTTCGGGCTCGCTGCATGGCTCTGGTCAACAGATCGTCAAGCGTTCGCCGGTGTTGCGCTGGCGATGCTGTGGCTGAAGCCAAACATCGCAATCGCTGTGCCGGTCGTGCTTGTCTGGTCACGCTCGTGGCAGAGCCTTCGAGGTTTCTCCGCCGGAACCGGAGCGCTCGGCTTGCTTTCGCTGCCGTTTGGCCTCAGCCAATGGACCGGATTTGTTGACAACATCACGATGATGGCCGAGCTCCAGCAGGACAACATTGTTCCGTTTGAGAAGATGGTGACGGTTTTGGGCGCGGCCCAGACAACGTTGGGCTTTAGCTCGCAGTCGGCGATCGCCGTGGTCGTCTTTGGCGTAGCGGCCCTGATCCTTGGACTCTCGGTTCTGGCCTTGTGGACTCCCGACGCACTCGCTGAAAGCCACATTCGGGCGTTCGGCGGTTTGGCCGTCTTCGTCGTGGTAGCGAACCCACGCTTGTATTTCTACGACGCAACGCTTGTTGCCGTCGGCATGTTCGGATTGTGGGCCGCAGCCCATGTATCCGGTGGGGGACTCGCCAAACGATGGCTGCCGCTCATTGGTGTTCTTACCTGGGTGTTCTTGTGGGGCGGCGTGTTCGTTGGCCTCAATCGGGCGCTGCCAGTGATCGCCGGCGCGGGACTGATCGCAAGTGCGGTCGATTCACGCAAGATGGCTAGCAAATCTGCTGCATCGCCGGTCATTCAGGGTGAAACCAACACCGCTGGCCCGCCCGTCGATGAATTCGTTCCACCGGCACAAGCTGCCTGAGCGCGGGAAAATCAAGGCCTACGGGATGCAGGCCGGTTGACCTCGCTGAAGGGTTCAACAGGCCTATGAGGAGAAACCCGTTGCACGTCGAAGTTCTTTATATACAACAGGGCTCACATCGGGTCCGAAAGTTATTAGGAGAAACCTGACGTGATTACCCAGTTCGATATTTTCAGCACCTGGCTCAAGGCACAGACCAAGAGCGATCGTGGCGCAGCAATGGTGGAG
>CAKZVC010000096.1 GCA_937922235.1 uncultured Acidimicrobiales bacterium | reverse complement strand
GTCGAGATCGCTGACCTCGGGCACACCGACCTCCCAGAACGACCCGCCCTCGGTCCAGCTGTATGCGTCGGTCACGAGCGCAATCACGTACGTGCGATCGGCGTCCTTCGCACGAGCGTACGCTGCTTCGAGCTCGTCGATAGTGGTGACCGTCTCGCTAATTGCACCTTGAGCTTCGGCGTGCTTGGCGAAGTCGACCGGGATCGGGTTGACGACCGTCGGGTTGTCCTTGATGAGGTTGTTGTAGGGGTTGCCGCCCATGTTCGTCTGCAGACGATTGATCACAGCGAAGCCACCGTTGTCGCAGACGATCACGATCATCTTGTGGCCGTGAATCACCGAGCTGTAGATGTCGCTGTTGAGCATCATGTACGAGCCATCGCCGCAGAAGACAACAACGTCCTTATCGGGCATTGCCATTGCGGCGCCCCAACCACCAGCGGTCTCGTACCCCATGCAGCTGTAGCCGTACTCGCAATCAAAACTGTTGAGATGCTTTGCGCGCCAGCCGTTGTTCACCTCACCGGGGAACCCACCAGCGGCGGCGAGTGCGAAGGTCTTCTCGTCGGCGAGACGGTCGATTGCACCAACGACCTGGGCGTAGGTCGGTAGACCACTATCGCTCGAGGCGTCCTTGGCTGCGATCTTGTCGATGTAGGCGTTGTGCTGCGCGATCTCGGTCGACAGCGTCGTGGTCCACTCGTTGGGCGCCCGGTAGTCGCCGAGAGCGAGGGTCATTTCGCCAAGGGTTGCCTTGGCATCTCCGACGAGTGGCATCGACTGGCGCTTGGTCGCATCGAACCGTGCCGTGTTGAGCTGAATGATCTTCACGCCATCGTTCTTGAACACGGTCCACGAGCCGGTCGTGAAGTCGAGAAGTCGAGTACCGACGGCGAGAACCACATCGGCCTCACCCGCAAGTGCATTCGCCGACGTTCCACCGGTGACACCGATCGGGCCGCCGTACATCGGGTGGTTCCACTCCATGCACGCCTTGCCAGCGACCGTCTCAACGACGGGGATATTGTGCGCCGTGGCGAAGGCGGCAAGCTCGGGTTCGGCGAGGCTGTAGTGCACACCGCCACCGGCGACGATGAGCGGCTTGGTCGCCGACTTGAGCGCTGCGATTGCTGCGTCGAGCTGACGCTTGTCTGCGCGAGGTCGGGCAATGTCGTGGACGGTCTCAGTGAAGAAGCTCAGCGGGAAGTCCCACGCCTCGGCCCCGATGTCTTGTGGGAGGCCAATGAACGCCGGGCCACAGTCGGCCGGGTCGAGCATGGTGTGGATCGCATGCGGCAACGAGCTGGTGAGTTGCTCGGGTCGAACGATCCGATCCCAGTAGCGCGTGACTGCTCGAAAGCTGTCGTTGACCGTCTGCGTCGGGTCATTGAAGTGCTCGACCTGCTGCAGCACTGGATCGGGCAGACGGCTCGTAAACGTATCGCCCGAGATGAGGAGCAACGGCAAGCGATTCGAATGCGCGACCCCGGCGGCGGTGACCATGTTGGTCGCACCCGGGCCAACCGAGCTCGTGGCGACCATGATCTGGCGGCGGCGGGTGGCCTTGGCGTACGCAACGCCAGCAAGTGCCATGCCTTCCTCGGTCTGACCGCGGAACGTTGGCAGCGCCTCTTTCTCGCGCTCGAGCGCGTGCCCAAGCGACGTCACGTTGCCATGCCCAAAGATGCCGTACACCCCGCCAAACAGCGGAGCAACAGACCCGTCACGTTGCACAGATTTCTGGGCAATCAAGTATTTCACGATCGCTTGTGAGGTCGTTAAGCGAACAGTTTCAGTCATCGGAAACTCCTTCTCGGGAGGAAACGGCGGAGACGGAATGCCTCAGATCGAGCTGGTCGTGGTTGCGAAGCGGTGCAATGAGCCGTCGAGCGAAGCCCGACTTTGGTGGAGCGAGCGAAGCGGTGCGTAACCCTGAGGGCGCAGCCGACGGGGCAGTGCGCTGCGTAGCGGCCACGACCAGTGGGGAGAAGACGCGCATTACGACTCCGCCAGGTTGACGACATCTTGCCAGGTACCGGTTTCGGTCGACTTAATGAGCGCTGCTTGCACGCTGACGTAGTCGACGGCTTCTTTGAAGCTGGCTGAGTGCTTGGTGCCGGCAGCGACGGCCTTCAAGAACTCGTAGTCCTCGATGGTCACCAGATCTTCGAACGCAATGCTGTTGGCGTCACCGGGCACGAAGTTGCCGTGGTACGGGTAGCGGTCGCCACCGCGTACGGTCGTGTAGCCACGAGCCTGGTCCTTCAGAAGGAAGAGGCCCATCTCGTTCATTGTCTCGAGGTTCCAGTTCGCGGCGCCCTTGGTTCCGTAGACGTCGAACGCGTTCTGGCTCTCCGGGCCGATGATGTTGCGGCTGGTTTCGAAGGTGCCGATGGCGCCATTCTCGAACTCGCAGAAGGCTCCGAAGTAGTCCTCGTTGGTGACCTCGCCGGTGGGGTCGCCGGGCTCGCCTCGGTCGTAGTGCGTGCCGCCTTCCTTGGGAAGTGGGCGCTCGGTGATGAAGGTCTTCTGCATACCCATGACCTTCGTAATGGGGCCGACGAGCATGTGGGCCAGGTCCATCGAGTGGCTGAGGATGTCGGTGCTCACGCCGTAGCCCGACTGGTCCACCTTGAAGCGCCAGCTGAGCAGACCCATCGGGTCGGATCCGTACATCGAGAAGAAGCGGCCGCGGTAGTTGGTGATCTCGCCGAGCTCGCCCTCTTCGATAAGGCCCTTCAGGTACTGAACGAGCGGAGCAAAGCGGTAGTTGTAGCCAACGCCCGTGACGACGCCAGCATCGCGAGCGGCCTTCTCGGCGCGAACAGTCTGATCGGGGCGACCACCGACGGGCTTCTCGCAGAAAATGTGCTTGCCGGTTTCGGCGGCAGCAACGCAGATCTCTTCGTGGAGCATGTTCGGTGCGGTGCAGGTGACGACGTCGATGTCGTCACGGTCCATGATGTCGCGCCAATCGGCAACGGCGTCTTCGAAGCCGAAGTCGTGGATGGCCTGGTCACGACGTTCTTCCATGTTGTCGGCGCAGACGGCGAGCACGGGGTTGTATTCGCGGTCGGGAAACAACTGAGGAATGCGGGCGTAGCTACGACTGTGGGCTTGACCCATCCAGCCGAGGCCGATGACTGCAATGCGGAGTGGTTGACGATCCATTGGGGGCTTTCTTTCTTTACAGGACTGCGGGATTGAGGAGCTGCGTCGGTGTGCTGCCAGCGAGCGCCATAGTTACTTGTTCGTACGCCATCGATTCCATGCGCGCCCGCCCGGCGGTGGTATTCGAGGCAATGTGCGGAGTGACGATCACGTTGTCCATTTGCAGGAGCGGGTGATCGGGGTCGAGCGGTTCGGGCTCGGTGACATCGAGCCCGGCGCCCATCAGGTGACCGGACTGAAGTGAGGCAACGAGCGCATCGGTATCAACGATCGAGCCTCGAGCACAGTTGATCAGGATCGAACCCGGCTTCATGGCACCGAGCGCATCGGCATCGATAAGGCCGATGGTCGACGGAGTTGCCGGCGCGTGAATCGAAAGCACATCAGACTCGGCCAGTAGCTCGTCGAGCTCGACGCCATCGTCAAAGGCAGGGTCGGCGATCAACACGTTCATCCCAATGGCCTTGGCCATTACGGCTACAGCTCCACCGATTCGTCCTGCACCGAGCAGACCGAGCGTTCGGCCATTGAGCTCCATGCTGTTTTGCCGAGACACGTAGTCGCCGGCAGCAGCGCGTAGACGGTTAGCCGAAGCCGTGAGCTCGTGGCTCACGGCCATCATGAGCGCGACGGCGTGCTCGGCGGTCGAGGTCGTTGGCCCATCGGGCGTGTTGGTAACCAGGATGCCGCGCTCGGTGGCTGCGTCGAGGTCGACGGCGTCGTAGCCGATGCCAATGCGCGCAAGGCATCGAAGATCAGGCATGGAGTCGAGGACGTCGCCGGAGTAAGGCTCGGGTCCGGCCAGCACCGCAACGGCACCGCTCCGGGCGCCGACATCGGGACCAACCGAGGTGAACCCCGCCGAAGCATGCGCGTCGACAAGATGGTCGGGGCACCCACGTACCCACCACAACACCGTCATGACCGACCCAAAGATTTGTGGAGGAAAAGGTACCCCACAGGGTCCAAATCGTTCACAAATCCATGCGTCGGAGATTTGTGGAGAAAAAGGCACCTGACAGGTATCAAATCCTTCACAAATCTCATGAGGGGTCTCGTTCGGCGAGGAGGGTGGTGATGTCGTCGACGGTGGGCATGTCGTCGGCACACATGAGGCGGCTCGCGACGATGGCGCCTGCGGCGTTGCCCCACTTGATGATGGTCTCGGGGTCCCAGCCCTCGAGGAGGCCGTGGCAGAACGCGCCACCAAAGGCATCGCCTGAGCCGAGGCCGCTAACGACGTCGACAAAGTACGGCGGCACCGAAACACGGGTGCCGTCAGCGGTGGCGATCATGACCCCATCTCCGCCGAGCTTCATGACCGCCATTTCGAGACCTGCTTCGAGGAGACGGTCGGCGGCGAGGTTGAGGTCGCGGGTGCCGACGGCGATCTCGCACTCGTCCTTGTTTCCGATTGCGATGGTGAACTGGTCGAGCAGCGGAGAGATGGCCTCACTCGCCTGTTCAGGCGACTCCCAGAACATCGGACGCCAATCGAGGTCGAGCACCGTGTGGCTCTTTCGGCCGCGGACCTTCAGCAGTTCGATGCACGTCGCAGCAGACACCTCGTCGGAGAAACGAGAAGCTGGCAGCCAGAAGATCGGGACGTCGCGAACAACATCATGATCGACGTCATCAACCGCGATGTTCTGATCGGGTGCTCGCGGTTCGCGATAGAAGATGATCGATGGATCTTCGGGTGGATCCATCTCGGCAAACGCCAACGGCGTCTTCAAGTCGGGGTCGACGGCAATGAAGCGGTTGTCGACGTTAAACGTGTGCTCGAGCGCATGTCGCACGTAGTCACCGAACTGATCATCGCCGACCTTCGTGCACAGCGCTGCTTTGCGGCCGAGCCGTGCTGCGGCGACTGCGACGTTTGTGGCCGTGCCACCGATCGACTTACGGAACGACGTGACATGCCGCATGGGCTCGCCGATTTGCTCGGCAAAAAGATCGACGCTGACCCGTCCAAGAGTGAGGAGTTCGAGATCTGTCATGAAAATTCTCCAACAGGCCCGACAGACCTGCGCGGGCTAGCTCTTCTTGACTCCGGAAATCGCTTCTTCAAGCTCGGACTGCAGCTCTTGAAGCTCGGCGCCGCCAGCCATCAGGCCGGTGAGTTCTTGCTGGGTGATCTCTTCCTTCGCGAAGTTGCCCATGGACTTGCCGCGGTTCAGGATCAGGAACCGATCGCCTACGGGGTACGCGTGCGCAGGGTTGTGCGTAATGAAGATCACGGCAAGACCCTGGTTACGTGCTTCGACGATGCGCTTGAGCACGACGCCGGACTGCTTCACGCCAAGAGCCGAGGTGGGCTCATCGAGAATGAGCACGCGGGCGCCGAAGTAGCCAGCTCGCGCAATCGCTACCGACTGACGCTCACCACCTGACAACGTGCCGACTGGTTGCTCGGGGTCGCGAATGTCGATTCCCATCTTGGCCATCTCTTCGACGGCGATACGCATGGCCTTGGCCTGGTCGATCATCTTGATCGGCCCGATGCCCTTCGTCGGCTCAGCACCGAGGAAGAAGTTGCGCCACACCGACATCAACGGGACCATGGCTAGGTCCTGGTACACCGTTGCGACACCGGCATCGAGTGCCTCGCGAGGTGACTTGAACATCACCTCTTCGCCGTTGAGCTTGATCGTTCCCGCAGACTGCTGATGCACGCCTGCGAGAATCTTGATGAATGTCGACTTTCCGGCACCATTGTCACCCAGCACGCACGTAACCTCGCCCGCATTCACGCTGGTGGTCACGCCCTCGAGCGCAATGATGTTTCCGTAGAACTTCGAGATGTTGTCGAGTTGGAGAAGATCGTGTTCAGCCATGGTGTCTCCTTAACGCCGTGCGCCTTCGGCGCGGTCTCGAATGAATCGGTTGGCGATCACGGCCAGCAGCAAGATGACGCCGAGGAAAACCCAGCGCCAGTCGGTGTTCCACCGAGCGGACTGAATGCCGACCAACGACATCGCCATAATCGCTGCGCCAAACGCAGCTCCTAGTGCAGTGCCATAACCACCTGTGAGCATCGTGCCGCCGACCACCGCCGCGATGATGTACTCAAATTCTTCACCATCACCAGCGCCTGCTTGGAGGCTGCTGAGACGGAAGGCGAGCAACATACCGACAAGCCAGGCAGCGCCAGACACGATCATGAAGAGTTGCGTCTTGGTGCGTGCAGCGGGCACACCGACCTGACGTGCTGCCTGGGCGTTACCGCCGACAGCGAAGGTCCATGAACCAAAGCGAGTACGTGCAAGGATCCACACCATCACCGCTGTGAAGGCAAAGAACCACAGCATTCGAACGGAGAACTTGGCCGGGTTCACGCCAGCGTCGAGTTCAGCCTGGACCACGAACAAGTGCCGCAGGACCACGGCGGTAATCATCAAGGCGAGACCAAGAACCATGGCCTTCATACCGGTCCGGTCGGCGGCCTCATCGATCTTGCGTCGCTCGGCGAATCGGACGCCAAGGACCGACCAGACGAACAGCGCCAGTGCAACAAAGAGCAGTACCGAGAAGAGCTCGGTACGGAACTTGGTCGCCTCTGCTGACTGGCGGATGACAAATGCGAACCCGACCAGCGCCGCGGCGGTCAGCGAGGACACGACAAGCTTTGTCGTCATGTTCTGCTTTAGCGCCTTGTTGCCAGCCACCATCAGCAGGGTGAATCCGCCACCGGCAAGGATCATCATGAGGACGACTCGAAGCCCCTGGACAGTGAACGGGAAGAACAGGGTTTCGGCATTGTCGGAGTCGATTGCGAACGACGCAACCGAAGCCAGTCCAACGCCGATAAGCCCGCCGAGCAGTGGCGGCATGATCGATCCGTCGAGGTTCAGACCGCCTGCTGCTGCTTGCGGTTCGAAGCGCCAGGTCGAGAAACCGTAGAGCCCGACGAGAATACTGATTCCCAGAACCGCGGCTGCGAGGATGTTTGCGCTCACTCCGTCGGTGGTGTGCATCAGGAAGATGGCAGCCGCAACGCCAGCAACGCCTGCCCCGAAGATCGGAAGACCGGAAGCAGCGAGCTTGTCGCGACGAACAAAGTGCATTTCACAAACGGCCAGCGTGATGATGGCCGCACCGAGCACCAAGAAGCCGATGTACACGACATCTCGACTGTTCCAAATGTGATCGTTTCTCTGCCATTCGCCAGCGAACACCGGCTGCCAGAAACCGTAGCCGTGCGACTCGTCAGTGAAGGTCACGGAGATCTGGCCGGTGAGGAGCTTTGACAGGCCGAGCTTGAGACCACGCAATATGAAGAACGTGGCCAATGTGACAATGAAGCTCGGTAGCGCGGTCCTTTCGACCATCACGCCGTTCGCCCAGCCAATACCCATGGCAGCAACGAACGACAGCGGCACCGCAATCCAGATGGATAAGCCCAGGCCACCTAACTCGCCGACCTCCTTGATCAGGAGGATGAAGAGAATGCCCATGGCGCCAGTGTTTGCGCCTGAGGACAGATCGAATTCGCCACCGATCATCAGCATCGAGACGGCGACCGCCATGATGCCTAGCGTGGCGGTGATGTCGAGCCAGTTCTGTGTCTGACCCGTCGTACCGAAGTTGAGCGAGACCGCCCAGAAGAATGTCCACACGCCAACGACGCCGATAACTGCGCCGATCTCTGGCCGGATGAACAGTCGCTGAAAGATGCTTCGATAGGCAAGCCGTTCGTCGGCTGCCGGTGCACTCGCCACCGCATCAGATGGCGTGGCGTCGACCACTGCGTCAGCGGTCCCCGTATCGCTCATTTCCCCCTACTTTCAAAAGATTCTGTGTCCAAGACAACCAACGAGTCCTGGTTGAACGAACCGGTCGCCCGAGGGAAACCCTCGGGCGACCGATCAGTTCGGGTCACTGCCGAAACAGTGACGGATACTGCTTGCTAGCGGGTGCCTGCCTCAGAGAGAGCAAGGACGTCCGCTGCGTTGTCTGCGGTTACGAAGCCTGGTCCGGTAAGGATTGGCAAGCCACCACCGATCACGTTCGAGTTGGTCTGGAACATGTAGAGCTGAAGGATTGGCAGGTACCCCTGGAGGTACTGCTGCTGGTCAACGGTGAAGAGGATGTCTCCGTCGTTGATTGCTCCAAGAAGCTCTGGGGTGAGGTCGAAGCCACCGATGGTTACGTCACGACCGAGGTCGTCTGCTGCACGAAGACCCGACATGGTGATAACTGGACCAACACCGAGGAAGCCGTCGATCGAGTCGTCAGCTGCCATTGCGGCGTTGATTGCTGCCTGCTGCGCTGACGTATCAGCATCGAGGTCCATGAAGTCGGTCGTTACGGTTCCCGAGAAGGTGTCGGCAAGGCCGTCGCAACGCTCGGTGAGACCGACGTTGTTCTGCTCCTGCTGGCCACAAAGTACGTGGCCGACGCCTGCTGCGTTGAAGCGCTCACCAGCAGCCTGACCTGCGATGAACTCGGTCTGACCAACGTGGGTAAGTGCACCGATCTCCTGGTAGTCGTTTGCGCCCGAGTTGAGCGTGACTACTGGGGTGCCACCGTTTACCGCTCCCTGAAGTGCGGGAACGAGTGCAGCTGGATCTGGAAGCGATGCGGCGATGCCGTTGCTGCCTTCGCCAAGTGCGCCTTCGATGTCCTGCACCATCTGGTTGGCGTCGTTGACACCTGGAGCCCAGACGCAGTTCACGCCAAGGTCGCTACACGCTGCGTCCATGCCGCGCTTTACAACAGACCAGAATGGGCCATCGTCCGAGTGGGTGATCATGTGGAATGTGAGATCGCCAGCCTGAGCGGCTTCGACTACCTCGTCGCCACCTTCGGTGGACTCCGCTTCGGTGGAATCTCCACCATCAGTGGTTGCTTCTGATGAATCGCTACCGCTACACGCAGCTGCGACCATCACGAGAGCTAGCAGCATGGCTAGCCAACGCATGTTCTTCATTAGGGTTCCCCTCCTGTTGGGATTGCTTGTTTTTCTCGAGGATCGACTATCGACTCACGTTCTGACCGGAGGTCAGCCAGCGAGCCGAGCTTCGAGCTCTCGGAGATAGGTGACGTTCTGTTGAACGTCTTCGATTGGGCCTTTACCTGGCAATGGCTCATCGCCAGTGATTGCAGTGTCTTGCTCAAGGACATACCAGCCGTCATAGCCGGTGTCTTCAAGGGAACCTATAACACGATCGATGTCGAGGTCACCTCGCCCCACGTTTGGGAACAGTCCGTTCTGGACAGCTTCCATAAGGGTGAGCTCGCCGTTGTTGAGTTGTTCGGCGATGTCGAGCTTGCAGTCTTTGATGTGCACGAGTCCGACACGATCGGCGTGGTTGTCCACGAAATCGACTGGGTCATAGCCACCCACGGCGAAGTGGGCGGTGTCGAGCACGAAGCGAATTCCGGAGTTGTCTACGGTGCGCTGAATTTCTTCTTTGGTCTCGATGATCGTGCCGACGTGCTCGTGCAGTACTTGGGTGAGACCGTGGGCTTCGGTGATCTCTTCGATTCGGTCGAACATGGTCCAGGTGTGGGCCCATTCGGCGTCGGTGAGTGCGCGCCGTGGCGCCCAGTCCCAGGTGGTGACCGGTGAGCTGTTGAAGTAGGTCGCCCCGCTGGCCTGAAGGAGCTTGGCCATGTCTTCGCAGCGGCGGAGTGTTTCGTCGGCAACGGCAGCGTCATGTACGAGCACGGGAACGAAGGCTGCGAGCAGATCGAGGTTGTGTTCCCCAAGAACGGAGTTCAGCTCGGCGGGGTCGGAAGGGAGGTACCCCTCCGAACCAAGCTCCGTTGCTGGGAATCCCATCTGCGCCATCTCGGAAAGCACTCGATCGACGGGAAGTTGGACGCCCCAACCTGGCACTTCACAGATTCCCCACGAAATGGGGGCTGTTGCCATGCGACTCATGAAACTCATGGAGATTTCGACCTCGGTGCGTTAGATCTTGCAGTTCGTTCGTGACGGAGTGGAGTTTCAGTAGAGCGCTCTACTACGTGACGT
>CAKZVC010000095.1 GCA_937922235.1 uncultured Acidimicrobiales bacterium | reverse complement strand
GCACGGCAGTGCTCCAGAACGTCGTCGGGCACGTGGAAGGTTTCGTCCTTGGGCATGCCCATGGCTTCCTTGGTGGCGGCGATCTCTTCGTCGTACATCGCATAGCCGTGGGCGTGGCTACTGCCAGCCGATTCGGTCGCTGGGTAGCCGATCTCGGTCTTGAGCACGATCAACGATGGCTTGTCGGTGACTGCCTTGGCTGCGTTCAGTGCAGCCTCCAGAGCATCGAGGTCTTCGCCGATCGAGCCAACTTCGGTGACATCCCATCCGTAGGACCGGAAGCGCTCAGCGGAGTTGTCACTGAATGACAGGGAGGTGGGTCCATCGATCGAGATGTCATTGTCGTCGTAGACGAAGATGATGCGGCCAAGACCAAGGTGGCCTGCGAGCGATGCTGCTTCGTGACTGACGCCCTCTTGCAGGTCGCCGTCCGAGCAGAGCCCATAGATGTAGTGATCGCACACGTCGGTGCCGAGACGCGAGCGAAGGTTCTCCTCAGCAATCGCCATACCGACGGCGTTCGACAGACCTGCGCCGAGTGGGCCGGTTGTGACTTCAACACCTGCGGTGTGGCCGACCTCAGGGTGTCCTGGCGTTGCCGAATCCCACTGGCGGAAGTTCTGCAGGTCTTCGTTGGTCAGACCAAAGCCATAGAGGTGCAACAGCGCGTACTGGAGGATCGAGGCGTGCCCGGGGGAGAGGATGAACCGATCGCGGTCGAACCAGTCGGGGTTCTCGGCATCGAAGTTCATAACCCGACTCCACATCACGTGAGCGACGGGAGCGAGCGACATTGCAGTTCCCTGATGTCCTGAACGGGCCGCATGTGGTCCGTCCATCGCGATTCCGCGAATCGTCGCGATCGTACGCGAGTCAAGGTTTTCGGTGGTCGTCATGTGATGGTGTCTCCTCAGACAGGTACTACGTAGTTCTACCCGAACAGCAGGGTCGAGGCGGTGAAGCCGTGTAGGTGATTTCTGGCACCGACCGGCCCGAACTCGCCAGCACAAAACATGCCCGACGTTGCTCGTGAGCCAGTCAGCTCGTGGATGAGCTCGGCATCGTGTCCAGTTCGCCCGAAGAAACGCTCGCCACGTCCGTTGCAAGTAAAGGTAAGCGCAGCCTGAGCGGACTCACCAGAGAGCATTTCGACGAGGTCGTCGGTCGCCGTTGTGGCATCACGAACTTGAAATTGCAATGTCGTGCCGACATCGACGCTGGCACCGATGGCGATCGCCCCAGTGTCTGGGTCAGCGCCCATCAGGGCTCGGATCAAGAAATCGCCACGAGTGAAATCGAGTTGCTGCTCGTTGATGACGACGCCAACCTGCACACCATTGGCCATAAGCGCACGTTCGATCTCGGTACTGCTGTCCGCCACCTTACGAAGAACGTCCATTGGCCGTTGCGAGGCAAGCTCGGTCACAACGTTGCCGGCAACGCCAGTCACGGTAAGTGGTTCACCCACCGGCCGACAGCCCTGGGAGACGACGCTGCGCATGGCGATGCCGTCGAGGGCAACACCAACGGCGCCGTTGTTAAGCACGCGCGAATCGAGGAGCAACCGGTTGCCGCCGGGGCCGCGGGCGCCGGAGGCAAGTCCGCCGTGGATTGCCAGCTGTGGAACAGTCTCCTTCGCCGACTCGAGGAGTTCGACGACCGGAGAGGAAAACGGGTCAGCCAGAATGATGGCGTGCGCTTCGGAGACGTTGCTCCAGCCGCCAACCGGTGCTTCTGCGCCCGGTTCGAAGAACATCGGCGCAGTCTCAACGCCACTCGCTGCCCATACTGACAACGCCGACCGGTCTTCAACTTCGGTCATGCGATCGAGCACGCCGCATGCAGTCGTTCCGATCATCGTTGTCGGCGAAAGAAGTTCTCTCAAAGCAGCGCTGATGTCGTCGACAGCACCGGTATGCACGCTGTCAACGAACACGACGAGCAAATCGATCGGCGCTTCATCCATGGCTTCGAGAATCACACCAGCGACTTCCCCGACAGCGTGCGCAGCGAGGGGGTGTTCGCTGAGCGCAGCGGCGAATCGGGGAATCGGCTTCACGGTCATGGTCTCCCTAACCCCGGAGGGTCGTTAGGCATTCATTCGACGGGGAGTAGCCAAGATAGGCGTCGAATGACGGACCGTTGCGTGACCAAACCGTTGAGCTAGTCGAATCAGGAACCAGCCCGGGTCGACCTGCCCGGGGTCCAAGGAGAACTGGGCGGAGGTCGGGGCGGCGTGGTGGTTGTTGTGAAGTCCTTCGCCACTCGTCAGCCAAGCGAGCCATTGCAGGTTGGTTGCAGAGTTCTCATACGGACGTTTGCCGAAGGTGTGGGCAATCGCGTTCACCGCCGCCGACAAGCTGAGGTACAGGACGAAGTGAAAGGCAGCGGCAAACGCTCCGTACCCAACGCCGAGCACCACCATCAACAGACCAGTGGTGAGCCCCAGGCCGAGGAGCGCATGGTCGAACAGGTACCGATCGATCGTCGTCTGCGGCAGATCTCGTGCGAACTTTGCGACCTGCTCACGATCGCGGGCAACGCGTCGGTACAACACCACGTTGAGAAGCTGCACCCGAACCCACCCAAGTTGCGCTGGACTGTGTGGATCTTGGGCTTCGTCGGTGAACGCGTGGTGCTTGCGATGCACCGCAGCCCACTGGCGGGGCCGAATTCCTGTGAGCAGCCAGATAACTACGCGGCACACCCAAACCAGCGGGGGAGAAAGCGTCACTGCCCGGTGCGCCAAGCTTCGATGCAGATAGACGGTGGTGGCCACATTGGCGATCTGCGTCAGCACAAAGCCAACCGCTGCGGCAATCACGAGGTTCAGCACAAGTTCACGCGCCATGCACCGACGCTAGCCCGACGAGTTAGTCAGTCGTCAAGGCCGGTTCCTGTGTTTCGCCGACACCGCACGTTGGCCCTATGCTGATCGCCGATGCAACGCTGGATCCTCCCAATCGTGCTTGTCGTGATCGCAGCCTTTGCTGCGTGGCAAGCCGTCGAGACCGACAACGAGCTCGCAGCAGCAGCTCTCGATGTCACCGGGACCTCCGCTCCACCGGCGAGAACACCGTTGCTTTCGATTCGTCGAACCCCGGAGTTCCTACGCGAACCAATATTGGTCCAGAACCTGCAGGAGTCGCTGTCCGAAATTGTCGAGCCGTTCCCATCACAAAGCTGTCTCGTCGTCCACCTCGACGGCGAAGAGGTATTCGCCGACAACCCAACGCTTCCGCTCGTTCCAGCGTCGGCCCAGAAAATTCTCACCGCCTACGGCGCCTACACGATCCTCGGAGCCGACGCGACCTACGAAACCGTTGCGGTCACCGACGGCATCATCACCGATGGCGTCCTCGACGGCGATCTCTACATCATCGGTGGCGGCGACCCACTTCTTGCTACGAGCGACTACACGGCCCGCTACGAGCAACAGCCGCACCATCGCACTGCTATCGAGGAACTCGCCGATGAGGTTGTCGCCTTCGGCATCAACGAGATTTCAGGCGCAGTCATTGGTGACGAGTCGCGGTACGACACCGAGCGGTATGTCCCGGAGTGGCCGGAGCGTTTCACGAACGCGTCTCAGAACCAGACCGGCCCACTTTCGGCACTAACAGTCAACGATGGCTTCACCCGATACGACACGAACCCCGCCCCGTCGCTCGCGACAGCAACGACTGACCCTGCAGCGTTCGTCGCAGCGTTCTTCGATGATCTGCTCGAAGAACGCGAGGTCATCATCCGCCGCTCTGCAGCTGCAGGCACAGCGCCGGTCGGGGCCCGCACGATTGCATCGGTTACCTCAGATCCGGTTTCGGTCGTGACCAACCAGATGGTCGACATCAGCGACAACATGGCCGCTGAGCTCCTGCTTAAGGAGATCGGCGTCGAGGCCGCGGGCGCCGGCACCACCGACGACGGTGCGGTCGCGGTCGAGAACGCGTTGCGCGCTGCCGGATTCTCTGTTGCTGAAACCGACATCGTCGATGGGTCAGGGCTTGCGTCCGAGAACCGGGTGAACTGCCGTCTGCTTGTCGAAGTGCTCGAAGCGTCGGCCACGACCGGGCTTCATGATGGCCTTGCGGTTGCGGGCGAGACGGGCACGTTGCTCGAACGAATGGTTGGCACGCCGGCGCAAGGCAAAGTTCGGGCGAAGACCGGCCGCCTCAACGAGGTTGGAGCGCTTGCGGGCACGGCCGAAGCGAGCGATGGCACAATCCTCACGTTCGCGTGGCTCGTCAACACCACCGATCTCTACCCAGTCGAGGAGATGACGGCGGCCCAAGACGCAGTAGCGCTCGAGCTCGTCGCATTCCCCGAGGGGCCCGATGTCGAGGCGCTGGGCCCAATCCGGTGACCCAGACCGGCGACAACCCGCTCTACGAGCTTCCGATGTTCCCGCTCGGGAGCACCGTCTTCCCCGGCCAAGTGGTTCCGCTTCACATCTTTGAAGAGCGCTACCGAACGCTCCTTTCTGAGATCACAGCCGACGGCGCCGAGGCGACGTTTGGGATTGCCCTGATCGACCGCGGCCACGAAGTTGGCGGTGGCGACCACCGCGTCTCGATCGGCACCCGAGTCGAGGTACTTCAGGCCGAAGAGTTTGAGGATGGCCGATGGGGCGCTGTCGTCGCCGGGGTTGAACGCATCGAGGTCGTTGAGTGGCTCGATGACGCCCCGTATCCGCGAGCCAACGTCCGCCAGCGCATCGTGCGCGACAACGGCGGAGCGTCGCTCGACGACCTTCAAGAGCTCCACAGCACAACGATCGAACTCATGGCACGACAGGCGGGCGTCGATGTGCCCGATGATTACGAGCTTTCGAACGACCCGCAGGTTCGACTCGACCAGCTTTCGGCCCTGGCGCCGCTCACCGATTTCGACCGCCAGCGGGTCCTCGAAGCCGCCACCACCGCCGAGCAGATCGATACGCTCCATGAAGCACTCACCGACAAAGTGACGTTGTTGCGGGCTCAGCTCGGCGAACACTGATCGGAACACGGTAGGTTTGAGCAAACGAGCGGAACGACAGAAGGACAGCTGTGGCTGACGATCCAAAGACGCCTGCAGAGCAAGCCCAAGAAGTATTCGACCTAGTCAAGGCGTATGCGATCCAAGAGACGGCCACCCCGTTGCAGGGGTTAGGTCGCTATCTGAAGTTCGGGGTGCCGGGCGCAATCTGCCTTGGCATTGGGTTCTTCTTCCTCGCCCTCGCTGGTCTTCGTGGCCTGCAGGAGATCGACACGTTCAACGGTGGCGACGATGGCATTGGCTGGTTCGTATGGGCGCCATACCTCATCGTCTTTGCCGTAGCCGCTGCGATCATTGGGTTCCTGGCAACCCGCATCACGAAAGGTCTTGGCCAATGAGCAAGCGCAAAGAGAAGAAGAAGGCCGCTGAAGCCGCCGCCGCTGCGATGAGCACCGAGCAAGCGCCGATCTCGAAAGCCGACATCGAGGGCAAGTTTCGCCAGATCAAAGACGAAGTCGACACCGTCAAGAGCGGTGCCCAAGACAAGGCTGTTCCGGCAGCTGCGATTGGCGGCATCCTTGCGATCCTGTTGATCTTCTTGTTGGGCAAGCGCGTCGGTAAGAAGAAGTCGGCCGTTGTTCAGATTCGCCGAATCTGAGTTCGGCTAGAGCCTCGTGTTCTTCTTTCTGAAAAAGGACTACATCGTTCGGACATTGCGCCGAAACGCGCTCCGCAAGGGCCTGCTTGGCGGTTCGCCGTTGTGGCGCGCCGTTTGGGGCGTGCAACTGGCTCTCAAGGGCTGGAACAAGGTCTCCAAGGGTGGCGAAGCTCCCATCGAATTCGATGATTCGATCGGCGAGGGCGAAGCATGGGCACTCGTGCACGAGCCCGAACAGTCTCGTAAGGGCCGTGGTGAAGGCCGAAAGATGCTCGTTGGACCCAAGCGCAAAGCGCCACGGGCAAATGTCATGACCGGCACTGCGCTAGCAACGGTCGGCAAGAAGATCCTCGAAGCTCCGTCAGCCGAACGCATCAATGAGATCCTCGGTGTCGACGCAGTCGAGGCGCCAAAGCCTTCACGTGCCCAAAAGCGTGCGGCCAAGAAGGCCGAAAAGCGCGCCGTGAAGACTGCCAAGGCAGAGGCCAAGAGTGCCGCAAAAACCGCAAAGGCAGACACGAAGGCTGCTGCTGTACAGGCCAAGACCGACGCAAAGGTCGCTGCAAAGACGGCGAAGTCCGACGCCAAGGCGGCTGATAAGCAAGCCAAGCTCGACGTGAAGCTGGCCGACGCTCAGGCCAAAGCTGACGCAAAGGCACATGCGGCGGAGCTCAAGGCTGCATCGAAAGCGGCTGCTGACCAGGCAAAGGCCGACGCAAAGGCAGCGGCGGCTCAAGCAAAGGCCGATGCTAAGGCAGCGGCGGCTCAAGCAAAGATCGACTCGAAAGCGGCCGAGCAACAGGCACGCGAAGTAGCCAAGGCCGAACAGGCTGCAGCTCGAGAAGCTGAACGAGCAGCGGCCAAGGCCGCTCGTGATGCTGAAAAGGCTGCCGCTAAGGAGGCCAAGCAAGGAGCAAGCCGTGCTGCGAAGAAGGCCGACAAGGCCGAGCGGAAAGCCGGCGCAAGGGCTGCACGAGCTGCGAAGAAGTCGAGCAAGGCAGCAGTCATCACGGTCGACCACGATGGCGATGTCAATGTTCTTCAGGACGTGAATGTTCTTGAGGATGTGACGGTGCTCGAAGGCGTCGCGATCGAGGCAGCTGACTAGTGCGGGTAAACCTGCGCAATCCTGACCGCGAGCTTGAGATCGACGGTCCGTTGACCGTCAACTCGCTCGTAGAGCAGCTCGAGCTCAACCGTGAGTCGGTGCTCGTTATCGTCAATGGCACGTTGCTTGCGGGCGACACCAAGCTCACCAATGACGACGCAATCGAGATCCGCAGCGTCATCTCCGGCGGCTAACAGCTCATGAAGAAGTTGAGATGCAAGGTGTGCAAGGGCCCGATCGTTATCGAGCTGCGTCAGCACAATGTCGCATTCTGCGCCGAGCACTTCATTTCGTTCTGCCAGAACCAGGTGGCTCGAACGATCAAGAAGTTCTGGATGTTTGGACCCGAGGCGAAGGTGCTGGTGGCCGTGTCTGGAGGAAAAGACTCGCTCGCTCTGTGGGACATTCTGAACGAGCTTGGCTACGACGTCGACGGTCTGGTGATTGGCCTTGGTATCGGCGAGTACTCGAGCTCCAGCACGCAGTACACCCGTGACTTCGCCGAGAGCCGTGGCCTGAACCTGATCGAGTACGACCTGGCCTCGACGCACGGATTCACCGTTCCTGATGCAGCCAAGGCAACGAGCCGCGTCCCATGCTCGTCGTGTGGAATGAGCAAGCGGCACATCTTCGATTCGGTGGCGATCGACGGCGACTACGACGTGGTCGTCACCGGTCATAACCTCGATGACGAAGCTGCCGTATTGTTTGGCAACGTTGCCCGCTGGCAGTCGGAGTATCTCGCCCGACAGCATCCGGTCTTGCCAGCGCAGAATGGCTTCCCACGAAAGTGCAAGCCGCTCATCCGGCTGAGCGAGCGTGAGATGGCGGCGTACTGTGTGCTTCGCAACATCGACTACATCGTCGAAGAATGCCCGATGGCAGCGGGCAACAAGCATCTCGAATACAAGGATCTGCTCAACCAGATGGAGGTTGATTCGCCCGGAGCGAAGCACGCCTTCTACTTCGGGTTCCTTGACCGGGCGTCGAAGCTGTTCGCCGACGACTTCGAGAAGTCACTCCAGACAAACGCCCACGGTTCTGAGGAGCCGCTATCGCCCTGCACGAGTTGCGGGCGCCCATCAAGCAATGCAGTTTGCGCATTCTGCAAGCTCGTCGAGCGAGCAGCTCCAACGAGCGAGCCGGTATCGGTGGAAATCACTCCACGTCCCGACATGATCGACGGATGAGTCGAAATCTCGCTGCTGGCGAAATCGTACAATTCGTCGATATCAAGGACCGTCGCTATTCGGTGACGCTCGAAGATGGCAAGGAATTTCACTCCCACGCAGGGCTGATCCGTCACGATGACGTCATTGGCCAGCCAGAGGGCCGTTACATCCAGTCGACCCGTGGCGGCAGCTATCTGGTGATCCGCCCGACGCTATCCGAGCTCATTTTGAAGATGCCTCGCGGTGCGCAGGTGATCTACCCGAAGGATCTCGGACCGATCTTGATGATCGCCGACATCTTCCCGGGCGCTCGGGTCTTTGAGAGCGGCGTTGGGTCGGGAGCACTGTCGATGACGATGCTGCGAGCTGGCGCAGAGATCACCGGCTATGAGCTACGCGAAGACTTCGCCGAGCGAGCGCAGAAGAACGTGTCCGAGATTCTGGGGGCCGGTGCGCTCGACCGCTACGACGTGCAGCTTCGCAGCGCCTACGACGGGATCGACGAGTCCGACTTCGACCGAGTAGTGCTCGACCTACCCGAGCCCTGGCAGGTCATTCCTCATGCGGCAAAAGCACTTCGCACGGGTGGCATCTTTGTGGCGTACACACCAAGCGTCATGCAGGTCAGCAAAGTTCGTGAGTCGCTTAAGAAGCACGGCTTCGGCATGGCGAACACCACAGAGTTCATGCAGCGCGGCTGGTACGTCGAGGGCCAAGCTGTCCGCCCCGATCACCGCATGGTCGGCCACACGGGCTTCCTCACAAGCGCCCGAAAGCTCGAACCAAAGCCAACAAGCACAACCCCAAGCGAACCGTCCTCCGAAGAGGAGTAGCGCCACGCTAAGCGCGCGCTCCGTCGGGGAACGGCGATGACCAAGAGGGTCTGACCCCAAAAGCCGCGCAACCGTACCCCTCCGGCCAATAGCGGTGGGGTCAGGCCTCAACAACTAACAAGTAATGCGTGGGGTCAGGCCTCAACAACTAACAAGCGCGTCAAAAACCGTTGAAATCCGACGGTGAAGCAGGCGCCTGGGCCCGAATACGTATTGCGTGAAGTGCGACAAGGGTCGGGAATGAACCAGCTGGGATCATTGATATTCCAACGGTTTCAGCGCAACTTGTTAGTTGTTGAGGCCTGACCCCATTGGCAACTTGTTAGTTGTTGAGGCTCGACCCCCGTAGGTCACACTTCGATAAAGATGCACTCGCCGGGGCATTCCTCGGCGGATTCGATGACGACGTCTTCTTTGCCGCCCGCAACCGTCGCGAGGGCCTGCGGGCCCTTGGCGAGGACGGTGCCGCCGTCTTTGACGTAGGCGAGTCCGTCGTCGAGCATTTCGAACACGTCAGGGGCGATCTCGGCGCAAATGCCGTCACCCGTGCACAAATCCTGATCGATCCAGACCTTCATCGACGTTCCTCTCGTTCGTTACAGCTACATCGGTGTGATGACAGTGAAGTCAAGACCACAAGCTGACGTTAACGAGTGTAGCGACATGCGTACGGACTGAATTCGTGAGACCCTGAACACATTCAGGCCCGCCGGTGCATGTTTGTCCGCTACATGTACGACTAGGTTCTGAATTGGAGGCAATCACCTGTGAGCGAAGACCATTCAGCCATGGACCCCACCGAACTCGCTGCCGCGAAACGGCAGATCGATGTGTTGACCGAAGAGGTCGATGCGTTGCGGAATCGACTCGACGAGTCGCCCCGTCGAGTACGTGCGTTGGAAGAGCGCTTGCTCGAGACCAAGGGCCAGCTTGCCCAGGCCGTTGCCCGTAACGAAAAGCTCACCTACACCCTCCGAGAAGCCCGCGACAGCATTGCGACGTTGCGCGAAGAAGTCGACAAGCTCACCCAACCTCCTGCGAGCTACGGCACCTTCCTTGGGCTGAACGACGATGACGGTTCGGCCGATGTCTACGCCGGCGGCCGCAAGGTTCGTGTGGCGGTCAACCCCGAACTTGATGAGCTTCTCGTTGTTGGCCAAGAGGTCGTGCTCAACGACAGCTTGAACATCGTTAAAGCCCGAGGCACCGAAAGCACCGGCGAGATGGCAAGTGTGCGCGAGCTTCTGGGCGACGACCGAGCCATGATTACCGGACGTGCCGACGAAGAGCGAGTCGTAGAAATCTGCGAAGCGTTACGAGGCAAGAAGCTCAAATCTGGCGACTCGGTGCTCATCGACCCACGGTCGAACATGATCCTCGAGAAGCTCCCGCGTCCAGGCGTTGAAGACCTCGTGCTCGAGGAAGTTCCGGACGTGTCCTATGAGGACATCGGTGGTCTCGACGACCAGATCGAACAGATCACCGACGCGATCGAGCTGCCGTTCGTGCACGCCGATCTGTTCACCGAGTTCGAGCTTCCGTCGCCCAAGGGCATCTTGCTCTACGGCCCTCCGGGGTGTGGCAAGACCATGATCGCCAAAGCGGTCGCGAACTCGTTGGCCAAGCGTGTTGCCGAGGTGTCTGGCGACGACGAGGCCAAGTCGTTCTTCATCAACATCAAGGGCCCTGAGCTCTTGAACAAGTACGTGGGCGAAACTGAACGGCAGATCCGCCTCGTGTTCCAGCGTGCTCGTGAGAAGGCCGAAGACGGCTGGCCCGTCATCGTGTTCTTCGACGAGATGGAATCGCTCTTCCGCACGCGAGGTTCGGGCATCAGCTCCGATATCGAGTCAACGATCGTCCCGCAGCTCCTCGCCGAAATCGACGGTGTCGAGACGCTGCGCAATGTCGTTGTCATTGGCGCTTCAAACCGCGAAGACCTGATCGACCCAGCCATCCTTCGCCCGGGTCGCCTCGACGTGAAGATCCGTATCGAACGCCCCGACGAACTGTCGGCCGCGTCGATCTTCAGCCAGTACCTCACCCCCGAGCTCCCGATCGACAAAACCCTCATCGAGACCACCGGGGGAGGCGACCGCAACAAGGCCGTCGCCGCCATGGTTGATGCTGCGGTTGCCGAGATGTATCGCACCGACAAGGACAACGAGTTCCTCGAAGTCACCTACCAGAACGGCGACAAGGAAGTCATGTACTTCAAGGACTTCTCGTCTGGTGCAATGATCGAGAACATCGTTCGACGAGCCAAACAGCTGGCGATCAAGCGGGTCATCAACGGGGGAGAGCGCGGCATTCGTCCCGAAGACCTCATTGCGGCAACCAAGCGCGAGTTCCGCGAGCACGAAGACCTTCCAAACACCACGAACCCAGACGACTGGGCAAAGATCTCGGGCAAGAAGGGCGAACGTATCGTCTACATCCGCACCCTCGTTGGCAATGCTGCGGACAAGGGCACGGGCGGCCGCGAAGTGCAGCGTGTTGGAACGGGTCAGTACCTGTAGATGGCCGTTCCCAAAACGATTGGCATCGAGACCGAATACGGCATCGTCCTCAAGGGCACCGATGACCCAAACCCGATCGCCGCTTCGTCACTGCTGATCAACGCGTTCCTGATGGTGCGTGAACCGAAGAGCCAGCCACGAGTCTCGTGGGATTTCGAGGACGAGTCACCATCGCGCGACGCTCGTGGAGAGACCCCGCTGCACGCGCTTGCACCAGAGATCGAAACGCACCTCGTCAACGCAGTGCTTACCAACGGTTCGCGGTATTACGTTGACCATGCCCATCCTGAGTACTCGACGCCAGAGTGCGCCGATGCCCGGTCGGTGACGGTTCACGATCGAGCCGGCGAAGAGATTCTCATCGAGTCGATGGCAGCAGCGTCATCGATGCTCGGCGACGGCCAAGAGATCGTTGTCTACAAGAACAACAGCGACGGCAAGGGAAACTCCTATGGCACCCACGAGAACTACCTCATGGACCGCAAGACACCATTTGGTCAGATCGTGCACCATGGAATTGCGCACCTGATCACCCGTCAGATTTACACCGGTTCGGGCAAGGTTGGTACCGAGTTGCCGGGCATGAACCGCGACGAGGTGACCTTCCAGCTCACACAACGAGCCGATTTCTTCGAAGAGCAGGTCGGTCTCGAAACGACACTCAAGCGCCCGATCATCAACACTCGAGACGAACCGCACGCCGATGCCCGCAAGTATCGGCGTCTTCACGTGATCGCTGGCGATGCGAACATGAGCGAGGTCGCCACGTATCTGAAGGTCGGCGTGACCGCGATCATCCTCGGCATGATCGAGCACGATGCGATCAGCCGGATCTACACCTTTGCCGACCCGGTGCGGGCAATGCAGCAGATAAGCCACGACATCACGCTCAAGCGTCCGCTGGAGCTCGATGACGGCACAAAGATCCGAGCCCACGAGGTTCAGCAAGCGTTGTTCGCTGACGCACAGAAGTTCATCGAAACTCACGGCACCGAATTCGTCGGGGGCCCGGTGGCACTCGACGTCATGGAGCGCTGGGGGCACACGCTCGATGCCCTCGGACGTGACCCGATGGAACTCGCCACCACGATCGACTGGGTCGCCAAGTATCGCCTTCTTGAGGCCTACCGCGAACGCCATGGCCTGGAGTGGGACGATGCTCGGCTCGCTGCCATGGACATCCAATACACCGACATGCGGCCCGGCCGTTCGATCGCCCGCAAGCTCGGCCTCGAACGCATCTCGTCCGATGCCGAAGTCCAGGCAGCAACTACCGACCCGCCCGAAGACACCCGGGCCTATTTCCGCGGCGAATGCCTGCGCAAGTGGGGCGATCACATCGTTGCGGCCAACTGGGACTCGCTGGTGTTCGATGTCGGAGTCGAGCCGTTGCGCCGCATTCCGATGATGGAGCCGACACGGGGTACGCGCAAGCACGTCGGTACGGTGTTAGAAGAGTGCAATACGCCTTTGGAATTGCTTGAGCGTTTGAACGGTTGAGCAGTCACTACCATCGTTGACGAACTAGTGGAGGTCTCTTATGGCTGAACGCGAACAGAAGAAGCGGTCTGGACAACCCGCCGAGTCAGAGCAGGTCGAAGACCTGCCATCGGCATCAGAATCGGGCGAAAAGCTCAAGTCCGACATGGACGACCTTCTTGACGAGATCGACGAGGTGTTGGAGACAAACGCCGAGGACTTTGTAAAGAGCTACATTCAGAAAGGCGGCCAGTGAACATCTCTGGATTCGACCCAACAGACGACCCCGGGTCCGACTTCACTCGGCTCGTGCGCCAGAACGGCACCGAACCGTTTCCAGCGCTTCCGGGACGTAACGATGGCATTACTGCCAACGACATCACCCACGGCACGACGTGCGTCGCCGTTCGCTACAGCGACGGTGTCGTCATTGCTGGCGACCGTCGGGCGACTGCCGGAAACCTGATCTCGCATCGATCGATCGAGAAGGTCTTCGCCGCCGACCGACACAGCGCCGTTGCAATTGCCGGTGCCGCTGGTCCTGCAGTCGAGATGGTTCGACTGTTCCAGCTGCAACTCGAGCACTACGAGAAGGTGGAAGGGTCACCCATCAGCCTCGAAGGCAAGGCAAACCAGCTGAGCCAGATGCTGCGCGGCAACTTGCCTGCAGCCATGTCCGGGCTCGCGGTCGTGCCGATCTTCGCTGGGTACGACCTCGCTCGCGAAAGTGGCCGCCTCTTCGAGTACGACATCACGGGTGGCCGTTACGAAGAAGCCGACTACGCCGCAACTGGCTCTGGTTCGCTCCACGCCGAAACCGTGATCAAGGTGGGGTACCGCCGAGACATGAGCGCCGACGAAGCCATCACGCTTCTGTGCGAATCGCTGTTCCAGGCAGCCGACGCCGATTCGGCTACCGGCGGCGCCGACACCTTGCGCGGCATCTACCCGATCGTCGCCACGATCAGCTCCGATGGCTTCGAACGCCAGACCGACGAAGTAGTCGGCAGCAAGTTCGCCGAGATCGCCGATCGCTTTGCCGAAAATCACCGTTCCGATTCGGGGGTCCAGCTGTGACAACACCGTTCTATGTAGCTCCCGAGCAAATGATGAAGGACCGGGCGGACTATGCCCGCAAGGGCATTGCCCGGGGACGCAGCCTCGTAGCGATGGCCTATGAAGATGGCATCTTCATCTGCGCCGAGAACCCGTCATCGACCCTGCACAAGGTGTCCGAAATCTACGACCGCATCGCCTTCGCCGGTGTTGGCAAGTACAACGAATTCGATCAGCTTCGCATCGCTGGTGTTCGACACGCCGACATGAAGGGCTTCACCTACAGCCGCGAGGATGTCGAGGCCCGCAGTCTCGCCAACCAGTACGCGCAAATGCTCGGTCAGACGTTCACCCACGAGATGAAGCCGATGGAGGTCGAGATTCTCGTCGCCGAGATCACCGACACCCCCGGCGAAGAGCAGCTGTTCCACATCCTCTACGACGGCACGGTGATGGATCAGCGTGACTTTGTTGTCCTCGGCGGCGACAGCGAGGCGATCAGCGGACGCGTCAAGGAAGGCTTCTCCGCAGGGATGAGCGTGAAGGAAGCGCTTGACCTGGCACGCAGCGCATTGGCCGGCGAAGACCGCACGCTTGAAGACGGCGACCTTGAGGTTGCCATGCTCGATCGCAATCGGGGACGACGCACGTTCACGCGAATTGCCGACGACGACATCAGCAGCCTGTAAGGCCTGCCCACATTTGGGCGTCGTGTGACGCATCGTCTCTCAGTTTTGACGACTTCTGGCCGACACAGAAGATATGTCGGAAGAACAAATTGCAGCGGCGGACAACCCAATGGCTCATGCGGTGGCTACCGCGCGCGCCTTGCTTGGCTACTCCCTTGAGGGTGCCTCGGCACGCCTAGGCATACCCGTTGCGATAATTGAGGACGCCGAGAGCGGGGATCTTCAGATCAATGACGAGCTCAAGGCGGTGTTCGAGGAAGCGTACGGGATCGAATTGAAGACGCTCGTTCGAAAGCGCACCGACTACGTACCTCGCACGCCATTGGCCTACGACGCCGCGAACGGCATCCTCCGGGTGGGAACGCTTGGGATCCGCTTCCGACTTGGGCTCGATGACAACGATGTGCTGCTACGGGGCTTTAGCTCGGCGGTTCGTCGGCAACGTCAGCTTCCACCGAGCGTGCCGCTGCAATTACGTAAGGCCGACCTTCCCGTCCTATCTTCGCTTCTCGATCTCGATGACCCTGAACTCGACGAACGAGCACAGTTCTGGTTCGGGCAAACCGACCAAACCGCCCAGAGCTTCAAGCGGATGCTTCGTCTCTCCCGCAGTCCAGAACAGGCCGCCGCCGACGACGCCGACCGCCCGGCGACAGATTCTGCCGCCGAAGCTGCGTAACTTCGGCCAACTCTGCCCGCTGGACGCTGCGCAACCGCTGCGGCCTAGTACGGTGGCGTCATGAAGCGGCGAATCTTCGGCCTCGAGAACGAATACGGCGTGACCTGCACGCTTGAAGGTCAACGCCGTCTTTCCCCTGACGAGGTTGCGCGCTACCTCTTCCGCCGGGTCGTTTCGTGGGGCCGAAGCAGCAATGTCTTTTTGGCAAATGGCGCCCGCCTGTACCTCGACGTCGGCTCGCACCCCGAGTACGCAACACCCGAATGCGACAACGTCTACGACGTGGTCGTACACGACAAGGCGGGCGAACGAATCCTCGAACAACTACTCATCGGGGCCGAACAGCGCCTCACCGAGGAGGGCATTCGCGGCGACATCTACCTGTTCAAAAACAACACCGACTCAGCCGGCAACTCCTATGGCTGCCACGAGAACTATTTGACGAGTCGCAAAGACGACATCGGGTCGTACTCCGAAGTGCTGATCCCGTTCTTGGTGAGCAGGCAGATCTACGCGGGCGCAGGCAAGGTGCTACAAACTGCCCGAGGCGCAATGTATTGCGTGAGCCAACGCGCCGAGCACATCTGGGAAGGCGTATCGAGCGCAACAACCCGCTCCCGCCCAATCATCAACACGCGAGACGAACCACACGCTGACGCCGAGCGGTACCGCCGCCTGCACGTGATCGTGGGCGACTCGAACATGAGCGAGTACACCAACTTCTTGAAGGTCGGTGCAGCCTCACTCATGCTTCGCATGCTCGAAGAACCGAACGTTGTGTTGCGCGATATGACGCTCGAGAACCCGATTCGGGCGATTCGCGAGATCAGCCACGACCCAACGTGCACTCGCCGTGTGCGCCTGGCCAACGGCCGGGAAGCGTCAGCGCTCGAGATCCAAAGCGAATACCTCGAGCGGGCCCTTCGCTTTGCCGAATTCCACGAGCTCGACCCACTCGAGAAGCAAGCACTGCAAATGTGGGAGCACTGCCTCACCACGATTGCCGACGATCCGCTCAAGCTCGACCGTGAAGTCGACTGGGTCATCAAGTACAAGCTCCTCGAGGCCTATCGAGAGCGCCACGATCTGTCACTGGCCGACCCTCGGGTAGCGCTGGTCGACCTGCAGTACCACGACATCCATCGCCAACGCAGCCTGTTCTACCGGATGCAGCGCAAGGGTCTCGTCGAGCGCATCTGCGACGACCACGACATCGCCGCAGCCGTTGAAACGCCACCACAGAACACTCGCGCCCGCCTTCGCGGCGAGTTCATCCGCAAAGCCAAGGAGCGCCGCCGCGACTTCACCGTCGACTGGGTCCATCTCAAGCTCAACGACCAAGCCCAACGCACGGTGCTGTGCAAAGACCCTTTCCGCTCCCACGACGAACGAGTCGACAAGCTCATCGCCAGTTTGTGAGCGACTGCGAGACGTCGATCAAGTGTTAGGCCGGTTCACCTCGCTCGTGTTGTTCCGACGCCGGCTGCCTTACGGTGAATGAACGTCTGAACAGGTGACGGCCAATGGTGAATGATCGACTCCGACGTACTTGGTTCGGTTGGCTCATGTGGAATGCCGGAATCGGACTGCTCGCCTGCCTTGTTCTAGTTCTGACACTTGGAGCTTCAGCCGAATCGCCAGCGAAAGCGACTTCCGATCCATTTTTCTATCTTCTAGCTCTTCCATCGCTAGTTGTCGTTCTCATTTGGCTGACTGGCAGCGTCGAGATTAGAGACACACGGATTGTTGCTGGGTCTCGAATGAACCCAACCGTGTTCGAGAAGAGTGAGATAGAACTCGTTACCGAAGGAAAAGTGGCTTGGGGTGGGGGCCTAACGCCGGGATTGCTACTCGTTATGAAGGATGGGGCACGGGTGCCGCTCCCCCTGAGTGGTGGCCTTGGCCAGCAGCGCCGGCGGGAGTGGATAACCGCAATCGATAGATGGATAGTGGGGGCGCCACCTGACGGGTAAGTACATCGCGCCTTCTCGGCTTGGCCACTTAGAGATTTCGGCGTGTCGAGTCATCGATTCAGGTTGATCGTTCGGCACTCTTCGAAGTAGGTCCGAGTGCCGAAGACGTGCGCATACCCACAGGGGGCATCCGGTTCACCCGAAGCCAGTAGGCTGTTTGACGTGTCGAAGCTGGAACGTCTTTTGAAGCTGCTTGCGGTGTTGCTCGACACTGAACACCCCCTGTCGGCCGACGATCTTCGCCGCCGAATTGGCGGTTACCCCGACGGCGACGCCACCTTTCGACGAACCTTCGAACGAGACAAAGACGACCTTCGATCGATGGGCGTCAACATCGTCGTTGCGGCGGTCCCCGAGACCGAACCACCGCTCGACGGCTACATCGTCAACCAAGACGACTACGCCGGCCACGATCCAGGTCTCGCGCCAGATGAGCTCGCTGCACTTCACCTCGCAGCCGCCCTCGTGCGCGTCGACTCGCTCGGCGACGACGCGTTCTGGAAGCTCGGTGGTTCGGCCGCCGACTCCGATGTTGACACCGCAGGCGGAGCGGTACGCGGCATCTCGATCGGTGAAGACGCTGGCGTTTTGCACTCAGCAATCGCCGAACGACGACTCGCTTCATTCATGTACGGGGGAGTGGAACGAACGCTCGAACCGGCCCGCATGAGCTTTACTCGAGGCCAGTGGTACGTCTCGGGCCACGACCAGACCCGCAAGGCTGAGCGCGTCTTCCGCGTCGACCGCATTGACGGCTCGATCGAACTCGGACCTGCCGGTGCCTACGAACGTCAGCCGGCACGCGGCCCCGAAGTCACCCGCACCTGGGAGCTCGGCGACGAAGACCCCGTTGCGACCAAGGTCCAGATCGATGCCGAGGTTGCCCTTTGGGCCCGCGTCCACCTGCGTCCCGACGAGATCGATGTGCTCGAAGACGGTTCGGTGATCGTCAATGCAAACGTGTCGAACACCGACGCGTTCCGAGACTGGGTCCTCAGCTTTCTCGACAATGCAGTTGTGCTCGAGCCGCCAGCGATGCGCTCGATGATTACCGAGTGGCTCACGAACGTACGTGAGGCCACCGCATGAAGATCGCTGCAACCGACCGTATGGCCCGGCTCATTGCCGCGATCCCATGGATCGTTGCCCAAGACGGAGCGTCGGTCGATGAGATCGCCGAACGATTCGACTATCCGCGAGACCTGCTCCTTGGCGACCTGCAAGACGTCGTCTTCTTCGTTGGCGTGCCGCCCTACACGCCAGACACGCTGATCGAGGTCACGATCGACGACGACATGGTGTGGATCAGCTACGCCGACTGGTTCTCGCGCCCAATGCGTCTCTCCGGCGCCGAAATCCTGTCGTTACTCGCCGCGGGTGAGACTGCGCTTGCGTTCGACACCCAAGACGAGGCCGGCGCTCTTGCTCGCGGACTCACCAAGCTTCGACTCGCCACCGGCAGCGACGCCGACACGATCGATGTGCAGCTCGGTGGTGGTTCAACCGACACCTTGCCGGTCCTTCGCTCGGCGTCAAACACCTCGACGTGCGTCGACATCTCGTATTACTCGTTTGGTCGCGACGAGCACACCGAGCGTCGCATCGAGCCAACCCGATTCTTCATGGATGCCGGCAATTGGTACGTCGGCGGCTACTGCCACCGCGCCGATGCCGAGCGGGTGTTCCGTGTCGACCGCATCGACTCGATCACCGAAACCTCCGAACCGTTCACGAAGCCCGTTTCTGGG
>CAKZVC010000094.1 GCA_937922235.1 uncultured Acidimicrobiales bacterium | reverse complement strand
CAAGACGAAGGCCATCGTCGTCATCAACCCGAACAACCCGACCGGCGCCGTCTACTCACCCGAGCTCCTCGCCGAGATTGTCGAGTTCGCTCGTGAACACGATCTCGTGGTTATGGCCGACGAGATCTACGACAAGATCGTGTACGACGAGGCGCAACACACATCGATCGCATCACTGGCCGACGACCTCGTCTGCCTCACGATGAACGGACTCTCCAAGACCTACCGCGTCGCCGGGTTCCGGTCGGGTTGGATGACCATCAGCGGCGACAAGAAGCGGGCGTCGAGTTATATCGAAGGCTTGCGAATGCTCGCCTCGATGCGCCTGTGTGCGAACGTTCCTGCCCAACACGCCATCCAGTCATCGCTCGGCGGCTACCAGAGCATCAGCGAGTTCATCACCCCCGGCGGGCGCCTCTACGAGCAGCGTCGAGTTGCCCACGAGATGATCAACGCGATCCCAGGGGTGAGCTGCACGAAGCCGGCCGGAGCGCTCTACCTGTTTCCCAAGATCGACGCCGCGCGATTCAACATCACCGACGACCAACAGTTCGTGCTCGACTTTCTTCGGTCCGAACACATCTTGTTGGTGCAGGGCACCGGGTTTAACTGGCCCGAACCAAACCACTTCCGCATCGTGTTCCTGCCCCGTGTCGGCGAACTCCGGTATGCGATCGAACGGCTTGAAAAGTTCCTCGCCAGCTATCAGCAAGGCTGACTGTGAGCGACTCTGTCCTTATCGTCGGTGCCAGCCTTGCGGGCATTCGTTGCGCTGGGTCGCTTCGTCGCTCCGGCTTCTCTGGTGCCATCACCCTCGTCGGTGACGAAGCACGCCGTCCCTACGACCGACCGCCGCTGTCAAAGCAGTACCTCAGCGGCGACTGGCCTGCTGAGAAGCTGCAGCTCGTGCAGCCCGAACACTGGGGCGAGCTCAACGTCGACTGGGTCCACGGCACGGCCGCCAGCCTCGACGTGGAAGCTAAGACAGTCACACTTGCCAACGGCCGCACACATGCAGCTGACGCTGTTGTCATTGCGACAGGAGCGCGGCCGCGCACCTTGCCGCGTGCCGACGAGCTCGGCGGTGTGCACGTGCTTCGCTCACTCGACGACGCCACCGCGTTGCGCAACGAGCTCGCTGGCGAACCGAAAAACGTTGTCGTCATCGGCGCCGGGTTTATTGGCGCTGAGGTCGCAGCGACCGCGCAGCTCGCTGGCCATTCGGTCACGATCGTTGAGGCTGCCGCAGTTCCGATGGAGCGTGGCCTCGGTCCGATGATCGGAGCGATCTGCGGCGCGCTACATCGAGATGAGGGCGTCGACCTTCGGCTGTCCACCGGTGTTGCCGGCTTGCTGGGAGAGGTGCAGGTCGAAGCGGTCGAACTCGACGACGTCAGCACGATTGCAGCCGACGTCGTCGTTATTGGAATCGGCGTTGTGCCGAACACCGAATGGCTCGACGACTCGGGGCTGACGATCGACAACGGTGTTGTCGCCAATGAGTTCTGCGAAGCAGCACCAAGCATCTATGCGGCCGGCGATGTCGCTAGGTGGTCGAACAACGCATTTGGCGGCGAGGTCATGCGTGTCGAGCACTGGGAAAACGCAGTCGAACAAGGCACCTACGTCGGACGGCGAATCGCAGGAACCGAGGACGCACCGTTTGCGCCAGTGCCATGGTTCTGGAGCGACCAATACAGCTACAAGATCCAACTCGCTGGCCGACCGTTGGGCACCGACGAGATGGAGATCATCTCTGGGTCGGTCGAAGAGAAACGGTTCGCCGCGATTTTTGGGCGAGATGGCCAGCTCACCGGCGTGTTCGGCCTGAACCGGCCAAAGCACGTAATGCAGTTCCGCCGTCAGATGGTCGATGGTGCGACATGGGCTGAAGCGCTCGAGTTCGCCGAGGCACTTGCAGCTAAAGAGCGAGCCCGAGCCCAGGGCTAGCGGGCGCTCGTTACACCGCCTCGCTAGATCGACTCGAAGTCGCCTGACCGTCCAGCGCCATCGGCAAAGCGCCGAGCCCCGGCGATACCTTCAGCTCGCACCATTGCCTTGCTCCACTCGTACTCCTGACGCAGCGCGTTGGTGAGCTCAAGTCCATGGGAGGCCTTTGCCGAGGCTATGTCGGCTCGCATGCACTGCTGAGGAAAGTGAGCGATGTCATGTGCGATCGCTTCGGCTCGTTGACGAGCCTCGCCCTCCGGCACGACGTATTCACACAGGCCGATCCGCTCGCATTCGTCAGCCATGACTTGGCGGCCGGTCATGATCAAGTCGAGCGCTCGGCCCTCACCCACTAGGCGGGGGAGACGCACCGTGCCTCCGTCGATAAGGGGAACGCCCCAGCGTCGGCAATAGACGCCCATGTATGCCGTCTCTTCCATGACTCGAATGTCGGCCCACATGGCCAGCTCCATGCCACCAGCGACGGCAGGTCCGGCCACCGCGGCGATCACGGGTTTGGACAGGTTGAGCCGGCTTGGCCCCATTGGCCCGCGAACATGGCCATCGTCGGTTGTCCTCTCAAACGACAACACGCTCACGCCATCGTCGTCATCGCTCAGCCCCGCCGCATTCTTCAAGTCCCAGCCCGAGCAGAACGCTCCGCCTTCGCCCCAGAAGACGGCAACTGCCGCGTCGTCGTCACGTTCAAATTCGACGAACGCCTCGAACAGCGCTTTCGAGCTTGCAGGATTGACTGCGTTGCGGGCTTCGGGGCGGTTGTTGATAACGGTCCATACCGGGCCGTTCTTCTCGATTCGTACTGCCATCAGCCCACAGTACGGCTAGAACAGAAGCCATGCAGACGCTTCGCACACCCGACGACCGCTTCACCGACCTTCCCGACTTTCCGTACGAACCGCACTACGCCCAGATCAACGACCAAGACGGTGGCACGCTGCGGGTGGCCTACATCGACGAGGGGCCAGCTAACGCGGCGCCGGTGCTATTGATGCACGGCGAGCCATCGTGGAGCTTCCTGTATCGCCACATGATTCCCGACCTCGTAACGGCAGGGCACCGCGTGATCGTCCCCGACCAGGTCGGTTTCGGGCGTTCGGACAAGCCGACGGAACAGTCCGACTACACCTACGCCCGACATGTCTCGTGGATGAGTGAGCTGATCTTCGATCGACTCGATCTGCAGAACGTCACCATGTTCTGTCAGGACTGGGGCGGGCTGATCGGCCTTCGCCTTGTCGCTGCGCAACCTGGGCGCTTCGACCGGTTCCTCGTGTCGAACACCGGTCTGCCCGATGGTCGGGGCACGCCGAGTGAAGCGTTTCTCAACTGGCAGGAGTTCTCCCAGACAACGCCGGACTTCGCTGTTGGGTTTCTCCTGCAGATGGCAACCGAGACGGATCTCTCGGCCGAGATTCAAGCGGCCTATGACGCCCCCTTTCCGGACGACACCTACAAGGCAGGCGCTCGAATATGGCCAGCGCTCGTCCCCACGTCAACGAACGACCCCGAAGCTCCAGCGAACACCGAAGCGTGGAAGGTTCTCTCACAGTTCGACAAGCCCGTGCTGTGCTGCTTCAGCGACAAGGACGCCGTCACCGCTGGCGGCGACAAGCCCTTCCTGAAGTTCGTGCCAGGCGCGGCTGGTCAACCCCATGTCACTGTCGAAGGTGGGGGCCACTTCGTCCAAGAAGACAAGGGCCCCGAACTCGCCGCCATCATCAACAACTTCATCGCCACAACCTGAAAGGTTCGCTAGGCCTTCTTCACCTTGTCGGCAATGATGAGGACGGTGCGGCCGTCGACCTTGCCTTGGATGGGGTGATCGCCGGGGATAAGGCGGATCGACTTCACCTTTGTGCCGACCTTGATTCCACCGGACTTTCCATCGAGCTTGAGGTCCTTGATGATGACGACGTCATCACCTGGAGCGAGAAGCTTGCCGTTGACGTCGAACACGTCGGCAATGCCATCGGCCGATTCATCGATCCACTCGTGCCCGCAGGTGCCGCACTCGAACCCATCGTCGGCAATCAACGGTTCGGGCATCGTGCAAATTGGACAGGTCGTTGCCTCGCTCATGGTTGATGTCTAGCGGGAACACACCAGTTTGAGTGAGATGCTTATAGCAGGACCATGCGGCCGTCGACGGACTGTCAACTGCTAGAACAGCTCCGAGGCAGAACGGTCTCGGCGGCACGAACAAAGGAATACACATGGATGATCTGATTGGCAGCGTTGCTGAGAAGGCCGGTATCGACGAGATGAAAGCCAAGCTGGCCGTACTCGCCGTGATGGAGAAGCTCGATGGCGTGCTTCCCGGCCCAATCGCCGCTCAGGTAAAGGGAGCGCTCGGCGTCGACGGCGAGGGCATGATGGACGGCGCTATGGGGAGCCTCGGTGGTCTCCTCGGCGGCGGCGATGGCGAAGACGCTGGCGGCGGGATGGCCGACATGGCAAAGGGCCTCCTCGGCGGTGCAACCGGTGGCGACGATGACGAAGACGGTGGGGGCCTTGGCGGCATCGCCAAGGGCCTTCTCGGCGGCTAACCCCAACGCACCAAAGATTTCTGCCCCGTTTCAGACCTGTCAGGTCGGTTTTGGGGCAGAAATCTTTTTGGCTCGTAGTGTCGAAGGGTGACTACTCCGGCCGACGCTCTCGATGTTGAGGCGTCCGCTGCGCCGCAGTACCGGATGGGCCGTCGAGAGCTCATTGCGCTGATCTCGGCGATCATGGCCTTCACCGCCATGGGCATCGATGTGATGCTGTCGGCCTTCGGCGAAATCCGAGACGACTTTGGCCTCGCATCAGACTCGACCCAGACAGCACGCGTGGTCACGATCTTCCTGCTCGGCCTCGCAGTCGGCCAGCTGTTCTACGGTCCAATCGCCGACCGCTTTGGACGAAAGCGAGCTCTCTACGCCGGCGCTTCGATCTACATCTTCGGGGCAATTCTGAGTGCGCTCGCCCCAACCTTCGACACGATGTTGGCCGGCCGATTTGTGTGGGGCATCGGGGCCGCCGGAGCCCGAGTGGTTGCTACCTCGATCGTTCGCGACCGGTTCGAGGGCGCAGCGATGGCCAGCGCGATGTCGAACGTGATGGCGGTCTTCGTGCTCGTGCCGATCATCGCCCCGTCGCTTGGCGCCTTTCTCATCTCGATTGCGCCGTGGCGATCGATCTTCTGGTTCTGTGTTGTCTTCGCAATCGTCGTCGTCACGTGGAGTTTCCGCATGGTCGAGACGCTCGATCCGGCAAACCGTCGAGAACTCGACGTGAAGACAATCACCGGCGGCTACTGGACCGTCGCGAAGACGCCCGTAACGTTCGGCTACACGATGGCGACGGTTTTCATCCAGGCCTCGTTCACGGCGTTCCTTGCAAGTGCCGAGCTTCTCACCGGCCAGATCTGGGATCGTGAACAGCAGTTTCCCGTGATCTTTGGCGTCATTGCGATCTTCTTCGGCGTGGCTGCAATTGTAAACGGTCGAATCGTCGAGCGCCTCGGCATCGATACCGTCGTGAATCGTGCGTTTGGGTGGCTCGCAGCGGTCATCTCAGCGTTACTTGCGGTCACCTACTTCGGCGGCGGTACCCCGAACTTCTGGATCTTCACTCCGCTCATGGGTTTGACGCTTGCGTCGTTCATGTTCCTCATGCCGAACCTGAGCTCGGCGGCGATGGTGCCGCTTGGCCAGATCGCCGGGTCTGGGTCGGCGCTCACCGGGTCGGTTCGGGTTGCGTTGGGTGCACTCATCGGCGGTGTGATCGCCGAGAAAAGCCAAAGCACCGTGACGCCGCTGGTCGTCGGCATTGCCCTGTTGGTGGCGTGCGCGGCGCTAACCGTATGGTTGGTGCGCCGCGGTGGCATCCGCGCAGTACTGGCTCGGACGCCAGTGCTTGACCGGACCCCCATCGCTTGACCGGGCCTGAACGATCGTTCAGTATTTGGCGATGGATCTCGCTGGCATCACATCAACCTATGAAACCGACGGCGTCGTGGGAAACGTTGCCGTGCTGTCCAGCGATGAAGCAGCGATGCACCGAAAGCGCCTCGAAGCCGTCGAGGCCGAGCTCGGGTCGCTGCACTACATCAACAAGATTCACACCGTTATGGCATCGCCGTATGAACTTGTGACATCGCCAGCAGTGCTCGATGTTGTCGAGTCGTTGATCGGGCCCGACATCTTGCTCTACAACTCGACCTACATCATTAAGGAGCCACACACCGATGCCTATGTTGCGTGGCACCAGGACCTGACGTACTGGGGCCTGTCCGACGACGATGCTCAGGTGTCGATGTGGCTTGCGATCGCGCCCGCCCCCGTGGAGTCGGGCTGCATGGTGATGGTGCCGGGGTCGCACAAAGCAGGTCGGGCGGAACATGTCGAACGCCCGGGTGACGGCAACGTGCTGCTACTCGGTCAACAGATCGTCGATGTCGACGTCGATCTCGCACGCCCGTGTTCGCTTGAGGCCGGCGAAGCCTCATTCCATCACGGCTGGACCATCCACACGTCTGCACCAAACACGACTGACGACCGTCGAATTGGGCTGAACGTCCAGTTTGTGGCCCCACACAACCGGCAGGCGGGCGAAGCAATGACGGCCACCCTCGTCCGCGGCGAGGACAGGTTCGGGTACTACGAGACCGAGCGAAGCCCGACGTCTGAGCTCGACCAAAGCCACGCCGAAGAGCTGTTCTCCGCAGACGCCAAAATGAAGGCCAGCTTCAAAACGAAGTGACAACAGAGTTCTCTAGAGGGTTTTGGAGAACCAGTCGACGACGTCGGCGGTCATTCGGTCTGCCTTGGCCCGATCGGCGAACAGGTGGCCGCCGTCGGGGTAGCGCGTAAACGCCTTTGGTTCTTGAGCGGCAGCAAAGAGCGTCTCGCCCTCCGCAAAGCCGACCGTGCCGTCGTCCTCGGCATGAACGACCATGTACGGGCGGGCGAGATTTGCCGCCGCCTCGACTACATCGTGGGTTGCAAGGTCATGCACGAAGCCAGCCTCCAAGGTGAACGTGCGCCCACCGATCGTCACGTCGGCCTCGCCCTGACTCAGGAGCTCGGCTTCGCTATCGGCAAACAGATGACGCACATGGTTCGCGTCGCTTGGGGCGCCGATCGTCACTACC
>CAKZVC010000093.1 GCA_937922235.1 uncultured Acidimicrobiales bacterium | reverse complement strand
TAGCCCTTAACCGAACCGGCCAGAAGGCCTCGAACGAAGAAGCGCTGCAGGCTGAAGAACACCACAAGGGGCACGAACGCCTGGACGAACGCCGCCGAGGTAAGCAAGTGGTCGGTGTTATCGAAGTCGCCAGCGAGGTTGGCTATTCGAACCGTGGTTGGCGCAGATGCCGCACCTTGCAACATCGTGTTAGCGATCAGATAGTCGTTCCAGGTCCACAGGAACTGGAAGATTGCGAACGATGCCAAGGCCGGGATCGACAGCGGCAGAACGAGTCGCCAGAAGATGCCGAAGTGGTTCGCTCCGTCGATTCGAGCTGACTCGAAGAGCTCACCTGGCAACTGCGAGATGTAGTTGTGCAGGAGGAAGATTGCGAACGGCATCGCGAAGCCGGTGTGGGTCAGCCACACTGCGGCAGGCTGGCTCGACAGGTTATTGAGCGGAAGCAGCGTCATCGTCTTGTCCGAGCCTGGAATCGTCAGGTGGGCACCGCCGAACGGAGTTCCATCGCCGAACAGCTGCAGCAACGGAATGAGCGCAACCTGAAGCGGGATTGCCAGCAGCGACACCGTGGCGATGAAGAGCCACTTGCGTCCTGGGAACTCGATCCATGCAAAGCCATATGCAGCGAACGCGGCGAAGGCGATCGGGATGATCGTCGCTGGAACAGCAATAGCCAGACTCGTGACCAACGAGTCGGTGAGGTTGGATGTCGCACCCGCCGACAGCACGGTCTCGTAGTTCTCGATCGTGCCTCGACGCTCAGCGAGAATGTTCCAGAACGCATCGTTTCGTTGCGCATCTCGGTTGCGGAAGGAGTTGACGAACAAGCCCAGACTCGGGATTGTCCAAACTGCAACGATCATCCACAACACCCACGTGGGGACATCGGTCAGCCTTCGATAAATCCGATCGCCGAGACCTTGCCCGTCAGAAGCGGTAACAGCAGCCATTTAGATCGCCTCCTTCTGCATTGTGTAGATGTTGTAGACCATCACCGGAAGTACGACGAGGAACATCACGATGGCGACAGCAGCGCCGAGGCCGGTGTCGCCGATCTGGAAGGACTCGTTGAACATTTGGTTTGCGAGCACGTTGTTGCCGAAGCGACCACCAAGGCCGGCAACCGCAACGATGTCGTACACCTTGGTGACTTGAACGATCATCGTCGTTACGACCACGCCGACGGTTGGCAGGATGCTCGGCAGCGTCACGCTGAAGAACGTCTGCGACTCGGTCGCGCCATCGACCTGAGCTGCTTCGATGAACTCCGATGGCACCGCCTTGATGGCCGCGGAGAAGATGACCATGGCGAAGCCGGTCTGCATCCAGATGAGGATCACCATCAGGAACAAGTTGTTGAATGGACGCTCGGTTAGGAACTGCACTACTTCGGGTTCGAGTTCGCCCTGGGCGTTGATGCGGAAACCGCCAAGGCGTGGACCGATGAAGCGATAGAGGAACCAGCCAGAGAGAAACAGCCCCAACGTTGCTCCGGTAAACGGTTGATCTCGCTGAATCCGGGTGGCGATCTTGTACAGAGACCAGCAGACCAATGCCGCCAAGATCGCGATGATGACCAGGCGGGGCCAGCCGGAGTTACTGAGACGACCGAGCCCAACCCAAACCGAGTTCAACACGCCGGTCTGGTTCTTGCGAATGTCTCGAGCCTGATACTGCAGACGCCACACGATCGAGGCGCCGACAAACGAAATCGCCATCGGCATGAAGATGAGGCTCTTCGCCAGGTTCTGCCCGAACGTCGCTCGATCAGCGAGAACCGCGACGGCCAGGCCGAGCACGGTTGCGGCCGTGACCACCGTGATAACCCACCACAAGTTGTTGAAGAAGGTGCCTCGTAGCACCGACATCGCTGCCATAGCGAAGAGGAACGCTGCAACAAGGAGAGCGCCAGTAGTTGTTGGGCCGGAGTCGAACGACCGCTCACCGTTGCGTCGAATGCCCGAGACGAGGCCGACGATGACGGCAATGAGCACCAGACCAACAGACCAGAAAAAGAGCTGCGACGTGAAGATGTTCGTCCAGTTCGAGACGTCAGCGGAGTCCGATGCCGTAAACAGCGTCGTGTAGTTGTCGATGCCGACGTACTCAGCAGAGTTGCGGTCCTTGAACGACAGCACGCCGGTGCGGATTGCAGGAACGATCAGTGCGATCAGCAAGAAGCCAAGCGACGGACCGAGGAAGACCACGGCGCGAGCTCGACTGTCGAACAGCGAACGCTCGCGTGGTGTTGGGGTCGACTGCCAGGCGAATCCCATCATGATCAGCACAAGAGGAACGACCGTCGAGATGTACGGAACCGCCACGGAGACAGCGAATGGTGACAGAAGGTAGCCACCGATGACCCAGCCGAGGCCAGCACCGAGAAGCGCACCTCGCTGAGGGCGTCCGGACCGGAGCCCGAGAGCTCCGCCGAGCAACCCGACGACGGCGGTGGCGATGATGATCGCCACCCAGTCGGGCTCGGGGCGCTGCAGAATCTTGGTATTGGTCGCAACGAGTGCGCCGGCGGCAGCACCGACGGCGGCACCGAGCCCGAGGCGTGCAGGTAGGGCTGGCAGCGACTTGATCACGAGCGAGCCGACACCAAAGAGGACCGCACCGATGAGCGGCCATTCAAGATGACCCAGGAAGCCAACACCGACTGCTTCGTCAAGAAGCAGCGGGTCAATGCCTTCAAGAATCGGGTCGACGTCAGAGAGCAACGGGCCAACCGATCGGTTGCCGCGCAGAAGTCCGAAGAAGCCGGCACCGAGCACTGCGCCAACCAGTCCGGAGAAGATGTTCCACTGCCGGTTTGCCTGAGACACAAACAAATTGAGCACGACCCACAGGCCGATACAGACGGCCACCGAGATGGTCACGGTGCCGAGCATTTCGAGCACCCGATCCATGCGGGCGCCGCCAAAGAAGTCGCCGAGCGAGACGCCACCCGTGACGAAGATCAAGATGATCAGACCGATGAGCGCCGCGGTGATCGCGGCTGCCTTGATCGGGCGTTCCGGTGCGAGCCGAACCAGGCTCACCATTCCCAGTACCGCGAGGACAAATAAAGTCACCGCACCCAAGAGATATAACAACGTTCCCCTCCCCCTCGTTCGCAACGCAAAGCGAATCCCGCTGAAGTCTGAAGTGGCCGGGGGAGATTCCCCCGGCCACTCAGATCACATCTGATGGGTGCGCTCAGCGGGTGAGGCGCACCCTCAGTTCAATGTGAGAGCGTGACTAGCTTGCTGGCCAGCTCTCATCGATAGCTGCTGCAGCATCGGCAACGCTCTTGTCGCCATTGACGACTGCGGTGCCTTCGCTCCAGAAGGTGCCTGCGCCGACATCTGCTGGCATGAGGTCTGAACCGTCGAAGCGGAAGATCTCAGCGTTCTGCATGATGCTGATGAAGGAGCGCTCAAGTGGTGCCCACAGGTCGGTGTCGACGTTGCGGTTCGCTGTGTTGAAGCCCGAGAGGACCTGAACTTCGCTGTCTCCACGAAGGAGTGCTTCCTGTGCTTGCTGACGTGCGTTGGCGTATTCAGCAGAACCGAAGTACTCCATGACTGCCCATACCTCTGGACGGTCCTCGAAGGCGCCTGCGAGGGTACCTGCGCCGAGAACTGGCTTGTCGTCGGTGTTGCTTGGGAAGTAGAAGACGTCAACTGCGCCCTCGCTGCCGTCAGCAGCTGGGGTGCCTTCTGGGAAGAAGCTCGAGAAGAACGAAGCCTGGCGGTGCATGAAGCAGTCGCCGTTTACGAGAGGCTCGCCGTTTGCCTGGAAGGCGGTGGTGGCGATGGTGCCGCCGGAAGCGAACACTGCGCCGTCCTTGCCCCACTGCTCAAGAACAGCTTCCATTGCTGCGGTGACCTCTGGGCTTGAGAAGTCAAGGTCGCCGGTGGTCCATGCGTCGTAGTTCTCTGGGGTGGTCGTGCGGAGCATCATGTCCTCAACCCAGTCGGTGAATGCCCAACCAGTTGCCTGACCGGACTCGATGCCGATGCACCATGGGGTGTTGCCGTCAGCGATCATCTGGTCGCTGAGCGCCCAGAGGTCGTCGAGGGTTTCGGGGATGTCGTAGCCTGCGGCTTCGAAACGTGCCGGCTGGTACCAAACGAGCGACTTGAGGTCGTTCTTGTTTGGAACACCGAACTGGGTACCGTCGACGTTACCGAAGGCAAGAGCGGAGTCTGACCAGTTCGGGGTGATTGCTTCGACGACCTCAGCAGGAACTTCGAGGACGCTTCCAGCCTTTGCGAAGTCAGCGAGCTTGCCCGGCTGTGGGAAGATCGAGATGTCTGGGTTCGAGCCAGCTTCGAGCTGGATGTTGATGTCTGCTTCCCAGTTCGCGGAGCCCTTGTAGACAATGGTGATTCCGTTGGCGTTACCGAACTCTTCGAGTGCGGCGTTGAGTGCGCCAGCTTCAGCTTCGGAGCGCTCTGGACCGGAAACGGTGACGACCTTCAGTGCGGTGGCGGTGTCGCCCTCGCCACTGTCGGCAGCAGCGGCTTCAGCTGCAGCTGCACGGTCTTCAGCGGCCTGAGCGGCAGCTTCGGCCTCTTCCTTGGCCTTGTTGGCATCTTCAAGTGCCTGTTGTGCGTCGGTGAGAGCGTCGCTATCGCCAGCCGCGTCGGTAACAGCATCTGCTGCATCGGAAGCCGTGCTCGAACCGCATGCTGCGGCGACGAGGGACACGGCGAATAGAGCTGCGAGCAGCTTCATCCACTTGTTCATTACAGGATTCCCCTCCTGGTTGGAATTCGATTGTTCAGGGCGAACATCGAAGACTGCAAAGGTTTGCACTCCGCAAGATACAGGACGATGTCGCACTTGTCATAGCGCGAGTTCGAGATAGTTTCGGGCGATCGAATCGCGTTAGCCGATAGTTGACGTTCGTGGCACCAGTTCGAGCCACTTTGTGCTCGCTTCGATCGCGCTCTCGGGTGAGTGATTTGCCGGGATCTCAGGTTCGTCGGAATCTGCGCTGGAGCTCGGATCGGATTCGATCTCGCGTAGGAGCTTTTCGGCCGCGTGTGCTCCGAGACGTCGAGGTGCAAGACGAATGGTGCTCAGCCCGACGAGCGGAGCAAGCTCGTGATCGTCGATACCGATGATCGCCATGTCCTGTGGCCAGCGAAGACCGCGCTCGTTCAATGCACTCCACGCACCGAACGCCATCTCATCTGACATGACGAATACGGCAGTTGGCGGCTCGGCCAAGTCGAGGAGGCGCTCCATTGCTCGTCGCCCGCCGTCGGCGGTGAAGTGGCCCGATTGCTCCAGAGTCGGATCGACGACGATGCCCGCCGCAGCCAACGCCCCGGTGTACCCGGCTAGTCGGAGACCCGGCACAGAAAAGGCCAACGGATGGTTTGGCTCACCGGAGATCACACCGACACGCGTGTGTCCGAGTTCGAGAAGATGCTCGGTGGCGATGAACCCAACTTTGTAGTCATCGATGACGACCGCAGGAAAGCGCTGTGTTGCAAACCCTGCGGTCACCATCAGGACACCGTCTTCCCACAGCTCGATCGCGTCCTCTTCTCCGATATTGAGGTCAACCACGATCGCGCCGTCGACAGACTTCTTCATGCGCATGAGGTCGTCGAGGAACTCGGCCCGAGCTGCAGGGTTCTCGACGGGGTGCATGATCGCTTCATAGCCGTGAGCAATGAGGTACTCGATCGCACCCGCTAGGAACCGCGAGAAATACCAGCCGTCGACGGTCGGCGTTGCGAGCGCGACCAGTTTGGTTCGACCAGTTGCGAGGCGTGCCGCACTCGGATTGGCCTGATAGTCAAGGTCCTTGGCGATGCGTTCAATTCGCTTGCGGGTCGCCGTGGCGACGTTGGGTAGGCCGCGGAGGGCCCGCGACACGGTTGCGACCGAGACCTCGGCTTCACGCGCCACGTCTTCGATTGAGGGAGCTCGACGGCGCGGCATACCGAGGAATGTAACGCCTTACATCCCTAATGAAAAACCATACATTCGCTTCGTCTTGCCGGAACCTTGCCACTTGTTTGTCGGCAGATTGCAAGTCATTGCAGATCCTGTGGCTCCACAACAAAAGGAGCTTCGATGAATCCCCAAAACCCATCTGCGCAGCAACCGAACCGCCCGTCTCGCCGGAAAGTCCTTACCGGGCTTGGCGTGGGCGCAGCGGCCGTCAGCGTTCCATCCGCTGTTGGCGCTGCCGCTCGACAACGCGGCCGCGGGCGTCCCGATCGGGACCGATCACCCCGCCAAGCTGACGCTGGCAGCACCGGCACTCCGCCCGAGCCCGGCCCGCAGCGTTTCGTCCGTCTATTCGACGACCACCCCCCATTCCAAGAGGCAGACGACGACCTTCGCCGCCAACTTGTCGAGCTCGGCGCACCGGGCGGCCTGCTCGACGCAAACGACCCGCTCGACGCCGGCCCGGTCGAGCTGATCACCGATCTGTCGCTCAGCGCCAACAATCCAAACAACCTGAGCCACACCGCCGGCGTCACCTTCCTTGGGCAATTCCTCGATCATGACATCACCCACGACGCCGGTTCACGGCTGGGCCGACCTACGTCGCTGCGCCGAAGCACAAACCTCCGAACTGCGGAGTTCGACCTCGACAGCGTCTACGGCGGCGGACCCGATGAGAGCCGCGAGCTCTACGAAGCCGACGACCGGTTCCGATTTCGGGTCGAGTCAGGAGGACGCTTCGAGGATCTCCCCAGAGACGACAACGGTGTCGCACTCATCGGCGACGGCCGCAACGACGAGAACTTGATCATCTCGCAGCTGCACGTGGCCTTTCTTCTCTTCCACAACGCGGTCTACGAGAACGAGCGCGGGCTAGGTGTGAGCGACGAGCTGGCCTTCCATCGGGCGCGACAGATCGTTCCGTGGCACTACCAATGGATCATCGTCAACCACTTTCTGCCTCAGGTTGTCGGTCAGGAGTTGGTTGACGACATTCTCCAGAACGGGCGACGCTTCTACCAGCCAGAGGTCGCACGCATCCCCGTCGAGTTCCAGACCTCGGCGTACCGCTTTGGCCATGCGATGATCCGCCCGTCGTACCGCGCCAACCTCGCCGGCGATGACGGCGATCCGTTCTTCGGATTCGTATTCGATCCAAGTCAGTTCGGAGAGGCTGACCCCAACGATCTCAGTGGCGGACATCGTGCCCCTCGTCGGTTCATTGGCTGGCAAACGTTCTTCGACTTCGGTGACGGTGAGGTGAAACCGAACAAGCAAATCAACACGACGATGTCGTCGCCGCTGTTCAATCTTCCGCTCGGCGTTATCTCGACCGGGCGAGGCGAACCGATCGGCCCGTCGTCGCTGGCCACTCGCAATTTGCTCCGCCATATCACCTGGGGCATTCCGTCAGGACAAGACGTCGCTCAAGCAATGGGCGAAGTCTCACTCGGGGCCAGCAACCTCCGCGACATCGAGTCGATCGCGCCACGACTTGCAGGCAACACACCCCTGTGGCTCTACATACTTCGAGAAGCTGAGGTCATGGCCGGGGGTCAACGCCTTGGACCAGTCGGTGGCCGGATCGTTGCTGAGGTGTTCCTCGGTCTGCTTGCGCTCGATCGCAACTCCTACCTCAACGCCGACACTCGCTGGGTGCCAACCCTTGCCACCCGAACCGGCAGCCCTGAGGGCTTCGACATGGTCGATCTCTTGACAATCGCCGGCGTAGACCCAGTTAGCCGCGGCGAATAACCCAGCAAAACCAACGATTCTTCGATCTTGTCAAAGTCTTTGCACTCAGCTGCAAGACGCTTGCCAGACGGTCTCGAAGATGTACTCACTGCCCACCACAACCGGTGGACACGTCAACCAAACCAGAACCCCCAAACCAGAAAGACAACAACAATGAACATCACCAAGCCCCTCACCTCCGCACTACTCGCCGGGGGCCTCGTCCTCGGAAGCTTCGGCGCCGCATCGGTCGCTTCGGCCCAATACGGTGGCGAAGAGCCGGCACCAACGCCAACCACCGATATCGAAGACGTCAGCGACATCGACGCCCTCTCAGTCCAGCTCGAAGAAGACACCGAGACCGAGACCGAAGGCGACAACGATGGACGCCGGGGATGCGGAGACAAGCACGAAGCCGCTGCTGAAGCGATCGGCATCACGGTCGACGAGCTTCGTGAAGGCCGGGATGCTGGCCAGTCGCTCGCCGAAATCGCCGAGGCCAACGGAAGCTCAGCCCAGGCTGTAGTTGATGCCCTGATCGCAAACGCTGAAGAGCGCATCGACGCCAAGGTGGCCAGTGGCGACCTGACCGAAGAAGAAGCAGCCGAGAAGCTTGCCGAGAAGAGCGAGCGCATCGAAGCCAAGGTCGACGCTGAGCCTGGCGAGCGCGGACAGCGTGGCGTACGCGGCGAGCGTGGCGACCAGAACCAGGAGGCAACCATCTAGCCCAACACAATCCGTCTCCTCCCCGGGGACTCCGAGGCTTCCCCTCCAGCCTCGGAGTCCCCGAACCTGCGTTTTGCGTACACCTCAACCGACTCCGCTACTAGCTTTGGCTCAACTCATGACGACATCATCAAACACCGACGGACCGCTCATCCTCATTGCCGAAGACGATCCTGAAATCCGTCTCGCTCTCGAGCGAATTCTCAGCTACGAGAACTATCGAACCATCACCGCCAACGATGGGGCTGAGGCACTTGAGGCAGTCGCTTCGCACTCTCCCGATGCGCTCGTTCTCGACGTGATGATGCCGTTCGTTGACGGCCTGACCGTTTGTCGCCGGATGCGCGAGCGAGGAGACCGCACGCCGATCTTGATGCTGACTGCTCGCCATGAGCTCTCCGACCGGGTCGAAGGACTTGATGCGGGTGCCGACGACTACCTTCCGAAGCCCTTCGAGCTTGAGGAACTACTCGCTCGATTGCGGGCGATCATGCGCCGGTCGGCTGATCCGACCGATGTTCCTCTCACCGCCGGCCCGCTCCGGCTCGACCCCCAGCGCTACCTCGTCGAGCTCGATGGTGCAGTCGTCGATCTCACTCGCACCGAGTTCGAGATCCTTCACCTCCTTATGCGCAACGTCGGCATCGTCCTCGAGCGGGGCGTGATGTACGACCGCATTTGGGGATTCGATTTTGAATCGTCGTCACGGTCGCTCGACGTGCATGTGGGCTACCTGCGGCGCAAGCTTGAGGATGGCGGACACCCGCGCATGATCGAGACGATCCGTGGCATCGGCTTCGTGATCCGGCCACCGCAGAGCGAATCGTGAAGCTCGGACTTGCTACGCGCATTGCGTTGATGACCGCCGCCGCGGTTGTCATTGCTGCGCTGGGCGCATCACTCGTCGGGTACGCCCAGACCAACCGGCAGGTCAACCGCGATGTCGATCGATTCCTCACTGATCGCACCGAAGAAATTCTGGACGGGCTTCGCGAGCGTCCTGGTCGACCGGACGATGACGATGATCGGCAGCGCCGCAACAACTCCGCCACCGACAATGACGCTGAAGTGCAGACGATCAGCGACACGGGTGAGATCCTCGCCAGCATTGGTGTGGTCCTCCCGATCGACGAACGAGACCTTCGCTTAGCTGAACGTGAGGGCCCGCAGCTTCTTCGCACGGTCGAGATCGACAGCACGATGTATCGAATGGCGACGACCCATGTGAACGGCGGAGGCGCCTTGCAGGTGGCGCGTTCGTTGAAATCGACGAACTCGCTTCTTGCGTCGATCCGAAATCAGGTTGTGGTTATTGGCCTGCTCGTCGCGGCCGTCGCTGGATTCCTTGGATGGCTGTTTGCTCGTCACGCCATGCGTCCGCTCTCGACGCTGGCAACGTCAGTCGAGCGGGTTGCCGAGACTCAGGATCTCTCAACTCGGGTGGGCAACGACAGCCACGACGAAGTTGGCCGACTGTCGCGCGGCTTCGACGACATGATGTCGGCCTTGTCGACCAGCCGAGATCAACAACATCGCCTCGTCCAAGACGCAGCCCACGAGCTCCGCACACCGCTCACCAGTGTCAGCGCCAACATCGAGCTGCTCGCCCATGCGAAAGATCTCGATGCCGATACTCGCAACGAGATGATCGCTGGCGTGCGGTCGGAACTTCGCCAGCTCAATACGTTGTTTACCGAGATCGTCGAGCTCGCTACAGACAGCCACGACCGAGCGCTCGACCGCGAGGTTGACCTGCGGCGACTCGCAGAGGATGTGGCCGGTCAGCAGCGGGCGAGAACGTCAAACCCCATCACCATCGAGGGTGCATCTTCGAAGGTCTTGGGCGACCCGCCCGGATTGCAACGGGCCATTGCAAACCTGGTGAGCAATGCCGTGAAATACAGCCCCGAGTCTGCTCCTGTCGTAGTTCGCGTAGGTGAGCGCACAATCTCGGTAACGGACGAAGGTGCGGGCATCCCCGAGTCTGAACACGAGCGAATCTTTGAGCGCTTCTACCGCAGCGATGCCGCCCGGTCGCAACCAGGTTCGGGATTGGGACTGGCCATCGTGAAGAAGATCGTCACCGACCATGGCGGCACAACGTTCGTCGAGAGCTCACCCAACACCGGTGCAACTGTCGGGTTTCGACTGCCGGCCCCCACCGGCATCGCTCACGCAGATACGTCATCTCCTACCGTTGGTTAGTGTCGATACCGCGAGGGTTCGTGTAATGGACGGCCCAGGCTTTGAGTCGCGATCTAGTCTGATGGTCTCACGACGACGGTCGACTTTGGGTCCTACGATTGCCTTGTGCAGCTCGGGCCTAACGAACTTGCTGACACGACGAAGGTAAAAGTATGAACAACGAACAACTCGAGCAAATGGCGAACGGCGCAGGCTTCATTGCTGCCCTCGACCAGAGCGGCGGCTCAACCCCCAAGGCACTGCTTGCCTACGGCGTTACCGAAGACGAGTACGACGGCGACGAAGAAATGTTCGACAAGGTTCACGAGATGCGTAGCCGCATCATGACGAACTCGGCCTTCCAGGGCGACCGCGTCATCGGCGCAATCCTCTTCGAAATGACGATGGACCGTCAGGTCGAGGGTCAGGACACCGGCGATTACCTCTGGAACGAAAAGCGCGTTGTTCCCTTCCTGAAGGTCGACAAGGGCCTCGAAGACGAAGCGAACGGCGTCCAGCTCATGAAGCCAATTCCTGGCCTCGACGAGCTCCTTGCTCGTGCTGCAAGCAAGAACATCTTCGGCACCAAGATGCGTTCGGTCGTCAAGATGGCGAACCAAGAAGGCATCGATGCCATCGTTGCTCAGCAGTTCGAGGTCGGACGCCAGATCATCGCTGCCGGTCTTGTGCCAATCCTTGAGCCCGAGGTCGACATCAATTCTCCCGAGAAGGCTGAAGCTGAAGCGATGCTTCGTGCGTCGCTTCTTGAGCACGCCAACACGCTGTCCGCTGACGAGCACATCATGTTGAAGGTCACGATCCCGGAAGAGGACAACTTCTACGCCGATCTCATTGCTCACCCACAGGTCGTTCGTGTTGTTGCACTGTCGGGCGGCTACAGCCGTGATGTTGCAAACGAGCGCCTCAGCCGCAACAACGGCATGATCGCAAGCTTCTCTCGTGCACTCGGCGAAGGACTCTCGGCTGGACAGTCGGACGAGGACTTCACTGCAACTATCGATGCAACGATCCAGAGCATTCGGGACGCATCGGCAACCTAGGCAAGAGCTGTTGTACGGCGAGCACGAATCTCGACCGGAAGTGTCGAGAACACCCGCCAAGAACGGCAAGTAGACGAACACGAATCTCGACCGGAAGTGTCGAGAACAAAACAGTCTGAGGGCAAATCACACGAATTTCGTCGACCGGGTCCGCCTGGTCGGCGCTTTTCGTTTTTGGCGAGAACTAGGTTGGTTCGATGAGCACCCGTCAGGATCGTGAAGCAGCCGTCGATCGGGCATGGACCCAGCTGATTGGGCCTGGCCCGACGCTGTCATCAGGCGAGCGGCGCCAGATCATCACTGATGCCCGTGCGGCATGGGCGGGCCGCAGCCTGTCGGGCGACCGGGGCCCGATCGGCGACGCCACGCACGCGGTTGCGGTTGATGCCGAAGGGCTCACCCTCGAAATGGTCGAATCGTTCGAGGCGCGTGCTCTCGACCGTCTGAGCTATCTGGAAGTGGTCGGTGTCGTTGCTCGTCTGTCGAATATCGACTGGTACTGCCGCGCGACGAATCGCCCGCTCCCCCAATTACCGTCGAGAAACGATATCGAGGCGCCAACCGGGGCTGTACATCCTGATGCGGATATGACCGATAGCTGGGTCCCGATGCTCGGACTCGCAAGCGCACCCCTCGCTCTCGACGCGCTGCCCGACGAAGGTAATGCCCTGCGCGATCTGCTCGAACCGATGTATATCGATATGAGCGACATCGTGAATTGGACGTTCGCCGATGAGCTCAACCGTCCACAGATCGAGGTGCTCGCAGCCCGAGTCTCGTACCTGAACGAGTGCTTCTATTGACTGCTCTCTCACGCCAACTTCCTCCGTGAGAGTGGAGCTGCAACTAACCAAGACATCTCGCTTCGTGCCATTAGCGACGGGACTGCACCCGAAGTCGATGGCGGAGCTGAGCTGATCGCCTTTACCGATGCGCTCGACAAGCGATCAGATGCCGACCTCGATCTCGCCCGATCCGCGCTCGTCGGCGCGCTCGGCGAAGCCGCAGCCGAGCGAGCTGCCGGGGTTGCTGCAGCGTTTCAGATGATGAATCGGCTCCTCGATGGCGTGGGCGCGCCGGTAAACAATCGAGCGCACTTTGCATCGATCGCTGAAGCGTTGGGCTTTCGACTCGAGGATGTCCCCCGATAGAAGGACACGTATGTAACCGCTACACGCTCCACTTGTGGGCGACGGTAATGCCCGACGGGTGCACCATCGCGAGCCGCGCATCGGGTTCGACGGAGGTGGACAATCGCTCTTGCTCGTGAGCCAGTAGCACCGCGCCCTGCTTCATCCGCTGCAGTAGGTCGGGCACCAACACCTCAAGGGCAGCGACCGGAAGGAAGATGAACACCACATCAGCCGTCGAGACGTCTGCGGTCTGTGCGTCGGCGAGATGGACAACCACGTTGCCAGCAACCCGTTGGTTATCCGACTGTTTCGCAGCCGTGTTCGCCGCCTCGACGAGTGTCGGATCAGTCTCATAGCCCACAGCCGTGCAGCCGTATCGTTCGGCCGCTTCGATAAGGACACGACCATCACCGCAGCCGAGATCGACAAGCTCAGCGCCTTCGGCGACTCCGGAGAACTCGAGAAGTTCAGCGATCAACCCATCGGGCGTTCCAAGGAACGGACCCAGCGCGGTCGCCCCAGGCTGACGCTTCCCCAGAACCTGGCGAACAGGCTTCACGACGGCATACAAGCCCGACAGCTTCGCCGGAAGGGGAACCGCATCGAGGTCGTCAAACGACGGTCGGAGTTGCGCCGGAATCTTCGACATCACCCCGCCAGGTGACCCCCAGCTGAGCTGCACTCGAAACTCGAGCTCATCGCTGCCGATGAACGTGCACGTGTTGTTGAAGCCAGCAAAGTGACCCCACCGAGCCCGGTCGTCGCGAAGCGAGCAGTGATAGCCCGCAGCCTCGAGCACTGACGCGGTCGACTCGAGCAAGCCCCACGGAACGGCCAGCGCAATGATGTGAAGCACGCGGTCTGGCTCGGCAGCCGACATCGTGTCGAAGGTGACGCCAGCTTCGGTCAACAACGAGGTCAGACGAATGATCTCGCCATCCACTGCTCGATCGATGCCAGCAACAACTTCGCTTGCGTTACTGATGCGGTCCCACTCGGTTGCGGTTCTCGCGGCAGGGTCGGCAACGAGCTCGGCCAGGACGGGCCGCAGCGTTTGGGTATTGATGGCATCGATGAGCTGATTGTTGACCGATGCGGCGGAAGAGTCGGGCATCACCCTGTACTAGCCGCCAAGGACTTGACCGAGGAGACCGCCCCCGCCACTTTCTCCGCCACCACCGAACTGTGGCTTCCCCTCCGAAGGCTGGACGAGGATGAAGCCCTGGCCACCAAAGGCCATCTGGTACAGCTCGCCCGTGCCGCCGCGGACCATCGACTTGAGCCCACCAGTCGTGTCGGTCTTGAGCTGCATCTGCACGCCGCCGGACCACATGACGACCGCCTGTGCATCACCAAATGTTGGAGCGCTAGCGACGTTGAGCATGACCGGAGGGCCATCGGTGGTTATCGCGACATAGCCGGTACCTGACAGCTGCATGTTGTAGAGGCCGCCGGCCATCATGCCTGCAGCGCCACCGCCGCTGAGACGCTTGATGTCCCATTGGATCGAATCGTTGAACGCCAAGATGTTGGCGCCGTTCACGGAGATCGAGTCGTTCTCAAGGAACAAGATCTGCACGTCCTTGGCGTCGTCGGCAACGAAGAGCTCACCGGAGCCGGTGGCGTGCATCATGTCGGCGCCTTCGCCCGTGGCAGCCTTCTTGATCATCTTGCCAAGACCGCCGGAGCCTTTGTTCTCGAATTTCACATCGCCCTGGTACGCCACCATCGAACCACGCTTCGTTTGCACGCCACCTTCAGAAAGCTCGATCTTGAGAAGCTTCGAGTTCTGCTTGGTGAACTGCTCACCGGTTTCGGCTTCGGCGTACTGATCAAAGTTGGATCGGATAGTCATTTTTTCCCGCTTTCGTATGGCGATCTGCGCCACATGCTTGTGTGATTACCTGAGGTCCATCATTGTCGATTGATACACGCCCGCGCTTGAGCATCTCTGATGGGACTACAGATCAGCACTAGCGGGCTGAGAGAAACGACTCGATCCAGCGATCGTTCTCTTCGGGCGTACCGATGGTTACCCGGAGGCCAATACCTGGGAATGGCCGGGTGACGATGCCGTCCTTTTCCATCGCCAAGGCAATGTCGCTCGTCGCATCGCCGGTCGGGATGAAGATGAAGTTGGAGTGTGTAGGAGGCATAGCGACACCCGCTGCGCTCAACGCATCGACGCATCGTTGCCGCTCGTCGAGCAGCGTGGCTACCTTCTCCATCGCCGCGTCCTCATGCGTGATAGCAGCCAGCATTCCTACTTGCGACAGGTTGCTGACCGAGAACGCCAGTCGCACTTTGTCGAGCTCACGGATGATATCGGGATGGCAAACGCCATAGCCCGACCGCAGCCCGGCCAGGCCGAAGGCCTTGCTGAACGTGCGGGTAACCACGACGTTGGGATGGTCGGCTTGGAGCTCGACCGGGTCGCCAAATACAGGATCGTTGAATTCGCGGTAGGCCTCGTCGATCACGACGATCACGTCATCGCGCACCTTGGAGAGCATCACTCGAACGTCATCGACCGAGATGGATGTTCCGGTTGGGTTGTTTGGCGTTGCGAGAAAGATGAGCTTCGTCTTCTCAGTCACTGCATCGGCTACGGCGTCAAGATCGAAAGTGTGGTCGATTAGCGGAGTGCGCACCTCGACGGCATCGAACAGCGTCGAGAAGACGGGGTAGATCTCAAAGGATGGATACGGGAAGACAACTTCGTCACCTGGGTCGACGTACGCCATGAACAGTTGCTGCAGCAGTCCACTCGATCCGCACCCAACAGTGATGTGCGACGGGTCGAGCCCAAGCCAGCCCCCGATCGCTTCACGGACGTCGGTTGCACTGTTGTCGGCATAGCGGTTGATGCCAGTGACAGCCGCTGCGATTGCAGCGGCGACCTCCGGCACGGGTGGCCACGGGTTCTCATTCGACGCGAGCTTGATCGCATTGCTGATGTCGTGTTCGTCCTCGACATCGGCAGCGGCCTTGCCCGGGGTGTAGCTCGCAAGGTTGGAAACAGCTGGGCGTACGCGTCCGATCATGGTCCATCTTCTCCTGAACTACCCGACGAAACCAGCCTTGGGCGTCGCCGCTGGCACTTCCCAATCTTCGGGCATGCGCGAGAAGTCGAAGAACGGCTGCTCGTCGCCCGAGTCGATGGCGTCCTGCACCTGGTCGTAGAAGCCCTTGCCGGTCTCCTCGGCGAAGGTGATTGCGACGTCGTCCGCGTCATCCGCTGTAGGACGCTGGCAGTACTCGGGGAAAGACGCTTCGCCGGCGTCGCCTTCTTCGTATCCCCGAGCGAACATCTGCTTCAAGGTGCCGAAGCCGTCGTTGCGAACAAGAACTTCGCCACGAGGTGTGCCGCCCATCTTCTTCATGTGCGCCACGAATGCGTCAAGGTCGTAGGTGTCAAACGCGACGTGCTGGACCGCGTGGTCCCCGTGCTTGGCAACGAACTTCGACACTTGCGATTGTTCCGAACGGTCGATGCCTTCGATGAGGGCAACGCCGAACTCCCCATAGTCGATGCACCAGATCTTCATGCTCGATCCATCGTCGTCCGGTCGGACGTCGTCGATTCGATTGATGAGCGTTCCACCTTCGACCTCGATGTGGAACCAAGCCCACCTTTCAATCGAGCCTGCTTCGCAGGCGTAGGTGATGTGGTCAACTTTCTTGAGCATGTTTCCAGAATGGACATCTTGTTCATTGGTACGCAATAGCTTTGAACAATATGCACCTATGAGATACAACCAGCTAGTCTGAATGTCTACGCTCTCCCATCAAAAGGCCCGTCTAGTGAACACTCTGCCCACTACGCTCGATGCACTCGACCGACAACTGCTCGGCGCGCTGCGAGCTCACCCACGGGCGTCGATGACCAGCCTGGCCAAGATCGTGGGCGTTGCCCGGGGCACGATCTACAGCCGGCTCGATCAGCTCGAAGCATCGGGGGTCATCACCGGCTACGGCCCCGAAGTCGACCCGATCGCTGCTGGCTTTGGTGTTCTGGCGTTCTGCACACTCGAGATCGAACAGGGTTCTCACGCACCAACGACCGATGCACTGGGCGAGCTGACCGAGGTGCTCGAGATCCACACAATCACCGGCGATGGCGATCTGCTCCTACGCATCGTCGCCCGATCAAACGATCATCTACACGACGTCCTTCAGCGCATAGCAGGCATCTCGACCGTGTCCCGAACGGCGACACAACTTGCGCTCGCAACACCCGTGAACCGACCAACTACACACGCCTTGATCGTCGACGAATTGTAGATCTACCCAAACATGCCGATAGTCTGAAGGCACGGCGAAACGAGTACGCGAACTCGTTCTGCTGTTTGCAGTCGTTTGACGATTGTTACTGCTCGCAGGTGCCGCCCTGACACGTTGTCAGTGTTGCGTCATCACGAGCTGCGGCGTTTCGGCGTCGTGACCAGGTTCTGAATGCAGCGGCGTGTCCGCCGTTGCAGTACGAGGAGTAGGCGTTATCGCTACCAATCCCACACCCATGGAGCTCGACGAGTACGCGCAGGCGCATCTCGACGGGCTTGCCACCAAGCCACAAGTCAAGGCACTCGAAGCCGACAAGGAGGCTTGGGCAGCGGCCCTCTGGCGGTTGCTCGACGACGCCGACGCGGCGCTCGAACGAGCCCGCAAAACCGTCCGAGGCCCCGAGCGCGTCAACGTGCTCAACGATCTTGATGACGAGTGCTTTCGCATCGACGATGCGCTTACCGCCCTGATTGGCCCACCCGCCGAGGAAGAGCTCACGCCCGACCCACGCGACAAGAAGCGTGGCAACCAGAAGCAACAGACCGCTCCGGCCGAGAAGACCGGCACTCCACAGCTCCAGCTCTCCTGGAACGACGGCGCACTCGTTGCCTGGGTTGGCGGACACGACGCCCGCTACGAACAAGAAGATGTCATTCGAGAACTGCTCGCATCAACGGGCGGCGGCACGATCGAATGGGAAACGCGCAGTCCTTTGCGCATCGCCACCGGACAGCGCGTCCCCGCAGTCACTTCGCCGGTCACGTCAGCTCTTGGCTGGTTGGTGTCCCAAGCCCACCCAACACACGATCCAAAGATCGCGCCAAGCGTGCGATGGATGGGGCTCGCTGCTGCCACCGCTGTCTCGGCAGTGTCGCAAGGACGTATGGCCCCTCAGCTTCGTCAATCACGGCGAGCCAAGACAGCAAACGGCAGCCAGTTCTCGGTTCGCTGGCTTCCAGGCCTGATCGACAGCGATCATCTCAAGCAGCTTGTCGACTCAGTTCCCGGCGCAGCAATGGTTGGACAGCAGCGTCAGGAAGCGCTCTCGTTCACGACTGCGGTGATGGGCAACATCACAAACCAGATCGTTCGCATGGCGGCTAGCCAGGTCGACATGCCTGCTCCCCCACCCGAGGTTCACGATCGCAACGACATCTCCGAAGCGTTCCTTGGCCGCCTCGACGGTTCGCCGTTCCACGCCCCCGACGGACCTGGCGCCGAGATCTCTCGACGCATCGACCGCTGGGCAGCACCTGTTGTTGGCACGAAGAACCCCCGCCTGACGGTGCAGCTCAGCCCACCCGACGAGTCCAATGCCTGGCTTGCTCGTGTGCTCGGCACATCATCGAGTGGCAACCTCGAACCGTTCGAGCTCGTACTTGCCGAAGCATCCAAAGACCGCTCCCGACTGTTCGAGCATCAGGCCGCCCGCCTCGAACGACTCTTCCCCGCCCTGCTGCGTCCCGGTGGACGCCGTCGTGGCGAAGTCATCTTGAGCCAGGACGAAGCGTGGCAGCTCATGACCGAAGTTGGCCCCATCCTGTCGGCTGCGGGCTACGACGTTCGGGTTCCGCCGCTGTCACGCAAGAAAGCAAAGCCATCTCTTCGACTCACCGCCGAGGATGCCGAAGAGACCGTCGTTGGCGCTCAACAGCTGGCGAACGTCCGCTGGTCGGCGATGTTTGGTGATGTTGAACTCACCGCAGCCGAAATCGCGAAGCTCGCCCAGCAGGCAAAGCCACTGGTGAAGAGCCGCGGACAATGGATCGAGCTCGACCAGGTCGACTTGGCCGAAGCCGCCGCTGCGCTGGCCGAACGCGCCGATCAAACAAAGCTGTCCGGCGCCGACATGCTGCGCCATGCGATGGGCCTCGAAGGAGATCCACTCGGTGGCGGCATCAGCATCGCCGGCGATGGTTGGGCAGCCGACCTGCTTCGCAGCATGGACAACCTGCCCGAAGACCCCGACACCACTCCTGAGGGGTTCGATGGCGAGCTTCGCAGCTACCAAGCCGATGCTCTGTCGTGGTTGAACTTCCTCGATGAAGCCGGACTTGGCGGATGTCTCGCACTCGACATGGGCCTCGGCAAGACCCCGACCTCACTGGCGGCGCTCTACGCCAGCCGCGAGCACGGAACCGGCCTGGTCATTGCACCGCCGGCCGTTGTCGGTAACTGGGCGAACGAAGCCAAGAAGTTCATCCCCGATATGAAGGTGCACGTTCACCACGGTGCAAACCGCAAGAAGGGCACGCTCTCTACACCGTTCAGCAAGGTCGACCTCGTCATCACGACGTACGGCACTGCGGCACGAGACATGGATGAACTCTCGAAGATCACCTGGGGCAAGGTCGTCATCGACGAGGCGCAGGCGATCAAGAATCCACAAGCCGAAACCTCGCAGCAATTGCGTCGCCTCGACGCACGCACTCGTGTCGCACTGACCGGTACCCCAATCGAGAACGGTCTGGGCGACCTGTGGTCGATCATGGATTGGGCAAACGCCGGCCTCGTCGGCGGACGTGCATCGTTCATCTCCCAGCTCACACCGGCCAAGCGCACCGATGGCAGTGGAGGCGAAGCAGCGCTCAAGGCGCTGAACGGCATCCTCGTGTACCGCCGAACCAAGATGGAACCCGAGATCGCCGCCGAGCTCCCTGATCGAATCGACGAGCTTGACCACTGTGCAATGACTCCCGAGCAGATCGGCCTGTACCAGGCCGTCGTCGACACGCTCGTCCTCGAAACGTCTGGGCGAGAAGCTGGCACGCCGGAGCGCAAGGGTGCTGTGCTCGCCGCCATCACGGCGCTCAAGCAGATCTGCAACCATCCGGTCAACTATCAAGATGACGACAAGCCGCTCGACGGCCGTTCGGGCAAGCTCGCTCGCCTCAACGAGATCATGGAGTCGGTGTTCGCAGCTGAAGAGAAGATGTTGATCTTCACGCACTTCGCCAGCTGGGGCGAGAAGATGGCCGACTACCTCAGCGAGCGAACCGGCAAGACGATCGAGTGTTATCACGGTGGCCTGTCCCGCGGCGCTCGCGATCGAATGATCGAGAACTTCCAGAACGGCGAAGGCGCGGGAGCGCTCGTGCTGTCGCTCAAGGCAGGCGGCACCGGCCTCAACCTCACCGCCGCAAACCACGTCGTGTTGTACGACCGCTGGTGGAACCCCGCGGTTGAAGATCAGGCTCGAGATCGAGCGTGGCGAATCGGCCAGACCAAGACCGTTATTGCCCATCGACTGGTCTGTCCGGGCACCGTCGATGAGCGGGTCGAAGAGGTTGTCCAGGGCAAGCGTGAGATTGCCAACATCGTGCTTCCAAAGTCGAGCTCGGTTGGCGACCTCGACGCCGAGCAGCTGCAGAAGGCACTGGGCATCGACCCCGACCTATTGCTGAATGTTGAAGCAACCCCCGACGACACCGCGGCCTCGGCCGAAGTTGTTGACGGCGAACCCGTAGGAGCGAGCTCATGAGCGGACGTAGCCGTGGCGGCAAGCGCAAGAAGAACACCAACAACAAGGGTTCGGGCGGTAAGAAGAAGCTCGACCCAGCAAAGTTCTGGGGCGACCACGATGCGTTGCCATCGCCCGAAGGTTTCGAGACCACGACGCCTGACCCGGTTGCCGTGGTGAACTCACTCGGGCAGCCGCCGCTGCCGGGTCATGGTGCAGCCTCGCCGCACTACTTCAAGCTGGTGTACACCCGAGCGACTCAGCTCGCGGGTGCGCTCGCGATGGCGGGCGAGATCGACATCCTCTCCCCACTCGAACCACCAGAACCCGAAGCCCCGGCCGAACTTGGTAACGAGGCTGACGACGTCGTTGATGACGAACTCGCCGAAGCAAGTGCCGATGACGAGCTCAACGAAGAGGCGTCAGCTACTGGCGACGAGGGCGAGTAGCGCACCCACAGCACAGCAAAACGCGAACAGCCGGCGCACCCGATGGATGCGCCGGCGTAGCTCGCTCTTACCGTTTGCGTTAGAAGCGACCGCTCGGAACGGGCTGGCGTGTTCCGACCGCGTATGGAGACTCGCCGTATTGGTTCCGACCGCGGTCACCCTCGGTTGCGTAAAAGAACAGCAGCACGAACGAACCGATGTAGTTGATGATCGGGATCATGCCGATCGCAATCCAACCACCAGAGCGGTCGGTGTCGTGGAGTCGACGAACCGAGACTGCGAGTCCAGGGATGAACAGGCCAAGCATCACGAGGAACCCGAGGACAACCAACACGAGGCCGATGCCGGAGGTCTCCATGAGGAGCAGACCGGGCACCACGGTCACCATGACAAGACCGATGTACATGAGCTGGAACCACCAGTATTCGGCGCGTGATGAGCGGCCATCGAACTCGGCGTAACGCTTGAGCGGAAGGAGCATCCAGTCGATCGGCGAACGATCGTGTGCAGCAACGCCATTCGCACCAAGTGCGGGTGGGGCTCCGGGGAACGCGCCGGGTGCGGCCGACGCAACCGCGTGAGCATGAGGCTGCGGGTCTACTGGCGATGGTTCGCCGACCCACCGAGCTCCGTCCCACCAACGGTGCGTGTCCGCTGGATCGCCTT
>CAKZVC010000092.1 GCA_937922235.1 uncultured Acidimicrobiales bacterium | reverse complement strand
AGTTCACGCCGCACTTCGAAGGTCTTCGACTTGGCGAGAATTGGCTGGAGCTCTGGATCGAGGCTCGGATTTCCCGCCAGCGATTTGAGAACGTACGGCGTCTCTGAGTTTTCAACGAGCAGGTGCTGGGCCTCGATGGTGAGGCTTGGGTTGCTGCCGACTGTGTGGCAGTCGCCGGCCCCGGCCAGCTTGATTTGGGCTGCCTCACTCAGCCCTGGATGCTGAGCGACGTCCCATTGCAGGTTTACGTCGCTGTGATCGACAAGCGCTTGTTCAATTCTCGGGGTGAGTGGCAAGATCTTCGCCATGAAGCGTAGGTCTTGCCAGGTGATGTGTTCGGCGATGATATGGAGAGCGACATCCTCATCGAGACGCTGGTCGTTGAGAGCGAGGCTCCAATGACCGAACTGCAGCTGCGCACAAAGGCCATCTTCCCCAGTGGCCGCCGCCTGCAATGTGGCAAGCTCAACTCCAGTGAGTTTTTCGCCAAGCGACATGCGATCTCGTAGCGTTTTCGAGCCGGCGTCGCTTCGCAACTGTGGCTCCTGTCGGACGGTCGGCTCCGTCGCCACCATGAGTTCAAATCTCTCACGCATTACGAAGTTGAATTCGAGTAGCTCGAGTTGTCGCAGAAGAGATTCCCCTCTGTTTGACCATCCTCGAGAGAGTTCGATCGCGATTGCGGCGACCGGGTCTGCGACAGATGCAATGCCATCAATCGAACAGTGTTCGACCGCCCGGTCGATCAGTGATGAGTAGTGATCGATCATGAACCGGTATCGATCGGCGGATTGTTCAGCTAGTCGGCGAGGGCTTTGGTCGGCGCGGGTATAGGTGTCCCGGACGATCGCAACAGCTGCGCTAGCTGCTGTCTTCCCCGAGGAACCCTGAAGAACATTCAGCTTGGCCTGTGTCGGCAGATGACCAACGCCTACCGATGCCGATGGCCAGTTGGAGTCGCGCTGCTTCTCGTTGACATTGATGCTTAGGAAGAAGTCGTCCGAGACGACTCGCGTGTACCGCCGAAAGTAGCCCTCGCCCCTCTCCTCGAATCCTTCAGAGAGAAGCCAATCGATGAGCTGATCGCTCGCCGATGCGGGCTTGGGTCGATTGTCGACAAGCTCTCGGAACGTGGGCCCTGGTCTGTCGTGGCGAAACCCGACTCGTCGCCTGGCTATCTCAGCGATTTCGTCGTAGGCCGAGGGGCCAGATTTGCGGTTGAGGCTCTCGAGCTTCTTTTGTTGACTGTCGGAATGGCCAATGGTTGAAACGACATCCGCTTCTTCGGCTTTATCGAGGTCAACCTCTGCCCTTCGTGCGAGAGCGCCATTGCTGTACTCGGCGGTGGTTGCATACATGACCGTGTCGACTGACTGGTGAGTGGCTACCTCCCGGCCTTTCGACAGCTCCGCTAGTTGTTCGTCACTGAGAAGGAAGTCGCCAGTTGAGTAGACGAGAGTCCATTCCCCGACAGTTGTGATGCCAGCTGTCGACGGATAGTCGACCTCCTCGCCGAGGTCGAGGCCGAGCTGGCCCGCAAGTTCTTCCGCCGAGATATCTGTGGCGGCGATCCACGAAATATTGAAGCCCATGCTTCTCTATCGGCCCGGGCGGATGGCGCCTTACCTTCGACGAAGCTCAAAGGCGTCGAGATGAGTGGCGGAGGTCAATGCGGAAACTACGTCTTCATTCGACAGCAACGCTTGATCACGGATCTGCCGTGACCACCTCGTGACCGCTGGCGTAGCTACGGCGGTGGGTCGATCCCTGGATCGGCGATGCTGAAGTATCCGACTTCGCATCGCCCGTCCGAGTGGAGCCACGCAAGAACCTCGTTCAGGTCGCCAGGCAGAATATGAGGTCCTGCTTCGGGATGCCCTGAGAGCTCCGACCATTCGTTGATTCTTGAAAGGTGCGGGATGTGATGAACGCTGCATGTTCCATCGATCACCCAACGATCTCGGTCGGCCATTCCTGGTTCGATCCGTACGATCGAGCTATCGGGGGTGTTTGTGCATCCTCGATGGGCACAGCGGAATTTGTGGTCGTCGAACCCAACTGAGGTGTGTTGGCACGCCCTTGATTGGTCGCCACGGCGTACGCCCCGCGGCCGGTCGAAGAATCGATTACTCACTGCGTGTCCGTTGCCAATAGTTCGTGACCACGGAGAATCTCGTGCACCGCCAGACCGATCGAGGACGGCTGGCAAATGGGACTGGCGGTCCGTCGATTCTCGAAGGACTTGAAGAAGCCAGAACGCCGATCATCTCGCTCGTACAGCTCTAGTTCTAGAGTGTCCGCCTCGAGGTGTACCGAGATCAGTTGAGCCGAGCGAATGAACGATCGCCATGAACGTAGTCCGGCGGCAGCGACGATCGGGTCCAGCGATCTCCTTCTGACGGCCGTCCATTCGGACTGCGCAGGATGAGGAATTTTCGTGCGTGAAAGACGCAGCGCATCGAGCACAGCTGCGCCCAGTGCCTCATTCTGGTCGAGGTGCACAACTGTTGTGTTGCCTCGCCCAATCCAAACCCCGTCGGTTGTGCGATCGCTGGTGCCTATGAAGCAGCGTGAGTCTCGAACGTAGATACTCGCTGCTTTGAGAGTCGATTCGTTGGAAGCCTCAAACCGCTTGATGGTTCTCACTTGCCGTGCTCCAGACTCCCTCGGTTTGCGTCCTGTCGTTCGAGTACTTCAGTGGCTAAGTCGCTGAGTTCTCCGCCATCATCACTGATGGTCTCAATGTGTTCCTTGACGCGTGGGATCAGTTGATCCGGAAGGCTCGTGAGCGCGGTGTCCTGAACAGATTGTTCCGGGTGCTTAAGGGAGACCGTGAACAACTCGGCCACGTCGTCCACGGAGAGGGGGCCAGCTCGATCGACTTCGCTACGGTCGGGGTTCGTCATTCCTTCGTGTGCGATGGGCGCAACCTGAAGCGCCGCAATCAGAGCGTTGGGTGTTCCCTCCAAGAGGCATCGCTCGATAATGCGGGCGGTTGCAGCGGTGTTGCAATCAATGCTCCACCGCAACTGATTCAGGACTTGGGCTACAGTCGATTCACAGATTGAATCTCTGCCGATGAATGCCTCAATCTTCGGAAGGTCGGTCTCCTCGCAGGTGACAGTCAGAAGGTCTGCCGCAGCCCGCCGTCGGTAAGGTTCCTCACCGGCATCCTCGAGAACGGAGAACAGTCCTTCTGTAGCTAGCGCAGGCTTGAGCAGCTTGAAGATGTGCCGGAGAACTTCGGTGCCGCTATCCATCCAATTGTCTAGGTAGTAGTCAACACCCGCGGTAATTGCGTCACTGCCAAGTGCAGCGGCGAGAACGGCCCGTGCGTCTTTGCCGGACGATATCGACTGGTCCTGATACGGGCCAAGAAGCTCCGCCCAGTCGATCCCATCACTGTTCGCCATCTTGCCATTATCGGCTATTGAGCAGACTAGGTGTAGCTATCTTCCGCTCGTTGCTCTCAGCCCAAAGTGGCTTCGACATGATGTCTCGTCTTAGCGGAACTGCCGAGCCACAGCGGCGATTTCGTCTTCGTCGATCATGGCATTCCGGAATCGAGTCTGGAGCGGAGCCGACGAAGTGTCTTGAGGCCCCGTGTAATCTCGGTGGATGGGTTACGAGCGGGCGGCGCAGGAACAGATGCTGAAACTGCTGGAGCTCTTCGGCGGGCACGTGACAGATCGCACGCTGCATGATGCTGTTGTGGAGATCGTTGCTGACCGTGCCCGGTGGAGCGAAGCGCACAAACAGTTTGTTGAAGTTAGCGCCTGTCTGCTTCATGCGGAGCGCTCGGGTCGACTTCCGGGGAAGCACAAAAAGCAACAACAGAATGCGCATCACTACCTGTTTCTCGAACACTGTTTGAAGACGGTCTACAACGAGAGTGGCGTTCGCCCTCCGTTCTCGGCAGAGAATCCGGACCTGTTTGACGCCATCTCCCCGTTTTGGGTTGTGCCGTCGGCCATGCAGCTGGCGGTCGAGTTAGAGATCCCTCTGTCGGAAGTCCACGGATGCCTGTAGGGCACGGCGAAACGGAGTGGCGAGAAGAGAATCTGATTGCTGCTCTCCAAGACGTCTGTCTCGCAGAATCGTGTCTTGAGGCTTGCGATTTTTCCTCGCTGCTAGCCATCTTCAGAAATATCGGTTCCTTCAAAGAGCAAAGCGACACGGGCCCGCCGTTCATGCGAACGCAGCGGCAGATTGTGACCGCAAAGATCGCTCCGTTGTTGGAGCGTGCTGCCAGCCTGGAAGTCGAGCGACTGTCGAGAGAGCTCATTCGGGCGTACGAGCGGGCGCAGGTGGATATCGCGAAGAGCGTCTACCCGGTAGGAAGCGAGATGCTTGCTGTCGTCGAGGTCGTCACTCCCTACGGTGCGCACTTCACCGTCGACGGTGTCGAGGTTGTCGTCCAGTGCATCAGCGCGATCACGCCCGAGTGGCACCGTGTCATTCAGCAGCTGGCGCCGGGGGAGCAAACGTCGGTAGTGGTCGACCAGATCGATGAGGCTCGCGGACGATGGAACGTGAGGCCAGCTCGCCTTGAGAACTTGCACGATAGCTAGAGCCTCGCGCCCACTCAGAGACTTGTTGAGCGCTTCGCAGCGTTGGTATGGCGTCGAGTAGTGCTCTGGGATCTGTTTGGCATGTCGCTCATGAACATGGTCGGACCAGTCGAATTGTTGCCCGAAACGGTCAACCTCGACCGGTTTGGGCAACATTTCGCGAGCACGAAGCCGAAAACGAGTGAAGCCCAGGCGCTGGGCCTGGGCTTCACTACTTGTACGCCCCCCGGGACTTGAACCCGGAACCTGCGGATTAAGAGCGATGGCGCGCCCGTATCGGCGCGTAGTGTTCCGTCCCGGGAAGTGTTGATCTGTCAACGCTCAGACAGGCGATTGTGTGAGGTTCCGTCCCATCTAGTACCGGCCAGTAACGCTCAGTCACGGATCTCCTGTGACCACCTCGTGACCACGGCTGGGTCTATGGTTCGCACGATTGAATTTCGTCAATGACCCAAAACCCATCGATTGGGCGAACAGAGAGCACGGATACGTCTTGCCGTCAGCTTCGAGAAAGAGGGCGGTTGCGTGGGCCACGTTCCCTCGGATCACTCCGAGAAGTCAGCGAGACCACCAGCTCGTGGCCACGAACCGGGCAAGGCATGAAGATGCTACTGATTCGTATCTGCATCGAGTTCCCACGCTTCTTCGAACGCATCGGCTGTGATCTCGAACTCTTCCCACTCGGTTTCGTCGTCTACGACGACGACAGTTGCGAGACCCCCGTAGGCATCCTCGAGACGCTTCGTGCTGTATCGGAGCGTTGGTCCCTTGTCGTATTGGACTAGCTGGCGAATTGCAGCTCCGGAATCTTCGATCTCAAAGAAATAGGTCGAGGCTCCCCAATAGTCGAATTGGTCGCCACGGCTCTCGCTCCAGGGGCGTTTGAAATATCGATTGCTCACTGCGTGTCGCTCGCCAATAGTTCGAGGGCTTGACGAACTGCGCTGATGCACTCGTCGAGCGATTTCGGGTCTGCGAGTTGGTGGACGAGCTCGGCATCCCATTCACCTCGCACAACTCCCATTGGAACGTTGGTGATCATGCTTGCGGTAGGCCGGTAGCCGATGATCTTCCTCGTCGCTTCTAGCGAGTCGGCGTCGATCATCCCAGCCTCGGCGAGTGCGGCCAGGTCGTAGATGTCTCGGGGGGCGGCGCGGTCGAGCCATGCGACCAGCTTCATCGCGGCGAAGCCCGACGAGGTCGGGACGGCGAGATCAACTTGGGTTGGTAGATCGGAGTAGCGAAGATCAACGGGAGCGGAAGTTGTCGGGATGGCTTGTTCCCAACCTGTTCGCCAGAGGGCGAACTGAACTTTGACAATCAGAGCTTCGGACGTGAGGTTCCATGTTTCGACGCCGTGTTCGCGACCCATTCTTGTCCAGGCTGTATCGAGGAAGTCGCTGCGAAGCCCGAGTGAGATCGAGCGACGGAGCCCTTCACCTCGGTCGAGTGTGTCGACGAGCAGGTCGATGTCCTCGGAGTATCGAAGGTTGGGCAACCATGTTCGACAAAGCGCCGTGCCGCCAAAGAACACGAGAGTCCCGTGTTCGTCGCCAGCCTCCGTGCTGAGAGCCGCTAGGACATGGCTGATGAGATGGTCTCGTCGGATCTGCTCGGCAGGCACTCCGTATTGCCTGGCAAAGTCGAGAACCTCGATGTCGCCGATCATGAGGCCATGTCTCCAAGGGTCGACCGGAGTGCCTCGAGTGTTTCCACGCTTCTTGTTTTCTTTGCGATGTTGTCGATGATCGACCAATCGATCCGGCCAGCAAGAAGTTGGAGCATCTCCTTTCGGGTCGCGTCGGAGATTGGCCAAGCTGGCCAGTTGCGAACCAAGTCGAACGCCGTTTGCTCAGGACTGGTCGCCCACCCCTGCCCGAGGTCGGTCGTCACTCTCACGGTGTCGAGTTTGGAGATGTCTCTCGTGGAGAAGTGGATTCTTCCGTATGGGGTAACCCGCGCCTCCCTCTGTTTCGGGACTGCGACGAATCCAGCGTTCAGCGCTCGCGGGTAGCAACCTAGGGATCGTGCTGCCGATGGTCCAACCAAGGCCGTGGTCTGCACGTCGTACATCGCGCTAGCGACCCCAAGCGCAATGGCTTCGATGGTCGGGCGCCATGTAGTCGCCGGCTCGCGTTGAGATTCTGGAACCAGCGCGTAGTACCCGTGTGTGAGTCTGATGATTGTGCCTTCGTCGGTTAGACGGCGAAGTTCAGACTTCGCGTGCTTCATCTCAAAGTCAGACGCGGCCGCAATGTGGAAGTTCTTGCGAGCCAGTTGATTCACAATCTTCGACATGGGGTAACTATATGGGAAAAGGGGGTCCAGGAACCCCCTAAGTCCGTAGTATTCTTGATTCCTTGCTCAGGATCGGGAAATCTACTCACCACGATTTCCCGGCTTTCCGTGATCACCGCGTGACCACGGGGCTATCTGCGCCGAAAACGAAGAAACCCCTGACCCTCAACTTTCGTTGAAAGATCAGGGGTTTCTGCTTGTACGCCCCCCGGGACTTGAACCCGGAACCTGCGGATTAAGAGTCCGATGCTCTGCCAATTGAGCTAGAGGCGCATGTTTTGTGTCTCCTGAGCGTACCGAGCCCCGAAGGTTCCGGCACATTCAGTCAACATGGGGTGGCTGACGGGATTTGAACCCGCGACCGCCGCGACCACAACGCGGTGCTCTACCTACCTGAGCTACAGCCACCATGCTTGATTGAAGCGGTTGTCACTATAGAGGGTCTGACCCCATCTTGGCGACGTGAAACCTGTCTTATTCGCTTAAGCGACGCGGTTGGCGTCGCTGTTCTCCCGCATGCCCAGCGTCGACGTCGACACCGGCATGCCTAGAAGGTAGCCCTGGGCGTGGGTAACCCCTGCCCGACGCGCTGCGTTCAGCTGGTCGAACGTCTCAATTCCTTCGGCGATCACCATCATGTCGAGCTCACGACACGCCGATGCCATTCCTCGCAACATCGCCGCTCCTCGAGGAGTGCTAAGTCGTTGAGTGAACGAGTTGTCGATCTTCACACCCGAGATCGGAAGGGTTAGCAAGTACTCGAAGGTCGACGTGCCGGTGCCGAAGTCATCGATGGCAAAGCGCACGCCGATGTCGGTAAGCGACTCGATCGCTTCTCGGGCATTGTCGACCCGGTCGATGAGGAACGTCTCGGTCAGTTCGATCTGCAGAAGCTGCGGGTCGAGCTCATGGAACTCGAGCGACGCCCGCACGACCTCGGCGAACTCGGGCTGGCTCACCTGCAACGTCGACACGTTCACGGCAATCGAGATTGGCTGGTCGCCTTCGCTCTTGCCCATATTCACCGCGGCAGCAGACAGGATCGACTCGGTGACAATCCACTCGCCGAGCTCATGAATCAAACCACTCTGCTCGGCAATCGAGATCATCGTCGCTGGATCGATCGGGCCTTGGACCGGGTGGTTCCAACGCAGAAGAGACTCGGCCGACACTGCATTCTCGAGGTCATTGATTGCAAAGATTGGCTGGAAGGCGAGGTCGAGGCCGTTCTGCGAGATCGCCCGGCGCAGATCGCGTCGCAGTGCAAGAGGGGAAAGCGTCAGAGACTCGTCTGGGCATTCGTACGCCCGTGCCTGGTTGCGTCCAGCCCGCTTAGCTTCGTACATCGCATGGTCGGCCTGCTGCAGCACGCCGAGCATCGTCGAGTCGGCAGACGAGATGGCCACGCCGACACTTCCGCTCAGTTCGATCTGGGTATCTGCAATCGAGAACGGCGTTCGCAAGACCGGCAGAATTCGTTCGGCCAGTTCCATTGCATGGTCGTAGTCGCGGACATCCTTGGCCACGACCACGAACTCGTCGCCACCAAGGCGGGCAACGGTGTCGCCATCACGGCTCACGTCCTGCAAGCGACGGCCAACTTCGGCAATCACATCATCGCCAGCACCATGGCCAAGCGAATCGTTCACCTGTTTGAAACCGTCGAGGTCGCACAGCAGTACCGCGAACGTGGTGCCTTCAGGGCGGGCGAGCAGCTCGGTGAGCTTCATCTCGAGCGCACGACGGTTTGCCGCACCCGTCATTGGGTCGGTGAACGCCTCGGTCTCGAGCTGGGTTGACCGGCGGACTTCGTCGGTGATGTCCTCGGCAGATCCCACGTATTCGGGATGGCCGTTCACATCGTCGTAGCTACGAACCCGCAAGCGGATCGTGCGTTGGGTGTTGTCCACGTTGTGCGTGACGTCGACAACACACTCATCGATATCGCCTTGAAGCAGCTGGGGGACAGCCATGGCGACCTGCTCACCAGTGGTTGTCTGAAGATCGCGGAAGTCGTGGCGATCGACCAGCTCACGACCAAAGATGTCGTCGAGCTTGGAGTTCTTGTACAGCAGGTTGCCGTCGGACGACACTCGGAAGATGCCCTGCGGGACCGTCTCGGTGATCGTGTGCAATCGGTCGCGCATGCCTTGCGAACGCTTCGCTGTTGGGTTGTTGGTCGCATCGACGAAAACAAAGCTCGTCTGCTCGCCGTTCGCAATCAACGTTGCCTGGAAGAATCGGTCGGGCTCATCGACCGGGTTGTTGCTCAGCCGAACGAGGCACGACGCAGCACCGAGCGCCGAACTGTCGACCCAGCAATCCAGAAGATCTGCGGCCGAGTCCGGGTGCACCAGCGACACCATCATGTGCTGTCTCGCTCGAACAGGGGTAATGCCCACCACCTCGGCGAGCTGCGCATCGACCGTCAAGATGCGGGTCTGAGAATCGCACGTGCCACGGTAGATCTGAACCCCCGATGCCTCGGCTCGAGGCACCGGATCGCCAATGCCCTTGTCGGGATGCAAAAGCAACAACAGATATGGCGTGCCAACAAGGCTCACCACGCTCAGATGCTGCTCTTGGCCAAACAGAACGATGGGGATGTGCGCCAAACCATCGAGGCGCGCTGAACGGACAGCTTGAATGACCGACGCATGCGTTGCCCGGCCGAAGCTTCGCAGCAGCGGAGCTTCTTCGTGGCGGGTAAGTAGCGGAGAGACCGAGCCAACGTGAATTCGTTGGAAAAGCGGCTCTTCAACGACCGCGACCTGTGTCTCTGGGTACAGGCGAAGGAAGTCATCGACCTCCGTCGGAAGTACCCGAAAATTCGCACCATCGCTCACCTATGAAATTTCGGCAAAACACGTGCTGTGATACAGGGCCAAACGGCTCATCGGTGCAGTGCCCCCGGCAGGACTCGAACCTGCAGTCGACGGGATAGAAGCCCGTTGCCTTATCCAGTTTGGCCACGGGGGCAGCGACTAGAGGATAGCTCTAGACCGTCGGGTTTGGCTTCCGGCGAACCCAGCGAGACGCGCGCCCCAACAAGGGAGTGAGCGCCAGTGCCGAAATTGGAGCGTGCCAGAGGTATCCCTGACCGTAGGGCACGTCCATATCTCGCAGAATGTCTGCTTGGCGTTGCCGCTCAACACCCTCGACGATCGGCACTCGTCCTTCCGCAGTCACGATGTCGAGAATCGCCTTCAGTCGGGCTTGTGCTCGTTCATCGATATCGATCTCGGACACGAACGAACGGTCGATCTTGACCGTGTCGCTTGGGATCTGCACCAGCCGGTCCATATTCGAACCTTCGATACCGAAGTCGTCGATGGCCACCTTGATGCCGCGCTCACGTAGCAAATGCAGCGAATGCATCAGGTCGTCGGCATGGGCATGAAGTCGATGCTCGGTGACCTCGATCTGCAGCATCGACGGCGGCACCCGGTATTGACGGAGTGTCTCAAAGATTCGCCGAGTGCTGTCCGAGTCGGATACGTGGTCTGGCTTCAGGTTGAACGACAGCGTGAATCGTTCGTCCACGATGCCGTGCGCCAGCCAGTCGCTCAGCTGAGCGATCGACCGGGTCAGAATCTCTAGGTCGAACTTGTCGAACTCGCCCCGCTCGGTTCCCGGAGGCAGGAACGACGACGGATCGAGCATCCCAAGCACCGGATGCATGTAGCGGGCCAGAACCTCGACCCCAACAATCGTGCCCTCGGTGAGCTCGACTACCGGCTGATAGACGAGGCGAATCTGTTCGGGTCGGATCTCGGAGTTGTCGTCTGCCCCCGCTCGCCGCAGACCGCGTCGACGTTCCTTCTCTCGATACATCGCAAGGTCGGCGCTCTTCAAAATCGTGTCAGGGGTATCGGTGATCTTCGCGATCGCCATGCCGACCGACCCGCCGATGCGTTGCTGGTTGCCGTTCACGATGCATGTGGTGTCGAGCGCTCGCTCAACCTTGCCGGCCAGCTGTCGCGCAGCGGCAGCCCCGGTTCGAGACAGCACACAGAACTCATCGCCGCCGAAGCGGGCAATCAGGTCGTTCGGTCCGCACGCCGAGGCCAATTGCTCGGCCACGAACTTGAGCACTAGGTCGCCGCCCTCATGGCCTTGTGAGTCGTTGATGCCCTTGAAATCGTCGATATCGCAGAACAGCACAGCCGCAGGCTCGCGAGTGTTGAGCGCAACGGTGAGCTCCTCAACTAGGCGAGCGCGGTTCGCCAGGCCGGTGAGCGGGTCGTGGGTTGCGCGGTGCTGCAGGGTGGCGGCCGACTGCGACCGCAGCTCTTCCTCGGCTTGCAAGCGATCGTCGATGCCTTGCAGCGCTCGGGCGAGCACGCCCACTTCGTCGTCGCTCGGATCGGCCAGCGGGCCCATAAGTCGGTCACGGCTGAGCTGTTCAGCGGCAGTCGTGAGCCGACGGAGCCGGTTCCGCAACATCCACACGGGGACGAGCATCAACGCGCCAACGAGCACAAACAACGGCACGAGCCAGAACGGCACTGTGGAAGCGCCTGAGTCTTCGAGAT
>CAKZVC010000091.1 GCA_937922235.1 uncultured Acidimicrobiales bacterium | reverse complement strand
CGAACGGCTCCAGGCCACACCCTACGAACAGCGGGTCGCTCCAGGGGAGATTTTCCACCCGACGATCGTTCTGATCGCGGCCGAGCACGCTGAAACTGCTCGGAAGCTGGGCGACGCAGCCGCACTGGTGAACTCCCCGCTCGCTGTCGTAGCCGCTTGTCCCCTTGCCGTTGCTGAGCGAATCCATCTCGATCGACGCAAGAGCACGCTTGAGCCGATCGGAGTCGACTTCGTGCCGATTCTCACCCCAGCCGACGAAGCTGAGGTTGTGGGCGAGCTTCTCGGGAACGCCGCCAGCGCCGACGTGGCCGAGGTCGAGTGCGATGTGCCCGAGGAGGTTGCGGAGCCCGACTCGCAGCGTGAGCCGGTTTCGGAGGTCATCGAGCGGGTCATGGCGCCGAAGCCAATCGAGGTTCGCCTTCTGTGTCACAAGCCGAGGGTCGAAGGCTTGTACGCCGATCCGCCAGCGAAGCAGCTCTCGGTGATCTGCTACCTCGCCTACCACCGCTCGGTCACCTCGCAACGCTTGCGCGACACGTTCTGGCCGACCGCCACCAGTCGCAAGACGGCAGACAATGCCATCAGCCAAGTTCGATCGATCCTCGGACTGACCCCGGAGGGCGAGAATCGTCTCACCCAAGCGATCAATTCCGGCGAATACGAACTCAGCGCCGATGTTGGTTGCGACTGGACGAGAGCCGACGCCCTGATCAGTGAGGCGACGGGCCGGCCCGCCGACGAACAGCTTGCGCTGCTGAAGGCGGCGCTCGACCTCGTAGGGGGCCAAGTCGGTGGTGACGCTCCGTCCCGTCAGTTCTCGTGGCTTGTGGATGACCATGCCGTGTACGGCCACGTCGAGTGCCGGCTTCTGGATGCGGCCAACCGGCTGGGCGAGTTGGCGCTCGAGAGTGATCACCCATCCGTTGCGACATGGTCGGCCGGACTTGGTCTCGCAGTCGTGCCCGGAAGCGAGGCGATGTACCGCCTGCAGATGCGTGCGGCTTCCGCAGAGGGCAGTTCCCAGAGGGTTCACGAGGCCTTTGGCGCAGCTGAGCGGGCGGCTTCGGCCCTTGGCCCATGGGCGGAGGTGGAGCGTGAAACGTACGACCTGTTCTCGAGTCTGACGCAACCTGAAGAGGCTCAGGCAAGCTGATTCCCCGGCACCATCACTGAACCCTGCGGTCAACCTTCGTAGACTCCATCGGATGGGATCGAAGGTCGATACGAAGGATCTGGTCAGCGCCGGCGAGGTCGCTGATCTGCTTGGGTTGGCGCAGCACAACAGCGTTACGACCTACCTTCGCCGGTACGCCGACTTCCCGCGGCCGGTGGTCGAAAAGTCGGGAGGACACATTCGTCTATGGCTCCGCCAGGACATCGAGACATGGAGCCGGTCACGGCCCTCGGGAGCCGCATGAGAAGCGCGGAGCGGGCTCAGCTCGGATCGAGTGTCACACGGCGTGAATACCGCTGCTCAGTTGGCCAGCAAGGAGCGACTGAGTGGAACTGAGTGAAATCAAGCAAGGCGCGAGACTGGTTGGTCTGCGCTCTGACGGTGCTGTGGAGGTCCTTTCGGTCGAGAGCAGTGGTGGCGATGTTGCCAACGTTGTCTTCCGTTCCGCCTCTGGCGAGCTCGGCCAACGGTTGGTGTCGGTCGATGACGCTGCTGAACTCGCCGTTGCGTCTGAGCAGCGTTGGTCGTTCGACGCAGACGGCGAACACTTCCGGTTGGCTTCGGAGGCGCGACGCATCGAGCTGGCCCATCTCTTTGATCCCTTCACGGCTGTCGAGGCTGCTGGTATCGATCCGTTGCCTCACCAGATCGAGGCGGTCTACGAGCGGTTGCTGCCGATGCAGCCGCTGCGGTTTCTTCTCGCCGATGACCCGGGCGCCGGCAAGACGATCATGGCCGGCCTCTACATTCGGGAGTTGGTGCTTCGCGGTGATCTGGCCCGGTGCTTGATCGTTGCCCCTGGGTCGCTGGTCGAGCAGTGGCAGGAGGAGCTGTGGGACAAGTTCAACCTGAGCTTCGACATCTTGTCGCGCGACATGGTCGAGGCCTCACGTACGGGAAACCCCTTCCTGGAACGCAACCTGCTCATCGCTCGTGTCGACCAGATCGCCCGGAACGATGACCTGCTTGCGAAGCTCTCGATAGCGGAGTGGGATCTGGTCGTCGTCGACGAGGCGCACAAGATGTCCGCGCACCTCTACGGCAACGAGGTCGACAAGACGAAACGCTTCCAGCTCGGTGAGCGCTTGCGTGATCAGACACGCAACTTTTTGTTGATGACGGCAACGCCGCACAACGGCAAGAACGAGGATTTCTTGTTGTTCATGAGCCTGCTCGACCCGGAGCGGTTCGCAGGCCGTCTCCGCAAGAACGCCAAGATGCCGGACGTATCGGACGTGATGCGCCGATACGTGAAGGAGAACCTCCTCACGTTCGATGGGAAGCGCCTGTTCACAGAGCGCAAGGCCACCACCGTCAACTACGACCTGAGCCCTGGCGAGCAACACCTCTACGACGAGGTCACCAACTACGTCCGGACCGGGATGAACCGGGCGCAAGCACTGGAAGAGGGTGGCGACCGACGTCGGGGCCTCGTTGTCGGCTTCGCGCTGGCCGGACTCCAGCGCCGGCTCGCTTCATCGCCTGCGGCGATTCATGAATCCCTGCGCCGGCGACGCCAGAAGCTCGAAACCCAGGTCAGCGAACTCGAGGGCTTGGCCAACGGCGACGAGCCGATTCCTGTTGCCGATCTTCCCAAGGGCCTCAAGCTCTCCGATCTTGAAGACTTCGATTTCGACGACTACGACGACGAGGAACTCGAGAACCTCGAGAACGCCGTGATCGACGGCGCTACCGCCGCAGCGACGGTCGTCGAGCTGGACAAGGAACTCGTTGAGCTACGCGAGTTGGAGCGGATCGCGGCTGACGTGCGGGCCTCTCGTGAGGATCGCAAGTGGAACGAGCTGGCGACGATCCTGCAATCCGACACATTCACCAGCGGCGAGAATCCACGCAAGCTCATCATCTTCACCGAGCACAAGGACACACTCACCTATTTGACCGAGCGGATCGAGTCACTCTTGGGGCGTCCCGAGGCTGTTGTGACGATCCATGGCGGTGTTCGGCGTGAAGACCGCCGACGAGTGCAGGACGGTTTTCGCAACGACCCGACTGTCCAGGTCTTGGTCGCCACCGACGCTGCCGGCGAGGGCGTCAATCTCCAGCGGGCGAACCTGATGGTGAACTACGACATCCCGTGGAATCCGAACAGGATCGAGCAGCGGTTCGGTCGCATCCACCGGATTGGCCAGAAGCAGACCTGCTTCCTGTGGAATCTGGTTGCTCACGGCACCCGGGAAGGCAAGGTCTTCGAGCGGCTATTCCAAAAGATCGAGCAGCAACGCCAGGTGTACGGCGATCAGGTCTACGACGTCCTTGGGGACGCCCAGATCAATAGGTCACTCCAGGATTTGCTGATCAATGCGATTCGCTACGGCGAAGACCCGAAGGTCGTCGCTCGCATGGAAGAGGTCGTTGACGCCGAGATCGGTACCCAGCTCGAAGAAGTCCTCGCTGAACGCGCCCTCGCCACTGAGGTTTTGGAAGACGGAGGTCTCGGTGCAATCCGTGACCAGATGGAGCTCGCCAGGGCGCGCAAACTCCAGCCGGGGTTCGTAGCAGCGTTCTTCGACGCGGCGCTCGGCCACGTCGGCGGCCGAGCCGCTCGCCGCGAGGCCGGTCGCTTCGAAGTCACGCGAGTGCCAGCCGCAGTCCGGTCTCGCGAACGTGAAGCAAAAGCCCAGGGCCCGGTTCATGACCGCTACGAGCGGATCACGTTCGACAAAGACCTCGTGGTTGGCGCCGACGACAAACCTCGCGCCGAACTCGTGGCCCCAGGGCACCCGCTACTGGCAGCACTGATCGACACGATCCTCGAGGCTCATGGCGACACTCTCAACGTCGGTGCAACCCTCGTGGACGAAGCCGATGACGGAGTCACACCGCGAGTCCTGATCTACCTAGATCACGCAATCACCGACGGCAGATTCGATGCCGCCGGCCGTCGCCAAGCGGTGTCGCGCCGGTTCCACTTCGTCGAAGTCGATCAGAGCGGAGACGTTCACGACCCAGGCGCCGACCCCTACCTCAACTACCGGCCCCTCGAAGATGACGAGTCGACGCTGATTGCAACGAACATCGATCACACGTGGGCCGACGCCGGTGTGGACGGCGTTGCCCGAAACTGGGCCATCGCGAACTTGGCTACGCCCCACTTCGCCGACATCGCAGAAATCACCAAGGCCCGAATCGACAAGGTCCGCCAGGCCGTCGAGGAACGTCTCGACAGCGAGATCCGCTACTGGGACGCACGGGCAGCCGAACTCAAACAGCAGGAGCTCCACGGCAAGAAGCCACGTTTGAACTCAGGTCGAGCACGGCAACGGGCCGACGATCTCGAGACTCGCAAACAGCGCCGGATGCGAGAGCTCGCAGCCGAAGCCGACCTTGTCAACCAACCGCCGAACGTCGTCGCAGCTGCGCTCGTCATCCCGAAGGGGCTCATCGATGCACTGGCCGGCGTAGTTGACCCGATGACGCCTGGGGACACGACCGAAAGCGACCGCCGTGCCGTCGCCGCTGTGAAGAAGGCCGAGGAGGCACTCGGCCGCATCCCAGAGGAACAACACCACAACAACCCCGGCTTCGACATCCTGTCGCTCGATCCTGAAACCGGGACTCGCTACTTCATCGAGGTCAAGGGCCACAAGCCAACGACCAAAGAGATCAAGGTCAGCGCCGTCCAAGTCCGCCAAGGCAAGCAGAACCCAGAACGCTTCCGCCTTGCTGTCGTCGAAGTACCCGACGACCCCGATGGCGAACCAGCCGTCAGTTACTTCGTGCGGCCCTTCGACGGGTTCGATCTGCACTTCGCCCAGACGTACCTACCCATGAAAGTCGCCGATCTGATCCCTCAGGCGGTCGAGCCCCAATGACCCAGACATACAAACCCAAGCTCATCGAGGTTGCGCTCCCGTTGGCCGCCATCAATAGAGAGGCCGCAAGGGAGAAGAGCATCCGCCACGGGCATCCATCGACCCTGCACCTTTGGTGGGCTCGACGTCCGCTAGCCGCCACCCGCGCCGTTATCTGGTCTTCACTTGTCGATGACCCATCGGGTGACGAGTCGCTGTCGCCCGAGGAGCAGGAGAAGGAACGACAACGGCTGTTTGCAATACTCGAACGCCTTGTCGTCTGGGAGAACTCCAACGACCCCGACGTGCTCGCTGAAGCACAAGCCGAGATCAATCGCTGCTATGACGGTGACCCACCATCGATTCTCGATCCGTTCGGTGGCGGTGGAGCAATCCCACTCGAATCGCAGCGACTTGGGCTTGAGGCCCTGTCGGGCGATCTTAATCCGGTCGCAGTTCTGATCCAGAAGGCGATGCTCGAGATCCCGCCACGATTCGCAGGCAATCCACCTGTACACCCAGGTCTGAAGAACGAGCTGGGATCCTGGCATCGAGCTCAAGGCCTCGCGGCTGATGTGCAGGCATACGGAGAATGGATGTCGGACAGGGCTCAAAGCGAGATCGGGCACCACTATCTCGATGCGACCGGACCGTCAGGCGAAACGCTCACACCGATTGCTTGGATTTGGGCGCGAACGGTGACCTCGCCCGATCCAGCTTGGGCCGGCCAAGTTCCGCTGGTCGCTTCGTGGAAGCTGGCGACGAGAAAGGGGAAGGGGACTGTTTGGATCGAGCCTCAGATCGATCGTTCGTCGCAGACTGTCAGCTACGAGGTTCGTACCAATGGCGAACCGGACAGATCTGGGACCGTCAATCGTGGGGGAGGTACGTGCCTGGCCACTGGCGCAGCGATGCCCTTTTCTTACATCAGAGACCAGGGAGCCCAGGGCCACTTGGGCGCAGCCCTGATGGCGATCGTGGCGGAAGGAAAAGGGGGCCGCGAGTATTGCTCGCCATCCGGTAGCGACCTTGCGCACGGCGTCGTGCGGCCGGAGATTTCTCTTGGGGAAATTCAACACAACCCGCGAGATTTGAAGACTCCGAAGTACGGGATGACGACCTGGGAGGACCTCTTTTCAGATCGACAGCTTCTGGCTCTGACTACGTTCTCCGAGCTGCTGGGCGACGTGCATACTCAAATCTGTGAAGACGCCAGGAGGGCTGGTCTGTCTTCCGATGCGACCCCGCTGGCCGAAGGCGGTCGTGGCGCCACCGCGTATGCAGATGGGGTTGTTACCTACCTGGCGTTCGTGATCGACAAGTGTGCCGATTACTGGAGCACGATATGTACTTGGCATAGCTCCAAGACACTTATACGAAACACGTTCGGTTTGCAGGCAATTCCCATGAAATGGGACTACGCAGAGTGCAACCCGTTCTCCTCTTCGACTGGGAGTTGGAGTGGGATGGTCGCATGGGTGAAGAAGGCAATTGAGCACCTGCCGGCGGATGGTGACGCCAAGATCAACCAGCGGGATGCAGTTGCCCACGTGGCAGAAGGGGCTGGTTCGGTGGTTTCGACCGACCCGCCCTACTACGACAACATCTCCTATGCAGATCTTTCAGACTTCTTCTTCGTGTGGCTTCGCCAGAATCTGAAGACCATCTGGCCAGATGAGTGCGCAACGTTGTCGACTCCCAAGGCCGATGAGTTGATAGCGAACGAATACCGAGCTGGCAGCCGCCGCGAAGCGAAAGTGCACTTCGAGAGTGGGATGGCTTCGTTCATGAAGGCGGTCGCGGGCGCTCAAAATCCGACGGCCCCTGCAACCATCTACTACGCGTACAAGGCGACCGAAACCAAGGATGGAGAGATCCGGTCAACTGGTTGGGATACGTTCCTGCAAGGAGTCCTTGATGCCGGTCTACAGGTCACGGCGACGTGGCCTTTGCGTACAGAACTCGGAAATCGTCTGATCGCTTCCGGCAGCAATGCTCTCGCTTCGTCAATTGTCCTGGCATGTAGGCCGCGACTATCGACTGCACCACTTGCTAGCAGTGGCGAATTCCTGTCTGCGCTGAGGACGGAGCTGCCAGAAGCTGTCCGGCTCCTGCAGTCGGGCAACATTGCGCCCGTTGACATGGCGCAGTCGACGATTGGGCCGGGCATCAAGATTTTCTCGCGGTACTCGAAGGTAGTGGAAGCTGATGGCAGCTCGATGTCCGTCTCCGATGCTCTCGCCAGCATCAACAATGTTCTTGGCGAGATTCTCGACGGGGAGGATGCAGAGCTAGATGCAGACACTCGGTTTGCCGTCACCTGGTATGGACAGAATGGGTACAGTTCCGGTCCGTCTGGAGATGCCGATGCACAAGCACGACCCAAGGGAACGTCGATCGGCGGCCTTGTCGAAGCCGGAATTGCTGAGACCAGAACCGGCCGTTTTCGCCTGCTTGAACGGTCTGAGTTGAGCGAGAGGTGGTCCCCGACGGAGGACACTCGGCTGACAGTCTGGGAGTCGACCCAGTACCTGATCGCTGCCTTGGATCGCTCAGAGTCTGAGGCGGCCGAACTCATGGCTCAGCTCGGTGGCACCGCTGAGCGGGCTAGGTCACTTGCTTACGTGCTTTTCAAGAAGGCCACTGACAAGGGATGGGCCGAGGAGGCGGGCGCCTACAACAGACTCATCGCTGCGTGGCCCGACCTTCGCTCCGCCGTTAGAGGTTCTGACGATGGACAGCAGAGGCTGATGTGATCAGCGGACAGATTTTGAACGAGGTGCAACTGAAATGGTGATGGCGAACAAAGATCGGATCTCGAAATCCCTCGATCTCCTGAGCGACGGGCTGCGTCCCAAGTGCGAGGAGACCTGGCAGGGCTTCTACGGTGATGACTGGCTGAACATCGTCAACCAGATGATGCACCACCCCGAGCGGACGCCCAACACCTCCGACGTGGCATTTCTGTTCAAGTGCATCAAAGCATCTTGGAACGAGGTCTTTGGTCACGGATTCCCTCCGGCCATCCGCTCGCTCGTCTTCGAACTCGCTGACGTACGCAACACCTGGGCCCACCAGGGTTCCTTCTCAACCGATGACACGGTCCGGGCGCTCGATTCGATGGAACGAGTGCTCGAGGCATTCGGCAACGTCAACGAGCGGGCAGAGCTGAAGACGCTGCGTCGCGATTTGATGCGGCAGATGTTCGATGAGGAGTCACGTTCTGAACGTCGACGAACGGCGGCCAAACCGACGGAAGGCCAACCGCAGGCTGGCTTGACGCCTTGGCGAGACATCATCACACCACACGAGGACGTTGCGTCGGGTCGTTTCGACCAGGCCGAGTTCGCTGCTGACCTCTTCGAAGTAGCGAGTGGCACGGCTGACACCGAGTATCAGGATCCGAAAGCCTTCTTCGCTCGGACATACTTGACATCTGGTTTGAGTGACCTACTCGTCGGAGCGGCGCGCCGACTCGGAGGCGGTGGCGGAGACCCTGTTATCGAGTTGCAGACGAACTTCGGTGGAGGCAAAACCCACTCGATGATCGCGCTGTATCACCTCGCTTCCGGTGTTCCTGCCACTGAACTGCCGGGTGTTGGTGAGGCGCTGGCCGCGGATGAGCTGACTCTGCCGGCCGATATCAAGCGCGCCGTGATCGTCGGTCAGATGACCTCGGTCTCTGCGCCAGTACCGGCCGAGAAGGGTGTGCTGTTGCACACGCTTTGGGGTCACCTCGCCTACCAGCTCCTCGGCAAGGCCGGGTACGAGCTCGTCCGAACTGACGACGAGGCGGGCACCAATCCGGGCGGCGCCTTGAAGTCACTCTTCGAGCAGTGCGGCCCAGCAGTCGTGCTGATTGATGAGTGGGTGGCCTACGCCCGTCAGCTCCGAGACGGTGGTGCCGGCGACCGGCTCGCTGGCGGCGACTTCGACACGCAATTCACCTTTGCTCAAGCTCTCACGGAGGCGGCCGCAGCCGTCCCGAATGTTGTGTTGTTGGTCTCGATTCCTGCGTCAGACATTGAGGTCGGTGGTGAGCGCGGGCAGGCGGCGCTCGAGAAGCTCAAGAACGTCGTGACTCGAAAGGCGGCACAGTGGCAGCCCGCTTCGCCTGATGAGTCGTTCGAGATCGTTCGTCGTCGGTTGTTCGACCCGATCCCGCCCGAGAATGCGAAGATCCGCGACGGAGTGATCCGGGCCTTCAGCGAGATGTACCGAAGCGAAGGTCGGGAGTTCCCGTCGGGGATGAGCGAAGCTGACTACCGGCGTCGCATGGAGCTGTCGTACCCGATCCACCCCGAGCTCTTCGATCGTCTGTTCAACGATTGGTCGACGCTCGATAAATTCCAGCGCACACGCGGCGTGCTCCGCTTCATGGCCCTTGCGATCTCACAGCTATGGCAGCGCGGCGATCAGTCGTTGATGATCATGCCCGGGAACCTCCCGATGGACTCCGGCGCGCTCGTCAGCGAACTGAAGAAGTATCTCGAAGAGGGCTGGGATCCGGTAATCAAGTCCGACGTCGACGGTGAGAACGCACTTCCAATGCGGATCGACAAAGAGAACAAGCACTTCGGGCGGATCTCTGCGACCCGCCGCGTCGCTCGGACCGTCTACATGGGCTCAGCCCCACGGCCCGATGGCTCGCGCGGCGTTGACATCAAGTCGATCGTGCTCGGCTGTGTGCAACCAGGAGAACCAGTCGGCCAATTCGCCGATGCGCTAAAGCGGCTCTCCGGTCAGGCGACGCATCTGTACGTCGACGGCTCGCAGTACTGGTACTCGCTGCAACCCAACGTGACCAGGATCGCGGCGGACCGTGCAGCATCGAACTACTCCGATGACGACGCCGACCATGACATCCGCCGACGACTCCTCGGTGCCAGCGAACGCGGCGCTTTCGTTGGCGTTCACGTGTTCCCAGATGGTCCCGGCGACGTTCCAGACGAAGACGATGGAGCACGCCTCGTCGTTCTCTCGCCGGCGCATGTGCACATTCCGAACACTCCCGACAGTCCCGCTGTTGTCGAAGCTGCCGCTCTGCTCGGTCAGCGTTCTGCAGGACCACGGCTACACCGCAACTTGTTGGTGTTCGTCTCTGCCTCGGGACCGCGCTTGGCTGAGCTTCGCTCCGCGTCGCGTATGTACCTGGCGTGGAAGTCGATCAACGACGAGGCCGATTCGCTGAATCTAACCCCGCACCAACAACGGCAGGCGACGTCCAAACTCACGGAAACCAATGAAACCGTCACTGCGCGCATCGAAGAGACATTCGTTCATGTTCTGACGCCCAAGTCGCTACCTGGCGCGGCTGCACTCGAGTGGGAAGCGACGAAACCGTCGGGGTACGGCTCGCTCGCTGAACGGGTGGCGAACAAGCTGCAGTCCGAGGAGAAGCTCATCTCGGCGTATGGGGGCGTACGAGTTCGCATGGACCTCGACCGAGTGCCCCTCTGGCGAGACAGTGGCGACATCACCGTTGCCGATCTGTGGTCCGCCTACGCAAACCATCCCTACATGGCGAGACTCGCCAATTTTGATGTGCTTGCAGGCGCCATCAGCAATGGCACAGCGAGCATGAGCTGGGAATCCGAGACCTTCGCATACGCGGACGCCAAGGAAGACGACACGTGGTTCGGTGTCACTTACGGATCCCATGTGACCCCGATGCGATCGGGTCTCATCATGAGACCGGACATCGTCGGGCCCGAGACTCCCGAATCTGACGACGCTGATGAGCGGAGTGACGGCGCTGAGGAGGCGGCCGGGGGCTCGGGTTCAGCGGGATCGACCGGTAGTGCTGCCGGCGCACCTGGTTCGGAAACTGGGAGTTCCGACCAAGCACCAACTCGCTTCTACGGCCGGTTCGGACTCGACTCCGTCCGTGGCATTCGTCAGTTGGAGGAGATCATGACGAACGTGACGAACCACCTCGGTTCGAACGTCACCATCACGGTCGAGATCGAAGCTGAGTCGCCGTCTGGATTCGACGATCGCACACGTCGAGTGGCCGAGGAGAACGCCAAACAACTCGGTGCCGAGGCTGCCGAGTTCGAGTAGGCGCTCGGATTCCGTAGCGAGACCATGGTGGCGAAGACAGTTCGGCCTAGAACGAACGAGGTTGAGGCCCTTCGATCAGCGATGCGAGACCTCCAGGTTTCGACTGCTGACTACTACCGAAACACGTCCGGTTTCCTCGAGCTTCCAGACCAGTTCACGACACCTGCGCGTGCGGCCGTTGCGTTCGTCGTGAAGGTCCACGAGGTCTTGCTTAAGGACTTTGGTCAGCAGTCCAAGTATCGGGTGGTATTCGATGATCGGCTTGCTAGTGGCGATAGAGGCGCTGAGACCATCGAGGGATTCCGATACCTGAGAAACGTTGGCCAGCATCTGATTCACCCAGTCGTCCCATCGACGAACGCAGTGGTCGGCGGCATGAATGTGGGGTACCGCTCGTATGGCCTCTGGGAGCAAGTACCGCGCTCGATACACATTCGGCTGCGCTCGGGAACGCAGTCGCTCAAGGGCTTCTACGATCGTCACCTTCTCGGCGAGGAAGTCGTTGCAACGCTTCTGAATGCAGCTCGCTTCTTTGCCGAGGTGTGCCCGATGATTCCGCACCGGAGCGATAGTGGCGAATGGACCGGCTTTCCACTCCGTCACCAAGCGGGAGTCCCTAGCCGGCTCCACCCTCTGGAGCCAGCGGAATCGGCAAAGTCTCAGCGATGGATGAAGGCGCTCCCTCCAGGCGGTGACTTCCGGCTCGTCTGCGGGCGCTGCACTGTTCAAGGTGTTTCATACGTGGTCGGGCTGACCTTTCGAGGCAGCGTGAGCTACACGCCGTTCGTGGAGCGAGACGAGCAAGTCGTTCGCGACATTCAGACTGGGTACCGCTACCACCGAGGCGTTCCTGGAACGGACATGGCGAGTGGAACGGTCCCCTACGATCTTGGGGGAGCCACGGTCAACTATTTCGCGAGCCCCGATCCGATCGACAAGTGGATCGGGCCGCCAGTCGTGCGTCCGCCGAGTGGCGGGGACTACTCAACGTTCGGTGATCTCCGTTCGTTCTGGCGTCCGGTAGTCCTGCATTCGATAGCGGATCTGCTGACGGCACGAGAGCAGCGCATGGCTGCGTGGTTTCCGATCACGTAGCAGCAGCGTCAAGAGGGCTGGGAGGTCGGCGGGGAATCGAGAAAGTCCACACCCCTTGCGGACACGAGATATCGGACGCGCTTCTCACCGGTGGCTTGGTCCGCCCACTCCTTCTGAGTGAGGCGTCCGCTCACCAGAACGTGTCGGCCCTTGTTGAGGTGTTGGTGGCAGGTGCCGGCGAGTCGCCCCCAGGTGTCGACGTCGATCCAGAGTCGTCCCGACTTCGACCCTGAGCGGCCCGATGCGATTCGGAAGCTGGTGACGACGCTGCCGTTGGCTTCCTTGCGGACGGGATCCTCGACGAGGCGACCCGCGATGGTGATGTGATTCACGATGCCTCCTTCGGATCTTCGGGAAGATCGAAGCCGGGGAGCTGCAGCTGACTGGTGTCGGCACGGCGGCGATCTCGCCGCTGGCGCGCTCTTGGTCGCCAGCGTCTAGAGGCCGGCGGCGTCGGGTTCACCTGGCCGACTCGCCTCAGCCTCTCGATCGCCGCAAGTGCGCTCTGGCGACTGGCCCCTTGTGCGCCGGAAGCGAGCATGGCGATGTCGATTCCGAGCTGGCCGGGTGGCCGCGGCCCGGCGTCTAGTTTCTGAAGCGCCTCGTCGAGTGCTCCGGGCTCGGGTCTGCTCCCGGCGGCGATGTCGTCGTAGATGGCGACGACCCTGCGCGCTCGTTGGCTGAGGGCAGCGAGGTCGATGACAACGCCCGGGGCGGTTTGCGTGTGTTGATCCATGCCCGACCAGGGACCGAACAACCGCCGTGTCGCGACATTCCGGGGTTCGTGTAGCGCCTCGAACCCGCAAGCGTCCCTGGTGTCGGCCGTGAGCATTCGCAAACTCAAGGAGGCGCTCATGGCTGGATGGAGAATGGGGTTCGGCTCAGTGCTGGCCCAGGTGGACGCAACGCCGGACAACGGGTTCCCCGGGTCGGCCCTGGCGCAGGACGTCTTGAATTGGCTGATGTGGTTGGGGCTCGCCGGATCGCTGGCATCGCTACTGATTGGTGGCGCTGTGTGGGGCTTGTCGCAGGTAACCGGCAATTCCATGCAAGGAGGCCGGGGTCGCGTCTTTGCCCTCGGCGGAGCGGCGGGAGCGATCGTCACTGGTCTGGCGCCGACCATCGTCAACGAACTCTCGGGCCTGTGATGAGAAGGCTTCGCAGCGTTGCCCTCACCCTTGGCGTGCTGGTCGTCGGTATGGCGCTCGGCATCTCGATCGTGAAGGACCCAGCAGTACAACCTCAAGCTCTCGAGTCGCAGACGGAGAGTAGCGAGACTGTCCTCGATGACGGAGTGGCCGACTCGCTGACTTCGACTCCAGCGGGCGCTGACCTTGCAGAGCCACCTGGCGAGCTGGACTCGCCCGAGGTGGCTGCCGTTCGGTTTCTCGAGCTGACGGAGGACGTCGTCCAGTTGGCTCCGGACGCTGGCGCGGAGCTGCAGCGGTCGATCGCATCCGAGGACGCATCGGGCCGGCTGTCGAACGAGGTCTTCGAGCGACTGTCGCAGCTCCAGACGGATGTGCCCGAAGGCGTCGCAGTCCACCTGGCTCCGCTCAGCCTCAGTTCGGTCGAGACGCCGACGGGTTGGGATGTATCGATCTGGTACGTCGAGGTCATCGTCTATGGCGATCAGCTGGCGGTCGAGCAGTGGCGGACTGCCAAGTACTCGCTGGTCGATGAGAACGGCGAATGGCGGATGGCGAACCTGGAATCCTCCGACGGGCCGGTACCGACTCGCCCCGCATCGGTTGTTGGCTGGTCGGCGACCTCGCTTACCTCGGCTATCGCTGGATTCGACGACGAGGTGCTTCTTCCGTGATCTTCGCGATTGATCTCAACCCTGTCGACGACATCATCGATGGCGTCGGTGGCCTCATCGGTGGAGCAGCAGAGGCGGCCGGCGAAGCGGTGCTCGACCTGGTCGTCAAGTTCACGTTTGGCCTGATCGCGGATGCTGTTGCGGCGATCACGGGCTCGATCGTCAGTGCAATGGACTCGACGACAGCCGTCGACCTCAACGGTGGGTTCTTCCCCGCACTCACACCAATTCGTCAGACCGTTCTCGGCATGTCGATGGCACTCGTGCTCGCCCTGTTCTTGGTCGCCATCATTCGCTCCTTGGCAGCTGGTGAGCCCGGAGCAATCATCCGTTCAGCACTTGTGGACGTGCCCTCGGCAATGTTCCTCATGGTCATGTCCGTCACGGTTGCCTGGACCCTGATACGCATCGTCGATGAGGCATCGCTCGCCGTGACTGGTGATGTCGGTGCTGCGATGGGGGAGTTCACGGCCTCGCTCGTGGTGGTCGAAGCGCTGACCGGAGCCGGTCTGTTGGGCATCATCTTCGGGCTGCTGTTTGTGGTGGGCGCGATCATGGTGTGGCTGCAACTGCTGGTGCGATCGGCCCTGATCTACATCCTCATCGTGCTCGCACCGTTGGGCTTCGCTACCCGAGCGCACCCCGGCACCCGCCAGATCGCGCGCCGGACAATCGAGATGGGCATTGCGCTGATCTTGTCCAAGTTTGGCGTCGCCGTGGCGTTCGGCGTCGGAGCGACGGCCATCGAGTCGAGCAACGGCGTGGTCGAGGGCGATGGCGTCGACCTGACCGGAATGATGGCGGGCGTTGCTGTGATGTTGATGGCTGCGTTCATGCCATGGCTGATCTGGAAGGTCTTCCCGATGGTCGAGGCGGCCACGGCTGCGGCTGGCGTCGAGCGGTCGCCCGTGAAGGCGGCTGTGAGCGCAGCATCCCTCGGTGTCGCTGCCGGGATTGGGGTTTCCAAGCTCGCTGGTGGTGGCTCGATGGCATCCGCCTCCGGAGGCGGCATTGGAGTAGCTGGCGGCGGGATCCCGAGCTCAGCTCCGGCTGCATCCTCTGGTTCAGCGTCTGGTGGAAGTCCTGGGTCGTCGGGCTCTGGAGGGCCGCCGTCGGGAGGCAGGTCGGGGCCGTCTTCGCCCCGCCCTGGAGGGTCGGTCTCGGCGGTGCCTGTCTCAGGTGGTGCACCAACAGTGACGCTGCCGACGAGTGAGCCGGCTTCAGAACCGAGACCCCTCGGCGCCGATCGAGACGAACGCTCATGACGAGCTACTCGGCAAAGCAATTCCGTCTATCGCCCGTTGATGGCACGGGTTGGATGTTCGGACTCTCGCTCGTGCAACTCTTGACCGTGGCGGTCGGGGTCGCAGCCGGCACGATCCTGATGGTCACCGTGTCGGTCATTCCTGGCGTAGCTGTCATGGCTGTGATCGTCGGCTTGGGCGCAGCACGCATCGCGGGCGCATCTCTCCTGGAGTCAATTCCGCTCGGCCTCCGGTTCGTCCGATCTCGAGTTCGAGACGAGGCCGTGTGGTTCGAACCGATCCCGGTTCTTGGCGGCGACCCAACGGCTCCTGCACCTCCTGCCCTATCGGGTCAAGAGCTACTGGTCGTTGACGCGGCGCAAGTAGGGCTCGGTGCTCCCGGCGCTCAGGTGGCCGTCTCCCATGACCGCGAGGGCGACATGGTTGCCGCGTCGTTGCGAGTCTCGGGCCGACAGTTCGGGCTCCTCGAAAGAGCCGAGCAAGACTGGCTGGTCGAAGCATGGGGCAACGCCATCGGGTCATTCGTGAGCGAGCGAAACCCGGTGGTCAGCGTCCGTTGGTCGCAGTGGGCGGCACCCGCCGGGCTCGATGAGCATCGCGCTTGGGTTGGCGAGCATCTGGCGGCCGAGCCCTTGACCGATGTTCGAGCTGCGTACGAAGCCCTACTCCGAGAGGCCGGAAGCCAGGCGACGCGCCACGAGGTGCTTGTCACGGTGACCGTGGCGATCGGCAAGGTTCGTCGTCGGAGCGATTCGACCGACCGAGTCTCGAACGCCGCCGAGTCGTTGCTTGGCGAGATGCGCCTGTTTGCGCAGCGCCTCGAAGGTGCCGGCCTGATCGTCTCCGGAGTGCTGACGCCATCTGAGTGGGCGCGTGCGATGCGACTTCGCCTCGACCCTGCGTCGCGCCTCGTGCTCGATGGTCGGCTACGAAGCCTCGGAAGTTCAGCAGGTGGCGCCAATCCGGCGACTGCCGGGCCGAGCGTGGCAGTGACGGAATGGAATGCGTGGCACACGGATGGGTCATGGCATCGAGCACTGCACGTGACCGAATGGCCTCGCATCGACGTCGAGGCCACCTGGCTTTCCGACCTGATGCTCTACGCCGGAAGCGTGCGAACAATGGCTGTCATCCTCGAGCCCGTCGCCCGCTCGAAGAGCCAACGATCGATCGTCCGCGACGCAGCAAAGATCGAGTCCGACGTCGCGCACCGAGCCGAGAAGGGGTTCCGGGTTGGAGCCAAGCACCGCCGAGCCAAGCAAGCCGTCGAGGAACGGGAGGAAGAGCTGGTCGCGGGCTACGGCGAGTTCGTATACGCCGGGCTGCTGTGCGTCACTGCACCGACGCTCGCCGAACTGGACGATGCCACCGAGGAAGTCTCGCAAGTCGCCGCATCCCTCGGTGTTGAGGTTCGCCCGCTCCACGGCCGCCACGACATCGCGATGGTTGCCACACTGCCCATCGCTCGAGGCGTTGTACCGAAGGAGTGGGTGTGAGCTCGGCACCTGAAGCCAACACACGCAAGCGACTGATTCGCCGCCGACCAGGGCTCCGCCTGCCGCGGCACCGAGCAACCAATGCTCATGTCTCGGCCCTGTACCCCTTCCACTCGGGCACCGGGCTCGGCCCTCGGGGCATCTACGTTGGTGAGGATGTCTCAGCGGGCGGATCCGCCTGGTGCTACGACCCGTTCCAGCTCTATACCGACGGCGTCATCACGTCACCGAACATCTTGGTGCTAGGCATGGTCGGGTCCGGCAAGTCGTCTGCGGTCAAGACACTGCTCTACCGCTCGATTGGACTTCTCGGATCACCGGGAGGTCGACCCCGCTGGTGCGCAATCCTCGATCCGAAGGGCGAGTACGGCCCGCTGGCCGACGCGCTCGGACTGACGAAGGTGCGGCTCTCGCCGGGCGGCGCCACACGATTGAATCCCCTCGACGCTGGCCCGCACACTGCCGATGAGAACGAACTGCGAACGAGGCGTACCCAGATGGTCGCGGCACTCGCAGCCTCGGTGCTGCACCGTGAGCTTTCACCGCTCGAGGATGCAGCCCTCGGGTGGGTCATGGAAACCATCTCCGCAGCCGGGGACAGCCAACCGACGCTCGGTGATGTTGTGGATCTGCTGGTCACCCCTACGGCGGCCATGTGTGATCGGGCGCAGGCTGAGACATCGCGTGATCTCGCCCGGGATGTGATGGATCTCCGCTACGGCATCGGGAAGCTGCTCGATGGTCAGCTGCGAGGGATGTTCGACGGGCCTTCGAGCGTTCAGCTCGATTGGTCGGGTAGGGGAGTGGTGATCGATCTGTCGGCCGTGCATCAGGACACGGCCGCCCTCACCGCGGTGATGATTGCGTCGACCGGTTGGCTCCAGTCGCTTCTCGCTGCGCCTGAGTCCGCCGATGTGCCGCGACGCGTTCAGGTACTCGAAGAGATCTGGGCCTTGCTCGGCAGCGAGCGAGTGGCGAAGTACTACCAGTCGTGCCAGAAGCTCGCCCGCTCCTACGGCGTGGCCAACATCTCGGTCGCGCACCGCATCGCCGACCTGCGGGCGCAGTCCGATGATGGGACGTCGGCGGCGAAGGTGTCGATGGGCATCCTCGCCGACACGCAGACCCAGATCCTGTTTCGGCAGTCCTCCGACCAGATCCCGGAAGCCACTCAGATGCTCGGCCTCACGAGCCACGAAGCGCAGATCCTTCCGAAGCTTGCCCGGGGTCGATCGCTCTGGCGAGTCGGTGACCACGTCGCCGTCGTCCAACACCGAATCGGCTCCGCCGAGTGGGCCATCTGCGACACAGACCAGAGGTTGAACCTATGAATCCTGACGAGGACCGACGGCCTTCGAAGCCGCTGCGGAACTGGCTACTCGCTTGGCACATCCACACTGGCGATCCGCTCCAGGTGATCGCCACAGGATTCGATCTTCCGGTCGAGCTGGTGGCCGACCTGCTTGGACCGCGCCCTCCGCTGATGCTCGGCAGAGTCATTGCCGAGAGGGTCTGCGCCAAGATTCGGGTCTCGCCAGCGGTGTTCTGGTCTCGGCGTGGGAACGTCTCGGGCGGAGATTGTTCACAGGTCGATGAGCCCTGGACGGATCTTCCAGCGAACCTGGCTGACCACTTTCGCGCCTGAGAATGAAAGAGCCGCGCCGGATCCGCAGGCAATGGGACGAGTCCGCTCGCACATCTCGAGCGGCCGTGAAGAGTCCGCCGAGCATCGTCGGATGCCACAATGGGACCATGGGCTGGAGTGAGTTCGAAGCGAGGACATCGGATGCTTGACGCTGGCCCAGAGAAGCCGGAGACGGTAGTTGAGCTCTTCGACCTTCTCCTCGACATCTATCAAAGCGCCGCACATCATCATTATCGGTCTGACTGGATCTACCGCGGGATGACGGACGCCTCGTGGCAGATCGAGAGCAGCCTCGCCCGCATTGGCGCCCACGCCGAGAAGGTTGAGCGACCACTCCTTAGGAATTTTCGGCGCTACGCCGGTCCCGGAGTGGGTGTCGACGGGCATTGCTTCTGGAGTGACCTGGCGGTCGCCCAGCACCATGGGTTGCCGACCAGATTGGTTGATTGGACCAACTCGCCGCTGGTAGCGCTCCACTTTGCACTCGGTAGCAGGCCGGACGCGTCGACCGATGCTGCGATCCACATGTGCTCATTGCGAACAATCAATCTCCTCCCAAGTAGCTTGCGGTCGCTTCTCAAGGAAGAGTCGGCCTACGTCTTCACGAGTGAGCTGTTGGACGGCATCGTCTCACTAGAGGATTTCGATGCCCTCCGACGTGAAGACGACTTCATACTTGTCCTTGAACCACCTGCTCTCGATGCTCGCATCACAAATCAGTACGCGATGCTCACCGCTCTGCCATCTGCGACGGAATCTGTGTCGTCGTTTCTCGGCCGCCACCCGAAGTACGCAAGCGAGATCATCATCCCCGGTGAACTCAAGTGGGAGGCGAGGGACAAACTCGATCAGATGAACATCACAGAGCGGATGCTGTTCCCTGGCCTTGATGGCCTCTCAAGTTGGCTTCGTCGGTACTACAGCGCTGGGCCGGGACCCGACCTCGGATCGGTCACATTGGCGGAAACATCGATGTGGGATGGAGCGAGTGGCCAGCGGCGCACATAGCGGCCACCGGCCCAGAATCACGAGGTCGTTCTCGATGGCGAGGTACATGTTCGCCAGCTAGTCCCCGTGTCCGTGACTACGCGGCGTGGTGCGTCCACCTGACACCGTTCCACCATCGAGACGCAGCCACGCCGGCGGGATCGGATGCCCATCCCGGTTGAAGCGGAGCGGAACGCTTCCGGCTGGCTCGGGCAGGTTTGCTACCGCGGAGAATCTGCTCAGGATCGAATCCCGCTCGACGGAGCTGAGCTGAGTAGGTACGCACGATGGTGAGGCCGTGCTGACGCTCCTCAGGACCCCACTCGTCCTGGGGTAGTTGAGCGAGCCAGTGGCCGTAGGCGACGTGGTCGCTGCGGAAGCCGTGGCCGTCGCGTTTGATGGCGCCGTCGCAGACCGATGCCAAGTACTGGACGGCCTCGGGCACGGTGGCGTGGCCAGGCCAATTGGTGCGTTTCCTTCGCATGAGGTTCTCCTTCTGTCGGCGCCCGAAAAGCGTCGCACAGGGGCGAGACAGGGCGACCGGGAGGTGGAACGGGAGGTGTTTCGGCCCGGAATCATGCGGAATACCGAATAGGAGGTGGATCGGGACGTGAACAGGGAGGTGGACGCGGAGGTGCCTGTTCGAGCGTTCGTTCATGAACCAAACAGAGCGAATTCTCGATGTCCTTGACCGTGAATGGGAGCGCATCTCACGCGGTCCTTTGACCCGGCGCCATCTCCGAGAGTGGCAGGCGCAGCAGCCCAGCCTCAGCGGTCCTCGAACACTCCTTGAGCTGCGGAGCCGCATCGAGACCGACGATCTCGATGCCTCGTCCGAGGTGGTCTGGGCGCTCATCCAGCTCGCTCCCGAGGATGAACTGGCGGGCCGATTCATGTTGCAGCTCATCGTGCCGGGCTTGGCCGGTGAAGCGAGTTGGCTGATGAGCTGGGCCCGCCGAGTCGATCCAGATCTGATTGGGAGCGGGGACGTGGATCAGATGCTCGTCCTTGCGGCGATGGAAGCGATCCGGCACGCCCATGGCACTCGTCGCTCTCATCCGATCTGTTCGATCCTACGGCGGACACACCGCCTTCTCACCCGGGAGACTCGTGCGATCGAGGCGTGGCAATCCAAGACTCTGTTGGATGAGACCGAACCCGTAGCTTCAACCGTCGACGACCCGACGTCGCGGCCCGGCAAGATGCTGCTGGACCTGCTCACCGAGGCCGCCGATGATGGCCACGTCGCTCGTCGAGACGTTGACCTGCTCTGGTTGATTGACGTCGAGGGCTACACGAGCACCGAACTCGCTCCGTCGATGGGAATCACTCCGAGGGCGGTCGCCCAACGTCGTTGGCGAGCTGAGGGACGGCTGTCGAAGATGGTCGAGGACGCCGCATGAGCCAGCGGCAGTCCTCCGCACCGATGGGGGGCGACGAGCTGCTCATCGCCCTGATCATCGTCGTCGGAGTCTTGACTTTCGGCGTCTGGTCGGGGGCCCAACTCGCTGTCCTGGTTTCGGCCGGTGGCTGGCTGTCGGCAGGAATCGGCGATGCGTTCTCGGCGCTGTTGAGGTTGCCCTCGAACTTCGACGATCCTGCGTCTGCGTGGTCGACGCCGGTCAGGTCGACGATCCCCGGTGCAGCCGTCTACTGGGCATCGACTCTCATCGTTCTGCTCACCGAGCTGCTGGCGGTTGCATGGGCGTGGGTTCGGCTCAGCGGTCTTCGGGTAGGCACGCATCATCGGGAACGTCTCGGGGTTGCCGTCGGAGCTCGTCTCGCGAACCGAAACGACATGGACAGCCTGTTCGTCTCCGGGCCTACACATGGGCGGTTCATCTTTGGGCGTTTCGGCGGTCACCTGATCGCGACCGAGCATCCTGCAGCGGTGCGTCGGTCACGACGCAAGCGGCGGAGGCAGCGGGGCCGGCGAAGTGCTGTGGCCGTGATCGGACCGAGTCAGTCGGGCAAGACAGCAACGGTCGTCGCTGGGATTCTCGATTGGGAAGGACCTGCGATTCTGTCGTCGGTCAAGAACGACCTTTTCGACGAAACGGTGGCTCGCCGATTGCAGCTGGGCGAAGTGTTCGTCTTTGACCCAATGCGGACGATTCCCGAGCTGCCCGAAGGCGTGACCCGGATCGGCTGGTCACCGTTGCACGCAGCGAGGACGGTGCCCGGGGCTATCGAGGTGTCGCTCGCGTTGCTCGACGCAGCGCCGACTGATGGCGTCACGAATGCGAACTACTGGTCGAGCAAGGGGCAGGCCTTGCTTTGGCCGATCCTGTTCGCCGCGGCTCATGACCCGCAGGCGACGATGGCGAACGTTGTGCGATGGCTCGCCTCTCAAGATGGCAACACCGACAACAACGACGAGCAGCCCGGAGCGGCGGCTCCTCGACCGGAGCAGTTCAGCGAGGTGCGGGGAATCCTGGGCCACGTTGGCCAGAGCACCAATCAGGCCGTGGCTATACAGGCTCGGCACGCGCTCGAGCAGTTCGATGGGTTCTTCCGTCTCGACCAGAGAACCCGCAGCGACATTTACTCGACGTCGCAGACCCTGGTACAGCCGTGGGAGGACCCGAACATCTCCTACGCGTCGTCTCGGGCGGCGGGGCCGGTGGCCGACCTGTCGCTCGTTCTCCGAGGGCGAAACACGCTGTACGTCTCGACCCCATTGAAGGACGCGTCGCGCTACGCAGTTGTCTTCGGCGGATTGCTCGGCTCGTTGCTCCGAGATCAGGCATACGACGTTGCCAACCGGTATCGAAAGCCGTTGCCCGGATTGCTCTGCGTGATCGATGAGGCGGGCAACACACCGCTGCGTTGGCTGCCCGAGGTTGCCTCGACTTGCTCGGGCATCGGAGTGCAGCTGGTGACGGCGTGGCAGTCGAAGGCGCAGATCGACGCGACCTATCAGGCGCAGTCGGGTCCGATGCTGACAAACCACGCGACGAAGATCTTCTTCGCCGGCGCCTCCGACGTCGAAACACTGCGATACGTGACGTTTCTCGGTGGAGAGGAAGAGGTGCAGCAGCGATCAGCGAACGCCGACGCGCACATGGGCGGCTATCGACGCGGCGTCGGCGATTCGACGATCCATCGTCCGTTGCTGCCAGCTGAGGTTCTTCGTCAAGCCGAGCCTGGAAACGCCATCCTGTTCCATCAGACTCTGCCCCCGGCGCACATCGAGGGCCGCTACGTCGGCAGCGACGAACGCCTGTCAGCGCTCTCGACCGGTAGTGCCGAGCTGCCGCCCAAGACAGCGGAAGACGAAGCGATGTTGGAGGCATTGGCCTTCGACCCGACCCCGCCGCTCGAGGTGCTCGAACACCTCGAGGCTGAGCGGGTCCGCCTCGGGCCAGTGACGGAACAGTCTTCTCCGGGCGAGATGGGAGCGACAGTCCTGCCGCTCGGGGCCCATCGACGTCGAACCGGCATCGACCGTTGACGCGACATCGCTATTGGATCTCAGCGGGAGATTTGGAGCGGTCGATCCTGTCCACCATGAAGCAGCGCACTGACTGACTTCCAGGCTTCGGCCTGAACCGGGTTGGCGGGCTTGATCCCGATGCTAGGGACTCCGTCGAGGGGGCCGCTCGTGGGCTCGATGCCGAGTGTTGCGTGGCGGTATGTCTCGATGGCCTTGGCTGCCTTGTCCCATCGGTCTGGGCTATCGGTTGGTCGGTTTCCGATGGTGTCGGTGATGTAGGTCGCTGGCGACTCGACGGCAGAGTTGACTCGTGGGCTCAGAGCGGCGTCGATGTTCTCGACCGTGCGCTCGTGGCCTGTGACTTTCTGCTGCGATGCGATGGCGTCTCCTAGTCGAGCCTTGGCCGCATCCAGCTCGGCACGCGCCCTCGCAATGTCTTCTTGCTGTTCGACGTCGGGTTGAGGCGCCGTCATGGCCACGTCGAAATTCGCCTGTGCTCGGTCGACGTCGGAGTGAAGCATCCGAAGATGTGCGGCGGGAGTGTTGCGAGCGTCATCAACGGCTTGGGCTCGTCGTGCTGCAAGCTCACTCGTCGGTCGTTCGGTGAGGCTGGCGATCTGGGCGGCTTGAACCTTGTCGACGAGCGCCTTGTAGGTCTCGGCAAGTTCCGATCCTGGGTCGGGGGGAGAAGGGACTGCGTCAGCGGTCTCCGAGCGGGCCCGGTAGATGGCGACGGCTTCGACGCCTTGGTCCCACGTCGTGGCGACTTCACCGTTGGAGGGTCGGGGTCCGAGGTGCTCGATCACTACCGGGTCCGGATTGCTCCGGGCGGCGTGGGCGATTCGCGACTCGACGATGCTCTGCGCATGCGTGGCGAGCGGGTCTGTTGAGGCCATGAGCTCGGGGAGGGGCCGGCTGGTGAGATCGAGAACGTGACTGATGTCGGGGTTGGCGACGCTGGCCAGTTCGGTTGCCTTCTGTTTGGAGAGTTGGTCGGTGAGCGCCTCGATCTCGGTTCGTGGGTCCTCGATGCGTGGGAGGCGTGGGTCAGTGTCGATCGTGTGTGGTTCGCTGCGGACGGTGTAGATCCTGGCGTCGTGACTGCCTCGGGTGAGGCCCACGTAGACCGCTTCGGTGCTGGCGTTGTCGGTGGCGATGATGCGGCCGGCTCGGTAGGTGTCGCCCTGGGCGGCGTGGGAGGTGACGGCGTACGCCGGGGTGAGCCCGCCGATGATGCCGGGGCGCAGCTCGGCGGTGAGCCAGTCGTGCGGAACGGTGATCGGGCCCCGGTGTTCGAAGTCGACGGTGAGCGTTTCGACTCCCGGCGTGTTGTCGATGGCGGTGACGGTGCCGACCGTTCCGTTACGGACATACGCCGTCGAGTCTTCAGCAGGATGCAGCGAGCGGTTGGGCGCCCTTGCGATGACCTCGTCACCAACGTGGAAGGTCTCGTCGCCGATTCTGGTGCCGGGCCCATCGAGGTGGCCCTCTGCGCTCAATAGTGCTTGGGCTCTGGTGTTGAGGGCTCGCCGCTCTCGGTGGTGTTCGGCGACCATCCGCGAGGACGAGTCGGGGCTGGTCTTCCGGTCGACGTACCAGTCGGCGGCGAGCTGATCGAGCAGCTCCCCGCTCGTCGATGCCGTCACGATTCGCTGATTGCTCTCGAGCCGGCCGATGGCCTCGGCGATGCGTCCGGATCGGTAGTCGACGTTGGCCATGCGGATGTCGGCCATTGTTTCAATCGATTGGCGGCGGTTCTCGGTGAGGCGGGGCGTGCGCTCGGCATGTTGTTGAACGAGGTGTGCCCACATGCCTCCTGCCTCGACGGCACCGTGCTGGGCAGGGTCGCCGATTGTCCGCATTGCTGCTCCGGCTTGGGTGACGTGGTGGACAAGGCGGGCGTGCTGGCGATTGCCGAGCGTTGATGCTTCGTCGACAAGAACCACGGTCCTCTCGGTGATGATCGGACGGTCAGCCGTGTCGAGTCGGGTGACGAGCCCGGCGACGGTCCGAGAGGACACTCCGGTCGATCGCTGGAGAACCTCGGCGGCTGTTCCGTTCACGGCGGCGCCGATCACCTCGAACCCCGCTGACTCCCATGCTCGGGCGGCGACCTCGAGCGCTGCGGTCTTGCCCGAGCCGGCTGGACCGACGACCGCTTGGAATCGGTCGCCTGATCCGCAGATCGAGCGGACCATTTCGACCTGGTCGTCTCCGAGCTTGTGGCCCGTTGAAGTCTCCCACGATGCGATAGCGGTCTCGATGTGGTGGCCCTCGACAGAAGCTGCGCCAGCGTCTTGGCCACGTCGGTAGCCGTCGGATATTGCTGTTTCGAGCGTGACCATGGTGGGCGTCGTGTACGTGGTGCCGTCGACGCCGAGGCCGAGACTGCGATTCCTGTCGTTCTTGTCCGGAGCAACTTGGCTGAGTGGGATCGCAGCGGAGGTGTGGAGCCATCGATCGGCGTGATGCTCGACGTCGTCCCCGCTCAGGCGCCCGCCAGCGTGGTCGACGATGGTCTGGATCACGTCTCGCCGGTCGAAGATGGCTCGCTGCTCGGTGACGCCCTTTGATCCGGCGAGGTGACGGTCGAGGCGTGCGGTATCGGCATCGGTCCATGCCCGAGCGGGCTCAGCGTTCGTTGCGACGACGAGCTGGTCTGGTCCGAAGCCGTTGGCAGCGAGTCTCTTGGCCCATTGCGTGCGTAGCTGGGTTGGGTCGACGCTTGCGTCCTTCGATGCCCGGGTGGAGAGGGCCGCCTTCTGTCGTGCGTGGGCGGAGTCGGCGCCGAGTTCGGCGGTGAGGTTGAGGATTTGTTCTCGACGTGTCGACATAGCTCTGATGGCCTCGCTCGGGACGCCGATGACGTTGGCGATCCCTCGGTGGGTGTCGGTCCACGCGATGCCGAGCCGATTGCAGTGGTTCTGCATCTCAGCCTCGGCCAGATAGCCGGCCGTCGTTGCGTGGGCGAACAGCTCCTTGCCTTGCAGCGCCCGAACGGTCCCCGCAGAGTCTGTGCCCATGTTGGCGATGACCACATGCTCATGGAGCTGCGGCTCGAGTTCCCGGTTCGTCGAGTGGCGATAGGAAGCCGCAATCATGTTCGTGGCGGATCGCCGACCCTCCTGTCGGCCGACGTACAGGGCCCGTTCCTCCAGATAAGCAACGCCCTTCGCCACACCAGCCTCGAACGCGTTCTCGCAGAGTCTCTGTGTCTGTTCGTCGCCGGTGGCCCACACGATCGACAGCGACTTGGGTGCCGAGAACGTGATGTCGTACGCCATCACGACCTGAGGCTGGTTCCGGGTGGCGATGAAACGGTCGACCTCGGCTCGGGTCACCATCCACTGCCCCTTGACCTTCTCGGCGTCAAAGCGAGCTGCCCCCGGCGGACCGGGAGGTGGTCCCTCGGTACCGGGAGGTGGAATCGATTGCGACCGGGAGGTGGCTGATTCCCGGGCGAGACGACGGAGATAGCTGACGTCAACGCCAATCGCTTCCGCTGCTGCCGCCAACGTCACCCGCTCGTCCGGATCACCCGCTGGGAGCCCTTTGGGGCGATGCTTGGCTCTCGCTGCCGAACCTGCTGCTGTGATCAGCTGCTCGCCAGTGAGCGGGTCCTGACCGAGCAGGACCCGTCCGAAAGTCTCGGCATCGACGGTGTCGCCGAGGTCGACCGTCCCTTTGCCTCGCCAGCGCCCGGCCTGCTCTGGGGAGTCCGAGAAGTAGGAGCCGGGCGAGGAATCCTGTCCTAGCTCGGGGGTGGTGGCAGCCGAACCTGCCTTGGCGCGAACGTTGCCGGCGCCGCCTTCGAGGTAGTTGACGATGTCGTTGGCAGCGGACTTCGCCCGATCGGGGGACGCTCCGAGCGCCGTGACGCTCACGTGCATGAGAG
>CAKZVC010000090.1 GCA_937922235.1 uncultured Acidimicrobiales bacterium | reverse complement strand
GCGCGATGACCAAGAGGGTCTGACCCCGAAAGCCGCGCGATGACCAAGAGGGTCTGACCCCGAAAGCCGCGCGATGACCAAGAGGGTCTGACCCCGAAAGCCGCGCGATGGCGAACGCCGCCTCCGGCGCCCAGCCTCCGTGGCGCTTGAACGGCCCCCGGAGGGGACAACAGGCTTCCGTTGAGCTGCTGGCGTGGCGCCAAAATCGGCGACGAAGTCGCTGGCGCCTAAGACAGCAACTCGGCGAGAAGCAAGGTCATGTCCCAGGGGTCGTTGGTGCCGGCGAGTTCACGGCAGGAGTGCATGGCGAGTTGGGCGCAGCCGACGTCGAGGGCTCGCATGCCGAGTGAAGCCGACACGGTTGGGCCGATAGTCGAGCCGCAACCCATGTCGGTGCGGTTGACGAATGCCTGCGTAGACACTCCGGCACGTTCGGCCGCAAGGCGGAATGCGCCTTCGGTCATAGCGTCGGTGGTGTAGCGCTGGTTGGCGTTGTGCTTGAGGACTGGCCCGGCGTTGAGCGCAATATGGTGCGCTGGCTCATGCCGCTCGGGGTAGTTCGGATGGGTGGCGTGTGCGTTGTCGGCCGAGACGAAGAGCGAGTCGCTGAGCGCCTGAGCATGGCCCGCCGCATCGCCGCTGATGCTGGAAAGCAACTGGGGGAGGGAGTGGGTGGCAGCGCCAGTCGCGCTGACGGAACCGACCTCTTCATGATCGAACAGCGTCACCATGGCGATGGTCTCGGTGTTCGATGCCCCGGAGAGCGCGGTCAGCGACGCATGGCAGCTCAACTGGTTGTCGAGTCGAGGGGCGCTGATGAATTCGTGATCGATTCCGATCAGCGCTGACGGCTGGGTGTCGTGCAACATCAGATCGGCGCCGATGATGTCGTCGGTTGACACTCCTGCGGCCGACGCAACGATGTGCCATATGTCGGAGGAGTTCGGACCTGCGAGACCAAAGATTGGCGCTAGGTGCTGCTGTTTGTTGAGCAGCAGACCAGTAGTGCTGATCTCGCGATCGAGGTGAATGGCAAGCTGCGGAACGCGAAGAATCGGTTCGTCAACGGTGATGAGCACCTGTTCAACACCGCGTGCCCCACGAACAGCGATCCGGCCGGAAAGGCCAAGGTCGCGGTCGAGCCACGAGTTGAGAAGCACACCCCCGTACACCTCAACACCCAATCGCCGGTACCCGAAGGTGTTCGCGTCAGGATCTGGCTTGAGTCGGAGGTTCGGGCTGTCGGTGTGGGCACCTACGATCCGAAATGGGGTTGAGCTTGTTGCTCCTTCGGGTACGACCCACGCGATCAATGCTCCGTCGCGGGCAATCACATGTCGACCCGGCGAACCGTGACTAGTCGCCCCAAAGTCTGTTTCAACAAAGTCGGCAGCACGGAGCATCTCCAACGACGTAGCAACTGCGTGAAACGGGGATGGCGACGCATCGATAAAGCGGAGAAGGCCCTGTGCGTGAGCGGCGTGAGAGGTTCGATCGGATGCCATAGGTCTCACAGTCTTGTCGGTTGAAGGTGTTGTTGCGAGGACCGCAACGCCGGTAGCGTGTCCAAACGGCCTGGGCCAATGTCGTCCCAGCGTGCCTACCACGCTGTACCCAACACCTGTCGGTCGATTGCTTGTTCTCACAAGCTAGTCGCCGCCGTAAGGACGACATATGACACTCGGACTGCCTCCCCGGCAGGGCCTCTATGACCCTGCGAACGAACACGACGCCTGCGGGCTCAACTTTGTCTGCGATCTTCGCGGCCGAGCGAGCCACCGCATCGTCGAGCTCGGTGTGGGTGCACTGTGCGCCCTTGAGCACCGTGGTGCTGCTGGTGCCGACCCTGAGGTTGGCGATGGTTCCGGCATGCTGACGCAGATCCCCGACGCGTTCTTCCGCGACGTTGTTGACTTCGACCTGCCTGAAGCGGGCATGTACGCCACCGGCATTGCGTTCTTGCCGCAGGATCCACAGGTAGCAGCCGAGGCAAAGGCCGAGATCCAGCGCATCGCTGTTGACTCCGACCTGGTCGTACTCGGCTGGCGTGATGTGCCGATTGAACCCGACATCATTGGTTCGGGCGCCCGAGTCACGATGCCGGCGTTTAGCCAACCGTTCTTTGCCCACAGCTCGGGCACCATGTCGGGCATCGAGCTCGACCGTGTCCTCTATCTTGTCCGCAAGCGTTTCGAGCACGAGATTCACCTTGCCGCCGGCGTTGATGAGGTCAATGAAGCCATGGGTGGCGCTTCGTCGATGCACGATGGCGTCTACTTTCCTTCGTTGTCGGCACGCACGATCGTCTACAAGGGCATGCTGACCACACCACAGCTGGCTGCGTTCTACCCTGACCTCCGCGATCCTCGCTACGAATCAGCCATTGCGCTCGTGCACTCTCGGTTCAGCACCAACACGTTCCCATCTTGGCCGTTGGCCCACCCGTATCGTTTGGTCGCGCACAACGGCGAGATCAACACGATCAAGGGCAACCGGAACTGGATGCAGGCGCGACATTCGTCGCTCAAGTCCGACCTCTTCGGTGAGTCGCTTGAGAAGGCGCTTCCGATCTGCACCCCAGGAGCATCAGACACTGCTGGCTTCGATGAGTGTCTCGAACTGCTCACGCTGTCGGGCTACTCGTTGCCTGAAGCGATCTTGATGATGATCCCCGAGCCGTGGGAAAACCACGACTCGATGTCGGAGGATCGCAAGGCGTTCTATGAGTATTACGCCACATTGATGGAGCCGTGGGACGGTCCCGCTTCTGTGTCGTTCACCGATGGCACCACGATCGGCGCTGTGCTCGACCGCAACGGATTGCGTCCATCGCGCTATTGGGTCACGAGCGACGATCTCGTCGTCATGGCCTCTGAAGTAGGCGTCGTCGACATTGACCCGTCAACGATCATCGAGAAGGGCCGCCTGGAACCAGGCCGCATCTTCTTCATCGACACCGCTCAGGGCCGTATCCTTCGCGACGACGAGATCAAAGAGACCGTGGCAAGTGCCCGGCCATACCGCGAGCTTCTCGACGCCACCGTGACGCCGCTCGAGTCTTTGCCTTCTCGCTCCGACGATCGCCCACAGGAAGGCACTCTCGAAAACCGCCAGCTCGCCTTTGGCTACACCCACGAGGCCCTGAAGCTGCTCGTCACCCCAATGGCAGCCAACGGCAAGGAAGCCCTCGGTTCGATGGGAACCGACACCCCAATCGCTGCGCTTTCCGAGCGTGCTCGTGTGCTTCCCGACTACTTCCAGCAGCTGTTCGCCCAGGTGACGAACCCGCCGCTCGATGCGATCCGCGAAGAGCTCGTCACGGCCGTTCAGACAACGCTCGGGCCTCGGGGCAACCTCCTCGAACCCGGCAACCAAGAGATCTCGCAGATCGGGCTGGCCCACCCGGTTCTTACCCCTGACGAGTTCGCACGCTTGCTCCCGACCGAAGATCCGGTGTCTGGCCTTCGCAGCGTGTTGATCGACATCGTGTTCAACGCCGACGACGGCGCAGACGGCATGCGAGCCGCGCTCGACGACGTTCGCGCCGCAGCAGACGCCGCAATCGAGGACGGTATCGAGCTGATCTTGTTGAGCGATCGGGCGGTGTCTCCATCGAAGGCTCCTATCCCGCCGCTTCTTGCAACCGCTGCAGTGCACCATCACTTGGTGGGCAATGGCACCCGTGGTCGGGCCGACATCGTGGTCGAAACCGGCGAGGCTCGCGAGGTGCATCACATTGCGACCCTGCTCGGTTTCGGCGCACGCGCTGTCCACCCGAACGTCTTGTTTGAAACCGTCACCGACCTCGCCGAGAGCGGTAGCTACGGGCTCGACAAGTCAGTCGCCGACGCTCACAAGAACCTGGTCAAAGCGTTCGACAAAGGCATCCTGAAAGTAATGTCGAAGATGGGCATCTCGACGGTCGCCTCCTACACCGGTGCCCAGATCTTTGAAGCGATCGGATTGAACGATGAGGTGCTCGGCGAGTACTTCGGCGGCATGATCAGCCGCCTTGGTGGGGTAGGGCTCGACGTCATCACGGCCGAGACCCTCGACCGTCATGCCAAGGCGTTCCCTGCGAACCCGAACCATCGAGCCCATCGGACCCTCGAGGTTGGCGGTGAATACCAGTGGCGCCGCGAGGGCGAGTTCCACCTGTTCAACCCCGACACCGTGTTCAAGCTGCAGCACGCAACCCGCGACAAGCGGATGGATATCTTCCGCGAGTACACGACTGCCGTCAACGATCACGCCCGCAACCTGTCGACCTTGCGCGGCCTGTTCGGGTTCGCCGACGGTGTTCGTGAAGCAGTTCCGCTTGACGAGGTCGAGCCAGTCAGCGAGATCGTCAAGCGATTCTCGACCGGCGCAATGTCGTACGGGTCGATCTCGGCAGAGGCGCACGAGACGCTCGCAATCGCCATGAACCGCCTCGGTGCGAAGTCGAACACTGGTGAAGGTGGTGAGGACGACGAACGCCTCATCACCATGGAGAACGGCGACTCGAAGCGCTCAGCGATCAAGCAGGTCGCGTCGGGCCGTTTCGGCGTCACGTCGAACTACTTGGTCAACGCCGACGACCTACAGATCAAGATGGCGCAGGGCGCAAAGCCTGGTGAGGGTGGACAGCTGCCCGGCCACAAGGTGTTCCCATGGATTGCGAAGACCCGTCGCAGCACCCCGGGTGTTGGGCTGATCAGCCCGCCGCCACATCACGACATCTATTCGATCGAGGATCTCGCACAGCTGATCTACGACCTGAAGAGCGCTAACCCGGTGGCCCGAGTCCACGTGAAGCTCGTCAGCGAGCTCGGCGTGGGAACCGTTGCTGCAGGCGTCTCGAAGGCTCACGCTGACGTCGTACTGATCTCCGGTCACGACGGCGGAACCGGTGCGTCGCCGCTTACGTCGGTCAAGCACACGGGTTCGCCGTGGGAGCTTGGTCTTGCCGAAACGCAGCAAACGCTGCTGATGAACGGCCTTCGCGAACGAATCGTCGTCCAGGTCGACGGCCAGCTCAAGACCGGGCGTGATGTCGTCATTGCCGCTCTGCTTGGCGCTGACGAGTACGGCTTTGCCACCGCCCCTCTCGTCGTCATGGGCTGCGTGATGATGCGGGTGTGCCACCTCAACACCTGCCCCGTAGGTGTGGCTACGCAGGATCCTGAGCTCCGGAAGAAGTTCAGCGGTACCCCTGAGTTCGTCGTGAACTTCTTCGAGTTCATCGCCGATGAAGTGCGCGAACTACTCGCAGAGCTTGGGTTCCGTTCGCTCGACGAAGCGATCGGCCACGCCGAATCGCTCGACCTGTCGGCTGCGATCGACCACTGGAAGGCCGATGGCCTCGACCTTTCGCCCATCCTCTACGTACCGCCACTGCTCGAAGGCGAATCCCGTCGCAACGTTTCGGGCCAGGATCACAAGCTCGACGAGGCGCTCGATGTCCGGTTGCTCACCGCAGCCGAACCAACGCTGAACGGGGGAGCGGCCGTCACGATCAACACCGACATCCGCAACGTTCATCGCAGCGTCGGAACCCAGCTCGGTTACCACCTCACGAAAGCCCACGGTCCCGACGGACTGCCCGACGACTCGATCGTGATCAACGCCACCGGGTCGGCCGGCAACAGCTTCGGCGCCTTCATGCCGCGTGGCATCACCCTTCGACTGTCGGGCGATGCAAACGACTTCGTCGGCAAGGGCCTGTCTGGCGGACGCATCATCGTGCGCCCACCTGAAGACTTGGCGTGTGTCGCAGAAGAGAACGTCATTGCCGGCAACGTGATCGGCTACGGGGCCACCGGCGGTGAGCTCTTCATTCGAGGCCTCGCTGGTGAACGTTTCTGCGTTCGAAACTCTGGCGCAACGGCCGTAGTTGAGGGCATTGGCGACCACGGTTGCGAATACATGACCGGTGGCATTGCGGTGATCTTGGGCCGAACAGGCCGCAACTTCGCTGCAGGCATGTCGGGTGGCGTTGCCTTCGTCTACGACGAGGACGGCTCGTTCCCCGATCGCATCAACCCCGAAATGGTCGACATCGACCCGCTCGACGAAGCTGACGCCACCCAACTCCAAGGCATCATCGATGCCCATGTGGTGGAGACAGGGTCTGACGTCGGCATCCGGATCTTGGCAGATTGGGATACGGCTCGAGCCAACTTCCGCAAGGTCATGCCGCGGGACTTCAAGCGGGTCCTGACGGCAGCAGCCGCAGCCCGCGATGAGGGCCGCGACGAAATCGACGCAATTATGGCGTCCGCAAACGAACGAGGAGCGCGACATGGGTGATCCAACCGGATTCATTAAGCACGGCCGCAAGACCCCAACCATGCGCCCAGTTCCGGTGCGCATCCTTGATTGGAATGAGGTCTACGAGCCATTCGCCACTGACGACCTGACGACACAGGCCTCGCGATGCATGGACTGCGGCGTTCCGTTCTGCACCAGCGGGTGCCCACTCGGCAATCGGATTCCCGACTGGAACGACCTCGTCTACCGCAACGACTGGCAAGCTGCATCAGAACAGCTCCACGCAACAAACAACTTTCCCGAGTTCACGGGGCGTCTCTGCCCGGCACCGTGTGAAGGCTCGTGCGTCCTCGGTATTCACGAACCCGCCGTGACGATCAAACAGATCGAGATCGAGATTATCGAGCGGGCGTTCGCTGAAGGTTGGGTTACGCCCATCATCCCTACGATCTCGACCGGCAAGTCGGTAGCGATCGTCGGGTCCGGGCCTGCCGGGTTGGCTGCGGCACAGCAGCTCACCCGCGCTGGGCATGCGGTAACGGTATTCGAGCGAGCAGATCGTATCGGCGGCCTCCTTCGCTACGGCATCCCCGAGTTCAAGATGGAAAAGCGGTTTATCGACCGTCGCCTCGAGCAGATGGAAGCCGAAGGCACGACCTTCAAGACCGGCGTCAACGTTGGCGTCGATATCACGACCGACGAACTCACGAGCCAATTTGACGCCGTTGTACTTGCGGCCGGTGCCACCCAGTGGCGAGACCTTCCAATCCCAGGTCGCGAGTCAGGTGGCATCTACCAAGCAATGGAGTTCCTGCCGCCAGCGAACGCCATCCAGCTTGGCGACCTGGACGAGCATCCGTTCCCTGCCACCGGCAAGGACGTCGTAATCATCGGCGGCGGCGACACCGGCGCTGACTGCCTCGGAACCGCACTCCGACATGAAGCGCGTTCCATCCGCCAATTCGAGATCATGCCCCAGCCACCGGAGGCCCGAGCTGACGGCAACCCGTGGCCAGCGTGGCCATTGATCCTGCGCACGCCATCAGCCCATCTCGAAGCGATCGAGATCAGCGGCAGCGATGTGCGCGACTACGCGATCAACACGCTCGAGTTTGTTGCTGATGCCAATGGCAACGTCGAAACCCTCAAGACCGTGCGCGTCGAGCAACAGATCATCGACGGTCGACCATCGTTCGTCCCTATCGATGGAACCGAAGAGGACGTACCTGCCCAGATGGTGCTGCTCGCCATGGGATTCACCGGCCCAGAGCGTTCACCGTTGCTCGACGGGCTTGGTGTTGATCTCACCGACCGCGGCAACGTGGCTCGTGATGACCAGTTCGCAACGAGCAAGCCAGGAGTGTTCGCCTGCGGCGATGTTGGCCGCGGCCAATCGTTGATCGTGTGGGCCATCGCCGAAGGCCGATCGTGCGCTGCAGCAGTTGATGCTGCGCTTGTCGGAACGCCGACGGGCTTGCCCACGCCGGTTCGCCCTACAGATATGCCATTACGGTAAAAATCCTGCCAAATTCCGTTGATTCCTCGGCGTCCGCTGGGGTGTACGGGAATTCGCCTCCAGCGACCCCATTGCTCAACCCAATGGCGCTGGAGCAGGGCTCAAGAGACCCAGAGAAAGTCCTTAACTGTCTGGCTGTGACTCCGATAGGTCGATGTACGAACGACGTATGTCGAGGGAATCATGCTGAACAACTTGTCAATCGGAAGAAAGCTGGCGCTCATTGCAATCGTGCCGTTCCTTTTCTTCCTCCTGTTTGCACTTACAAGCGGGTCTGGAGGCGGAGGTGGCGATGACGCTGCTGACAGCCTCAACCGGGCCACCGTTGCTGCACTCACCGGAAATCTCTACGATTCCGTTGCGCAAGAGGCGCTTGTAAACCAGCAGGCAATTGGAGTGACTGGCGTTGATAAGAGCGCCGCGATCAACGAGACCGACACCTCTATCCAGGCATGGATCGCGGGTGCTGGCGACTTTGCCTCAATCGATGAAGAATCACTGCTCAGCACGCTGAACTCCTTCAGCGATCACCGCGAGGAGCTCGGCTCCGACGCGCCGAGCGTGCTCGCCGCTGACATGGCCATCCTCGATCGAATCACAAACTTCGAAGGCCTGCTTGCTGCCGGAGCTCCAGCCTCGGCGCAGAACCTCCGCACCGCAGCGGACCTCCGCACTGTGGCCAACACGTCGACTGAGCTTCAGCTTCTCGGTCAGTGGGCCACGAAGGAGAAGGTCGTCCCCTCACGTCTTCCTGCCGCTATCGCCGCTGCACAGTCTGGCGCAGAGTCGTTTGAGCGCCGCACTGGCATGAACGTCGCCGCAACCGGCGCCTTCGACGCCCTCGTCACTGAGCTTGGTGGCTTGAACGTCGACGACCGTGTCCAGATCGACGCAACCGAGTGGGCCAATGCCTCGACCGCTCGGGCTACGCAGCTTCGCAACCTTCAGCGTGCAGAGCTTGAAGCAGCAAACGTTGCTGCAGCGAACGCCAACAACAACGCCTCTGGATCGATCGTTCGACAGATTCTGTTGCCGCTGCTTGCACTCCTCACGGGTCTTGGCCTGGCATTCATGTTCTCCCGCAACATCACTGACTCGCTGGCCGAGCTTCGCGATGAAGCTTCGAACGTTGCCAATAGCGACCTCCCACGCCTCGCTGATGCACTATCGACGGGCGTACCAGTCGCCGATCTTGCATCGGACCGTGAGCCACTCGACATGGGTGACAACGAATTCGGTGAGGTCGCCGCAAGTCTCGTCAGCGTGCGTGAAAGCGCAGCAGCTGTCGGCGAGCGTGTCTCTGTCCTTCAGGGCGGAATCTCTGACACCTTCGTAAACCTTGCCCGCCGCAACCAGTCGCTCGTCGATCGTCAGCTCGAAGCCATCGATACGCTCGAGGCTGAAGAGCGCGACGCCGATCGCCTTGCCCTTATGTACCGAGTTGACCATTTGGCAACTCGCATGCGTCGTAATGCAGAGAGCCTCTTGGTTCTTGCTGATGCAAAGGCGCCAGAGCGTCACAGTCCAGCTGTCGAGCTTCGCGAAGTCCTTCGTGTTGCTATTGGTGAGGTCGAGGACTATCGACGCATCATCCCGATCTCGCTCGACGACCTGCACGTTGCTGGCCCAAAGGCGCAGGACGTTGCTCACCTTCTCGCCGAGCTTATGGAAAACGCTGCACAGCATTCACCTCCCGGCACTGCTGTGGACGTCACGGGCGCCTTCGCTGGCGCAACCGGCGGCTACACGATCACCATTCTCGATCACGGAACCGGCGTCGATGCCACGCAGCTCATGGAGCTCAACGAGCTTCTCCAGCGTCCACCTACATCGACTCTGACGATCTCGCATTCGATTGGCCTGCAGGTAGTGAGCCGCCTTGCGCACTCGCTTGGCCTCCAGGTTGTGTTGAACCATGCCCCTGATGGCGGCCTGATAGCGACGGTCACGATCCCAGCGCAGGTTGTGTCCGACTGGGCTCAGACTGCTCCTTCAGGAGCGAACACCGGCGGTATCGCCGCTCAGGCGGCCGCACCGGCTCCTGCGCCAGCACCGCTGGCAGCAGCGCCAGCGCCGCTGACCATGCCCGAGTCGGTCCCCATGCCAGAACCTGTGGCACCTGCACCATTGCCTGAAGTTGCAGCTCCAGCAATGGACGCTCCCGCGGAGACCTTTGGAAGCTTCGGCGCTCCCGGCGACAGCGCTGGAGGCGACGCTGGGCTCGGTTTGGTAATGCCGGATGCTCCAGATGTCCCAACGATCGACATGCCAGGCCTTGATCTGCCATCGCTCGGAGCCGTCCCGGATGCACCCGAGATGCCAGCAGCACCCGAGATGCCAGAAGCTCCGGCAATGCCAGAGGGAGGCATGCAGCTTCCTCAACTCGATATGTCTGCTGCAGACCTGTCGATGCCAGGAATCGCAGAACCCGACTACACGACCGACGCTCCTGTAATCCCAGATCACAGCTTGGAGAATCCTCCAGGAGCGCCCGAGATGCCAGCCTTTGGAGCACCCGAAGTTCCGGCCTTCGGCGCACCAGAAGCCGACCTTGGCACTCCCGAAGTACCAGCCTTCGGAGCACCCGAAGTTCCGGCCTTCGGCGCTCCGGCGTTTGATGCACCAGCATTCGATGCACCAGCGTTTGATGCACCAGCGGCCGAGACGCCGTTCTTTGAGCCCGAGCCCATCACTGGCGCTTTCGACGCACCCGCGACTGAAGCACCGGCCGTCTTTGAGCCAGCACCGGTCGAGGAAGCACCACAGGTGTTCGAACCAGCAGCGGAGTTCCCTGCCGTAACGCCGGAGGCACCAGCGCCGATCGCTCCAGCCCCAGCCCCAATGCCCGAGCCTGTTGCGCAGCCCCTCGCTCCGGCCCCGATGGCCGAACCAGTTGCCGAGCCGATGGCGCAGCCCGCGCCGATCGCTCCGATCCCACAAGCTCCGGCACCAATGCCAGAGCCGATCACGCAGCTGGCGCCGGCACCACTCGCCCCAGCGCCTGCTCCTGCCATGGCCCCACAGCCAGCGCCTATTGCGCCAGCTCCTGCCATGGCTCCACAGCCTGCTCCACAGCTTGCGCCCGCCCCGGCACCAGCTCCTGCACCAGCGCCTGTCGCTGAAGCAGTTGCCCCCGCCGCGGCC
>CAKZVC010000089.1 GCA_937922235.1 uncultured Acidimicrobiales bacterium | reverse complement strand
TGACTTGATCAGAATGTCGCCGTACACGTGTCCGATAGACGAGGTATCGCACTCGAGGAAGTGGTCGGGCTTGCGAACCTGCAAGTCATCGAAGAAGACCTGGTTGAGCTCGTAGTCGTAGTTCTGGCCGGTGTGCACGATGACGTGCTCGACACCTGGGGTGTTGTCGAGACGTGCCATCACGCGAGCGAGCCGGATGATTTCTGGGCGGGTGCCCAAGATCGTCATTACTTTCATGCGGGGAGTTCCTCTCCAACTACCTGGAGTGGGTAGGTATCGCCATTCGCCGGATCGAAGTGATCGTGGCTCCAGAACAGTGTGACGAGTTCTGACTCACCAGTGTTGGTTATGTCGTGGGTACAGAGCGGTGGCATATCGATAAACACCGGCTCGTCACCCGAAACCGGGAACTCGACAACCTCATCGGTGAAGAGGCGACGCACACGAATCATGGCCTCGCCGCTGATGACCGCGAAGCGTTCGACCTTGTCTAGGTGGTAGTGCTCGCCGCGGATGACACCGGGAACGGTGGTCGAAATGCTTGTCTGGCCTTGGCCCCAAGCTCGCACGACCTCGAAGAACGCTCCTCGCGCGTCTGCGTGCTTGGTGAGTTGCATTGGATAGGCCGATGACCACATCTGCGAACGCAGTGTGTTGAACAGTCGAAGTTCGAAGACGTCGTCTTCAAGGAGCGGCACAGTTCCGTGGTCGACGTACGACTCGGCCATGCGCTTCATGATCTCGTAGCACTCGGGAACGGAGATCTTGCGACCTTCGGGACGAATGGGCTCATCGAGCTCGTTCGTGATGGCGTCCATGATCAGCTGCGACGCATCTTGGATGTGGAGAAGTTCGAGCTGCCCCTCGTTCACTTGCGAGGCCTCGCCATTCGCGAGTTGGTACGCAAACGTCGTGACACCGCTGTTGTAGTGCGGCACTCCGAACTCGCCAAAGAGGTGAGGAAACTTAATGTCGACGAACCGGTCGCCAGCTGTAGTCGCTGCTGCTTGGAGAATTTCTGCAGCCTTGGTCTTGGCTTCTCCGTAGACCCCAGGCTCGTCGGCTTTGATCGAGTTCGCATACACAACATCGAATGATGCACCGGTGCGCTCACGCGCATCGACGAGCGCTTGGGCAAGGTCGGTGTTGCCCTTCGCTACTTCTTCTTCGCTGTGAGCTCGGTTGACGCCTGCGAGGTGAACAACCACATCGCTCGAGCGAACAAACTCGTCGAGGGCATCGGCATCAGCAAACGTCGAACGGTCAGCGAGTACGTACTGCCAATCGAACGTCTGAAGTCGGCAACGAAGGTGCCAGCCGAAGAACCCACCAGCGCCGGTGATCCCAACGGTTTTCATTACTGGTTCTTCCACCGTTCGAGGTCGTCTTGGATCTCTGGCAGAGCCAGGAGGAGATCTTTCACACCTTCAACATCGAGCAGCTCGGTGTTGTGCGAGTGGTAGTCCTCAGATGGAGGTTCGCCGGTTGTGCCGACCTCGAAATAGTCGGCGTAGTTGAGATCGCGTGAGTCCATGCGGAGGCGCCAATAGTCACCCATGTCTTCAGCGACGCGAAGCTCTTCGACCGTGGCGAGTGTCTCGTAGAGCTTCTCGCCGTGACGGGTGCCGATCAGCTTGGTGGCAACCGGGTTTCCGAACAGTTCGTTCGTGGCTGTTGCGAGGTCGCCGATGGTGGCCGCTGCGGCCTTACGAATGAAGGTGTCACCTGGGTTCGCATTGAAGAAGGCGAACTCAACCAGGTCGACAGCGTCGGTGAGCGGCATCAAGAAGCGAGTCATTTCAGGGTTCGTGATGGTCAGCGGTTCACCGCGGAAGATCTTCTCGACGAAGAGCGGGATGACCGAGCCACGCGAGTACAGCACGTTGCCGTAACGAACTGTCGAAACAACGGTGTCGATCGAGGTTCGAGCTGCAGCCTGGGCAACCTTCTCCATGAGGGCCTTGGTCATGCCCATGGCGTTGACGGGCATCACTGCCTTGTCGGTGCTGAGGCACACAACCGATGCAACGCCGTTCTTCTCGGCAGCCTCAACGACGTTCTGGCTACCAAGCACGTTCGTAAGCACGGCTTCGAGGGGGAAGAACTCACACGATGGCACCTGCTTGAGTGCCGCTGCGTGGAAGATCATGTCGACGCCACGCGAAGCGCGCTCGACGGAGCGAGAGTTGCGGACGTCGCCGACGTAGAAGTTCAGGCGAGGCTCATCGAACAGCACCCGCATGTCGTGCTGTTTTGCTTCATCTCGAGAGAGCACTCGAACTTCTTCAACACCTCGAGCAAGGAGGTGCTTGGCCACTGTTTTGCCAAACGAGCCGGTTCCGCCAGTTACGAGTACTCGTTTCCCCGAATAGTCCGCGTTAGTAGTCATCATGTTCCTCTCGACCGAGCGCGACGTCGTTGATGAAGCCGCCCCGCCGTGCCCAAGAGTACATTCGCTCACCCATCGCTGGGAAGGGCGAAATGCCCAAATATGCGGGCATCAGTCACACAAGAAACCCAGTGAATTCATGGACTTGTTACTGATCGCTACCCAAGCTCGTCTGACTCGAAGGTCGAGTTTGGATTGTCCATCCAGTTCGCCAAGTTGTCGTCGCCATCCCAGGCCCAAACAAGCGCGCGATATGTCGATGGATCGGACACGTCAACATCAGCAAGAACCCAACCGTCGGGCGTTTCTTCGGCAAGCACCCACGACCAGTTCGACACCCATGACGAGCCATCCCAGTACTCGCCCGTCGAGTTCTTCCGGATAAAGATCCGCACTCGATCGACCCCCGAGCCCTCGTCGGACACCTGCGCAACAACATCAAGCGGTGTGCCGCGCTCGACAAACGCACCGTCCTCCGGAGTCAACGATGAGACGACCGGCGGTGCTGTGTCGGGACCAAGGGCCTCGAATGTCGGCGAGGCATGATCGGACCATGTCGCCAGATTCCCTTCGACATCCCACGCCCACACGAGCACTCGATACAACGACGGGTCGGACACATCGACGCCTGGGACAAACCAACCTTCAGGTGTCAGGTCGGCGAGAACCCATGACCAGGTCGACACCCATCCCGAACCGTTCCAGTACTCACCGGTGGACGCCTTGCGAATGAGGATTTGCACCCGTTGCACGCCAGAGCCCTCGTCGGACACCTCCGCAGCAACATCAATCGACGACGTCGTAACAATGGCACCATCGGCCGGAACGACCGACGACACCACCGGCGCTGATACATCCGGGGCGACGACCTCAAAGGTAGGCGATGCGTGATCCGTCCAATTCGCCAGGTTGCCCTCGACATCCCACGCCCACACCAACACCCGATACGCCGACGGGTCGGAGACGTCTATGCCTGGCACAACCCAACCCTCAGGCGCCAGGTCGGCGAGCACCCACGACCACCCCGACACCCACGCCAAACCATCCCAATACTCACCCGTCGCATTCTTCCGAACAAAGACCCGAACCCGGTCAACACCCGACTCTGCATCGGCAACCTGCGCTACGACATCCACCGACGACGACAACACCACCGCACCATCAACCGGAACAACCGACGACACCACCGGCGCAGACACATCCACAGCCACATTGGTCGAACCTGGAGAACCTACGCCCGCCGACACTTCCCAGTTGGAGCCGAGCCCGTTGTCGAGCGATGGATCGGTGAGTTCGAGGGAGGGGCCGTTGCCGTTCGGCTCGATCGGCCACGGCGCTTCGTTGTTGTAGCTGACATCGTCGACGAGCACCATTGCGTTGGTGTTGAGGCTCACGGCTTCACCAGTGTTCTCGAGGTCACTTCCGGCCTCCCATTGCACCGCGACGACGCCTGGGTAGGTGCTTTGAAAGAGCGCCACGTCGGCTGTAGCGACGATGTAGCCGTCAGCCAGAATCTCGGTGCCGGCAGCAAAGGTCATCATGCCGTCGAGATCCCAGCCCGAAATATCGACCGTCTCGTCTTCGGCGTTGTAGAGCTCGACAAACTCCACTCCCCCATCGGCTGGGTGGTAGTGAATCTCGTTGATCACCACGTTCGGCGGCGGACCTGTGGGCGGCTGATACTCCGTCAATGCCTCGATCAGCGCGAACGCACCTGGCGCGTTGAAGCTGTCCTGCACGCCTTGCCACCCTCGCCCGTCGCTTCCTTCAAGCCCGTGGCCCCACTGCCAACGCTCATTGTGTCCGTAGAAGACACCCGCCACCCCAGCATCGACGAACGACAGTGCATCATCCACGATGTCTTGCGCTGTCGGCACATACGGGTCCGGACACCACGTTGGATAGATACCCTCGTACCGTGGCTCGCCAGCCCATACGTGGATGTCAGCCTGAGCCATAACGGTGTTCAGCCGTGACGTTGCGAGCGCAGTATCGGCGCAATGACTCGTCATCACGAGCTGCCCGGTGTTCCACGGAGCATCGATCTGGTTCACACGTCGGGCCGTCGATGACCCGGTGTGAAAGTTCATGTCCCCGGTGACGCCAGCGTCGCGCAAGCCGTTCGACACGTTCGTCCAGAATTGCGTGCGAGGTTCGTCGGTCCCCGCATCGCCGCCGAGCGTCCAGGCCTGAATCGCCGGATGGTTAGCAAAGCGGGTGCCTAGCTGGAACCCCCAGTCGTAGACGTTGCCCTCGTTCAGCAATCCGTACTGTTCGACTGTCTTGCGTTCCCACACGACCAACAGCATCACCCGTAGCCCACGTGCATGGGCAGCATCGAGGATGTCCTCGAAGTGATCGGCATGAGCCGGATCCATATCCAAGTGTCCGGTCGCATCGTCCCACGAGGCAATCGAGTTGCCGATCCCGTCCTTGGTGACGTAGAAGTTGCCGCCGGGAGGCTGGGCTGGGGCGTGGATATTGCCGAGATAGGTCGTGGCGAACCCAGAGAAGCCAGCGTCGACAAGAAAGTCCATGTACTCCTCGCCCTGTTCGAGCGTTACCTGAACGCCCATGTCCCAGGCAGTGTCATACACCGGCACAACGGTCTGAGCGTTACCCCAATAGCTCGGGTCTAAGTCACCGATCGGCGCCGGACCATCAACCGCTGCTGGGAACTGAATGACCCCACTGCAATGAATCGTCTCACCGATCGGCGGGCCAAGCGCCGAGCATGTCGTGCCGGTCCATTGCCCAGAGATCAGGACATCCCCTGGAACCACGAACCGCTGATCGGCGTCGAGCGAGAAGGAGGAGACGGTGAGGTCTTTGCCGGGCCCGTCAGTAAAGCTGAGCTCGATGTCTTCCCATTCGGTATCGGCACTGAGCACGACTGATTGGGAGGACAGGTTCGTGCCAAAGGTCAACGATCCTTCGCTCAATCCGTTGACCTTGACCTCGAGCGTCTCTGTGCCGTCTACCCCGCTGCCGGTAACCGAGAGTGTCGGTCCGGTCATACTGCTGGCGTTGTCGGGAGCGAACAAAACCACGACCAGCAGAACGCCAACCATGACGAGCGTCAACACGCACGCTTGCCTGAACCACAGCTTTGCCAACCGTGTAGTCATGACACTTCCGCCAACGCGGGAAGGATCATCGATTCCATAGCCGCTACGTCCCACCAAGCCCCCCGACTCCACTCGGACACTACGTCCGCACGTAGTGGCGAGCGTACACTCTACGCACCGGGCGAAGGCTATTTAGCTGCACACAGGAGTGGATTGCTGCATCCCTAGCCAGAACCCAACGGTGAGTGGTTGCCTACGGCTGCCGTATTAGTTCGTCCAGCATCTGGGCAACCTTGGCCTCGGCGGCTGGACCGCAGGCTTCCATTGCCCCAGACGCACTCGATGGATCACCCATCGTGTGACTGATACGTGGATGGATCTTGGCGTCGCCGCTCTCGGTTTTGCTGATGAGAATCTCGTGCATCTTCTCGCCGGGGCGAAGACCGGTGAACTCGATCTTCGTGTTGGGGCTGAGCATGTCGATCAGCTGCTGAGCGAGGTCGACAATCTTGACGGGCTCACCCATATCGAGGATGAGCACCTCGCCAGGGCCGCCGATTGCACCAGCCTGAACAACCAAGCGAACAGCTTCGGGAATCGTCATGAAATAACGAGTGACGCCAGGGTCGGTAACCGTGAGGTTCTTGCCTTGTTCGATCTGGCCAAGGAACGTTGGCAGCACCGAACCGCGAGAGCCCAGTACGTTGCCGAAGCGAACCGACACATATGGCTTGCCGGTTTGCTGCGCCATCTGTGCGGTGAGGCGTTCGGCGGCGAGTTTGGTGGCACCGAGCACTGACGTTGGGTCGGCAGCCTTATCGGTGCTGATGTTCACGAAGCGCTCGACACCGTGGGCCTCGGCTGCGTCGAGCAGGTTCTTCGTGCCGATGGTGTTGGTCTTCATGCCCTCTTCAGGGTGGTTCTCGAGCAGCGTGAGGTGCTTCAACGCAGCGGTGTGAAAGACCACCTCTGGCTTGTAGCGCTCGAACAGCTCGAACATACGCTCACGGTCGCGAATGTTTGCGACGACGAGCATGTCGGTGTCGAGCAGCGCTCGACCTTCCATCGAGAGCTGTACGCCATGGAGCGCGCTTTCGTCACGGTCGAGCAGATACAACTCGCTCGGACCAAAGCCCTTCACCTGGCGGGAGAGCTCAGAACCGATCGAACCACCAGCGCCAGTTATGAGTACGCGCTTTCCGCGGATGTAGTCGACGACGCTTTCGAGGTCGATCTCAACCGGATCGCGGCCGAGTAAGTCGTCAACCGTTGGAGGACGCACGTCGGCAAGCGTCATCTTGCCAACCAGGTCGGTGGCAGTTGGGAGCACACGGATCTCGATGTCGGCCTCACGAGCTCGAGCTGCGAGATCCTTGATGAGCGAGGCGTCAGCCGTCGGCACGGCCACCAGCAGCGTCTCAGCTTCCATGTCTCGGGCAACCGTGAGCAGGTCTTCGCGGGTGCCCTTTACCTGCACGCCGTCGAGCTCGCGGTTCTGCTTGAGAGGGTCGTCGTCGAGCAGAGCAACTGGGTAGTAGATGCTGTCTGGGTCGAGCATCATGGCCTTTACCATCTGAGCTCCACCCTCGCCGGCGCCGAAAACAACGGTGCGCTGGCTGTTCTCTGGGGATGGGCGACGGTTCTTCTCCCAGTAGCGGCGCCACACAGCGCGAACCGCACCGAATAGAACGAGAGCCGTAAGCGCACCGATACTCACCGCCGTGGTTGGAAGCTCGGTAGTGCCCGTTTGCCGAGCCGCGTAGTTGCCGAAAACCAATGCGACAGTCACGACCGACCATACGGCGCTAAGTGCCATGACCTCGTCGAACGATGACACACGCCAACGGTGCCGGTACAGTCCAATCGCCCAGCCGAAGCCTGCCTGAAGTGCAATAGCGACAACGCAGAGAACAGCAAGCTCAGCACCGGTTGCACTCACGGTGAACACGAGCTTGAGAATCGCGCCGATGACCAAAGCGACGGGCCAAATCACCAGATCGATGGTCCGCGGGAAAAGGTGTGGCCTGGTATAAGCCCAATCAAGTAGGGGCTTGAAAAAAGCCGCTAATCCACTCACGATAGTTCTCCCTTGCACGTCGTAATTGACGTGAGTCTCCGCCTCAAGTCATAAGTGAGTGTAGCAACGCCTCTGCGTGCAGAAAAATGGGCCGAAAGCCACCCATTGTGGAATTCGTGCACATCAATAGATTGAAAAGTCACTGATTCTCGGTCCCACCTGCCCGCGCAAAACCGTTGACCCCTGGTCTAGCCCAGTCTTGCCCAAATTGCTTGGACTATCTCGGGAACAATTGCCACCAAGCGTGGCACCGGTCACCGCTCACAGCCTCGCGCGCTCTCCGCCGTCACACACACGTCGACGCCGGCGCCGCCAACGACAGCATCGATGCCATCGCCGCCTCGCAGGTTGTCTTCACCGGCGCCACCGAAGAGGTTGTCGTTACCAGCGAAGCCGAAGATGCGGTCCTTGCGGTCACCGCCATAGATCATGTCATCGCCGCCGTTGCCGACCAGGCGGTCGCCGCCCCTGCCACCGCGGATCAGGTCGTCACCACCTTGGCCTTCGACATCGTCAAGGCCAGGCCCGGCGAAGATGATGTCGTCTCCGTCTCCGCCACGAACGACATCTGATCCCCAACCGGCGTTGATGTAATCGGCGCCCGAACCGCCGTCGATCTGGTCGGCTCCGCCACGAGCACAGATGGTGTCGCTTCCTGCCCCACCAACGATCGTGTCACGGCCGCCCGTTCCGATGATCACATCGTTGCCATCGGTTCCGGTCGTGCCCTCAACCGTGGCGAGTAGGCCACGACAGAGCATCGATGGCGGCACCGAGTTCGTCACCAGATACACCAAGCCGGTCTTCTTGCTCGACACGTAGAGCTCGCCATTTGGACCTTGCCCAAACCTGACATCAGCGCGCCCCGAACCGTCGTACGTCGCCGCGTCGTCGAACACGTCACGCAAGCTGGTGCGAGGCAACGACGGCGTGGCCGGGTTGCTGTCGTGGTCGAACAAGATCTCGACCTTGCCCGTGCGGGCCTGGGTCAGATCGCTCGGCGAATCGCGGTTCGGGTCATCGGGATCGAGCAGCGTGACGGCGGCCAGCATCTCGTCGAAGCCGGAATGGAACAGCTTCCCCGTCCGAGGGAAGTCGCTGTAGAAGTACTGCCCCGACAACTCCGACCCGTTGTCGACCACATAGCCACCGGCGATCGCCTGACCCGAGAAGCCCGAACCGCGAGCTCCCTCATGGCCGTATTGGGCAGCCGGGTAGGTGTAGCCGTTCTTCGCCTCATCGGCGGGAAGCGGAGCAATACCGTCGATGAGGTCGCCGCTCGGCAGGTGCACGAAGGTGCCCTCCCGCTCAGACCACCCGTAGTTCGCACCCGAGACGATCAGATTCACTTCTTCGACATTGTCACGGCCCGCTTCTGCGGCAATCAGATGTGCGTTGCCGTTGACATCTTGGGCGAAGGCCAAGTGGTGCGGGCTGCGATGGCCGATCGAGTATGCCTCATCGATCATCGACGGGTCGCCTACAAACGGGTTAGTCGACGGGATCGAATAGGCAGCGCCGCCCGCCTGACGAGGGTTAATGCGCAGCACCTTGCCCAACGCGTCGTTGTTCAGCCCTCCGCCCGCAGTTGCCGATTGCACGCTGCCATCGCCGTGGGCCACATAGAGCAACCCGTAGTCCTCATCCCCGGGCTCGGCGAACTGATTGAAGGTGATCTGCTTGATGGGATGGTCGTACACCGGCATGCCCACACGAAACACCTGGCGATAGCTGTCGGGGTCGACGGTGCCCGAGTTGGCCTCGTACGTCCACTCGATCAGTACACCGTCAGCCACGATGGGGTTCCGGGCATCACTCACGTAGTCGGCAGGATTCGGCGAAGACGGGCGGCTCTCCATCACCGAGGTGTAGAACAACCCGTTCGACGCGAACTCAGGATGGAACGCCACAGCTCGCAGGCCGCCATGAAAGCTGTTGGTGTTGTCGAGGCGGCGATCGGTTGCCTCGCGAATCGCCAACTTCACATCGAAGAACACCCTCGCCCGACCCGTCTGGCCAGCCCGCTCGATCTCGTAGATCGTGCCGTCGAAATCCTCGACCACGAAGAGTCGGTCGCCGGTAGTTGCGAAGTGGTTGAGGCGAGCTCGACCCCGGGTGGAGTTCGGGATCTGCACGTAGGGCGAGAGCTCCATCGTCACACCCAAGTCGAGCACCGGGGCAACAACGGGGTTGTCGGCGGCTGCGGGCGCAGCCGTCGCCGCAACCATGGCCAACACCGACACCAGGCACACCGCTACCCGCTTGGACACTCCCGCATGTGTTGTCATGCAAGAAAACTAGTTGCCCCGCTTCGCCAGCGATAGGGCGATTCTCAACCAAGACAAAATCCGCAAGTGATACAGCTCAGCGTTCTGCCTTCCGGCGGCTTCGTTTGCTAACTGGAACATCAGCGTTCAGCGCTGCCAGGGCTGCATTCCTTACATCCGTCGCGGAGCTGCCCGTCGATCCCGTCAGAGCGCTACCCGCAGTGGCAGGGGTCGAGGCTGCACTCTCAAGTACCGCCCGAGCCGCTGCGATCTTGGTGTCGCTCACAGTTCGAAGCAGTCTTTCTTGCATCGCGCTCATGAACAGCAGGCCGGCAGATCCCACAACAATCGAAGCTGGCACGAGCTTGAAAGGGTCGTATTCACGACGTACGAGAGCACCTTCTGTATCGACGACGTCACTTGGTGGAAGAAAATAGAGAAAGGCCATTGCGGCGAATGCTCCCACCACAATTCGGACCCCAGCGCCTATGTCCTGAAGCTCATGTTCCGGGTCTCGAGCTGATGGAAGGGCAGACGAGATTGCTCCTCCGGCAGCGCCGAATATCGCAGCCAATATCAGGGCAACCCAATAGTGCTCGTGGACCTCAATCACGTGATTCCCCTCTCAGATCGAGTTGCTCACCCGTTCAACCGCCCGTCGAACCGGGCGCGCCTAGTCATTC
>CAKZVC010000088.1 GCA_937922235.1 uncultured Acidimicrobiales bacterium | reverse complement strand
CAAATTGGTGTTGTTCCCTAACACAACCAGCTCGATCTCCGATTGCACTTCTAAACAACTAGGGTATTTTCATGGCACCAACCCCTCCGTCATCTCCACCGGAACGATCACAAAGCGCACGAATTGCGACATGGGCGCTGTTTGCCCTGGTCGTGTTCACGATGTTGGCAGTGTTTTCGAACAATCGGCCAACAGGCGACGAAGTGTCCTACAACGAGTACATCAACCGCCTGAAGGATGGCGCGGTCGAGACCGTCACTCGTAACAACAACAACGGTGAGATCCGCTTCGAGCTCGATGACGACTCCGACACCGTCTTCGTGACGAGCGGTCCAATCGAAGCACCAGTTACCGAGCAAGAACTGCTCGAGCGCTTGCCAACACCAACTGCAGATAACCCCGATATCGGCGCCAACTTCATTACGCCGACACAAAGCCCGCTGGTCCAACTGCTCTTCGTGATGCTGCCATTCATGTTGATCATTGGCTTCTTCGTGTGGATGCAACGTCGAGCGCAAGGCCAAATGGGCGGAATCATGTCCGTCGGCCGGTCGAAGGCCAAGACGTACACCACCGAACGCCCCGGCACGACCTTTGACGACGTTGCCGGCTACGACGCCGTGAAGCGTGAGATCACCGAGGTCGTCGACTTCTTGAAGAGCCCCGATCGCTTCAGCGAAATTGGTGCCCGCACCCCGAAGGGCATGCTGCTCGTTGGCCCTCCCGGAACCGGCAAGACGCTCATTGCTCGAGCAGTCGCTGGCGAGGCTGGTGTGCCGTTCATGTCCGTCACCGGTTCTGACTTCATGGAAATGTTCGTCGGCGTTGGCGCCAGCCGTGTGCGCGACCTCTTCGAATCAGCCCGCAAGATGGGTCGAGCGATCATCTTCATCGATGAAATCGACTCGATTGGTCGCAAGCGTGGCGCCGGGATGGGTGGCGGTCACGACGAGCGTGAGCAGACCCTCAACCAGATGCTCGCCGAGATGGATGGCTTCGAAGCCTCCGAAGGCATCATCATGATGGCGGCCACGAACCGCCCAGACATTCTCGACCCTGCGCTTCTGCGCCCCGGCCGCTTCGACCGTCAGGTCGTCGTTCCGCTTCCCGAGCTCGAAGACCGCAAGGAAATTCTTGCAGTGCACTTAAAGGGCAAGCGCCACGAATCCGATCTCGACATCAACGTGATCGCTCGAGGCACTCCAGGAATGAGCGGTGCTGATCTCGCCAACCTCGTGAACGAAGCTGCACTGTTTGCGGTTCGCTCCGGCGAGAAGAAGATCGGCATGCGCCACTTCGACCAGGCCCGCGATCGTGTGCTTCTGGGCATCGAGCGAACCTCGATGGTTCAGACCGAAGAAGAAGTCGAGCGCACCGCGTACCACGAAGCAGGGCACGCGCTCTGCGCCGCGGTTCAGGCCAACCACGACCCTGTGCACAAGGTCACGATTATCCCAACGGGCATGGCCCTCGGTGTCACGATGACGTTGCCGACCAACGACCGTCACTCGATGGACAAGGACGAAGCCGAAGCCATGATGGTTATGGCGATGGGCGGCCGTGTTGCCGAGCAGCTCGTCTTCAACGAGTCGTCCTCGGGTGCAGCCAACGACCTGCAGCAGGCGACCAACATTGCTCGCCGCATGGTCACCGAGTGGGGCATGAGCGAGAAGGTCGGCCCAATGTCGCTTTCCGACTCTGGCCCGGTATTCCTCGGTGGCGACATGATGTCAAACAAGGCTGGACTCTCCCCCGACACGGCTCGCCTTGTCGATGAAGAGATCCGCCGCACGCTTATCGAAGCCGAAGATCACTGCCGTCACCTGCTCACCGAGCACCGCAACGGCCTTGACCTGATCGCTCGCGCACTCCTTGAGCACGAGAGCATCAGCGGCGATGAGGTCTACCGACTTCTGAACCTGTCTGGTGCCAACCTCGAATTGCCGGGCAACACGTCGTTGACGGTCGCTGACGCAGAGGCGAAGAGCGCAACCGACAGCACTCCAAGCGATGACACGATGCCACCGCCGCCGCCTGCGCCGGTGAGCGATCTCGAAACCGCCGAGTAGCCCACACTCCAAGGCGTACCGTGCCACCGATCATCATTGTCCTCGTCGTCGCGCTCATTGCGCTCGGCGTTGGCTGGTATGTCCAGCAACAAGCGCCGGATGCCCCCACAACGCCGAAGACGCACACGGTTCCTGACCAGATCGACCGATCCGACTTTGTGCAGCCAACAACCCCCTGGCTCGTGGCGGTGTTTACCTCAGCAACGTGCGAAACCTGCGCAAAGGTATGGACGTCGACGCAGCTCGTCGAAAGCGACGAGGTCGCCATCCAGAACGTTGAGGTCACGGCTGACAAGGCGCTCCACGACCGCTACGACATCACTGCCGTGCCATCGGTTGTCATTGCCGATAGCCAGGGCATCGTCCAAGCGTCCTTCCTCGGCCCACCGACGTCTGCTGACCTGTGGGCCAAGCTCGCCGAGGTCCGAGAGGCCTGACTAGTTCGCTTCCGCGCTCGCTGATTCGAAGCCTGGTAGAAGCGGCGCCCAGCTGCGAGAGCTCAAGCCGGTGATCTCTCGCGTTGCGACGATTGGGCTGGTCGCGGTCAGTTCAAGCGAGTAGCGACCGGTTGCGAGATCTGCGAGCGGCACCCGAATGGTTCGCTGGGGATCAACTTCGAGTTCCACGTCGCGGCTTGCTCCGTCGATCGCAACTCGCGCGGTCACCTTCACGGCGGTGTCGTCGGCAGGATTAAAGATGTGCAGGGCCGACCGTTCGTCGCCCTCGGGGATGTCGACGGTTGTGAACAGGTGATTGGCGGGCATTGCTTGTCCGATCGAAGCTGCAAACCCGGTCGATGGCGCATCGATTTCGATCTCCTCGACGAGCTCGGCAAGGGGGTCTGGCTCGGCCACCGCCGGACGCTGTTCAACTCCGGCCACGATGTCGATGTCTCTGTCGAGTGATCGAGCCACAATCGAGAACGAGGAGATCTCAGCCAAGCGGCCGCTGCTCTCGAGCTCGACAACATCTCGTTGCCCGCCCTGCAGAACGACCTCAAACGGCTCGACGAATCGCTCAGCCCCGGCGGGGTAGACCTCGACGTTGATCCGCACCTCAACGTCGCTTGGGTTCACCACGGTGAGCCGTGCTGGACCCGCAGCTGGCGTCACACCAGCGAACGTCCACGCTTGCGCTGGCGTTGGGGCGCCACTGAGGACACCAAGGCCCAATGGCACTGCGGAGCCGTCGAACGACTGGATGCTCTCGACAACGACCCGCCCGGAGCGGGCACGAACAAACGTGGTGATCGAATCTGCTGCGGCGACGAAGTCTTGAATCTCGATAAGACGGGACGAACGTGCCGGAATGTGCACGCCAATGAGTCCTTCGGGGGCTCGAACGCCAATGTCCGACACGAAGTCGATGTCGGCGGTGACCTCGTCTGGGAACGGGTTGAACACCACAAGTTGCAAGCGAGACCCGGGAACGGTTGACCCTGCAGTGGTGACCCAGTTGATGTTTGCCTCGGTCGAGCATGCCGTGCGGGCTACGCCCGTCGGGCCTGACGAGATCTTCTCGACGAGCACCCCACCGCGGTCGACCTCAACAGCAAGCGACACGATCTCCGCATCGGGGGCCAGGTCGGCGAGCCGAAGACTAGTGGTCGATTGCGGCTCGATCTCAAGATCGAGTTCGGTGACCTCTCCCCCAGTGCTCGGTGCGCTCGAGCCCCGGTAGATCGAGATGACTGCCGTGGCCGTGGTGAGCTGGGTGTTCGCGAGTACAACTTCAGAGTCGGCCAAGCCGTCGGTCTGTGAGGTAGCTGCTGCGCAGAACCATGTCGACGTGCTCGCCTCGTCAACTTCGACGGTGGCACCGGGGCGCCCGACAGCTTGCAGGAGCTCTTCGGGTTCGGCACGAGTCTGGTCGAGGATGAGCGCTCCGGCGAGCAGCGCCACGACGATGACGAGACCTGGAATTCGTAGGACGTTCATCCGACACGCTCCGCTCGGGAAATTTCTGCACGGGTCGTGCGACGTTGTTCGCCAACGAGCCAACGACGAACTGCGAGGACGAGCAGCCATCCGAGCGACTGTGCCGCGATGATCAAGCGGTGCGAGTCGCTTGTTTCGTAGGCGAAGACCGCGGCGGTGTCTGCCGCATCAGCGGTTTCAAAGCCCATGCCAACGTCACCGATGTCGAGGCGGGGAGCGACACGACCGTCGACGGTGAGCGTCCAACGTGGGGACGGTTCCCAGGCGCTGTAGACGTGGCGTTCGCGTCGGGTTTGGCCGTCGAAGATCTCGTAGTTCTGGCGGTTGACGACCGCTGGGTCGGCGTTGACGAACTGCCGGTTGTCGAGGTCGGGCGGAGCAACGGCCGCATGCACGGGCGCCCATGCGGTGTTCCGGTACACCGAAACCGCTGGGTTGACCACGCCGTCACGAACAAGGTCGAGCTGCCCGTTGAGACTCGCGGCGCGAATCTCGGAGGCGACGCGCCGGCGTGAGGTTTGCGGTACTGGCGCTTGCTGATCCATCACCACGATGTAGCGAACGCCGAACTGGGCCAGTTGGCGCCCAAGTCGTGATGTGTCGCCGTCGAGCCCGCCTGCGATCGTGTCGCTGAGCGCTTTGGTGTCACCAGAATTTGGCCCGCCCCAGAGCGCCCGGAAGTCGGGGGTGCCGTCGAGCGAGGTATTCCATGCCAGTCCGTTCTCTGTAGGGATGGCAGCAGCACCGAGCACGTGGGCGTCACCGATCCACAGGACGCGGTAGGTCCCCTCGTCGGACGGGTCGATCAGCGCACGGTAGGTTGCGCCGAGGTCGCTTTGGGCAAGTTCCCAGCTGCCGGTCTGGGTGGCGGCAAACATCGGGATCATCGCAACGGCAAAGCCAAGAACGGCGGCTGCCGCTGGAACAACACGACGGGCCTTTGCCTTCGCCACGTCGATGTCGAGGACGAGTGCGGCGAAACCAGCGAGTGTTGCGAAACCGGCGGCAACAGGAACAAGCACGATCTCGTCGACTGGGAGTCCCACCGGCAGCCATCCGCGAGCGCTCGTCCAGGCCACTGCCCACACCGAGAGCATCGCTCCCCAAATTCGCAGCGCCCACGTGAACCGCTGTCCCCCTCCGGAGATGAGTGGAAGCGCGGCGGGGGCGAAAATGGCCCAGCCGAGAATCGGTGATCCGAGAGGGCCGGTGTAGAGGACGAGAAGATCGGCAAGCGGTGTGCTGGTTCGATCAGGGCTCTGGGCGCTGACCAGCTGTTCCCATTCGAGCGTGCTGAGGATTGCAGGCAGGTTGACAGCTATGGCGATGACAACAGCCGCAAGCGAGCCGACCACGAGGGGCACGATGCCGCGCATATCTCCCGAGAGCAGCGAACCGCCGACAATGCCGGCGACGACCACGATGAACAGAAGCGCAATCCCCGGCAGCACTGAGCACGCAATTGCGAGCAACAACGCCAGCGCAGCCGCTGCTGCTCGGGGCGAGCGGTCTGGTCCGATGCTGTTACCGCCGGCAAGCGCCGCGACGTTCCCGAGGATCCAAGGGAACAGTGCGTAGAGCAGAAGCGCAGTGAACGACCCGCCAGACATCGCGTTGTACGGGAGCGGTGACGCCGCGTACAGACCGGCCGCGGCGACTGGCGCGTAGTCCGATGGCGTCCGGCTGAACAGCTTCCACGCACCGATGACACCGATCGGCAGTGGAGCGACAACGAGCACGAGCCGCAGCAGTCGAGCCGACCCGAACGTAGCAAGGCCGAGCAGGTCGAGGAGCGGCAGTGCAAACGATGCGAAGCCTTCGTGACCCATGGCCCATAGCCGAACGCCCGTCCACCAGTCGTGCGTGAGGGTGCCGAGGTCGTCGGGGATCGCACGGAACTCGCCGATTTCAGGGATGTCGCGGGTGAGGAGATGGCGAGCCCCGAAGGCGAGCAGCGCCGCAATGATGATTCCGCCAGCGACCCGAGCGACCGAGATCGTGTTCTCGCCCCGCTCGGTGGCAACTTCTCGCTGGTAGACGCGCCGGTCAATGCTCTCAGAGATGCGAATTGAACCTCGTCGGCGGCTGATCTTCAGATCGTTGTCTCCAAAAGTCTCCGCCGACGTGATGACTTTCCGGCGTCGAAGCAGCGATGGGGCGTTCGCAAGGTTCCATGCCCATGCGCTCGGAATGGCGAATGCATCGGCCAGGTCGAACCGAATGATCGACACGATGAATTCGACAAGGTGGAGCACGAGAAACGCGAGCAGCAAACCAGGTATCGATGTCAGCGGCGCAGCGCTCAGAGCTGCACGCATTTGATGGCGACGCAAGCGAAGCGCACTGCTCACTCCGCCCCGGTGATCGAAGGCGCCGCGGTGTCTCGCTGGAGCACTCTCGGGGATGACGACTTGGCCTCCCACCGAGCGGGCTCGAAGTGCGAGGTCGAATGCTTCGCCATGCCAGTCGACTGCGGGGTCGAAGCCGCCGATCGAGTTGAAGAACTCTCGATCCACAAGAAGGCACGCGGTCGACGTTCCGAAGATGTCGGTGATGCGATCTTGTTGACCTTGGTCGAGATCGCCGGGCTTCACGATGGGAGCGGTTGCCCCAAATCGGTCCGCGTCGAAACCGGCAGGCATAAGCCGGCGGGAATCGGTCCAGTCGGTCAGCTTGGCTGCGACCAGCGATCGGGGTTCGTTGCGTCGGAGCCACTCACGCACAAGCGCAGACACGGTTCCGCTCGACATCGCGACATCGTCGTGATGGATGAGAAGCAACGGTTCGGTCGCAGACTCGGCAACAGCGTTGACCTTGTCACCAAAGCCCGCCTTCTCCCCCATTTCGACGAATTCGATCGTGTCGATCACCTCTCGGTGCCGCTCGAGTAACTCGGCTTCACCAGCATCATGCACCAGTGAAACGGACAGGTTTGGGTAGTCCTGATCGGCCAACGCTGCGAGTGCTTCGTCAAACCACGGACCGGGGTCGCTGGTCGGAATGACGACACGAACGGCCGGAGGCGCGGGCTGATCCGCAGAGGGGGTGTCGGAGGCCTGTTGCACAGCCCCGCTACGCTACCGTTTTGTGAGTCATAACGCCCATCACCCCAGCATGGATTCTGCAGCGTGAGAGCACTTATTACCGGTGCGTCCGGCTTTGTGGGACAGGCACTTGCCACCCACCTGAACGCCCAGGGTGATGACGTGACTGCACTGTCTCGGTCGACTGGAGGGCCTGACGTAACCGATCGCGAAGCTGTCTTCACCGCCTTCACGTCGAGTGAGGTCGATGTCATCTATCACCTCGCAGCGCAGTCGCATGTACCGACCGCGTGGAACGACGCAATCGGCACGCTTCGGGTCAATGTCGAAGGGACCCAGAACGTGCTCGACGCCGCCGTCGAGACTCCGGGACGGCCACGGGTGCTCGTCGTCACGAGTGCCGAGGTGTACGGCTCCGTTTCCGAAGCCGAGCTTCCCATTCGCGAAGACGCCCCGCTCCGCCCCAACAACCCCTACGCCGCGAGCAAGGTCGCCGCCGATGCGCTGGCTCAACAGGCGTGGTTAGGTCGTGGGCAAGACGTCATCCGACTGCGGGCGTTCAATCACATCGGCCCTGGCCAGAGCCCGAACTTCGTGTGCGCGGGGCTGGCTCACCGGATCGCCAAGGCTGAACGTAGCGGCAGCAGGACGGTCGAGGTTGGAAACCTCGAAGTCCGCCGAGACTTCTCCGACGTACGTGATGTTGTTGCGGCGTACCGCCGTGCAGCGATTGCGGGTCAGAGTGGCGAGGCGTACAACGTGTGCAGCGGCCAAGACCGATCGATTGACGAGCTCGCCCAGGGCTTGCTCGCCTTATCCGATGCGACGATCGAACTCGTTGCGAACCCCGAACTCCAACGACTGGTCGATACTCCCGTCGTCCGTGGTGACCACTCGCTCATCACATCCCACACCGGTTGGGAACCAACAATTGCCTTGTCGACAACGCTTGCCGATGTGCTCGCCGAGGCTCGGGCCGCGAACTCGTGAACGACAGCCCATCTGGAGCAGATCGACGGATCACGGTCATCTGCGGCGGTGTTGGTGCTGCCCGCTTTCTTCGCTCGCTGATCCGAGTCGTCGACCCGGCGTCGATCACTGCGATCATCAACGTGGCTGACGACATGGTCTTGCACGGACTATCGATCAGTCCCGATATCGACACGGTCACCTATACGCTCGCCGACGCGATCGACCCCGATCGTGGATGGGGTCTGCGCGAAGAAACCTGGCGGGCCATGGAAGCGCTACGTCGTTACGGCGATGGCGACTGGTTCAGCCTCGGCGATCAAGACCTTGCGACGCATCTCCACCGCACGGCCCGCCTTGCCGACGGCGCAACGCTCACAGAAGTCACCGCCGAAATCGCGACAGCGTGGGACATCGATGTGACCTTGCTGCCCGTGAGCAACGACCGAATCTCGACCCACGTCACCCGTGCCGACACGAACGAAGAGCTCAGCTTTCAGGAGTACTTTGTTGGCCAGCAGCATGGCGTGCCGATCTCGTCAGTGCGATTCGACGGCATCGACGCGGCCACAATCAGCGCCGACGCTGACACCGCTATCCGGACAGCTGACATCGTCGTTGTTGCGCCATCCAACCCAATCGTTTCGATCGGGCCGGTGCTTGCGGTACCTGGTGTTCACGACGCCTTGGCTGCGACCAACGCCCCATGTGTGGCGATATCTCCGATCATTGGCGGCGAGGCGCTCAAGGGCCCGGCTGCGAACATGCTCGCAGAGCTCGGCCACTCCCCGACCGCCGTCGGCGTTGCTGAGCTGTGGAGCGACCTTGTCGACGTGATGTTGATCGATGACGCCGACGCCGCCCTCAGCCAGGGTGTCGCAGCAACCGGCGTCGTTCCCTATGTCACCGACACGATCATGGCCTCGCCCGAACGGTCTGCTCGCTTAGCGACGTCAACACTCTCCGCCGCCCAGCTCCGAAACGGACCTATTGCATGACCTCTCTCGAGATCTTCCCCATCACCAACATCGGCGAGATCGCGCCAGGCGATGACCTTGCCGGCATGCTCGCCGACTCGACCGAAATGCAGGAGCACGATGTTCTGGTCGTGACCCAGAAGGTCATTTCAAAGGCGGAGGGGCAAGTTGTTCCTATCGATATGGACGACCCCCGCGGCCACAAGGCGATCGTCGAAGACGAGTCGGTCCGCATCCTGCGCCGCCGCGGCGAGTTGATCATCAGCCAGACGAAGCATGGATTTATCTGTGCGAACGCTGGTGTCGACTTGTCGAACATCGAAGCTGGCCATGCTGCACTCCTTCCTGTCGACTCCGATCGCTCGGCCCGTCGTATTCGCGATGTTGTTCGGGCCCGGCAGTCGATCGAGATCGGCGTGATTATCTCCGACACGTTCGGCCGACCATGGCGTCGTGGCGTCACCGACGTCGCGATCGGCAGCGCTGGGATCGGTCCGATTCTTGACTTGCGGGGTACGAACGATGCCCTTGGGCGTGAGCTCATGGTCACCGAGGTGTGCATCGTCGACGAAATCGCAGCCGCCGCCGACCTTGTCATGGGCAAAAGCGAGGGGTATCCCGCTGCGATCGTCCGGGGTGCCGAATCAACCTGGTTCCGTCGCGGCAGCGTGGTCGATGAAATCGTCCGCGACCCCCAAGACGACCTCTTCCGCTAGCGGGGTCTGACCCCATTCCAACGAAAACTCCGTCTAGGGGGTCTGACCCCAACGAGAGTCGTTGCGTAGTGGGCGAGAGCGCTCGCTCACACCGGGGGCCAGAAGCGCGTTACGAGGTTTCGGAGGGAGGAGCGCTGGGGGCGGCTTCGAGGCCCATCTCCACGTTGATTCGGCTGGAGGAGTCGGCTTTTTCATCGCCTCCGACTCCGAACCGAAGCTCGATGCCGTTGGCCTCGCAGATCTCCGCCTCGGGGACAAAGCCAGGGATCCGGTCGCCGCCGTTGGCAAAGATCAGGCTGTGGTCAGGAAAGGTGTCAGCGATCGTCTTGAGCGATGCGCTCACCGTGCGGTCGGTATCGACGGCAATGATCGCATGGTCGACGTCGCGAAGAGCCTCAACAACGCGGAGGCGGTCAGCCTCGTCGATGATGACCTTGCCCTTCTTCAAGGCTTGCTGGGCGTTGTTGTTGACGATGACAATGACGTCGTCGCCCAGCGCCGCTGCGCCTTCGATCATGTCGAGATGGCCAACGTGCAGCGGACTGAAGTAGCCGCTAACGATGACGCCAACGCGTTTGGGCACTCCGACTAGCCGTCGGCGTCGTCAGACTCGGTGTCCTCAGACTCGCCTTCGGCCTCGGCATCGTCACCTTCGGCCTGCGCCTCAGCTTCGGCCTGGATGCTTGCCTGGGTGATCTCGTTGCCGTCAGCGTCGAGAATTGGATTGCCTTCGCCGTCGACGAGTACGCCGTCGTCGTTGAAGCCACCGATCGAGTTCTGCTCGAGCGTGCCTGGAAGGTTCTGAAGACCGTCGGTGCGAAGCACGTTCGGCGATGCGCCCTGGGCGGTCTCGATGGAGGCCGCAGGAGGTGGAGGAATGTCGGCGCCTGCAGGGGCGAGCGCAATAACGACGCCTTCCTGATCGGAACGGAAACGGAACTCGCCAAGGTTGTCGGTGACGACCTCGGATGGCTCGGTTTCGCCTGGCGCAAATCGGGCAACCTGAAGGACGACGTCTTCGCCGTCGCACGTCGTGCCCTCTTCACGAAGCGCATCCCGATCGACGAAGGTGAGCGCATCGTCGCCATCAAACTCGGCATCGACGGCTTCGAGGAATCGTTCGAGCTGAGCGTTGTTTCCAGTTGCCGTCGAGCTCTGCGGGTGGAGGTGGATTACGCCGTCACCGTGAGTGTGGATACCCGAGTTCGGGCGGGCTGGATCGGTAAGTGGTGGAAGGAACGAATCCTCTTGGCAGTCGTAGATGCCGTAGGGAAGGTGCCAGTGGTCGTTAAACGACGGCTGCAGCGCCTCGACATCGCGTGCACCCCACGCAAAGGCAACCAGAGCGGTTCCGAGAACGATGACGCCAGCCATTGCGAGCGGGAAGCCAAGCGAGCGCTGCTCACGACCGACGTTTGCCGAAGGTGTTGCGCCAGCTTTTGCTGCTTTTGCGACCTTTTTCGAGGAGTCGGTTGCTGGGTTTTTGGAGGAATCTGAACGAGCCACAGAACAACGCTACCGGTTTTCGACATCTTTGGAATCGCGGCGAGGTAAGTATTCGACAGGAATCGCAGATGCCTATGAACGCCGATTCAGATCAGGTCGTTGAAAACCGCTTCGTACTGAGCCGCCGCACGAGCAGGTGTCGTCCACGTCTCGACCCAGGCACGCCCGGACAGGCCCATTTCTCGACGTTGTTCCGGATCATCGAGAAGCTCGCGGAGAGACGCAATGAGCGGAGCTGGGTCGTCCGGCGGCACAGCGTGGCCGGCCCCGGCCTCGACGACAACGCGTCCGACCTCGGTGCCTTCGTCAACGCTGGCGATAACCGGGCGTTCGACGGCGAGAATCTTGTACAACTTCGACGGCACGCTCGACCACGCCAGACCCTGCCGAAGAGGGATGACATGAATGTCGGCAGCGGCCAGAACCTCGGGCACGCGTTCAACCGGCTGGTAGGGAATGACACGGAAGTTCTCAAGACCCTCGGCCCGACGGCGCACCTCACCAATCGCTGACCCGCCACCGTTGACGACGAAGACCAAGTCCTCGATGTCGCGCATCTCGCGAGCGGCGTCGGCGAGAAGCTCGATCGACTGAGAGAACCCAACGTTGCCGCAATACATGACGATGCGCTTGCCGACGAGATCGAACTCTTCGCGGTAGCTGTTCTCTAACGGCGTTGGTTCGAACGTGGAGATGTCAACGAAGTTCGGGATGATCGCCGTCGTCGAATCGGTCTTGCTTTCGACGTTTCGCTGCATCTCTTCACTGAGCACGGTGACGACATCGGCCTTGTCGTACACGAACTTCTCCATGCGCTTGGCCGTCTCGATCACCCGCGGGCTCGTGATCGTGCCGGTCTCGATAGCGACATCGGGGAACACGTCCTGGATGTTGAAGACGAAGGGTATGCCACGGCGCTTTGCCGCCATCCACCCAGCAACCCCGAGAGAGAGCGGCGGCGACATCGCAAAGACGACGTCGGGCTTGAACCGGTCGACGATTGCGGCGATAAGACCGATAGCGGTGAACCCGGCGAACGCTGCGGCGCGAGCAGCGATGTTCGTCTTATCGGTCGGGAACGGGTGGACCCGAGTGATCTTGCCCCACGGCCGCTTTTCGGTGCGAGTGATCTTGCCGCCCCACCCAGCCTCCACTGCATGATCTCGGTACCACGGGAGCGCGGTCACGACATGGAGCTCGTGGCCGAGCTCGCCAAGATGGTTGACGATCGCGCTCATGAACTCACCAGTCGGAGCGGAGTCGGGTTCGAAGTGGGGGCAGAGGACCTGAATTTTCACCGACGGTCAGGCTAGGCGGTACAGCGGTCGTATGCGCTTCGCTGTTGAAGAGCTGTTCGTGCCGGTGAATAGCGAGCAGCGTTTTCACGGCCGATTGCCACGTGCTTTGCTCGTTCTTCGGGGCCGAGTCGCCGTTCGATCGCGTCGGCCCAGGCCTCAACGTCGTGGGGGTCGAGCTGGATGGCCGAGTCGCCGGCAACCTCTGCGAGCGCCGTCGTATTGCTTGTGATGACCGGCAGCTCTGCGTGCTGCGCTTCGATTACTGGCAGGCCGAACCCTTCGAACGATGACGGGAACACCAACGCTTCGCTTCGAAGAAACAACGAGTCGAGGTCTTCGCGAGACACATGTCCGAGCATGTGGATGGCGGGCGACGACGCTCGGGCCAACGCGACGAGGTCGTCGTGGTCACGCCCAACGGCGCCGACGCACACGAGCTGCAGCGATGGGTCGCGTTGCGAGGCAATCCCGAAGGCTTCGAACAGCATGGCGTGGTTCTTATGTCGCAACGTCATTGCCGGGTAGAACAGCACCGGCCCCTTCTTCAGAATGTGTGCGAGGCGCGGCGACGGCTCGGTGTCTTGGGCCAAGTCGCGAGTCTCGGCAAAGGCAGACACAGTGACGACACGATCCGGGTCGGCTGAGAACCGCTCGATGATCTCGTTTCGCACCCAATCGCTCGGGGTGCACACAACCGAAGCGCGTTCAACCGCTGCGGGAATCGCCTTGGCCAGAAACAGCCGCTTCGTCGCGCTGAAATTCGATGGGTCGTCCAGCGGCTGAAGGTCGTGAATCGTGACCATTGCTGGAGTGTCATTGCGGAACGGCACGGTACCGCCGGGATGATGCAGCAGATCGAGCGGCTTGCCAACGACAGACCGAAGCCACGTTCGTTCGACGACCAAGCGCTTGCGTGGAGGAAGCGTGGTCGCAGCGGTGATGTACTCCTCGACAGTCGACCCAGGTGGTCGAACCGCGTCGATTGCGGCGGCGGTGCCATACAGGTGGAGTCGAAGCTCGGGCTCATGTTGTGCGAGCGAGCGAAGTACCCGTCGCGCGTACGACTCAGTTCCGCCGACTTGTCCGGGACGAAGCCACAGCACGTTCACGCCGATATGCATCGCTGTCACGAAAGCTCCTCGTAGATGGCCGCGTGGGCACGCGCTGTTTCGTCCCACGTAAAGCGATCCGCCTGCTTTCGTGCCCGCTCCCCCAGTCTTGCACGTTCGCCGGGCGCGTCGAGCACTTCTCGAAGCGCATCGGCAACCGTCTTGGGGTCGTGCGTGTCGATTGCAATACCGGCGTCGCCGGCGAGCTCGGCTGGAGCAGTTCGTTGGGTCACCACAACGGGCGTTCCCTGCGCCATGGCTTCAAGGACGGGCAACCCGAAGCCTTCAAAGTGGCTTGGGTACGCAAGGACAGTTGCTGCGGCCATCAGTGGGCCGATATCCGCATCGGGCACGTTACCGAGCACAGTTGCATCGCCCAGCGAAACATCGCCCCATCCGGCCGGCCCGACGATCACGAGCGGGGCATCGGGAATCATCTTCATCGCTTCGAGGAGCACGCCGAGGTTCTTGCGCGGCTCGACCGTGCCAACGAACAGCACGAACGTGTCGGGTAGCGAATAGCGCTCGCGCACATCGGCAACACCGCCGTCGGTAGCCGCGACAACATCGATACCCCAACCAATCACGTGGATGCGAGACTCGTCGATGCCTCGGGCAACGCAGTCGTCGGCGGTCGTTTGCGACGGTGCGATGACCACGGTGTCGCTCGCTCGAACCCGATCGAGGAACCGTGTGAAGTACCGAACCCCATTTGGGGTGAACCATTCGGGATGACGAACAAACGCGAGGTCGTGGATCGTGACCACTCGAGCTGCGCTTGTCTTGGGCATTACATACGCCGGGCAATGCACGACATCGGCACGAACCCACCGGTCGATCGACACGCGGTCCATTCGACTCCACGACTCAGCGAGGGCGCGACCGGGCAACGGGATTCGTTCTACGTCGAGCCCGGGTGGCAGTGCCAGAACTGGTGCACCTTTGTGGGCGCCATGCACGCCGACCAAGTCAACCGTCGTATGAGTCAGCAGCGCGTCGACAAGACGGTTAGCTGAACGCGCAGTACCGCCAGGCACTGCGTTCCAATTTTGCTCGAGGAGCATCGCTGTCCGACCCACGTCGGACACGCTACTCGCCGGGTTACTGGCTCTTTAGGAGCCCATCGAAATACGCAATGGTGTGTTCGAGGCCTTCACGCAACTGGATGGTTGGTTCCCAGCCCAGAAGCTCACGAGCCTTGGTGATGTCAGGCTTGCGCTGCATTGGGTCGTCAACGGGAAGATCGTGGTACGTGACCTTGCTTCCCGTGCCAACCATCTCGGTGACCATCTCAGCCAATTCGCTCACGGTGAACTCGTTCGTGTTACCGATGTTCGTCGGCGTTGTCACGTCGCTATCCAAGAGTGCAAGGAACCCGCGGATCTCATCAGCAACGTAGGTAAAGCTGCGGGTTTGGGAGCCGTCACCGTAGATGGTGAGGTCTTCGCCTTTCAGCGCCTGCACGATGAAGTTCGAGACAACACGACCGTCGTTCGGCCGCATACGTGGCCCGTAGGTGTTGAAGATACGAACGATGCGCGTATCGAGTCCGTGATGGGTGTGGTACGCCATCGTCATTGCCTCGGAGAAACGCTTGGCTTCGTCGTACACACCGCGGGGGCCGACCGGGTTCACATTGCCCCAGTACTCCTCGGTCTGTGGGTGGACGAGCGGGTCGCCGTACACCTCAGACGTCGACGCCATAAAGAACTTGGCGCCCTTGGCCTTCGCCAGTCCGAGTGCGTTGTGCGTGCCGAGCGAACCAACCTTGAGCGTCTGAATCGGCATCTCGAGGTAGTCGATGGGCGACGCTGGCGATGCAAAGTGCATGACGACGTCGACCTCACCTGGAACCCAGATGTAGTTCGACACGTCAGCGTTCACGAACTCGAAGCCTTCACGGCCAAAGTTGTGTTCGATGTTTCGAGTCTCGCCGGTTACCAGATTGTCCATCGCAACGACGTGGTCGCCGCGGTCAAGCAACGCATCACCGAGGTGAGATCCGAGAAAGCCGGCACCGCCGGTGATTACGACGCGAGCCATTATGAACGACCGATTCCTTGGTAGGTAAAGCCACGACGGCGGACAGCGCCACGGTCGAGCAGGTTGCGAGCGTCGACGATGTGCTTGTTCGCCATGACCTCAGCGAGCTTGTCCAAGTCAACAAACTTGAACTCTTCCCACTCGGTCAAGATGGCGAGAACTTCAGCGCCCTCAGCGGCCGAGTAGGCATCGCCGCAGACCTCGACCTCTTCGACGGGGCATCCTTCGCCGACCGGGTCGTACGCTTTGACGGTCGCACCAGCGGCAACAAGGCGGCTGACGATCTCGATCGATGGTGAGTCACGCATGTCGTCGGTTCCGGCCTTGAACGTCAGGCCGAGCACACCGATGGTGACGCCTTCAAGCGAGTCGCCAGCAGCGAGCTTGATCTTGTCGACAACACGATCGAACTGCTGGTCGTTGACCTCGATGACGCCCTTCAAGAACGCAAAGTCGTAGCCAACGTCTTCGGCAATGCCGATCATTGCCTTGGTGTCCTTGGGGAAGCACGAGCCACCCCAGCCCGGACCAGGCTTCAAGAAGTGATGACCAATTCGGCTGTCGTAGCCAATGCCCATGAGCACGTCAGCAACATCGGCGCCAGCAGCTTCGCAGACGGCAGCAACGGCGTTCGCAAACGAGATCTTGGTGGCCAAGAACGCGTTCGCTGCGTACTTGCAGGTTTCTGCTGAGGCTGGGTCGGTGATCAGAATCGGAGCGCGAACACCGAGGTAGAGAGCAGCGACGCGTGACGCGGCGCCACGATCCTCAGCGCCGATGACCACACGGTCGGGGTTCAAGAAATCGCCAACCGCAGATCCTTCACGTAGGAATTCTGGGTTGGACACAACGTGTACATCAGGGCGCTGCATGGCGCGCTCAACGAGGAGTGTCGATCCAACAGGGACCGTCGACTTGTTGACGACGATTGCGCCACGATCGAGATGCGGTGCAATTTCGCGGGCCGCTGCCTCAACATAGGAAAGATCGGCGCGGCCGTCGGCACCCTGTGGGGTCGGCACGCACAAGTAGATGAACTCGCGGCCCTTCACCGCGTGCTCAGCACCAAGAACAAAGTCGAGTCGACCAGCCTTCATGTTTTCCTGGACAATGGACTCGAGACCATCCTCATGGATCGGGATCTCGCCGCCCTTCAACATGTTGACCTTCGACGGATCAATGTCGGCGCACAAAACATCGTGCCCCAACTGCGCAAAACACGCGCCCGTTGTAAGTCCTACATACCCCGTTCCAACCACCGCAATGCGCGACGTGGACTGGATCTCGGTAACTGCCATCTGGGTCTACTCCTCATATCAGCCGCCCGTCGGACCACATGTAACGTCCGCTGGAGGCCTCCCTCGAAGAACAATCGTAGGAGTTGGGCCTTCAGCGGTCGCTGGGTCCTTTGGCACATCGGTAGAACCGGGTGCTGAAGTTGAGGGTAAATCGCGCGTGGTCGTTGGCGCAAAAGAAGTGTCGGATGTCTCTGATGGGTCCAACGTGGTTTCTGGGGCTGATGTGGAGGTGATTTCGGGGGCCGTTGTGGTGGTTCCCGACGGTGCGGTCAGTCCAGCTTGTCGAATCACCAGATCGAGCCCAGGGGCGATATCGGCCACCGCCCTCGGAAACGCACGAATTCCAGCGAAATCGTTGCCGACATCCAAGCGGAGCGAGGACCCGTCTTCAACAACAAGTTGTGGGGGCACGCCATCGAGATATCGGGTCAAGAGAAGCGCAGCGTCTCGATCGCTGCTGTCAAAGGTCACCGTGGTCCGGGGGATTTGCTCGACGGTGTCGGTCAGGTTTACCGAAAATCCTCGTTCCGCAAGCTGCTCGACCTGGCGGTCGGTCTGGGAGACGACCTCGACGGAGATCTCGCTTGGCCGGACCCCATCGCGCCGGCCTTGGAAGCGCTCGATGAGCAGGCCGGCCTCGTCTTCGATGAGTGCTTCACCGAGGTAACGGCCGTCATCGGAGAACGCTGCGGCCACGGGGATTGTCGAGATCTCGAGCTCAGAAGTGTCGTAGTCGGCAAAGGCCGCTGCGAGATCGAGCATGTCTCCAGGCGTGAGTTGTTCGTCGAGTTGGACGGCCTGTGCTCCGGCATCGATGAAGTCGTTGATGCGGCTGATGTCGGATCGGCCAACGCTCAGGACCTCTTCGAGCGCCAAGACCATGAACTCTTGCTGGCGTTCGATTCGGGCGAGGTCGGGAGACGTTGCTCGTAGTCGCGTCCATTCGTCATCGATCAGCTCTTCGAGGTTGCGGGCTCGCACGTAGCCGAGAGACTCGCTTCCCGTGAGGGACCAACAGCCGGCCTGTGCAATCGACAACCCCGAGCCGAGGTCGCGCGTGGGGTACGGGAAGTACACCGGGACACCGCCGACGATGTCGACAACCTCAGCAAAGCCTGCGAAGTCGGCGATCATGAAGTGATTGATTGGGATGCTGAAGTTGGTGTCGATCGTTTCGACGAGCGAGCCGATGCCACCGACGGTTTGGGTGGCGTTGATCCGGGTTGGCGTCCCGCCGGGAGCCTCAACAATGAGATCTCGCGGGAGCGACACAACCGAGACCGTGCCAGTCGCTGGGTCGAGGCGGGCGATCAGAATCGTGTCGGGACGAACAATGCCGCGAGCTTCGTCTTCGGTGTCGCGGCCCTGACGCACCGGATCGTCCTCATCGAGGCCCTCAGAGCTGTCAACTCCAACGAGTAGCAGGTTGACCGGGTCACCCGGTTCGCCCGGCTGGGCCAGGATGTCCGGACCGATGGCGATTCGCGGTAGGTCGGCCAGAACGGCGCGAGCCTCCCAGAAGAACTGCGCTGCGAAAAACAATCCGAGCGAGGTGAGCAACCCCGCAAGCAACAGAAATCGCTGGGGCCAGGTGCGACGTCCACGCACGTGCGCCTGTTCTAGTTCGTTCGACGCTGGAGTTGACTCGTTGAACTGCACCGCATCAGCAGGCACTGCGGCAGCGGCTGCGGAGGTCTCGGCGAAGTCGGACGGATTCATCGCCAGCAACGGTAGTCGTCCGGCCCGGTCGACCTGGACCGCTACCGGCCGAGTCGTGTGTGAGGAGGTTGTTACTGCGGCCGCAGGTGCACCACGTCGCCGACATCGACTCGATGCTGCACGCCGTCAACGTCGAGTAGAAGCGCTCCGCTTGGGTCGATATCGGTCGCGGTGCCGATCAGATCGCCCGCCCCACGTTCGACTCGGACCTGCTGGCCAATCGTCCGACAGCGTTGACGGTACTGATCGTGCATTGGTATCGGCCCCGCTGATTCAAGCGAACTCAGGGCGTCGTCGAATGCACGGATGAGCGATGTTGCAAGGTCGGCTCGGTTGATAGGACGCTCCGCAAGCCGGTCGAGACACGTCGCATTCGCGAGCTCGACTACGTCCGGGGTCGGCCACGAGACGTTGCACCCCAATCCGGCAACGACGCCGATGAAGCGACCGTCGTCCACGACTGCTGAGCTCAACATGCCCCCGAGCTTCCGGTCGGATGCATCCACCAGATCGTTCGGCCACTTCAGCAGCACGTCTCGATCATGCTCGGCGATTGCGTTCACCGCAGCAACGCCCAGACATGTCGGGACCATGTGCGCCGTGTCTGCTTGGATCCACGGAACAAAGAACGAGGTCAACAGGCCGCCGCCTGGAGGCATTGTCCAGGTGCGATCGCGTCGACCTCTTCCGGCGACTTGCTCGTCGGCGATCAAGACTCGGGGGTGTGTTGGTGTGGTTGGCGCCACCGCAAGAAGATCGTCGTTTGTCGACCCGGTTTGGGCGACATGGTCGACCTGGGCGAACCGACCCGATCCAGACACGGCGAACGGAGAGGGCAAAGACATAGGCGCAGTGTAGAGATACTTGGTCAGCCAACTGGCCGACCACACCTTCGTTCGACTATCGAATGGGGATGCTTTCGAACGTTTTGGTTGCCAACCGCGGAGAGATTGCCGTCCGGGTCATTCGGGCGTGCAAAGAGCTCGGAATCACGACCACGGCCGTGTACTCCGAACTCGACCGCAACTCGCTGCACGTACGCTTGGCAGATCAGGCCTTTGCGCTCGGAGGGCAGACCGCAGCCGAGAGCTACCTGAACACCGAGCGGATGCTCGAGATCATCAAGGAAAGCGGCGCTGACGGCGTCCACCCCGGGTATGGCTTCTTCTCGGAGAACGCCGACTTTGCTCGAGCCATCACCGAGATGGGTGTGGCCTTTGTCGGTCCACCACCGGAAGCCATCGAAGTGATGGGCGACAAGATCTCTGCGCGTGAGGCGGCCGAGAAGGTTGGCGTCTTCGGCGTTCCCGGCACGACCGACTTGATCACCGACCCGGCTCAGGTTCATGCCTTTGCCGATGAGCATGGCTATCCGATTGCGATCAAAGCGGCTTATGGCGGCGGTGGCCGCGGCATGAAGGTCGTCCACGGTGCCGATGAGGTCGAGGCCGCCATCGAGTCGGCCCAACGCGAGGCACTTGCCTACTTCGGCCGTGACGAAATCTACATGGAGCGATACCTGTCGAATCCTCGCCATGTCGAGGTGCAGGTTCTCGCTGACTCGCACGGCAACTGTGTTTCGCTTGGCACCCGCGATTGCTCGGCGCAGCGCCGTCACCAAAAGCTCATCGAGGAAGCGCCGGCTCCGGGAATCGATCAAGACATCCTCGACAAGATGTGCCAGTCGGCCATCGATGTTGCGGTCGGCTGCGATTACACCAATGCAGGCACGGTCGAGTTCCTCTATGAGGATGGCGAGTACTACTACCTCGAAATGAACACGCGTCTTCAGGTCGAGCACCCCGTGACCGAGCTTGTCACCGGTGTCGATCTCGTCGAGCAGCAGATTCGGGTGGCGTCGGGCGAGGCGTTGTCATTTACTCAGGACGACATCGAGATTCGCGGTCACGCTATCGAGATCCGCATCAACGCTGAAGACCCGGCCGAAGGCGCTTTCCTGCCCTCCCCTGGCCCGATTACGACGCTGGCAGCGCCCGACGGCTTTGGTACGCGATTCGACACCGGCTACAACTCCGGTGACGAGATCAGCCAGTTCTACGACAACCTCGTCGGCAAGCTGTGCGTCTGGGGCCACGATCGCCCCACCGCCATTCGCCGTGCACTTCGTGCGCTCGACGAGTTGGTCATCGAAGGCGTGGCTACGACAATCCCGGCCGATATCGCCATCCTCGAAGCTGACGAGTTTCAGGCCAACACCCACTCGACCAACTGGGTCGAGAACGGCCTCGACCTGACTGGCATTCGCTCGTCGGGGGCGCCGACCGAAACCGACGATGATGGCGCCCCACTCATCGAGAAGCATGTGCCGGTCGAGGTGAATGGCCGCAAGTACGACGTGAAAATGTGGGTGCCAGAGACTGTCGGCGCAGCAGCTCCGGCCGCAAAGAAGAAGCGGTCTGCTTCTGCGTCGTCGGGCAGCGGGGGCGGGGGTGGCAATGGTGTTATCGAAGCACCGATGCAAGGAACGATCGTCGGCGTCAAGGTCGCTGTGGGCGACACGGTCGCTGCGGGTGACGACCTTGTCGTCCTCGAGGCAATGAAAATGGAGAACTCGATCGCCGCTGACATTGCGGGAACGGTCACCGAGGTAGCAGTGGCCGAAGGCGACAGCGTCGGCTCCGGCGACCTTCTGGTCAAGATCGAGGAGTAGACAGCAGGGACCCAGCTATCGGGTTCGCTTTCCCATCGCTTATACGCACGAAGGACTGCTTGCCGCGTGCGGGAGTGAGGGACGAACGACCAGGCGCCGCCTCGGGCGCAGCAGCCGAGCATCCAAAGCGAAGCGACGATGCGACCGCTGGAGGGCGAAGCCCGGGAGATGAACGTGGCGGCTAAGCGATTACTCCGCTGCTTCTAGGAGGGTTTCGCTCAACGTTGGGTGAACGAACAGGGTGTGGGCCAGGTCGGCGGTGGTCAGCTGGTTCTGGACACACAGCGCGATGATCGAGATGAGCTCGGCTGCGTGCCGGCCGACGATCGAGCCGCCCAGAACAACGCCGGTGGCGGGGTCGGAGATCAGCTTCACGAAGCCGCGTGGGTCGTCGTTGATGAGCGCCTTGGCCTGCGACGAGAACGGCACCTTGGTGACGCGTACCTTGCGACCTTGGCTGAACGCTTCAGCTTGCGAGACACCCACGTCGGCAATTTCGGGTTCGGTGAAGATTGCCGATGCTGCGGTGCTGTAGCTGATGTAGCGGTGCTCTTGGTCGTTGGTGACGCCCATCATGTGCTCGGCGATTTTGCGGCCCTGCATGGTGGCGACCGAGGACAACGGAAGCTTGCCTGACAGGTCGCCTGCCGAGTAGATGTGCGGGACGTTCGACTGGGAGTGCTCGTTGATCGGCACGTAGCCCCATTCGACCTCAACCCCCGCCGCTTCGAGATTGAGCTTGTCCGAGTTCGGGATCGATCCAATGGCGAGTAGTGCGTGCGAGCTTTCGACGACGCGTCCGTCATCGCACTTCACGACAACCTTGTCGTCGACACGTTCGATGCTCTCGGAGCGTGCGCCCTTCAGCAGCTTTACGCCGCGATCGATGAAGTTCTGCTCGAGTTCGTACGCAACCTCAGGGTCCTTGTCAGGAAGCACGTGCTGACGGCTGACGATAAGGGTGACCTTCGAGCCGAGCGATGAGAACATGTGGACGAATTCCACACCGGTCACGCCCGAACCTACAACGGTGAGGTGCTCGGGAATTTCTGGCGGCGGGTACGCATCTCGGGTCGTGAGAATTCGCTGGCCGTCGGGCTGGCACCAGTCGGGCACACGTGGGCGACTGCCCGTTGACAGCAGGACGTAGTCGGCTTCGAGATTCTGCACGGTGCCATCTTCGAGGGTGGCTTCGACCAAGTGCGGGCCGACCAGGCGACCAGTTCCGCGAATAATGTTGACGTTCTGGCTGCTGAGCAGGTCGTTGTTTGCGTTCGCAAGGTGGCCGGTAATGCTGGCAAGACGGTCGGACAAGTTCCCGGTGTCGATGTGCGGGGTGACCGTTTCAAGGCCCATTCCTTCGCTTCGTTGAAGGAACGAAAGCGCACCGCCGGTGGCGATCATGGCCTTCGATGGGATGCAGTCCCAGAGGTGCGCAGCGCCACCGATGACGTCGCGTTCGATGAGACAGACCTCGGCGCCAAGCCGAGCAGCGTGGGTGGCAGCTGCAACACCTGCAGGGCCGCCACCAATAACGATAAATCGAGTAGCCATATCGGCTCACACTACCGCCCGCCCCAGCACCAATTGCGGACGATCGCCGACTACGATCGAGCCTCGTGACGAGCCTTTCTGCACCCCTCTACATCGTGACCGGTGTCCTGCTGGTTGCAGGAGCAGCAAAGGTGCTTCGACCATCAGCGACGGCGACTGCCTTGCGTGCGCTTCGAATCCCGTCGCCGATGAACTCGACCCGTCTCCTGGGCGTATCCGAGATAGCCCTTTCGATCGCGGCCGTAGCCCTTGGAGCGCCGATCTTGTGGGCTGGCATCGCTGCGGCGTACGGGGCGTTCACCCTGTTCATCTTGTGGGCACTCAACGGCAACGAGGACGTTGCTTCATGCGGCTGCTTTGGCCACGACGACACGCCGCCAACGCCGGGCCATGCCGCATTCAACGCTGCCGCAGCTGCCATTGCTGCCCTCGCCGTCTTCGACCCGGTTCGGCTAGGAGACTTCGACGGGTCGATTCTCGAAGGTTTGCTGGCGGTAGCGCTCATTCTCACCGGAATTGCGCTGTCGATCGGTGCGCTCACCACTCTCCCCCGCACCCTTGCTCTTGCTCGTGGCACTGCGGCTCCATCTGTTCCTACGTTCTCGCTTGAGAACTCATCAACTACCTCACGAGGACACTCATGACCGTTCGACTCGTCGATCGAGCCGGAACTGCAATCGCTTCCCGCACATCGCGGCGAAGCTTCATTACCAAGAGCACGTTGGCTGGCAGTGCGCTGGCGACGGTGCCGACGGCCTATGTCCTTAAGCCGGGCACGGCGTATGCGGCCCTCTGTCGCTGCAACAACCAGGACTGCGGTTGCGGCCAGACGTGTTGCGATGGCTACACCGAGTTCTGCTGCACCCTGACTGGTGAGAACACCTGCCCGACCGACACGGTGCCTGCGGGCTGGTGGAAGGTTGATGGCTCGTCGTTCTGCACCTCAACCGGCGCCCCCGGCCCTCGTTACTACCTCGACTGCAACGCGATTCCCGCAGGCCCATGCGGCCGCGGCGGCGTCACCCGCCTCACCGATCAGTGCGACTGCACCTGCGCTGACGGCGACTGCAGCAACCGTAAGGCGTGCTGCACTGCGTTCCGCTACGGACAGTGCAACCAGGCAGTGTCGTGCCTCGGGCCGATCGTGTGCCGTGTCGTCACGTGCACCCCACCATGGCGCTTCGACCCCACGTGCACCACCGCAACCGCAACCGACAACAACACGCGCTGGCACAACCGGCCTTGCCTCGAACGCCCAACCCCAACCCGTGGTGCACTGCCAGCCAGCTTCCACAACGGTGTGTGGACCCTTGGCTTCTCGATCGGCAACCAAGGCGAGATCGAAACCGAGAGCTTCTCGTTTGGCCAGCCTGGCGACATTCCCGTCATGGGCGACTGGAACGGCGACGGCACCTGGACGGTGGGCGTTGTCCGCGGCAACCGCTGGTTGCTGCGTGACGAAAACTCTGCTGGCCCGGCCGACTACAACTTCCTGTTCGGCAATCCCGGCGACATTCCTGTCGTTGGCGATTGGAACGGCACCGGCCGGTTTGGCATCGGCATGCGCGAGCAGAACTCGCGTCGCTGGCACCTACGCGAAACCGCCACCGCTGGCGAGCCAACCCGTTCGTTCTGGTTTGGACGCAAGACCGACAAGCCAATCGTTGGCGACTGGAACGGCGACGGAAACTTCGGCATTGGCATCATCCGCAAGAACGCCCGCCGTCAGCGCCCGAACGCCCGTTGGTTGCTTCGAACCTCTGCTAGCCAGGGCCGACCGAACATTCGAGTCTGGTTCGGTTCCTACAACCCCGACTATGTCGTGGGCGACTGGCGCAAGGACGGCAGCACCCGTCTTGGTATGGTGCGCAACGGTAACAAGTGGCAGCTTCGCGGCGGCCTCGTTCGCCACTTCGACTTCGGTCACCCCGATGGCATTCCACTCACCTGGCAGGCAGCTGAGTGGACGCCCGGAAGGCTCCCATCGTGATCGTTGCGGTCAGCGCACTCGCTGTCGTCGTCATCATCCTCACGGTGTTGGTGCTCGGACTTCTCCGCAGCCACGGCGAAATGCTCCGCGCGTTCAACGAGCTCGGAGTCACCTTCGGCCATGACGGTGCCGACACCAGCTCGGCCAGCACGTTGCTGCCCGACCCCGAGCGCAAGCCCGTCCCCCACGCCAGCGAGCGTGTGGTCGAAAGCTCGGGCGATGGGTCAGTGCACGACATCTCGGGCACGACCCCACGCGGCGGCAGCCTGGTCGTTGGCCTCACCAATCGCAACGAGCGCACGCTGCTCGCATTCCTTACGAGCGGCTGCACCACGTGCAAGGGCTTCTGGGATGCGTTCCGCAACGACGCCGCTCTCCCACGTTCGGTCGACCGGCTCGTCATCGTCACTCGCAGCAACGACGAGGAAAGCCCCGCGGCGCTTATGAACATGGCGCCCGACCGACACTCGGTCGTGATGTCGTCTGACGCATGGAACGACTACGGCATCCCCGTGTCGCCCTACTTCGTGTTGGTCGACGGTCCGTCGAACACCATCGAAGGCGAAGGCGCTGCGTCGACGTGGACGCAGGTCGGGTCGCTGCTTAGCCGGGCTGAAGCCGACGTCGAAGCCGAGAACGAGCGTCGCATCGACGCTGACCTCAAGGCCGCGGGTATCAGCCCGAACGACCCCACGCTTTACCCACACGATCTTCCCGGAGCTGGCAGCTAATGCTGACCTTCCTGGTTGTGGGCATGGTGTCCGCCGTCGCCGGAGCGCTCCGGTCGACGTGGTCTCCGTGAGGCGAGTCGATGCTTTCGAGCATTCATCCGTTCGGGGAACGGAGCCGGGACAACTCATTTGCACGAACGGCTGGAGCTCACGTGTTCGGTAGCGCCCTCGGCGGTGCCGCACTCGGAGCCATCGCTGGTGCGATCGGCGTGGCCATCAGCTGGCTACTCGACCCCTCCGACACCAGTCGTGCGGTCGTGATGGCTGGCTTTGCCGTTGTTGCGCTCGCGCTGGAAGCCACCAGCCGGCAGAGCCTTCTGCCCACCCGTAGCCGCCAGGTAAATGAGAACTGGATCCAGAGCTACCGTGGCTGGGTCTATGGAGGAGGGTTCGGAGCTGAGCTCGGCTTCGGCATCTCAACGATCATCACTACCTCCCTTGTCCATCTCATGGTGGTCGCCATGATGCTCGCCGGTTCGCTTCCGATCGCGATGCTGCTCGGTACCACGTTCGGCTTGGTGCGTGGCATGACGGTCCTTGCCGCTCGCTCGATCGACTCACCAGAGCGACTTCGCCAGTTCCATCAGCGGCTCGACACCTATCGGGCTCGGTCACGATCTGGTGCCGTTGCATCGCTCGCACTCGCTACGGCTGTCGGCCTGGCAGGCGCAACCGGAGCGCTCTAATGCGCTCACGCCTCATTCTTTCCCTCGTTCCAGGAGCATGTTTATGACCCCGTTGCAATCCGGTGGCGTCACCGTTGGCCTTCCCCGTGGTTGGGAGGGCGAGATCTTCAATCGAGCTCCCGATGGCGGAGGCCGCAGCTTGCAGTCTCCCGCTGGCGTAGAAGAGGACTACAGCGATGACAGCGAGGTGGCTCGCAACGTCATTCACGTCGCAAACTTCGCTTTGCCCGCTGAGCGTGGCGACTTTGGGAGCGGTGCCGTCGAGCTCATGAGCTCAGGCGCGGTCATGGTGATCTTGTTCGAGCATGGGCCGGAGAGTGTCGACACTCCCCTGTTCGCCCGCACCGGCGTCCCACAGCTCGATCCGTCGGAGTTCCACCCTCAGCAGATGCAGCGCACCCTGCAGGGCCAGTCAGGCCGCCAGATCTTCTTCAATGCTGCGGGCCGAGCGTTCTGCCTCTACGTAGTGCTCGGGTCTCATCGCCAGCGCGAGGCGCTCGTACCCCTCGTCAACGAGGTCTTGCGCTCCCTCGAAATCGAACCCGCCGACTAACGGCCATTGGGGTCAGGCCTCAACAACTAACAAGTTCCACTCGGGGTCAGGCCTCAACAACTAACAAGTTGGGCTGCCGACCCTGATTTTTCAATACGCGGTGCTAGTGCGTGCGGCTTCGACCTGGAAACTGACGAAACTGGCCGGCGCCTCAACCACTGAAGAATCAACGATTTGAGCGCGCTTGTTAGTTGTTGAGGCCTGACCCCACGAACTGGTTGTTAGTTGTTGAGGCCTGACCCCCTCTTCAACGCTGCGGGTCGAGCGTTCTGCCTCTACGTCGTGCTCGGCTCTCACCGCCAGCGCGACGCGCTCGTACCCCTCGTCAGCGAAGTCCTGGCTGACGCCGGAAGCTCCCCCTTAGGCGCCGGTGAACTCTTCGGCTTGTTCGATGAGCTTTCGATCTGGCCACTCTTCTGGGCAGATGCATGGTGCGATCGGTGACTCGCGTTCCCAGTCGATGCTGAACCAATCGCTTTTCAGCTGGCCTGCTCTGCGGAACTCGTTGCCAGTCATGGTGAAGGTCTCTTCGCCGAACTGCAGGGTGACCTCTTCGACTCGGCCGCCGTCACGACCAAGGCCGTTGCGCTCCGATACGTACACCTTGTCAAGCTGGCGGTTACCGAAGCGGGACTCGAGGTTCGCGATGCTTACCGTCGTCGTCCAGTTGTAGTTCGGGTTGCGTTCAATCGCGTCGCCGAGGTCTTCTACTGCGGGGAAGACGCCGCCTGCAGTCCAACCTCCGGTCGATGACGAGAACTCGGTTCGAGCCACTTCGCCGTCACGGATGCGAACAACACCTGCGGTTGCAGCAATGGCAGCGTTGGCCCGATCGTCTTCGTTCGAGCTGAGCTCGCCGCTGCGCCGAACGGCACGACCTCCGTAGACCTGGCACGAGATCGTGTCGCAGGTGAGGGCATAGCTCGCCCGATTCTCGGCCAGCGCGTATGAGCGGGCCGAAACAGCCTGGCTCTGAAGCGCTTCAGCACCAGCACCATCGCCAAGCGTTGCCCAGCTCGCCGGCATCTCGAGGGGCACGACCGCTCGCAGGTAGGACTCGACGGGTAGGGCGTTCACCGTGCGCTGGGCACCACCGTTGTTCACCGCACGGAGTTCGCCCCGGTAGTAGCGCTGTTCGCTGGCGGAGACGCACCGCTGGATGGTCTGCTCAAGCGGAAGGTTTGGGTTGAGGCGGGGCTCGATTGGGCTGTTGTCGCCGCCGTTGCCATTCGGGTTCGGCAGCTTGATGACGCCAGCGTCATGACGCCCGGGCTCGTCGGTGCCGTCGCCGTCCCAGTCTCCTACGAGGTAGTGGAGCTTGTTGGCGTAGGTGATCTTCGGGAGCTGCGTTCCGAGGGTTGCACCGTTGCGCACTCGTCGAGTCCACTCGCGGCCTCGGAGCAAGCCCGCGTCGTCAATTCCGTCGCCGTCCCAGTCGCCAACAAGTGGTGTATCGCTGAGCCAGCCCCAGTCGAATTCGATTGTGGGCGCGCCGCCTCCTGGCGAGAGGATCCACGTGTTGCCTCGTCGCACGCCGAGATCGTCGTTTCCGTCGCCGTCCCAGTCACCCACGATCGGGGTGTCCCCTGGTTCGCCGAAGGCAATGTCGGATGTGTTTCCGGGGCCGTTACCGAGGGTCCAGACACCGGCGTCGAACACGCCTGCAGTGTCGATGCCATCGCCGTCCCAGTCGCCGCTTACCGCGTCTCCAGTTGGCATGGTGAACGTGTCGCGGACGGATGCGGCTGGGTTCGTGAGGGTGCCGTTATACAGTGTCCAAGCTGTGCCGTCGGCCGTTCCGGCTTCGTCATCGCCATCGCCATCCCAGTCGCCCATGACGACCGTGCCTGGCCCGACAGTTCCGGTGAGGTCTGACGCATCGGGCGTGTCGGCGGTGCTTATGCGAATGATCTCGCCCTCGATGATTCCGTCACGATCAACAAATGGACCCGAACAGGTCGGGGCGTCAGCGAGGACGAATCCGCCTTCGACAGCGGTAAGCCGCAGGGCGCGACCAGTGCCGATGTGGGTGACGTTGTTCTTGTCGTCGATCAGAACCATCGAACCGGAGTCGACCTGCGCAACCGTGGGCTTGCTGCGAGAGTCTTCAATGCGAACGGTCATCAGTGAGTTGGCGACAGTTCCCGCCGTCGTTCCGCCGTAGTAGTGATCAAGAATCTCAGCGCTCGACCATCCGAAATTCAAGGCGTACCCAAGCGCGCCGTACTGACTCATGCCGCGGCCGTGACCCCAGCCGTGTCCGGTTACTTCAATCGTTGTGGGGTCGCTGACCTCTGGGGTCTCGTCTTGCGCGCCGACCAAGGAGGTCGATGCGGCAAGCGTGCAACAGATCGTGGCAACTGCCACGGCGACACGAAACCTCTGCATAGGTTGTTGTACTCCTTGAAAGCCCGAGCGCCCCAACGGTAACCGAAGGTCGTCATTCGGTCAGATCGCGAAGCACTTCCGCTAGCGGCTCACGGTAGTGGCGAAGGAGCGGAAGGCCGAGTTCAGCGAAGCGGGTGTTCGCCAGAACCGAGTTAGCAGGTCGCCGAGCGGGCCTCGGTGGCTGCAGATCGCTCGTCGAACAGGGCTGCACCCGTTCACGCCCGAGGCCCGAGAGTTCAAGCACGTCTTGGCAGAATTCGAACCACGAGACCGCTCCCTCGTTGGTCACGTGCATGACCCCGGAATCGTGGCGACGAGCGAGCGTCAGCAGCATGTCTGCGAGGTCAGTAGTAAACGACGGTTTGCCAATCTGATCGTCGACAAACGTGAGTGTCGGCTGGCTCTGCGCTGCCCGCAAGATCGTCTTCACCATGTTCGAGCCATGCGCCCCGCACACCCACGACGTCCGGACGATAAGCCCGTTCGCGCCGAGCTCGGCAATTGCGTTCTCTCCAACCAGTTTCGACTTGCCGTACACCGATGCCGGGTTCGGCGTGTCGGTCTCGATGTAGGGCTCGGCCTTTGTCCCATCGAAGACGTAGTCGGTGCTCACGTACACGACTCGAGCTCCGATGTTGAGTGCGCCAGAGACGACGGCTGACGTGGCCGCCCCGTTCACGGCATAGGCAAGGGTCTCGTTTGACTCGCAATCATCTACAGCGGTGTAGGCGGCGCCATGGATGATGACGTCGGGCGCGACCTCGGAGACCGTGTCGATAACGGCTCGGTTGTTTGTGATGTCGAGCGTTGTGCGGTCAAACGCGTACAGCTCGATGTCGAGATGCTTGGGCGCCGCGAGAACAACGTCGGTTCCGAGTTGACCAGCAGCGCCAGTCAACATCACCTTCGTCATTAGCGGTTCTTCACCGACGCCTTGAGCGGTTCCCACCACTCGCGGTTGTTGCGATACCAGGCGACTGTTTCGTCGAGCGCGTCTTCAAA
>CAKZVC010000087.1 GCA_937922235.1 uncultured Acidimicrobiales bacterium | reverse complement strand
GCTGCCGGTGCCGCCGGCGTTCCACTGCTCACCACAGGCGCGGCTGCTGTTGCTGCAGCGCGTGGCATGGAAGAGTGGCTCGCATCACCAATGCAGGTCCGCTCACTGCAGGAATATCACGCACGTGCGTAAGGCAATTACTAGTCGAGACTGCCGCTCGACATCCGCGCGGCCCGACATGGTCGTTACGCGAGCTCCACTCCCCAAGAGCGGCCGCTGTCAGCTGGTCGTTGCCGGGTCTCCAAGTGCGGGTTGCTTGAGCGGAAGTCTCGACAAGTGACTGTTGATCTCTCTACCTCCGTTGGGCCGACTCGCTTGCCGTCGCCGGTGATGACGGCGTCAGGTACGGCTGGTCACGGCGCCGAATTGGCTCGCTACGTCCCACTCGATTCGCTTGGCGCCCTCGTTGTAAAGTCGCTCTCGGTCATGCCCTGGGAAGGAAATCCCGGCCCTCGCGTGGTCGAACTTCCTGGCGGCATGATGAACAGCGTTGGCCTCCAGGGGCCCGGCGTGGCCGGATGGATCGACGAAGAACTCCCCGAACTCCGGTCGAGCGGCGCACGAGTCGTCGCCAGCATCTGGGGGCGCACAATCGACGAGTACCGAGCTGCAGCCGAAGCGCTAGTGCCGGTCCAAGACGACCTGACCGCCGTCGAGATCAACGTCAGCTGCCCAAATATCGAAGACCGGCGCAAGATGTTCGCCCACTCGTGCGAGAGCGCCGCAGCCGTCATGGACGCAACGTCGATGTTGGCAATCCCTCGTTGGGCGAAGCTCAGCCCCAACGTTGCTGATATTGCCGAGATCGCCGGTGCAGTGGGAGAGGCCGGCGCAGATGCCGTCACGCTCACAAACACGCTGCTCGGTCTGGTCCTCGACCCCGACACCGGCAAGCCAGTGCTCGGCGGTGGTGGCGGCGGTGTCTCGGGCCCGGCCATGCGCCCGGTTGCGTTGCGCGCCGTCTTTGATGTGTCGGCCGCGCACCCCGAACTACCGATTATCGGCGTTGGGGGTATCGCCAATGCCACCGACGCTGTGCAGTACCTTCGAGCCGGAGCCTCCGCAGTGCAGGTTGGAACAGCGACGTTCGCTGACCCCCGATCGACTGCTCGAGTCGCCAACGATCTTGCTACCTGGTGTGAGAAGTCAGGTATCGGTCGGGTTTCGGACCTGATCGGAACTGCTCACTCACGCTGACCTTGGGAGACCCTGATGATTGATGTTGATGACGAACTGCGCCAGAAACTGTGCGTAGCACTCGATGTAGACGACTTGGTGAACGCCGTTCGAATCGCCAAAGAACTCTCGCCGTGGTTTGGCGTGGCCAAGGTCGGGCTCGAGCTGTACACCGCAGCCGGAACCGACGCGATCGGCACCCTCATCGGAATGGGCTACGACGTGTTCGTCGATCTCAAGATGTACGACATCCCAACCACGGTTGAGAAGGCCTCACGCGTGCTTGGTGCACTCGGTGTCTCCTATGCCACCTACCACGCGCAAGGTGGACTTGACGTGCTCAAGGCCGGAGCCGAAGGCCTTCGCACGGGCGCGTCGAACGCTGGGCTGCCCGATCCGAACCCACTTGCCATCACGGTGCTCACCTCCGACAAGGACGCACCAGAACACATCATGCCCAAGCGGGTCATGAGCGCCGTAGAGGCTGGCATGGCTGGTCTCGTGTGCAGCCCAATGGATGTCAAGGACGCAAAGCAGTACGCCCCACGCCTCCTCGGTGTCACCCCGGGAATTCGCCCAGAAGGCACCGATGCGCACGATCAGGTACGCATTGCCACGCCGAAGGCAGCGCTCGACAACGGCTCAGACCTGTTGGTCATCGGGCGGGCGGTAACGCTTGCCGAAGATCGCGCAGCAGCCGCTGAGGCGATCGTCAACAGCTGCTTGTCGTAGCCTGAACGCATGACCTCTGCGGACGCCACCGATCGGTTCACCTCGGAAACCTACGACGAGCTGCTATCTCGTATCGATGACGTTCGGGTGCATCGAGCCGCGTTCCTCGACGAGCTCAGCGCCGGGGGCGTTGCACTCGAAGCGCTTTTCCAACGGGCTGGCGAAGATCCGGTGCTGGCAGGCATGAAGGTGCTGCCAGCAGTTGAGAGCCTTCCGCAGTTTGGAAAGGTCCAGACTCGACGTGCCTTTGCCGAGGTCGGAATCGACGAGGCTGATCACATCAGCGCTGTGTCCGCCGAGTCGATCGCCGGCCTTCCTGACGCTCTCGTGAAGCACGCCCGCTAATGGCTGGCTTGGTCGTCGTTATTTCCGGGCCAGGGGGAGTGGGCAAAGGAACAGTTGTTGGCGAACTGGTGCGACGTGATCCGAACCTCGCCCTTTCGCAATCATGGACAACACGCGATCAGCGACCCGGTGAGGCTGATGACGCCTACAACTTCGTGACCGAGGAAGAGTTCACCGCAGCGATCGACGCTGGCGGCTTCCTAGAATGGGACCACCATTTCGGCAACTACTACGGTTCGCCCGTTCCATCGTCGAACGACGCTGATCTCGTGCTCGAGATCGATGTGAACGGTGCCAGGACCATTCATGAAGGACCCGTAGACGCCTTGTTTGTCTTCATCGATACGCCGTCGATCGAGGTGCAGCGTGAGCGAATGATCGGCCGCGGCGACTCGATCGAGAAAGTCGAGGAGCGCTTGGCGGGTGGGCAAGTTGAGCGAGATCTCGCTGAATCCCTGCCGTACCTATACCTCGTCAACGACGACATCGATCGCTGCGCAGCTGAGATTGCCGGCCTTATCGATAACTACCGACGCCTTCAAACCGATTGAACACCAAGCCTGCTAGCCTGAACTGCTGCCCATTCGTTTCGAATGCGCCAGTTCGCACCGGGAGTTTCCGTATATGTCTGAGAACGCATCAATGATCGAGCCACAGGTCGAGACCCTGCTCGAAGCATCGGGATCGAAGTTCCGCCTCGTGACCCTGGGCGCCCGACGGGCTCGCCAGATCAACGCCTACTTCGGCCAGCTTGGCGAAGGCCTCGGCTCCAGCATTCCACCGCAGGTCACCTCGACCGCCCGCAAGCCGCTGTCGATCGCCTTCGAAGAGATTGCTGCCGAGAAGATCGTTCCTATCGAGCGCGACTTTGAAGCTGAGGCGCTTGCTGAAGCGCAGGCAAAGGCCGACGCAGAGGCGCTCGAAGCCGAGCTCGCCGCCAAAAAAGACTGAGCTAGTCAGTGAGCAGCCTGGACGGCGCCAAAGTTGTACTTGGTGTTACCGGAGGCATTGCCGCATATAAGGCCATCGAGGTCAGCCGTCGCCTCGTCGACGCAGGTGCCCACGTGGTGCCGATCCTCACCGAAGGCGCCGAGCACTTTGTTGGGCGCACGACCTTCGATGCGTTGGCCTCGGAGACGGTCCAAACAACCCTCTGGGACGAGACCAGCCCGATCCCGCACACGCTGCTCGGCCAAACCGCCGACCTAATTCTTGTTGCGCCAGCGACGGCACGGTTGCTTGCTGACTACCGCATGGGTCGCTCTGACGATCTGCTGACGGCAACGCTCATTGCGACTCGAGCGCCTGTGCTTATCGCTCCAGCAATGCATACCGAGATGTGGGAACACCCCGCCGTGCAAGACAACATGACGGTCTTGCGTGAGCGCAACGTCAACGTTGTTGGTCCCGAACCTGGCCGCCTTGCTGGTGGCGACATCGGCTTCGGCCGGTTGGCATCGCCTGAATCGATCGTTGCTCACGCCGAACGCGTGCTCTCGTCGGGCGACCTTACCGGCTCGCATGTAGTCGTTACTGCTGGTGGTACTCGCGAAGCGATCGACCCCGTTCGCGTCATTTCGAACCGATCGACGGGCAAGCAAGGGTATGCCCTGGCCGAAGCCGCCTGGGCTCGTGGTGCGACGGTCACGCTCGTCTCCACCGTCGATCGACCAGCGCCAATTGGGGTGAACGTCGTTGCAGTCGAGAGCGCGGCCGACATGCAGGACGCCGTTATGGCAGTCGCCGACGCCGACGTCATCGTGATGGCCGCCGCCGTTGCCGACTTTCGTCCGGCCGATCCTGCCGGCGAGAAGATCAAGAAGACCGGCGGCGATGTGCCAGAGATCGCCCTCGAAAAGACGCACGATTTCCTCGTCGATTTGGGTGAGCGCAAGCCGGCTGGCCAAGTGCTGGTCGGGTTCGCAGCTGAAACCGAAAACCTCCTCGAGAACGCTCGGGGAAAGCTCACGCGAAAGAACCTCGATCTCATCGTGGCCAACGACGTGTCTGCGCCCGGCGCTGGCTTCGCGCACGACACGAACAAGGTCACGGTCGTCTTTGCAGATGGAACCGAAACCGATGTGCCGATGAGTTCGAAACGGGTTGTCGCAGATGCGATCTTCGACGCGGTCGTAAGGGTCCGAGGAACCTTCCCGTAATCCTCAAAGTCAACCCATTGCCGTCTATGCTCGCGGCTGTAACCGAGGAGATTTTGCCGTGCCAGAGAACTACAGCTTTACGTCGGAGTCGGTCACTGAAGGCCACCCCGACAAGATGGCTGATCAGATTTCCGATTCCATCTTGGATGCGATCTTGGAACAAGATCCGATGAGTCGAGTTGCGTGCGAGACGCTCGTGACTACCGGTGTTGCCATGATCGCAGGCGAGATCACCACCAAGGCCTACGTCGACATCCCGTCGGTTGTGCGCGACACCATCAACGGCATTGGCTACGACCGCGAGTCGTTCGGGTTCGATGGCAATACCTGTGGCGTCATGGTGTCCATCGACGAGCAGTCGCCCGATATTGCCCAGGGTGTCGACGACTCCGAAGAGGTTCGCTCTGGATCCTCCTCCGATGACGACCTCGACAAGCAGGGCGCAGGCGATCAGGGAATGATGTTCGGCTACGCGTCGAACGAAACCGATGTTCTCATGCCAATGCCGATTCACGTAGCGCACCGCATGGCCGAGCAGCTCGCTGCAGTTCGCAAGAGCGGCACCGTGCCGTACCTTCGCCCCGACGGAAAGACTCAGGTCACCTTCGACTACGAAGACAACAAGCCAGTTCGCCTTCGCACCGTGCTCGTCTCGACCCAACACAACGACGGCATCGACCGCGACGGCATGATCCGACCCGACCTCATCGAGAACGTCATCAAGCCGGTTATCCCCGAGCAGTTCGCTGACGACGACTACGAGGTCCACGTCAACCCAACGGGCCGTTTCGTTATTGGCGGTCCGGTCGGCGACGCTGGCCTCACCGGCCGCAAGATCATCGTCGACACCTACGGCGGCATGGGTCGCCACGGTGGCGGCGCTTTCTCGGGTAAAGACCCATCGAAGGTCGACCGTTCGGCTGCGTACGCCACCCGCTGGGTTGCAAAGAACGTCGTTGCTGCGGGTGCCGCTGAGCGCTGCGAAGTGCAGGTTGCCTACGCAATCGGTATGGCTCGCCCGATGTCGGTCCTCGTCGAGACCTTCGGAACCGAGACCGTAGACCCTGCGGCAATCGCCAAGGCCGTCGACGACATCTTCGACCTGCGTCCAGGCGCGATCCTGCGCGACCTCGACCTGCGTCGACCAGTGTTCAAGCCAACCGCTGCATACGGACACTTCGGCCGCAGCGGTGATGGCTTCACCTGGGAAAACACCGACCGAGCCGACGCCCTCAAGAGCGCACTCGGACTGTAACGATCATGGCTGCTGCGATCGACCGTGGAGCCGTTGACACCCCTCTTCTCGAAGAGACCATTGGTGACAACCTGGCATCCACGGTCGCGCGGCAACCGGACGACGAAGCACTCGTTGTTCCACACCAGAACATCCGCCAATCCTGGTCGGAGTTCGCAGCCACCGTTGACGAAGTGGCGAAGGGCCTCTTGGCCCGTGGCGTCCAAAAGGGCGACCGCGTCGGCATGTGGAGCCCGAACTTTGCCGAGTGGGTGTACATCCAATACGCCACCGCAAAGATCGGTGCGATTCAGGTCAACATCAACCCGGCGTACCGCACGTCTGAGCTTGAGTACGCGCTGAACCAATCCGGTTGTCGGATGCTGGTCACCTGCACGAGCTACTTGACGTCGGAGTATCGCGAGATGGTCGAGTCGGTTCGGGCGAACGTTCCCGATCTGATCGATGTCGTCTACTTCGATACCGACGATTGGTCGAACTTGTTGGCCGAGGGGTCGTCGGTGAGTGACGATGAGCTCGCTTCTCGTAGTGCGAGCCTCGACCGCAACGACCCGATCAATATTCAGTACACGTCGGGAACTACGGGATTCCCCAAAGGCGCCACCCTCAGTCATCGGAGCATTCTCAACAACGCCTTGCTCGTCGGCGAGGCATGCGGCTACTCAACAGTTGATCGAGTCTGCATTCCGGTGCCGTTCTACCACTGCTTCGGCATGGTCATGGGCAACCTGGCGTGCTCGATTTACGGCGCCACCATGGTGATTCCGTGCCCTACTTTCGACCCGAACGCGGTGCTGCAGACCGTGCAGGACGAGCGCTGCACCTCGCTCTACGGCGTGCCGACGATGTTCGTGGCCCAGCTAGGCCATGCCGACCTCGACAGCTTCGATCTGTCGTCGCTGCGAACCGGAATCATGGCTGGTTCGCCATGCCCGATCGAAGTCATGCGCCAGGTGATCGACAAGATGAACATGTCGCAGGTGACGATTGCCTATGGCCAAACCGAAACGTCGCCCGTGTCAACGCAGACGAGCACAACAGATTCGGTCGAGCACCGGGTGACGACTGTTGGCCGGGTGCTTCCCCACGTCGAGTCCAAGATTATCAATCCAGAAACCGGTGACGTTGTCGAGCGAGGTGCCGATGGCGAGTACTGCACTCGTGGGTTCCACGTGATGCTCGGCTACTGGAACGACGACGAGAAGACCGCCGAGGCCATCGACGACGAGGGGTGGATGCACTCGGGCGACCTCGCAACGATGGACGACGACGGGTACGTCAACATCGTTGGCCGCATCAAAGATTTGATCATCCGAGGGGGCGAGAACATCTACCCACGCGAGATCGAAGAGTTCTTGTACACGCACCCAAAGATCGCCGATGCCCAGGTGATAGGTGTTCCCGACGCGAAATACGGCGAACAAGTGATGGCGTGGGTCCAGCTGCAGCCGGGTGAGTCGATGACGAGCGACGAGCTAGTCGAATTCTGCACGGGCAAGATTGCCCACTTCAAGGTGCCCAAGTACGTGCGGTTCGTGACCGAGTTTCCGATGACGGTTACGGGCAAGATTCGCAAGCTCGAGATGCGCGAAACCTCGATTGCCGAGCTCGGCTTGGAGAACGAACGGTCGGAGACCGCGTAGCGGGAATGTGAGACAGCGGCGGCGCTTCGACCGTCGTCAGTGCACGACGCTAGGTTCTCCTCGTGACCGAACCGCTTCCGGGCTTTGAGCTCCCGCCCGAACCGCCGAAAGTTGTGGCGCGCCCAGCAGGGCGGTTGGTTAAGGTGCAGCCCGATATCACTTCGGTTCGTCAGGCATTCACCTACCTTGTGCCGCCGGCGTGGGAGGACGACGGTCGGGCGGAGAAGGTCGCTGTCGGTTCGCTGGTTCGCGTCGATTTCGGCGGGCGACGGACCGCAGGCTGGATTACCGAGGTCGATGTCGATTTCGACGAGACCGTCGAGGTTCGCCCTCTATCGAAATGGTCGAGTTACGGCCCGCCGCAGGACGTGCTCGATCTGGCGGCATGGGCAGCTGACCGGTGGGCTGGTCGCCTCCCACATTTTCTCCGGGCGGCATCCCCACCGCGCATGGTGTCGCTGGTTCGACATGCGCCACCAATTCCCGACGTCGAGACCGTCGGACACGAAGCGGCGTTCGATGGCGCGGTCACGCTCGTTCGAACCGCGCCTGCGGACGACGGGCTTGGCTTGGCACTAGGCGCAGCGTCGCAGGGTCGGGCGCTCATCTTGTGCTCGACGATCGCTCACCGTCGGGCCCTCGCCCGAGGACTGCGCGATGCAGGCGTTGGCGTTGCCGAGTACGACGACCAATGGGAACGCTCGGCTTCAGGTGCAACCACGGTTGGTACTCGCACTGCAGCGTTTGCCCCGATGCCACACATCGACGCTGTGCTTGTCCTCGACGAGCACGACTCGACCTACAAGGAAGAACGAACACCGTCGTGGAACGCCCGTGACGTCGCCATCGAGCGAGCACGGCGGGCGGGCGTCCCGTGCGTGCTGGCGTCGCCGTCACCGTCGCTTGAGGCCCATCGAGCCGCCGATCGCATACTGACGCCCGAGCGCGTCGTCGAGAAGCGATCGTGGCCACGCGTCGATGTGGTCGACATGCGCGATCAGGACACGCCGGGCCTTCTGTCTGAGGCGATCGTCGACACCATTCGCGGCGATGGTCCTATTGCGTGCATCCTCAACCGCAAGGGTCGCGCTCGGATGTTGGCGTGTGCGACCTGCTCGTCGCTGGCAGCCTGCACTGAGTGCGGGGGAGCGCTGCGAGAAGACGACGATGGTCGATTGGTTTGCGATCGTGACGCCACGGTTCGGCCAATGGTGTGCAACGAGTGCAACGCAACGCATATGAAGCAGCTGCGCCTCGGAATCTCTCGACTTGCCGAGGACCTGGGCGCCCTCGCTAAGCGCTCGGTCGTCGAGGTTTCGGCCGAGACACCCCAGCGCGATCTCTCGGGGAATCAGCTGTTCATTGGCACCGAAGCGCTCCTTCATCGCATCGAGTCGGCGAAAGCAGTCGTCTTCCTCGACTTCGACCAGGAGCTCGCGGTACCCCGTTACCGCGCCGCTGAAGATGCGTTCGGGCTCCTTGCGCTCTCTGCACGGCGTGTTGGGCCTCGTGCAGATGGCGGGCGCATCATTATCCAAACGCGTCGACCTGACGATGTGGTGGTGCAGGCCGCGCTCAACGGCGACCCTGGACGGGTTGCCTCGACCCAACGCGATGTGCGTCAGGTCTTCCAGCAGCCTCCCTACGGCGCGTGGGCGCTGATTTCTGGTGCAGGTGCCGAAGAGTTCGTTGACGGCCTTGAACGCGCGCGAGGGAGCTCTACGGCGGAAACAGTACGGATCAACCGGCTTGGGGACCGTTGGCGTGTCGCCGCACCAACCCACGAGCCGTTGCTTGCGGCAATCAACGCCGTCGAGCGCCCCGTAGAACGCATTCGAATCGAGATCGACCCTCTGTCGCTCTAGGGCTGGTGTTAGGCATTGCGCCTCAGGCTCAAGTCGCCGGCCTGCCCTAGCGTGGAGATGGACCCTAAGGGAGGCGAAGTGCTCGGCGGATCTGTAGGTACTCGAAGACTGGCAGCGGCGTTCATTGCGATGTTCGGCGTACTGGCTGCCACAGTCGCACCTACGTCGGCACAAACCGAGGAGCTGACGTGCGGGGGTCTTCCTGTCACTCATGTGATCGATACGCTTCCCGAGGACGCCCGCACGACCGAGGGGGATGACGTCGTCCTCATCACCGTCGACGGTGGCGATGGAGAGGGCTCGACCTCCAATATCTGGACACTTGGTGGCGATGACACGATCTGCTTGGGCAACGGCGCGCTGAGCCTCGTGATTCACGCCGGCGAAGGCGACGACTACTTTCCGCCGCAGACTGCTCTAGGGGTGACGATCATGATGGGGCCAGGTAACGACCGAGGGTCGTTCAGCGCGCTCTGGACCTCTGTCAACGGTGGTCCTGGGGATGACTGGATCGAGGGTTCGCGCGCCAACTTTGACGGTGGCGACGGCAATGACACGTTGATTAGCTGGAGCGATGTTCACGGGGCATCCATTTCGGGAGGCCCCGGCAATGACCTCATCATTGGTTCCAACGGGCAAGACCAGCTTTGGGGAGGCGCCGGTGATGACATCCTTCGAGGCTTTCAACGAAACGATCGCTTGTTTGGTGGTCCTGGCGACGATCAGCTCTTTGGGGGAACCGGAGATGACACACTGCAAGGCGACTTGGGCGCCGATGTGCTCTTTGGTGGTGCCGGTAGCGACCTTCTCGGCGCGACGGTGACCGATCGTCACCCTGGTGATCCTCTGGTTGTGGCCGATGTTGCTGGCTCCCGGCTGTACGGCGGTAGCGGTGATGATGCACTACTCGGTAGCAGTCGTTGGGATCGCATGATCGGCGGGCCGGGCAACGATATGCTTGCCGGCTTCGAAGGCCAAGACCGGTTGCGCGGTGGTCCCGGGGACGATCGACTCTTCGGAGGAGCGAACGTCGACACACTTCTCGGCAATACCGGCGCCGATCGGCTCTACATCGACGAAGCTGACCGAGGGTCCGGTGGCTATGGCATCGACTCCTGTGTCTTCGCCGATCCCAACAAGGTCCGGTGTGAGCGTCGCTCGGGCGCGAGTCCGCTGACGATCCGAGTCGGTCAGGCCGCGTCGATCATCGACCTCGACTAACACGGGGACTCCTACCCACCGACCGAGAGCGACGACTCTCGTAGTGTTTGCGTATGGGATTCTTCAAGCGAAAGTCATCGGGCGACGACACGGATGCTCAAGGAGGTGCACTGGGCGGTTCGGCGAGTACTGCTGAGGTGCAACTGAACCCCGGCTTGCCACCCCTCCCAACCGAGTTCGACGCACTCGTCGAGTTCGCTGGCAACCACATCGCAGCCCAACAGCTTGCTCACTCGGGAGCGTGGGGTTTGGGCGATGCAGAGCGTTTCGATGTCGATCTGCAGGCCGGAACCATCACGTGGATGTTCACGGATCGAAACATGATGGTCACCGCTCCAGCGCAGTTGCTCGGTACCTGGAACCCCGGGGACCAAACCTTCCTGTGGGGGTGGGCTCATCCGTCCGCGCCACCAGGGACGGCCGTTGCGGCCCAAGCCGTCAAGGACTGGGCCGACCAGAACGGTGTGGTCGAGCTGCAAGACCGCAAGATCGAGTGCGACAACGACACGTGCTACAGCATTGCTGGCATCGCCTCGCCGATCGGTGACCTCCAGGGCGTCTACCGCTTCGACGCCGGCGGACCCTGGGCCTACGTGGGGTTCGGAAACGTCACCCTCAACCCCGTCGACCCCACCTAGCGAACGACGATGGAGATTTCTGCCCCAAAACAGACCTGTCAGGTCTGAAACGGGGCAGAGATCTTTGGTTGGCGGCCTGGACCGACGTGGATGTCTGAAATCTGCCGGGAATCGTGGGGTAGCGCGATCTAGGCTGGCGACATGACCACGATCGAAGTCCTTGGAACGTGCCACCACGACTGCCCCGATAGCTGTGGCTGGATCGCAACGTCGGTTGATGGCGTGCTGACGTCGGTGAAGGGAAACCCCGCGCACCCGTTCTCCAAAGGCGAGTTGTGCCCAAAGGTCAATCGCTTTGTTGGTCGCGTAAACCACGAGGACCGTTTGCTCACCCCGCTGATTCGAACCGGTGCAAAGGGGAGCGGCGAGTTTCGCGAAGCATCGTGGGCTGAGGCGCTCGAACTCGTTGCGACCGAGTTCACCCGTGTGCGCGAGAGCTATGGCGGCCAGGCGATCTTGCCGTGGTTCTCTGCTGGCACTCAAGGGCTGATCCAAATCGTGGGGACCAGCAACCCGCTGTTCGCGAAGCTCGGCGCCTCGAAGCAGAACGGAAGCGTCTGCGGGGCCGCGTCGGGAGCAGCGATGGCCACGGTGTACGGGCATGGGCTCGGCACCGACCCGCTCCAGGCCGAACACTCCGACCAGATCGTCTTGTGGGGAACGAACACCCGCCTCACCAACCGCCACTTCTGGCCCACGGTCGACGCAGCGCAAAAGCGTGGGGCCAAGGTGATCGTCATCGACCCGATCCAGACGATCACCGCAGACAAGGCCGACCAACACATCCAGCCGCTGCCGGGCACCGACGTGGCTCTCTTGCTTGCTATCTGCAACGTGCTGATCGCCGATGGCCACATCGACCGCGACTACATCGACGCGCACACGATCGGCTTCGATGAGTTCGCTGCCCACGTGAAACCGCACACGCCCTCTTGGGCCGCGCCGATCTGCGGCCTCGACGAGTCGGTCATTACCGACCTCGCTACCTCGATCGGTGCCGTGCCCAAGACGATGCTGCGGGCGCTCATTGGCCTCGAGCATCACTACAGCGGGCCGACCATGTACCGCCTGCTCTCGATGGTCCCGTTGCTTACCGGGTCTCACAAGGTGCTCGGTGGAGGGTTCGCTCGCAGCGTTGGGTCGTGGGCCGAATTCAGTGACGTGAGCATCACCGCTGTTGCCGGCCTGGCTGACGTCGTGGCGCCGGGTGTCGAACGACGTGCGCTCGATCAACCACGCCTCGGACACTCGCTCACCGAGCTCGACGACCCGGTCCATGCCCTGATGATCTGGAATGGCAACCCGGTCCTGAGCATGCCGGACTCGGGCGCAGTGCGCCGGGGTCTCGAACGCGACGACCTGTTCACTGTCGTCTCGGAGCAGTTCATGACCGACACGGCCAAGTACGCCGACGTCGTCTTCCCGGCCGCAATGGAGACTGAGATGCTCGACGTGATGCCTTCGTGGGGCCATCTGTGGATTGGGTGGAACGAGCCGGCCACTGAGCCGCTTGGCGAAGCCGTGGCCAACACCGAGCTGTTCCGGCGTCTCGCCACCGCGTTCGGTTTTACTGAGCCCGAGCTTCACCTGTCGGACGAAGAGCAAATCGCCTTGGCCGTGGCCGACCATGTCGACATCGACGCTATGAAGCGAGACGGGTTTGTGCGCGTGACCGACTATCCCGTCGACCATCTTCCATACGCCGATGGTGGGTTTCACATGGCATCGGGCAAGGCCGAATTTGTCGCCGAATCGTTCGGCGCAATGGGGGTGCCCCGTTTGCCTGATTGGGTGCCAATCGAAGAGGGTCCGGGGAGTCCCCAGGCCGAGGTCTATCCGCTCTTTTTACAGTCGCCGAAAAAGGCCACCCGATTTATGAATACGTCGTACTCCGGACTTGCCGAGCACGCCGACAAAGAGAAGGCACCGCATATCGAGCTTGACGCCCCCGACGCAGCTGCCCGGGGGCTTTCCGAAGGCGACAGCGCTCGAGTGTTCAACGACCGCGCCTCGCTCACCTTGCCGATTGCCATCTCCGATCGCCTTCGGCCCGGCGTGGCGAGCGTGCCGTGGGGATACGTCGATTCGGCATATGGCGACGGCATCGGATCGGTCAACGACCTCACCAACGCCCGAGACACCGTCTTCGGCAGCGGCTCAAACTACGGCGACACCCTCGTCCAAGTCGAGGCCGTTCGCTTCGCTCCCTGAGAACCCTGCGGGTTCTTTCGAGTTTCTCGCCTGGGGGCTCGAAACATCGGCGTGTGTGCAGCCCTGGGATGTTGGCCACTCAAGTCAGGTGGTCCAGCCTTGGCGGCGGGCTTCTGCTATCGCGATCGAGGCGGCAACGCCCACGTTGAGCGACCCCACCTTGCCGGTTTGAGGGATGTATCCCACGGCATCGCACAACGGGAGAATGTCTTTACTGAGGCCGCGATCTTCATGGCCAACAACGAGGCATACCTGCCCTGACAGATCGACTTCGTGGAGCGGTGACGCATCGTCTGCGAGTTCGATACCGACGACCGTGTAGCCCTGAGCCTTCGCTGCGGCCACTGCCTCACCGGGCTCTTCGACTGTGGTCCAGTCGACGTAGCGCTGGGTTCCCAAAGCCGTCTTGTTCGTCTTGTTGTGCGTGGGCGACTCGGTAGCCCCGACCAGCCATAGGTGTTCGACGCCGAGCGCTGCTGACGTCCGGATGATCGTGCCCACGTTGTACGGGGTTTGGACGCTGTCGAGAATCAACGAGATCTTCTGTGTTGTCTTGCGGCGCCAGTCACGGTGCAGGCGCTTCAGGCCGGTTGGATCGAGGTTCTTCATGCGGTGATCTCCGGCTCGGCGCGAGCGAGTACTTCGAGGATTCGGAATCCCTTGCGAGAGGCAAGGCGTGTGGTCGCCCAACCATTCATGGTCATCCATTCGGCGAGTGAATCGCTGCCCAAGTGCTTCTGAACAACCAGCCAAGCCCGTCCATTCGGAGTAAGGCGGTCGAGCCACACGGTCAGCACCTCGTGCAAGGCGGCCTTGCCGATTCGAATAGGCGGGTTCGAAACGATCAGGTCGAAGCGTTGTTCGGAGTCGATGTCGTCGGCTGAAGCAAACGTTGTTTTCTCGGCAACGCCGTTGGCAGCAGCGTTTTCGATCGCGAGGGCCAACGCCCGCTCATTCACGTCGACACCCCATACATGGGCCTCAGCAGCACGCTTGGCCATCGTGAGCGCAATCGGCCCGTACCCACATCCCAGATCAAGAACTGATGTCGGGGGAGTAGGCAGCGATCCGATGGCGGGCATGTCTTTGAGAAGGTAGCGGGTTCCCTTGTCGACCTGACCCGCCGAGAAGACCCCGGAGTCGGTTGTGAGCTCAAGATAGACGTCGGGAAGAACGAGCTCTATCTGTTGCCGTTTGGACGCCACCGTTGGTGTGCTATCGAAGTATTGCGAGTCGGTCACGGCGGCGTCCTAGCTTGAGCGTGCGCCGAGTGCGGTTATGCCGCCGAGGGCGAGATACGTCATGCCAGCAACGGTGTTCTTGCGGCGGTCGAACTGCGGTGAGTTCGGAAACTGGTCGCCAGCCCAACCGCCAAGGCAAGCGAACATCGAGTCCGAGATCAGGCCCAACAGTACGAACAGCGCACTGAATGCCAGCAGCTGTGTCGTTGCGGACCCGAGTGCCGGGTCGACGAACTGCGGGACAAACGCCAGGAAGAACACGGCCGTCTTGGGGTTCAACACGTTGAGTACGGCACCATCGATGAACAGGCGGCGAGAGCTCCGATGATCGTGCGATCCGTCGGTGTCAACGGCGGCATCCCGAGTTCGAAGTGCCGTTACGCCCAAGTAGATGAGGTAGGCCGCGCCAGCCAGCTTCACGATCGTGAAGGCTTGAGACGACGCCACGAGCAATGCCGAAAGACCAGCGACTGCGGCGGCGATGTGAACGAGCGTGCCAGCGTGAATGCCAAGCGTTGAAACCAAGCCGGCGCGTGTCCCCTGCGCCGCGCTACGAGCAACGATGTACAACACTGCGGGCCCCGGAATGAGGAGTAGCACGAGCGCGGCTCCGCTGAACAACAAGAGGTTAGAGATTGGCGGCACAGGGCTCAGGCTAGCGTCGCGAAGGACGGTACCCTGAGAGGAATGAGCGCTCCGTACCGCATCCGTCACTATGGCGATCCTGTCTTGAAGCAGGTAGCGAATGATGTCACCGAGATTGACGGTGCGCTCGTTCGCCTTGTCGAAGACATGCTCGACACCATGTACGAAGAACCGGGCCTTGGGCTCGCAGCTCCACAGGTTGGGGTCCGCAAGCGACTGTTCGTCTACGACCTCGAAGAGGGCGACGACCCGAACGTGCTGATCAACCCCGAGATCGTCGAGTCCGATGGTGAGTGGGAGTTCATGGAGGGCTGTTTGTCAGTCCCTGGTTTGCACTGGAACATCGTGCGCCCGAAGACGGTCCACATCAAGGGCTTCGACCTCGACGGCAACGAGGTCGACTTCGACGCTGACGAGCTCGAAGCTCGACTCTTCCAGCACGAGCTCGATCATCTCAACGGCGTGCTTCTCGTTGAGCACCTCGACGACGAGCAGAAGCGTGAGGCCAAAAAGATCCTCCGCCAGCGCGCCGAGTCTGGTGACAGCCACATCGATGCGATGAGCGATGAGCTCGGGCTCAAGCTTCCGCCCAGCGCTGGCGGGCTGACCCTTCCCTAAGCGGAAGTTCTCAATGACGTTGCCCCTGCCACCGGCCGACCCGTCGGCGATACGACGCGTGGCGTTTCTTGGCACGCCCGAGATCGCCGTGCCGACACTGCAAGCACTTCATTCGGCGGGCTACGAGATCCCCATAGCTATTTCGGGTGAAGACAAGCGCCGTGGTCGCGGCAAAGAGAAGTCACCTACTCCGGTCAAGGCCGCCGCACTCGAGCTCGACATTCCCGTGGGGACTGAAGTCGCTGAGATGCTTGCTGTCCACGAGGAGAACCCGATCGATCTTGCGGTTGTCGTGGCGTTCGGACAACTCATTCGGCTTCCGGCCCTTGAAGCGATCCCGATGGTCAACATTCACTTCTCCGACTTGCCACGTTGGCGTGGCGCAGCTCCGGTCGAGCGTGCGTTGCTCGAGGGCGATGCCGAAACGGCCATTGCAATCATGAGCGTGGTCGAAGGGCTCGATGAGGGCGACGTGTGGGCGAAGACCATCGTCCCGATCACCGACGACGACACGCTGTTCTCGCTGTGGGAGTCGATGAGCATCGATGGTGCGCAGCTCCTGATCGACACGATGAACGCTGGGTTCACCGACCCGCAGCCGCAGGTTGGTGAGACGGTCTATGCCCGCAAGCTCAAGCCGAAAGATGGCTGGCTCGACTGGAGCCGGCCGGCCCGCCAGCTGCTGCGTGTTATTCGGGTCGGCCGAGCGTGGACCATGCTCGGCGACGACCGGTTCAAGATCCACGACGCGGAGGTTGTTGATGCAACCTTGCCGGCAGGTGAAATCGCTGACCTCGTGGTCGGCACAGGCGACGGCGGGCTTCGCCTGATCACCGTGCAACCCGCCGGAAAGCCGCGAATGGACGCAGATGCCTGGGCGAACGGGGCCCAACCCGACGGCGAAACCTTCGCAAGCGAACTACCCGATGTCTGACGCGCCGACCACCGCCAAGAGCGACGGCGTAGCGATTCGTCGAATGGCGATCGAAGCGCTTGAACGCATCGAACGCGACGGCGCCTACTCGAACCTTCTGCTTCCAAAGATGCTGGCCGAGTCAGACCTCGACGAACGAGACCGGGGCTTCGTGACCGAGCTGGTCTACGGCTCGACGCGAATGAAGCGGTCGCTCGACTATCTCGTCGATCGGTTTGTCGATCGAGACGATGTCGACACTCGAGTCCGAGCAGCACTTCGTGCTGGCGCCTACCAACTGCAATTCATGCGGGTGCCAAGCCACGCTGCTGTCGATTCCACCGTCGCCGCCACACCGAAACGCGCCCGGGGATTTGTGAACGCCATCCTGCGCAAGGTCGCGGCAGCTGGCGACCCCGAGTGGCCGACGCGAGGCATCGAGCTCAGCTACCCGGAGTGGATTCTGCGAACGGTCGAAGCCGACCTCGGCGAACGAGCCGTTCCCGTTCTTGAAGCGATGAACACCGCCGCAACCACCCACACCCGTGACGATGGCTACCGTCAAGACCTTGCATCGCAGGCTGTTGCGGACCTCGTCGTATCCACTGGCGTGGTGCTCGACCTCTGTGCAGCGCCGGGCGGAAAGTCGACCTACATCGCCGGTAATGGTTCGGCTGTTGTACTCGCCTCTGATCTGCACGATCACCGAGCTGGGCTCGTCGCTACGGCAGCCTCCGACACCGGCACTGCGGTCCATGCGCTCGTGGCCGACGCGACGAAGCCGCCGTACCGCCCAGGAACCGCCGATGCTGTGCTCGTCGACGCCCCGTGCTCGGGTCTGGGCTCGTTGCGACGCCGCCCCGATGCCCGATGGAACATGTCGAAGGACAGCGTCGGTAACTTGGCTGACCTACAGCTCGAGCTCGTTCGACAAGCAGCCGAGCTCGTGAAGCCTGGTGGGCAGGTCGTGTTCTCGGTCTGCACCCTCACCGTCGCCGAATCGACCGCGGTCGACGACGCGATCGCCGAAGAGCTCCCAGAACTCGAACCACAAGATCTGCCAGAACCGTGGGAACCCTGGGGCAGAGGCGGACGCCTCCTGCCCGACACCTTCGCCGGCGACGGTATGGCAGCGTTCGTGTACCGCAATCGCAGCTAGCGGGCCGCTAGGCGTAGCTTCGCTTGGCGACTTCTTCGAGCATGACCTCGGTTGCGCCGCCGCCGATTGGCAGGATGCGGGCGTCTCGGCTCATGCGTTCGACGGCGGACTCACGCATGTAGCCCATGCCACCGTGGAACTGGACGCAGTCGTACATGACTTCCTGCACGATCTCGCAGCCCCAGGCCTTAGCACCGGACATGACCTTCACGTTGTCTTCGCCTTGATCACCTAGCCATGCCGCGTGGTACATCGAGGCTCGTGCGGCATCGACCTTGGCCTGGTTCATGGCCATGCGTTGGCGGATAGCGCCGAGATCGTAAAGCTTGCCGCCGAACGCACCACGCTCTTGGCAGTAGGCGTTCGTCATGTCGATTGCCGCCTGTGCTGCGCCGACACCCATGCCGATGAGGACCATGCGCTCGTTCTGGAAGTTCTTCATCGTCTCGTAGAAGCCCCGGTGCTCGGTGCCGAGCAGGTTCTCTTCGGGGACGAAGACATCTTCAAGGATCAGCTCGGCAGTGTCGCTGCATCGCCAGCCATGCTTGTCGAGCTTCGTGCCGACCGAGAAGCCCTCGGTTCCGTGGTCGACGAGGAACATCGAGATGCCGTACTTGTTGTCGTTGTCGGTGCGGGCCGCAACGATAACGGTGTCGCCGTAGACGCCGTTGGTGATGTACATCTTCGTGCCGTTGAGGCGGTAGCCGTCGCCGTCCTTGACCGCGGTGGTGCGCATTCCTGCAACGTCGGAGCCGGCGTCGGGCTCACTGACACCGATCGCCATGATGTGCGTACCGGCCATGATGCCCGGCAGGTAGCGGTCGAACTGTTCTTGGTTGCCCGAGTTCAACAGGTGCGGCGAGCTCATGTCGGTGTGGACGAGCACGGTCACGTCGAACCCAGCGAACGTCGAGGCGCCGAGCGCTTCGGAGAACGTGGCGCTCGCGAGGTAGCCCATGCCCAAGCCACCGTGCTCTTCGGGGACGCGCAGCGACAGCATGCCGAGCCCGCCCATCTTCTCAAGGACGTCTCGAGGAACCTTGCCGGCTTCCTCCCACTCCTCGCCATGGGGTTTGACCTCTTTGGTGACGAACTCGACCGTCTGGTCGTAGATCGCTTCGAGCTCGTCGGTCATATAGGCGTTGCGCAGAGTATTTGAGCGAGTGGTCATGAGGACTCCTGTGGTGTGAACGTGATGAGGGTGTCGTTGGATTCGACTTGGTCGCCGACGGAAACGTCGACGGACGAAATGGTGGTTGGGCCCGGGGCCACGATCGGGTGCAGCATCTTCATCGCTTCGATCGTGCACAGCGTCTGGCCAGCAGCGACCTCGTCGCCGGCTTCGACCAGGATCTCCGTAATGAGCCCGGGGAACGGTGCAGCCACGTGGGTTCCGGCGTCGCCAGAGCGTGCTGCACCATGCCAGCGATCGTCTCGGCTGACGCTGTCGAATGCCAGCTCTGAGCGATGTGGAGTGAGGCGCTGACCTGTGCGTGAGTGCCAAGGCGAAACGGACGGGCTGGCGAACGGTGATGTTGTCGGTGCGGGCGACTCGTCGAGGAAACGGGTGGTGACCTGTCCTGCACGAACTGGCGGTTGTGCGATCAGCCAACGGTGGAAGTCGACATTGGTCGTCACGCCGTCGATCGACAACGTGACGAGGGCTTCGCCGAGCCGGTCGAGCGCAGTTACCCGATCGGGTGCAGTCACGATGAGCTTGCCGATCATCGAGTCGTAGTGAGGGGTGATCTCCGAGCCAGACACGATCGCTGCGTCCCAGCGGAGATGGTCGAGCTCGGGCACGACGAGCTCGGTGACCGTTCCGGTTTGGGGCAGGTGGCCGGCCCAGGCGTCTTCAGCGGTGATGCGAGCCTCGATGGCGTGCAGAGGAGTAGCTGCTCGTGCATCGTCGAAGGCCGTTGCAGAAAGCGTCAACGGCTCGCCCGACGCCACTGCGATCTGCACTGCAATGAGGTCGACGCCAGTGACTTGCTCGGTCACGGTGTGCTCGACCTGAATGCGCGTGTTCATCTCGAGGAAGAAGAACTCGTTGGTGGCGGCGTCGACAATGAACTCGACCGTGCCCACCGAGTCGTAGCCAATGGCTGCAGCAAGCGACACGGCTGCTGTGCGCATGGCCGTTTCGACCTCGATGTCGAGGTTCGGGGCGGGGGCTTCTTCCAGCACCTTCTGGTAGCGACGCTGAACGGAGCACTCGCGGGTGCCGAGGTCGATCACGTTGCCATGCGTGTCGGCGACGATCTGCACCTCGATGTGGCGCGGTCGGGTGATGTAGCGCTCGACGATCACGTCGTCGTTGCCAAACGACCGGAGACTCTCTGACTTCGCGTCGTTGAGCGCCTGATCGAAATCGTCGGGGCTGTGGGCAATGCGGATGCCCTTGCCTCCGCCACCGGCTGAGGCCTTGACGAGAATGGGGTAACCAATCTCATCGGCGGCACGAGCAAGGTCGACGGGGTCTTGGCTTTCGTTGTATCCGGGGATCACGGGCACGCCGGCAGATACGGCGACGTTGCGAGCTTCGATCTTCGAACCCATCGAGGCGACCGAAGCTGGCGATGGCCCAACCCAGGTCAGACCTGCGTTGGTTACTGCATCGGCAAACTCGGTGCGCTCGGACAGGAATCCGTAGCCAGGGTGTACGTGGGTGGCGTTCGACCGGCTCGCGGCGTCGAGCAGGGCATCGATCGACAGGTAGCTCTCGGCGAGTGCGGCTGGGCCAATGCGTTCGCTTCGGGTCGCGTCAGCAACGTGGGCGGCGTGTGCGTCAGGATCGGCATAGACGGCAACGCTGTCGACGTTCCACGCAGCGCACGTGCGCATCACGCGGCGTGCGATCTCGCCGCGATTCGCGACGAGAACGACCATGTTCGGGTCTGGGCAGGGGAGCGGTGTTGGTTCGATCATCAGCATTACATCCGGTAGACGATGCGATCGCCGGAGACCGGGGCATCTTGTCGGGCCGCCAGCGCCAGGCACATGCCCAGCGCGTCACGGGTGTCGAGCGGGCTGATCAATCCGTCGTCCCAAAGTCGAGAGGTGGCGTAGTACGGATCGGATTGCTCTTCGTACTGCGCTCGTATCGATGAGCGGATCTCGGCAATCTCCTCGTCGGTTGTCTCGGCACCCTTCATGCCGCCGAGGCGTATGTCGGTCAGCACCGTCTCGGCGGTATCGGCGGCCATGGTGGCGATTCGGCTGTTGGGCCAGGCGAACAGGAACCGAGGGTCGAATCCGCGCCCGCACATGCCGTAGTTGCCTGCACCATAGGAGCCACCGATCAGCACGGTGAACTTCGGAACCCGAGCATTCGCAACAGCCGCCACCATCTTGGCGCCGTTCTTCGCAATGCCACCGACCTCAGAATCGCGCCCGACCATATATCCGGTCGTGTTCTGCAGAAACAGCAGCGGCACGCTCCGTTGGTTGCACAGCTCGATGAAGTGTGTTGCCTTAAGGGCGTCTTCGCTGAAGATGATCCCGTTGTTGGCAATGACACCTACGAGATGACCCCAGATTCGGGTGAACCCAACCACGATCGAGTTGCCCCACTCGGGTTTGAACTCAGCAAAGCGGCTTCCATCAACCAGGCGAGCAATGATCTGGCGGGCGTCATAGGGAATACGAGTGTCAGCGTTGATAATGCCAAGGATGTCTTCGGCGGGGAACGCTGGCGCTTCGGGCTCGAGCCAGTCGAGCCAATCCTGCCGCTGCTCGATCGTCCGCATGTTGGTGTTCTCGCACAGCTCACGCAAGAGCCCGTACGCCTCGGCCTCGGTCTGCACCATGTAATCACTTACGCCCGATTGGCGAGTATGGAGGGCTGCCCCGCCGAGGTCGTCAGGAGCGACGACTTCACCAAGGGCGGCCTTCACGATCGGCGGACCGCCAAGGAAGATACGGCCGATGCCCTCGACCATGATCACTTCGTCGCTGAGCGCAGGTACATAGGCGCCGCCTGCGGTGCAGCCGCCAAGAACCACGGAGAGCTGGGGGAGCCCAGCTGCGGACATCTGTGCTTGGCGGTAGAACGTGCCACCGAAGTGATCTCTATCGGGGAAGACTTCGTCCTGCATTGGCAGGAACGCTCCACCGGAATCGACGAGGTAGAGGCAGCCGAGGCCGTTCTCCGCTGCAATGTCTTGGGCTCGTACGTGCTTCTTGATTCCGGCAGGAAACAGTGACCCACCCTTCACGGTGGCATCGTTGGCGATGAACATCCACGGCACCCCGTGCACGATGCCAATGCCCGTAACGATGCCCGCCCCGGGGAACTCATCGTCTTCCTGACCGAACCCGGCGAGTGTCGAGAGCTCGAGAAATGGCGAACCCTCGTCGATGACCATGTCGATGCGATCACGGACCATAACCTTGCCTCGGCCATGGTGTCGATCGATCGAACGTCGGCGACCCGCGCTCTTGGGGTGGTCGCCGCCGTCGATGGCGAACTGCATTCGCTCGGCCAGCGTGGCGAGATCGGCTCGATACGTGTCGGTGTTCGTCGCAAACAGTTCGCTGCTGCGATCGATGGCGTTGACGATTTGGCGCACTAGTCGGTTCCTCCTGAGGCAATACTGCCGAGCCCGTTCCACAGCGTGCCCACGATGTTGGCCGCGAGCTCGTCCACCGACCCTTCGGACGGGTCGAACCATTGAACAGCCGAGTTCATTGCCCCGAAGAGCGAAAGGCGCGTCAGTCGGAGTGCATCGGTGCGGGCGTTGTCGAGGGCCGGTGCAATCTCACGAAGCAGGTCGGTCCATTGCGCTTCATAGGCGTCGCGTTGGGGGACAGCGGCGGTTCGGACGTCGGCGGGGACGAACGGGAACACCGTGACGTGGGCAGCGGTGAACGCATGGTTCGCAAACAGCGCCCGGAGATGGCCACCTACGTGGGCTTCCAGGCGTTCACGTTCGCTCGCCTCGCCATGGTCGAGCTCGCTTGCGACAGCGTCGAACGCTGTCGTCACGGCATCCATGCCGATCGAGAGGATCTCGGTCAGGAGCGCATCTTTGGATTCGAAGTGATGGTAAATCGATGCGGGGCGCATTTCGACAGCCTCGGCGATCGTGCGGAGTGAGGTCTCGGCATAGCCCTTGGTGAGGAACAGTTCGGCTGCGACGCGCAGGATGCGGTCGCGTCCAGGGCTAATGCTGGCTTCAGAAGTGTTGGTGTCGAGAATGGCCATGGCGTCGTACCTGAGACTACCGAACGATCGTTAGGCTGGCAAGGGTAGACGCAACACCGTCGCAGTTTGCTGGATCGTCCAAGGCCACCGACTACGGCGTTGGGCATCGGCGGCTACGGTCGAGGCCGTGAAACGCTACGACGTCATCTGTATTGGTGGAGGCACGGCTGGGCTAGGGGCGTGTCGAAACGCGGCGGTACTCGGCAAGCGGTCGCTGCTGATCACCGACGGCCCCATCGGTGGCGATTGCACGTGGACGGGATGCGTGCCCTCAAAGACGCTACTGGCGCAGAGTCGACAGGGAGTTAGCTTTGTCGACGCTATGGCGGTAGTGCACTCCACAATCGCAGCGATCGCAGGTGAGGAAGACGCCGATGCACTCCGGAACGAAGGCATCGACGTGGTTGAAGGGCGAGGAACGCTGGTTGGCGAGGGACGGGTGAAGGTTGGTGACGCGATGTTCACGGCGCCAACGATCGTTCTTGCCACCGGCGCCAGGGCGGCTGTGCCTCCTATCCCGGGCCTCAGTGAAGTCGACTACCTCACGAACCAGAACCTTTTCGAGCTGACCATGCTGCCTCCGCGGCTCGGAATCATTGGAGCAGGCCCAATCGGCTGCGAGATGGCCGTTGCCTTCGCCGGGTTCGGTTGCGAGGTCACCGTTTTTGACGCTGCAGATCGGGTTCTTCCTCACGAGGAGCCGGAGGCATCGTCCGTAATCGAACGAACGCTCGCCGGGCTTGGCGTGAACGTCCACACAAGCTCGTCAATCACCAGCATTACGCAGTCTGGCGACGTCCGGTCGGTGGAGACAGTCGACGGTGTTATCTCGGTGGACGCCTTGCTTGTTGCGACCGGGCGAACCCCAAACACCGAAGGCCTTGGCATAGAGGCGGTCGGAGTCGAAGTGGATGAACGAGGGCACATCGTTGTCGATCAGAAGCTAGCAACGTCGGTGAGCGGCATACGGGCAGCAGGCGATGTCACCGGCCTTGCTCCGTTCACTCACTCAGCCGATGAGCAAGCTCGCCTCGCTGTCGCACACGGCGTCGGGAGCTCAGCGAAGTGGAAGTACGACGCTTCGTTCACTCCTTCGGTGACATTCACGCTGCCCGAAGTCGCGCGAGTCGGCGTTGTCGAAGCCGATGCACCGAAGGGTTCACGGGTGGCGTTCTTTCCACTCGAACACGTCGACCGAGCAATCGTCGATGGACGAACCGACGGCTTCATCAAGCTGATCGCCGCACCAGGGCGATTTTCACGGCACACCCTTGGCGGAAAGCTCGTTGGGGCCACCATCGTGGCTGATCGGGCGGGCGAGATGATCCACGGGCCAACGCTGGCAGCGAGGCTCGGCATGTACGTCGGCCGACTCGCCCAAGTCACGGTGCCCTATCCCTCATGGACAACAGGGGTCCAACAGGCCGCAGGGATGTTCTTTCGGCCAGTCAGTGGCCAACAAGCGCGGCCAGCGAAGCGGCGTGCGTTATGAGGCTTCGTTGACGATGCGGGCGCTGAACTCTTTCAGGCGGGCGAGCGCGTCAGCGTCAACCGGCTGGGCGAGCGAACCGAGGTCGCTCTTGATCTCGCGGAACGTATCAGCCTCAACACCACAGTCGATGCACGCATCGAGGTGGGCTCGGATCTGATCCATTCGCTTGTCGTCGAGTTCTCCGTCTAGGTACGTCTGCAACCGAAGTGCAACGTCCTTACAGGAAGTGATTTTTTGTGCCATCTCAGGTCTCCTCCTGTGGGGAAGCCTCAAGGTGCTGTCGAATATTCCGTCTTGCGCGATGCAATCTAGACATTACGGTTCCGACCGGGATGCCAAGCGCATCTGCAGCCTCCTGATAGGAGAGCTCGTTCAGGTCGACGAGCTCGACCACCTTGCGGAACTTCTCGGGAAGTGCGGCGAGTGCAGCCTCGATTGGGGCTTCAAACTCTTTGTCCATCAGCTGACTCTCGGCGTCCGCAGCGTCGGCGGATTCGTCAGCGACGCGGCCCATCGTCTCGTCGGGGTCGTGCATGAGCTCGGGGCGCTTGCGCCGGACGCGGTTGACCTGAGCGTTACGCATGATCGTGAGGAGCCACGCTCGTGGGTAGCGGCCGTCGAAGCGATCGATTGCCCGGTAGGCACGCAGCAAGGTGTCCTGCACCAAGTCTTCTGCGTCTGCCTTATTGCGTGTGATCGAGTACGCCACTCGATACATGACGTCGAGTTCGGGTACGACGTACTCGTTGAATCGTGCGTCCTGGCCGACTGGTCCTGCCGCTGAAGTGCTTGCCACGTGGGCCACCCTATCGCTGGACGCCGGACGACAAGAATTCGACGCGTCGAGTTATCCAAACCTTCACCTTCACGGTCGGTCCGTTCGCCGGTGTGTAGTTTGCGTTGCGTTCCGTCATCGTCAACCTGGATTTGCTCACTGTTGACTTTCCAACGAATTTCCGACGAAATGCACCACTTCACCAAAACCCGTCCATTAGGGTGAAACCTACTTGTAATTCGCAAGACAGCCGCCAGGTTGGTGGTTCAGGAGGAATCCCAAAATGAACAAGAGTGAATTGGTCGCAGAAATCGCATCGAAGGCCGGCGTAACCCAGTCTGATGCTGGATCGTGTGTCGACGCCATGATGGAGATCGTCTCCGGCGAGGTACGTAAGGGTGGCGAGGTAAACATTCCTGGCTACGTCAAGTTCTCACGCAAGGACACCAAGGAGCGCATGGGTCGTAACCCACGCACCGGCGAGGCTCGCCTCATTCCTGCAGGCACCGCAGTGAAGATCCAGGCTGGATCGAAGCTTAAGGCTGCAGGCAAGGGCCAGTAGATCTCACGATCTCTGCAATAACCTGACGATGGGGTGGTGCACGGCGCCACCCCATCGTTCGTTTTCCAGCAGCGTCGCGGATTGCTGGTTCACCGAGAAGCTGGAAGGCTACGACTATGACCGATTTCCCGTCACCTGCTGACGTTTTGCCCCATCGTCCACCGTTTCTCTTTCTGGACGAGATTCTCGAGCTTCAGCCATGCGAGTACGCAAAAGCCAGCTGGTCGCTCACCGGTGAAGAATTCTGGTTTCCCGGTCATTTCCCTGGCCGGCCCACGCTTCCAGGCGTGCTGATGTGCGAAGCGATCGCTCAGATGGGCGCCTACACCGTGCTCACCGACCCCGAGCGCTACGTCGGCAAGCTTCCTTTGTTCGGCGGTTTGGACAACGCTCGTTTCCGCAAGCAGGTTGCGCCAGGCGACACCGTGCACGTCGAAGCCGAGATTCACAAGCTCTCCGCACGTGCCGGAAAGGGCAAAGGTCGAGTTCTCCTCGACGGCGAAGTGGCCTGCAGCGCCGACATCATGTTTGTTGTCGTGGACGCGTAGTTTGTCTCGTAGCAACGACTAGAGGTCGCCGCCCGGTTGCCACTTTCCTTGGTCCAAGGCGTCGTCGTAGATCGCTTCGACCTCTGCAACAGAGCCATCAATCGCAGCGTGGTCTTTAAGCATCGCCACGCCATTCGGACGTTCGTCGCTACTTAGCCACGTATCTGGGTTCCACAGCTCAGAGCGGCGATAGGCAGCTGCACAGTGGACGTATGCCTCGTGGGGCGAGACGACCACAACCACCTTGGCCGGTCGTGAACCAAGCGTGAACTCAGCACACAGATCAGGGTCGGTCGACAACTCGGCCGTTCCGTTGATGCGAAGCGTCTCGCCGAGGCCCGGGATCATGAAGAGCAGCGCAACCGAGTTGTTTCGGACGATGTTTTCGAACGAATCGAGCCGGTTGTTTCCAGCGGAGTCGGCCCAGGCCACTCGCCCATCATCGAGGACGCGAGCAAACCCAGGCTTTCCGCCTTTCGGCGAGCCATCAACTGCTCCGTCAGCATCGGCGGTCGAGAGCACCATGAATGGTGACTTCGCCAAGAAGTCGACACAGTGTGCATCGAGCTCGGTAATCACCTTGTCGAGCGGAGCACCGGTTGGTTCGCGGTAGACGGTCCGAAGCTCCTCATGATTCTGAATCTGGCTCATATGTTCCTCGCGATGTTTTTGTGAAGGATTTGATACCTGACAGGGTCCAAATCCTTCACAAAACGCTGGGTTGAGATTTGTGAAGAAAAAGGTACCTGTGAGGGTCCAAATCCTTCACAAATGTTAGGCGACGATATTGACGAGCTTGCCCGAGATGACGATGACCTTGCGTACTTCGGCTCCGTCGAGGAGCTCAACGATGCGGGGGTCGGCCAGTGCGAGCGACTCGAGGGTCGCGTCGTCGGTTCCGGCCGGAACCTGGATCTTCGAGCGGAGCTTGCCTTTGATCTGGATCGGGATCTCGACCTCGTCTTCGACCAGGTGTGCCGGGTCGGCGGTGGGGAAGTCGGCATAGACGACCGATGTCTCGTTGCCCATCTTGTGCCAGAGCTCTTCGGCCACGTGCGGGACGAGCGGGCTGATCATGCGCACGAGTGCGTCGGCTACAACGGTCGGTGTTGGTCCCTCGAGCTTTGTGAGCTCGTTGTTGAGCTCGGTGATACGGGCGATCGACGTGTTG
>CAKZVC010000086.1 GCA_937922235.1 uncultured Acidimicrobiales bacterium | reverse complement strand
CACAGCCCGACCGACACAAAGAACGCTGTTCGATCGATGTGCGCGCAGAACGTGGGCGCAATTGTCGTTCTCGGCGGCGACGGCACGAACCGACTACTTCTCGGTGAAACCGGGGATACACCGGTGGCCTCGATATCGACCGGCACTAACAACGCTTTTCCTCGTCGCGACGAACCCACCGTTGTCGGCTTCGCCGCTGGCTACGTCGCAACCGGCGCGATCGAAATCTCGAGCTGCACGTACCGAGCAAAGTCGCTTTCCGTAGTGGTCGACGCCCAATCGATGGGAGCGCTCGTCGATGTCGCAATTGTCGACGGTGACCGCATCGCAAGCGGAGCTGTGTGGGACGCCGAGAGCCTCCGGGAGATTTTCCTTTGCTTCGCCGAGGCCGACGCCGTCGGCCTGTCCTCTGTCGGCGGATCTCTGCAACCAACAGGTCGACGAGAGACTCATGGGCTGCATATCCGGCTCGACAAGAGTTCGCCGACACGAGCAACGGTACCGATCGCTCCTGGGCTTGTTCGCGAGCTCGGAATCGAGTCGGTCACGAGGTTGCAACCCGACACCGCAATACCAGTCGAGGCCGACACCGGTGTCATCTCCGTCGATGGGGAACGGTCGATGCGGTTCGCCCCCGGCTCGGAGATCTCGGTGTCGCTCAACACCAACGGTCCACTCGTCCTCGACGTCCCGAGCGCCATGTTCGAAGCAGCAAACACAACCACAACCAAAGGAGAAGACACCCATGGGTGAACTCGACCGATTGGCTATGTACACGCAGATGGTTCGCATCCGCCAGTACGAGTCACGAATCATGCAGGAATACCACGCGGACAAATCGCCGGCGTGGGACATCGGGGCCGGGCTGATCCCCGGTGAGATGCATCTCGCCGCCGGGCAGGAACCTGCCGCCGTCGGGGTGTGCGCACATCTCAAGAAGGGTGATGCGATCACGGCGCCGCATCGTCCACATCACTTCGCTCTCGCTCATGGCGTCGACATGAACAAGATGACCGCCGAGATCTACGGCCGAACCGGCGGGCTGTGCAAAGGCAAGGGCGGCCACATGCATCTGTTCGACCCAGAGAACCACTTCTCGTGCTCGGGCATCATCGCCCAGGGATTGCCAGTCGCGTGCGGCCAAGCCATGGCCTTCCAGCGAAAGGGCACCGACAACGTCGCTATCGCAGTCACGGGTGAGGGCGCCGCCAACCAGGGCGCCTTCCATGAGTCGCTGAACCTTGCGGCTGTCTGGAACCTGCCGGTGATCTTCGTCATCGAAGACAACGATTGGGCCATTTCAGTTCCTAAGGATGCCTCAACTGCGGGAGCGTCTAATGCCGACCGTGCCGCCGGCTACGGAATCCCCGGCGTGCGAGTTGAAGACAACGATGTCGAAGCGATGTACGAAGCTGCAGGAGCTGCGATCGATCGAGCTCGCGCCGGAGATGGGCCAAGCCTTATCGAAATCCACACACTGCGCCTGTTCGGACACTTCGAGGGCGATGCCCAGGCATACCGGCCCGAGCTCGCCACCGTCAATGAACGCGACCCCATCCCGAAGTACGCCGCAAGCCTGCAAGAGCTCGGCGAACTCACCGAAGAGCAGATCGCTTCGATCCAGGCCGACGCAGATGCCGAAGTGGATGCCGCGATCGAGTTTGCAAAGGCCAGTCCAGAACCCGCCCCTGAAGACGCGCTTCTGCACGTCTTTGCCTGACCAGAACGAAGAGGAAGAAACAGATGAGCACTACTACAGAAACCCGTCGAATCACGACGGCGAAAGCAATGGCTGAGGGAATCGGTCTCGAGATGCAGCGGGACCCCAATGTGTTTGTTATGGGAGAGGACGTTGGCGCCTATGGCGGAATCTTCGGATCGACGACCGACCTCTTTGGCGAGTTCGGCGCTGATCGCGTCATCGACACACCGATCTCAGAGACCGGCTTCATCGGCGCTGGCATCGGCGCTGCGGTCGAAGGACTGCGGCCGGTCGTCGAGCTGATGTTCGTCGACTTCTACGGCGTCTGCATGGATCAAATCTCAAACCACATGGCCAAGATTCACTACGAGTCCGGCGGCAACGTCAAGGTTCCGATGGTGTTGATGACCGCGACCGGCGGCGGGTATTCCGACGCTGCCCAACACAGCCAGTGCTTGTGGGGAACCTTCGCTCACTTGCCGGGCATGAAGGTCGTCGTACCGTCGAACCCGTACGACGCCAAGGGATTGATGATCTCGGCGATTCAGGATGACAACCCCGTCATGTACATGTTCCACAAGGGCGGCCAAGGCCTGGTGTGGATGGAGAAGAACCCACGGTCGATCGGGGAGGTTCCCGAAGAGTCCTACACCGTGCCGATCGGCAAGGCAGCGATCGCTAAGGAAGGCAGCGACGTCACCATCGTGACGTTGTCGCTGTCGGTTCAGCACAGCCTCGATGTTGCCGAGGAGCTCGAAGCTGAAGGAATCAGCGTTGAGGTTGTTGACCTGCGCTCGCTGGTTCCGCTCGACACTGAGACCGTGCTCGAGTCGGTCGGAAAGACCGGCCGGGTGCTCGTCGTCGATGAGGACTACAAGAGCTTTGGCCTCACAGGTGAGATCGCAGCGATCATTGCCGAGACCGACCCTGGGCTCCTGAAGAAGCCATTCAGCCGGCTCGCTGTACCCGACGTTCCCATTCCATATGCACGACCATTGGAGTACGGAATCCTTCCGACCCGAGACAAGATCAAGGCTGCGGTGAAGGACCTGATGGCATGATCACTGAGGTCCCGTTCCCCCCGATGTCGGAGGACGACCCGAGCGGAGAAGGCGTCGTCGGCACGTGGTTTGTGAACCACGGTGAGACCGTCAGCGCGGGCCAGGTAATTGCCGAGGTGCAGTTCGAAAAGGTGTCGCAAGACGTCGAGGCCCCCGTCGCGGGAGTCATGTACCAGCTCATCGCCGAGAGCGTGGGCGTGGCACAAGGCCAAGCGATCGCCCGAATCGATAGTTGAACAAAGTTGAACAAGGAGAAACAGAATGACGTACTACTCAGTACTAGAAGTGACCCCAACCGATGACTCCTGGATCCCTGGATATCTCGAGCCCGTCGGAAAGATCATTGCCGGACATGGCGGCAAATACCTTGCCCGCACGCTGACCCACGAACGCGTCGAGGGCGAAGGACCGGACGTTGGCTTGAGGGTCATCCTCGAATGGCCTTCCAAAGAGGCCGCACTCGCGTTCGTCAACGACCCGGAGTATGCGCCGTTTCTCGAAGCGCGCCATGCCGGCTCAGAAAGCCACCACGTGATTATCGCTGGCCAGGACGACTTCGCTTAGCTACACAGGCGTGGCACCACGTCGCTGGCGTGGTGCCACCCAGCTGCTAGGCATGGCCGCCGGCTAGTGCGTGCACCTGTTGGACAACGGCACTGGTGATCTGCTCATCGAGCGCGTCAGGGTGCGGTGACG
>CAKZVC010000085.1 GCA_937922235.1 uncultured Acidimicrobiales bacterium | reverse complement strand
CCAACCCGATTCTTCATGGATGCCGGCAATTGGTACGTCGGCGGCTACTGCCACCGCGCCGATGCCGAGCGGGTGTTCCGTGTCGACCGCATCGACTCGATCACCGAAACCTCCGAACCGTTCACGAAGCCCGTTTCTGGGTCAGACGAAACGTTCGCTATGGCGGATGCCCCTCGCGCCACCATCCACCTTCCGCTCGACAGGCAGCGACTACTTGATGGTCTCCCGATCGACGAGCGCACCGACACCAATGAGGGTGTCACGGTGACCGTTCCGGTTGCCTCCGAGCGTTGGCTTACCCAGATGCTCGTTCGGCTCGGACCTGACGCCCAGTTGGTCGAGGCGCCAACAGCGGTCACGGTCGACGTGGCCTCAACGGTGACGAGCATTCTCGAGCGCTATGACTCCTGAGGCCGACGATCCTTCTCCCGGCGATGATGGTGCAGCGCCGAGCAATCCATCGATCTCACGTTGGGCCGAACCGCCTGTCTACGCTCCGTTCGAACCGTCTTCTACCGCAGCTGACGACGTCGAGTTTCCTGCCCCGACGACGGTGGACGTCTTCGAACAGCGCACCGAGGACATCGCAACAGCTGCGACGCCCGCAGCACCAGCCGACCACTTGGGAAGTGACGTCGAAACAACCGACACGTCCTCAGCGAGCTTGCGAACCATCGTCGAATGGGTCGCAGTCGTCGCAGCAGCCCTTGCGATCGCTCTGTTTATCCGGGCGTACCTCGTACAGGCATTTGAGATTCCAAGTGGATCGATGCAAACGACCCTCAACATCGACGACCGCATTCTGGTGAACAAGCTCAGCTACCAGGTTGGCGACGTCGAACGCGACAACCTCATCGTTTTCCGCAAGCTCGACGGAACTCAGAGCGACACCGACGAACTCATCAAGCGGGTCGTCGCGCTTCCGGGCGAAACGATCGAGGTCCGAGACGACGGACTGTTGTATGTCTTCACCGACGATGGGTTCAACGCGATTCAGCTCGACCAGAGCTACCTCGACCCGCAGAACAGCATTCTGAGCGCCCCACTGGCGAGCGACTCGCCTGATCAGAACATCTGGCACCCAAACTGCACAAACCCCGAGGGCAACGGTTCGCGCTGCACCCTCGATGACAGCAGCTACTACGGCATGGGCGACAACCGAAATGCGTCGACTGACTCACGATCGTTCGGTCCAATCCCCGAAGAGAACTTGGTCGGTCGAGCCTTTGCTCGCATTTGGCCGCCAAGTGCAATCAGCGGGCTGTAAGACACTGCCCAGGGGTGTCCCCAGATACCAGGGGACAATGAGTACCATGGTGCTCCGTGACCGCACCTCAAGGCCCCGAGCCTCTTCCGAACGACGATGCGGCACCCGCAGACGATCCTGAGTGGGTCAAAGGCGTTGTGGCGAAAGCCTTGTTGCACGCGACAGACGAGCAATCCGGCCTGCCGTCCACTCCATCGGTACGTGCGTCGGGTCAGTGGCCATCGATGCAGACGACGCTGCCGGACTTCTCAGCCACAAGTGAAGCACGCGCGCAGTTTGCGACGCTGTCAACGCAACCGCCAACAGCACCAGAGTCCGCTCAGGCACAACCGTCACCAGCCGCCCAACCCCCAGCGGCATCCCCGCAAGCCGCGACACAAACACCCGCGGTTTCGCCGCCACGGGCCGCCGCTCCCGCACAAGCTCCGACGACTCCGACCCGTCCGGCTTCCACGCCGATGTCGTTCAGTGCACAACCCGCGCCTGCACAACCCAGCCCTGCACAACCCACCCCTGCACCGGCGACCCCCACGTCAACACTGGCTACGCCCGCTCCTGTTGCGCCGGCTACCGCACCCACTCAATCTCCTGTGCCTACCGCACCCCCGATACCGACGACACCGACCGCTACGCCCGCAGCTTCTCAAGCACCAGCGCTTCCAGAAGTGCCACCGACGAGTCTTCCGGCCGTCAGCGCCCCACCAGTTTCTCGGCCTCGAGCTCGAATCCAGGACAGTGTCGTCGAGCCCGAAACGACCTACATGTCGCCCACTGCCACCGCTCGCGAGGTCGAGCGCGCCATCGTGGAGCGAGAGAGCTCCGACCTTCCAGAGGGGCTCAACGACCGCCGCAACTCATCGGTTGCGGTAGCTAACCCGGGCCGAGCCAGCGACGACCAGCTCATGGAAGAGGCCGATGCCACCACCGAGGGCTACCGGACGTCCGACCTTCGAACCATCCTCGAGTGGCTTGCCGTCATCGTTGCTGCGCTCGCAGTGGCGCTGCTCATCAAGGCGTTCGTGCTCCAGGCGTTCTGGATCCCATCGGTATCGATGGAAACCACGGTCAACAAGGGCGACCGCATCCTCGTAAACAAGGTGAGCTACAACCTCCACGAAGTGCGCCGAGGCGATCTTGTCGTGTTCAAGAAGCTCCCGGGCGCAGCGGGCAACACCGAAGATCTCATCAAGCGAGCCATTGCCCTGCCAGGTGAAACCATCGAGGTTCGCGAAGACGGCCGGTTGTGGATCTGGGGACCGGGGGAGACGCCTGCAGACGCCAAGCGGCTCGAAGAGCCCTATCTCAGCCCCAACAACGCCTTCCTCGCCGTGCCCGGATCACCAAATGATCAAAACGCCTTTGGCAACGCCAACTGTGTGAACGGCGACAGCCCAACACGGTGCACCCTCGATGACAGCAGCTTCTTCATGATGGGCGACAACCGCACCCAATCAGCAGACTCGCGCTCGTTTGGCCCCGTGCCTGAAGAGAACATTGTCGGTCGAGCGTTCCTCCGCATCTGGCCGCCATCAGCAATCGACACCCTCTAAACATTTCTGCCCCAAAGCCGACCTGTCAGGTCTGAAACGGGGCAGAAATCTAGTCGTGGACGGTGGGGGTTGCTGCCGGGCCCTGATCGAGGTGAGACGCGAGCGTTTCCATCATGATGTCGACGTGGTCGCTGTAGACACCGTCGAGGCCCATGCGGAGAAGGTCGTGCAGAATGCGACTGTGCTGGGCGTCCCAGCCGAAGCACAGTCGGTCGAACCGATGAAACAGCGTGGCCATGCCACCCGTCCACTCGCGGTGATGCAGGTTCACGCCGTCGATACCAGCGTCGGCAAGTCGAAACGCTCGACGCTCGGGGCCGTCGGTCATCGACTTCAGGGATGTCGAGTCGATCAGCCGCACGTGAGAATCGATCGAACGCCATGCCGCAAGCCGTTCCCAGTCGTGATGACACAGATACAGCCGGCCGCGAGTCAGCGGATCGAGTGTTCCCGCCCAATCGAGCAACGGCTCCATCGCAGCATCGGTCTTGATGTCGATCGACACATCAAGCCCTGCCGGGATTCGTTCGAGGAGCTCCGGAAGGGTGATCCAGTTCTCGGGAAGCTCCTCGCGCTGCATTTGTGAGATCTTGCGCCTCCGCAGGCCCACCGTGCCGTCGTGCGTCAGGATCAGCTCGTTGTCGGCCGTCAGCCACACATCGGACTCAATGCCCGTCGCCCCCAGCTTGACGGCAAGATCAAACGCCTCGGCAGTGTTTTCAGCGGCGTGCGCCCGGGCGCCTCGATGCGCAAAGGCGATCGGCTTCTCTACTTTCGACGGCAGTCGCATTCCCATACCTGGCCAGTGTTGCGCCTGTGCAGCTCGGTTACCAACCAGAGCCGCAGTTTGGCTCGTATCCATATGAATAGGGGGCCAACTGGCCTACGCCCACGCTGCGTGGGGCCCAACAATCGCCCAAAACTGGGGTTCCATAGTGGAAAAGGCCCAGCTTGAAATCGTGAAATAGTCCAGTAGCTCCTCAAGGGAATTCCCTTCCCGTCCGAATAATCCTCTGTGAGCGCAATAACCGACTAGCGCTCCGAAGAGACGGAAAAGCATGGCAACGATTCGAGCTAGCTGTTCAGACTGCGGAGACGTGGAGCTGACCACCGACGACGTCACGGTACGAGTGTGCCTAGATGACGACCGCGGAGAGTACCGCTTCACATGCCCAGTCTGCGCAATGGTGGTCGTCAAGCCCGCCGAGCACCGAACAATCGACCTCCTGGTCGCTAGCGGAGTGCACATGGACACATGGACACTTCCTGCTGAATTGTTCGAGACACGCAGCGGCCGCAAGATCGACCACGACGACATCTTGGACTTCCACAAGATGCTCGACGACGAGGACGCCATCGCGGCGGCCCTCGCCTCAATCGCCGAAGCCTGAACACCTCGACACTTCCGGTCGAGATCCGCGGCGGCCTGGTTTCGCTCGGACTTCCGCCGAGAGCCGCGGAAGCCGTCATGGTCGCTACGCGAGCTTCGCTCCCCTCAGGCGGTTTCTGATAGCGATGTTTGGGGCGTCGGCCGCTTCCATCCGTTGAGCGCCTTCACACAGCGACGTTTCGAGCCCCAGGCGAGAAACTCGAGTTCGGTGAAGCCCGCCAGGGCTGAGCCAATACGAACACCTAGAACTTTGAATCGTTCCCCTCGGCTTGCCGGGGGGAACGTTCCGTTAGGATTCAAGCCATGTTCAACATCGGTGGCGGTGAGTTTGTGCTCATCCTGCTCGTCGCACTTGTGGTGCTCGGCCCAACCAAACTCCCAGAAGCCGCGCGACAGGTCGGCAAGATCATGGGCGAGTTTCGCCGCGTCAGCGCTGGCTTCCAGCGCGAGATGCAAGCAGCCATGAACGACCCGATTAGCAAAGTGACAGGCGAGCCCACGCCGAAGACGTTGAGTGACGTCACCAAGGTGGCCTCTCTCCCCGCGGTGGAAGAGCCCAAGCCAGCCGAACCAACGCCCAGCGTCGAAGCGGCCAAGCCCGCTGAACCATCGAGCCCGACCCCACCGGCCACGCCAGGGAATTCAGGAGGCGATGTCACCCCACCTGAAGAGCCGCCCGAAGCACCGATGTACAGCGACCGCTGATGACAGAAGACACCCTGAACGCCCGACCTGAGGGCGAGATGACGCTCATCGAGCACCTCACCGAGCTCCGGACTCGCATTATCAAGTCCGTCGCGGCCATCGGCATCGGCGGCGTGATCGTGCTCATCTTCTACCGGCGGATCTTCGACGTCATCAAGGAGCCGTACTGCAAGGCGCTCGAAGACATCGACCAAGAGTCGTTTATCGAGAACTGCCAGCTTGTCCAAACCCAGCCGCTCGAAGGCTTTTCGTTGCTGTTCACCGTTGTTGGCTACGGCGGATTCATGCTTGCCATGCCGGTCGTGCTCTGGCAGCTGTGGCAGTTCATCGTCCCAGGTCTCTACCCGCACGAACGCCGGCACGCTCTTCAGTTCGTGTTCTTCGGCGTGATCTTGTTCTTCTTTGGTTCCGGACTCGCGTTCTGGAGCATCCCGCGGGCACTGAGCTTCCTGCTCGATATTGGAGACTTCGTACCGCTCCTTAGTCCGGCTCCGTACATCTCGTTCGTGATGAAGATGCTCGTAGCGTTCGGGCTCGGCTTTCAGTTCCCCCTTGTCTTGATCCTGGCCCAGCTCCTCGGCATCGTGAATGTGAAGCAGCTGCGCGCAGGGCGGCGCTACGCCATCGTGGGCATCGTCGTTCTCGTCGCTGTTCTCACCCCATCAGGCGACCCCGTAACCCTCGGCGTCCTTTCGATCCCGATGTACATCTTCTACGAGATCGCCATCATCTGGGGTTGGCTGCGCAATCGTCGAACAGTCAAAGCAACGTCGACATCCGATGCGGAATGACGGCGCTCGGACCACCGCGCAATTTCGATCTTGACCGATTCCAAGTAGAGGCCATCGAGCACCTCGAAGCAGGACGGTCGGTCGTTGTTGCCGCACCAACTGGCAGCGGTAAGACCTTTGTCGCCGAACATGCCATCGCTATGGCCCGCAACGCTGGCAGGCGCGGGCTCTACACCACACCGATCAAGGCACTCTCGAACCAAAAGTTCCGCGACCTTCGAGGTTGGCTAGGCAACGACAACGTCGGGCTACTCACTGGCGATAACTCGATCAACGGCGACGCGACCGCCGTCGTTATGACCACCGAAGTACTCCGCAACATGCTGTACGCCGAGCCCGAGCGGCTCGACAGCACCGATGTCGTCGTCATGGACGAAGTCCACTACTTGCAGAACAACTTCCGTGGCCCCGTATGGGAGGAAGTGATCATCCACCTGCCGAAGCACATTCGAATCGTTGCGCTGTCGGCCACCGTGTCGAACGCAGCCGAGCTTGCAGCGTGGATGAGCGAGGTCCACGCTCCGTGTGTTGCGGTGACGGAGAAGACCCGACCCGTTCGGCTAGAGAACTCGTACTTCGTGGCCGAGAAGGGCCGTGGCGACCACCACCTCATCGAGACACTGCAGAAGAAACGTCCGAACCCACAAGGTCGCCGATTCGACGCTGCACCCAACAAGCGGGGCGGCCGAGATCGGCGCAAAGGCCCTCCGCAGAAGCGGCCGTGGCGGACACCCCGTCGTTATGAGGTCATCGAGGAGCTCGAACGCCGCAACCTGTTGCCGGTCATCACGTTCATCTTCAGCCGTGCAGGTTGTGAAGACGCCGTCAGCCAGCTTCGCAGTCAAGGCGTCACGCTCACCGACGCGGCCACTGCGCAGAAGATCACCGAAGTCGTCGAACGCCGCACCGCGCATCTCTCCGACAACGATCGGCGGGCCCTTGGATATGCGGGCTGGCTGGCAGCGCTGCAAGCCGGAATAGCGGCCCACCACGCAGGCATCGTGCCGTTGTTCAAAGAGACCGTCGAGGAGCTCTTCACTGCGGGCTACCTCAAGGCAATCTTCGCCACCGAGACGCTCGCGCTCGGCATCAACATGCCCGCTCGTACGGTCGTCATCGAGAAGCTGTCGAAGTTCACGGGCGAACATCACGAGCTACTTACTCCAAGCGACTACACCCAGCTCACCGGCCGTGCCGGACGCCGCGGCATCGACGACAGAGGGCACGCCGTTGTGCTGTGGACGCCGTTCACCAGCTTCGACGAAGTCGTGAACCTCGCAAAGTCGACGACCTTCGAACTGCGTTCGGCGTTCCGCCCGACCTACAACATGACCTGCCACCTGGTCAGCCGTTACACCCGTGCGCACGCCGAAGAGCTGATGGCGAAATCGTTCGGCCAGTTTCAAGCAAACAGTGCAGTGATCGAGCTCGAGAAGCGTCGGGCACGCCTTGTGGGCGAGCTCGAACACGATGGGGCCGAGGCCGCCGAGCAACTCTCTGAAGCTGACCACGAAGACCGCGTTGCTTCGATCAGCAAAGCCGTCTCCAAGCTGCGTCCCGGCGATGTGATCGATGTGGCGGGCACGGTGGTCGTGCTGTCGAGCGCATGGCGCCGTAAAGAGGTCCAACTGAAGGTGATCGATCGCGACGGAGAAGTCCATGTTCTCGACCCCGAAGCCCTCGATGGCCCACCGGTGACGATCGGGGCCGTGCGCCTTCCCGAACCGTTCAACCCAACGTCACGCTCGCACCAACACGACATCGTCGGTCAGCTGCGCGGCGTGCACCGTCGAAGCAGCAAGAAGGGCAAGAAGAAGAAAAAGGGGAAGCAGAAGAACTACGAGACCGGAGACGTTCCGGTCCGAGCAGGGCAACCAGCAAGCCCGTGGAAGTCGGCGAAGACCGGGGCAAACAAGCGAGAACTTCGCCGGGTCGAGGCTCGCATAGCGGAACGTCGTGGCCGACTCAACGATCGATTCAAGGCCGTCGTCGGCCTCCTCACCGAGCTGAACTACATCGAGAACTGGACCCTCACCGAGGCCGGCGAGGTTCTGGTCAACACCTTCCACGAGCTCGATCTAGTACTCGTCGAGTCCTTGCGTGCCGGGCACCTCGACGGACATGACCCCGCCACCCTTGCCGGCATCGTGTCGACCTTCGTTTACGAGTCCCGTGGGCGAGACGACGGACCCTCACCTTGGTATCCGAACGACGGCGCTCGAGCGGCTGTTGCTGGCATCGTGCAGGCCACAAACGAGGTCCAGCGTCTTGAGTCGGCCTATGGACTTCCGGAGAGCCGAGACATCGACGGGGGTTTGGTGGCGGCAACGCACGGCTGGGCCGCAGGCGGAGGGCTCGGCGACATTCTCGATACCGAGGAGCTCTCGGGTGGTGACTTCGTCCGATCGATGAAGCAAGTCAGCGACGTGCTCACCCAAATCGCCGTGATGGCACCGAACGCCGACACCCGAAGCTGCGCACGAAAGGCCGTGAAGCTGATCCAGCGAGGCATCGTCGACGCACCGGTAGATTTCGATGTCGCGGACGACGCTGTTGATGATGACGGTGTCGACCCCGAGCTGCAGGCGAACGAAGAAGAATGACGATCAAGAAAGGCGAAGACTGGGGGAGTAGAGGCGAACTCGACGCGGATGCCCCAATCGTGTCGAGTGACCGTGCCCTCGCCGAGCTCTTCAGCATCGTGCGAACTGGTGATGACGCTCCAACGATCTCGGGCCCGGCGCAGGTCGGCTTGATCCCCAACGATGTTGCGACCAACCTCCCAGGCACCCCGACGATCGATCTGGCACGCACGGTAAGCGCCCGCGCCACGGCGGCCGATCTCCGTTCTGGTGAGCGGACACTCCTTCCTCTCGATCTCACGATCGTGACCGTCGACGAGACCGACCACGTCATGGCTGCAAGCCTCGTCATCCGCCGCCCGTACTGGCTAGGGGTCGTCGAAGGGGCTATGAACGCGTCATTCCTCGACGACTGGAACGTCACGCCCAGCGGTCATCCCAACGACGGCCGGCTCGACGTCGTGCGTGCAGAGCTGTCAGCGAGCGACCGATGGAAGGCACGATCGCGGCTTACCTCCGGCATGCACGTACCACATCCCGACATCGCAATTCGACGGTTGAAGACACACGAATTCAGACCCGACAGCCGCGCGACCGTGCGGATTGACGGGGTTGATCGCGGCCATGCCCATTCGGTTGGCTTCGTCGTTGTCCCCGATGCGGTAATCATCGCGATCTAACCCAACGAGCAGCAGGGCGCGATTTCTTGGGGGAATCCGTCAAACGTACGCCATTCGCCCATATCATCGCCCTCCGTGACCCCCTACGACGCTGAAGAGTTCACAGCCCAGGAAGCTGACATCCTCCGCCGCTACTTTACGAACCTCGACCAGCCCGTTTTTGCGCTGGTCAACCTTCCAGAAGTAGTCAAAGGCGCCTTGTTCGCGCGGTACTCGCGATCGCCGAAGAGCCTTCGCCGACTGTTCCTCGAAGAGTTCGTCGACGACCTCGACATTTCCGGCGACGAGACCGTCGATGCCACAACTGGCATGCGACGCGCCGAAGAGCTCTACGACCGGGTGTTCTTCCAATACGGCGACGACAGTGTCGCCCAGCTCGGTGGCGTACATCTTGCGTGCGAACAGGCGTCCAACGTCCTTACGAAGGTTCTGGAGTGGGGACGCATCATGTCCTACCTCGAACAGTCGACCCGCTACATCCGCTACGACGAGCGCCTCGGTGGCCGCTACCGGTTCTACCGCGACCCCGACGTACTCAACTCGGTTCACGGCACGCGCTACGTCGGCGAGCTCGACCGGATGTTCGATATCTACAGCGGACTCATTCCGGTCATGGAGCAGTTCTACAAGAACGCTGTTCCAAAGAAGACTACCGATGCCGACATTGCGTACCGAATGGCCATTCGAGCCAAGGCACTCGACTCGATCCGCGGGCTCCTGCCCGCAGCGTCTCTGTCGAACGTGGGCATCTACGGCAGCGGACAGGCCTATGAGGCGTTGCTGCTCCGCATGCGCGCTAGCAACCTTCCTGAGGCCGTGTCGTACTCCGACATGATGCTGCGAGAGCTTCGCAAGGTGATTCCATCGTTCCTCAAGCGCGTCGACCTGCCCGACCGTGGAGCGGTCACGAGCACTTATCTGTCAGACAACGCCGCTGCAATGGACGAGATCAGCCAGCGCCTACTCGACACATCGGCTCCGCCAGCGCAAGAGTCTCTCGTCGACCTGGTCGACTTCGACCCGGACGCCGAAGTCAAGCTCGTCACAGCAATGCTGTACCCAACAACGTCGCTGAGCGAGCGTGAGATCGTCGATCAAGTCCGCAAGATGACGGTCGACGAGCGCCTTGCCGTGATGAAGGCGTACGCCGGAGACCGCACCAACCGCCGTCACCGCCCCGGCCGTGCGCTCGAGCGTGTCGACTACCGCTTTGATGTCCTTGGCGACTACGGAGCGTTCCGAGACCTCCAGCGTCATCGCATGTGCACGATCGAGTGGCAACCGCTGTCGACCCGCCACGGCTACGTGATGCCAGAAGCGATCGAAATGGTGCGCAAGACCGCACAGTTCAACGACGTGATGGAACGGTCGTCTGGCCTGTACGAGTCACTCGTCGACGAGTTCCCGGCGCAAGCCCCGTACGCCGTAACCCTCGGCTACCGCATGCGGTACTCGATGCAAATGAACGCCCGCTCGGCCATGCACATTCTCGAATTGCGCTCGGCAATGCAAGGGCACCCGACCTACCGATCGGTCGCTCAAGACATGCACACGCTGATCGCTGAACGGGCTGGACACAAGGCAATCGCCGAGATGATGAAGTACGTAGATCATGCTCCAGACGCCGACCTCGAGCGCCTCCAGTCGGAGAACCGTGCCGCTCAGAAGCTGGGGACATCCCCAACATGATCAACGACGTGACAAAAAATATGCGGCTGGTGGTTCCCTCATCGCTCAGATGTGCCTATATTCCCCCTCAGCTAACCCGTAAGTGTGAGTGGATGAGGAATCATGGCTGAGGAAGAGCCGGAAGAAATCGAAGACGAGATTGCCGAGGATGACGACCTCGATTTGGACGACGATCTCGACGAAGACGAACTCGATGATGACGACGTTCTCGACCCCGATGCCATTGGCCTCGACGACGACGATGACGACCCTGTTGTCGACGACGACGACGATGACGATGACGACGAAGTTGCTCCGGCGCGAAAGCCCGCGGACGACGACGAAGAGGATGATGACGACGAGATCGAAGCCGACCTCGATGCCATCCTGAAGGATCGCCTCGACTCCGGTGACGACGAAGAGGACGACGACGAGGAAGACGAGGACGCACCGAAGCCCAAGAAGGCTGCGCCCAAGAACCCCGACGAAGTCCCGGCAAAGGCCGAAGACGAGCGCACGTGCGAATCGTGTTGGCTGATCAAGGCCGCAATCCAGTTCCCAGATAACGGCGTCTTCTGCATCGACTGCGCGTAACAGCGAGGATGTGCGAGAAGTCTGCGGGGTAGCGGGCTCTCGCGGTCCCAAGATCGGCGGTTTGTCGCGTCAGCCCTCACACAAGGCAATGCCGGTACGATAGGTCTCTATGGCCAAGAAAGACCAGGAACCATCGGCGGAACAACAGCTGCTCGACTTGCTCGTGTACGCCCCAGTTGGGATCGCGCTCGAAGCCGTTGACAACTTGCCGAAGTACGTCGAGCGCGGACGCAGCCAGATCACCATTGGCCGATTCATTGCGCGCACGGTGGCGAAGAAGGGCAGCTCGACGCTCGAGGGAGTTGCGGACCGGCTGGTCAACGACGCAAGCCAGGTCATCGTCAACATCTTCGGCATCGACCTCACGGCCAACGAAGCCGACGAGGACGAGCCGATCGTCAAGCCCACAGTGCAAACCGAGGCTGGCGACGCCGGGCTTCCCATTGCCGAGTACGACAGCCAGGCTGCAGCCCAGATCGTCAAGCTGCTCGCCCAGCTCACTCCCGATGAGCGCGACGAAATCGAGGCGTACGAGACTGCCGGCCGAGGCCGCGTCACGATCTTGCGCAAGATCGCCCAGCTTCGCGACGCCGAATAACGTGACCGAACCCGTCACCGTTGCCGTTCGCGACGCCACGCTCGAAGACAGTGCCATCCTCGCTGACGCCCATCGCCGCGGACATGAAGCCGTAGCCGATGCCCGTGGCGGTTCACTCGACATCCTCTTTCGTGGCCGGGTCGAGCCCATCGAAGAAACCTTCCAGGCAGACGTTGGCGACCCGGATCGCACCGTCTTGGTTGCAACCGCTGACGAGCAGGTTTCGGGCTATCTCGTCGCCGTCCTCGAAGCCCTTCGTTCTGGCGACATGATGCTGCGGGTCATCGACCTTTGGGTCCACCCGGATGCACGAGGCATCGGACTCGGAAGCGCACTCATGCAACGCGCACTAGCGATTGCCGAAACCCAAGAATGCATCGGCATCGACGCCCGAGCACTTCCGGGCGACCGCGCCACAAAGAACTTCTTTGAGAGCTTCGGTTTGGTCGCTCGCACCATCGAAGTGCATCGAGCGCTGTAACACGCCTGAGCGCCGCTCAGGCGTGCTGGTTACTCTTCTTCGCTCGACGCCTCAGCCGGCGCTACCTCAGCCTCTGACGGCGCCTCTTGGGCTGCCGCTGGAGCATCGGATGCTGGTGCCGCCTCCGCTGCCTCGGGTGCAGCTGGAGCGGGAGTTGGAGGAGCTGGAATCGGTGCAGGTGCTGCCGGGGGTGCGGCTGGAGCAAAGAGTGCAGCAATGTGCGGCACTCGCTTTCCAAGCTTCTTGACCGTTGCCTGCAACTCTGGCGACACCTTCGATGGCAGTGCCTGTGGCGTCACTTGCTGGCGAACTGGCGAGTACGCAACAGCGTCGAGGACCGTGCCCCAACGCTCAGGCATGGTGTCAGCAGTCATCGATGCGCTCGCGGCCTCTGCAAGACGGGTAGCGAGCTCAGCGGGGAGCGGGGCGCCAGCCTTGGGTGGACGCGACGACTGACGAAGCGCACGCACGGTGCGGCCATCGTTGACCAGCGTGTTGAGCTCGCTCAACCACTTGCCATGTTCGGCGTCGACCCGAGCTGACAGGCCGTCCTTGAGCTGCTGAGCAAGCGCTCGGCTTTCATCGTCCTTCGCGCCGTTCTCGGCTGCGACGACGACCTTGCGAATGTCGCGAAGGTCGACTTCGCCGATACCGGCGAGTGCCGCCTCGGCGTTGTCACGCCATTCAGCACTGCGCA
>CAKZVC010000084.1 GCA_937922235.1 uncultured Acidimicrobiales bacterium | reverse complement strand
GACTGGTGCGTCGCAGGTTTCACCGTTTGGTCCGGTGATCACAACCGTGGTGCCGGGTTCGCCGCCGGTGCCTTCGATCGTCGGCGTGGCGGTGGTGATGGTCTCACCTTCACCTGGACCACTGACCGTTGGCGTCGGCGGTTCCACCGTGTCGACGTTGATGTTGATGGTGGTTGGTGTGCCTTCGTTTCCGGCGGGGTCGACGGGTGTTGCAGTGATCGTTTGTGGGCCGCCTTCAGGTAGTCCTGGCGAGATCTCGCAGGACCAGTTGCCGTCTGTGTCGACCAATGCGTCGCAGGTTTCGCCGTTTGGTCCGGTGACGACCACGGTTGATCCTGGTTCGCCATCCGTGCCTTCAACGGTTGGGGTTGCGGTGGTGAGAAGCTCGCCGTCGGTCGGCCCGGTGATGGTTGGTGTTGCCGGTTCGGTGAGGTCGACGGTGACTTCGAGCGATGGGCTCGGAGTGGAATCGAGCCCTCCTGCGTTCGTCTCTACATACGAGAGGTTGTGCACACCCTCGGCGAGGCCTGGAGCATCGACCGTCAGGGGCTCGGTACCTGCAGCGGTGCAGGTGTGCGAGCCGACCACAGTGCCAGCTGCCGGATTATCGCTGCGCAACGTGATGGTGGATCCCGCAACGATGCACTCAACCTCAAACGTTGCGACACGCTCAGACGTGACATCGTCCTCATCTGAAGGCCCGGTGTCGGACGTAGACACCAGGTCGGGAATCGCAGCACACGGGCGCACCTCAGGCACAAGAAGTGCGCTGATCGGAATGCCGGAACTAACATTTTGCTGGCCCAGCTTCCTGAACGTGAGCGACGTTGAATAGTCGAACGAGAAGCCGGACAGCGGATTGCTGTTGCCGTTACTCCAGGTGCCGTTATACGGCAAGGCGTTGGCGATGTTCTGGCCGCCCGCACCTCTGACGAAACCGGTTACAGGGTTGGAGTTGAAGAAGAGTCGTTCTCCGCCGCCAATCGAGCCAGCGTTGACCGACCAAACCGTTGGGATGTTCTCGGCATATCCAACGAACTTGACCGTGATCTCTGCCCAGGATGTGCCTGAACTGTTGGAGAGGTGGCCGGTTGTTCCCAATGTGTATCGGAACGCCTGGCTACCGCCCTTGTGCTCGATCGTGATCTCGACCGGCAGCAGCGAGCCATTTGGGCCCTGAATCGCGGCGTCGGTAATGACCCGGAGTGGAGCTCCGGCCGTTACCTGCCCCGTGATGTTCGCTCCGCTGGTGTTGACCATGCGGCCGACAGCTCCGACAGCAGGTGGGTTTGCCCCCAACGTGACTGCCTCAGCAGGGGGGTAGATCGAACGACATTCGATTCCGCTCGTGTCGATCGTCGTCTGTACCGAGGCGCTGCTCGTGTTTCCAGCGGGGTCAACGGCTGTGACGTTAAGGGTGTGCGGTCCGCCTTCGGGTAACGCTGGCGAAAGGGTGCATGCCCAGTTGCCGCTTGCAGGAACCGTGACGGTGCAGTCCTCTCCGTTTGGTCCGGCTACGACAATCGATGTTCCTGGCTCAGCGCCAGTTCCGGTGACTGTCGGGTGCGGCGTGGTGAGTGTGCCTCCGTCGGTTGGCCCGGTAAGGGTTAAATCCGGAGCGCTGGAGTCGATCGTTACTTCGAGCGCTGGGCTTGGCCCTGACTCAGCCCCATCTGCGTTGGCTGCGGTGTAGGTGACGAGGTGTTCACCGTCTTCTAGCGCAGCGCTTGGCGCAGGGGCCGATTCGGTTCCGTTTCCTTCACACTGATGTGTTGCGATGACGGTGTTTGCCTCCGGGTTGTTCGAGTAGAGGGTGATGTCCACGCCAGCACCCGCACACTCAACAGCGAAGACTGGTGTGTTGTTTGCCGTGATGTCATCGGAGTTAGAAACACCAGTATCTGATGCCTCGACGAGATCGGGTGCAACGGTCGGATCACTAGGTGCAGGTGCGGTGACCGTAATGGTGATCGCCGCTGGGGTGCCTTCGTTGCCCGCAGGGTCGACTGGGGTCACCGTGAGTGCGTTTGCCCCTTGAGCGAGCGCGGGACTCAAGGTGCACGACCATGTGCCGTCGACCGCAACCGTTGCTTCGCAGCCTTCCCCGTTCGGTCCAGCAACAACGACCGTCGAGCCTGGCTCACCGCCGGTTCCTTCAACCGTTGGTGTCGTGCTTGTGATGCTCTGACCGTCGGTCGGGCTACCGATCGTCGGCGTTGCCGGCACAGCTGAATCGATCGTGATCTCAAGAGGCGCACTCGGGTCAGACTCGTTGCCCGCTGCGTCAGTGACGGTGTAGCTGACGTTGTGAACACCCTCGTCGAGGTCGACGAGACCGAGCGTCGCAGCTTCGGTTCCGGTTCCTGCGCAGGTGTGGAAACCGACAGCGTTCGTCGTGAGAAGGAACTCGTAGCTTGGGTTGGTGACGGTGCTGCCGCCGCCCGCCCAGGCGTAGACGAAATACTCCACGCCGCCGGTAAGCGCCACCGTGTTCTGCCGTTCGAGGTTCGAGGAGTCGAGTCGGGCCGACGCTGCACCGTCGTGGTAGACGTCGTTGGTCAGCGCACTGGTTCCAATGGACAGGTTGCCGTTGCCAGCGGGCACCGATTCGACTCGCCGGACGAAGGTGTAGTTGCCGCTGTAGGGGGCGGTGAACGTTTCGTCGAATCCGACCAGAACGTTGCTGCCGTTGTTGACTGCTGATCCGCTCTGCGCTCCATCCCCGAGCACACCAACTGGCGTGGTGTACACATCGCTGTACAGGAAGACGACGCTTCCGGCGGCAACGCATTCGACGTTGAAGACCGGGTTGGTCTGCGAGGTAAGGTCGTCGGCGTTGGAGACGCCGGTGTCGCTGCCATCTTGGAGGTCAGGGGCTGACGGCTGTGCCGGGCCAACGAGGTCGATGGTGACTTCGAGTGGGGCGGAGACGGGGCCTTCGTCGACGGTGTAGGTGAGGTTGTGCACGCCAGCGGTAAGACCGTTCTCGAATCCGGCGGAGACGGTCACGCCGGCCGCATCGCTGCTGCCTGCGATAACAGCTCCCGTGTTGGTGCCTGTGCACTCGTATCCGCCCACGATCGCTCCGGGAGGGTTGTCGGTGAAGAGGCGCACCACGGTGTTGTTGTTCGGGCACGCGACGGAGAACTTCGCGTTCTGCTTGGAGGTCAGGTCATCAGTTGCCGAAGCGCCGGTGTCGTCTCCGCCCTGCAGGTCTGGAGCAGCGGGCATGATCGATTCTTCAACAGTGATCGTCAACGTGCCCGAGCCACATCCAGCGGGAGTGGCGTCGTTGTTACAGAGCTCGTAGTCGACGGTGTACTCGCCAGCCACTGCGCCGGTGCTGTCCCAACTGACGATGCCTCCGGGGGAGATGGTTGCGCCCGCCGCGTTGCCCGTTCCCTCATCGGTGGCCGACAGGTTCGTGCTCACAAACTCGGTGTCGTTGGCGGTGACATCGAATGAAACGGTGCCGCCTTCGGTGACGGTCGTGGTGTCTGGGTTTGGGGTCGGAGTCGTACGGTTCGGGTCGGCCGTGTCGAGCGTGCCGTCGTTGTCAGAGTCGGTGTCTTCGCAGTCGGGGATTCCGTCGGTGTCGGAGTCGAGGCTTGCGCCTTCGTTGGTCTCGCCCATCTCGATCCAGTCGCTGATGCCGTCGTCGTCGAAGTCCGCGTCCTGGTAGTTGCCCGGGTCGTATCCTCCCGAAGCGAGCGAACCGATATAGGTGTCGGGGATGTTGGCGTAGGCGCCACCGGTGTCGGCAACGCCGCCGGTGACACGCCATTGAACGTTCGCGCGGTACGCCGAAGACATGTCGTACGCGTAGAGTCGGAAGGCCACGGCGGGGCTCGCGGCGCATGGCGACGAGGTGGACGGAAGAGGCAGTTCAAAGGTCGTAGCGACGGGGGCGCCGCCGCCTGTTCCCAGGCCTCCGAGGTAGACCATGTTGCTGCGGTCATCGGAAGGCGAGGCGTAGAACCAATACGCACCTGCCACGATGGTCGGGCCGTTCGCTCCCTGAAGCGAGATTGCGGTGGCACCATCGGGGATGATGGCGTACCCGTCGACGATGACCCGGTCGGCGCGCCCGTTGTTGTTGCTCAGGCCCCCACCATCTGCAGCACTGCCGCAAGGAAGGCTGCCGCCCTTCGGGAGGGTCACGATGATTCCCGCTGCGGCGGGCTTCTCGCAACTGATGGGGTTGTTCGGGAACGTCGCATCGATAGGGAACCACGGGAACCCGTTGTTGGTCTCAGAAAATTGCGCGTTGACGCCATCTGGGTGCGTGTCGGCAACATGCGGACCACCGTTCGCTTCGGTCACCGTGAACTGGCCGTCGCCGGTCGCTCCGGTGACTTGGGCTGACACATGTGGCGGCAATGCGGCTACCGAAAGGGTCGTTGCGAGGAGTGCGATCGCAAAGATACTCCCCAGGATACTCATGAGCCGTGAGGGTGCTCTCAGTGTGTGGTCGTTCGTCGCCATTTGTGGGTTCTCCCGTCGGAGCAAGCGATCCTTCGCCGCCTGCCGGACTGACAATCGGAGAGCGACGCAGATCACATGAGCCGATCGGCACGTAATTGCCAATAGACATAGCTCGCGCGGTGCTTCAGATCCCTAGACTGCTACCTGCCGATAGTGCAAGTAGTTTGAATTGCTACCTTAGTTTTGGGGTCAGCCTGATTTCGCGTCACGGCAGCGCGCGGGTTCATCGGGTTAGAAGTCGGTCGATGTCGGTGGCTATAGAGCCGCATTGGGTAGCCTGGCCTCGTGACGCAAGCAAGTTCGAGCGACTATCTCAAAACGCTCTTCGCCGAACTGAGCCAACGTGCTCAACGTCTGCAGTGGTTCGCGGAAACCGCCGACGTCGATGGGTATCCAGAGATCGCCGCGCAGTTTCGATCGATTGCCGAGGAGACTGCGGGTAAGGCGAGAGAACTTCTCGAGTTCATCGATGGATTCGATACTGAAACGTCAGAAAACCTCGCGGCTGCGCTCGTGATGGTCGACCGCCAAGAACAGCTTCAGGAAGTCATCGACCACGCCGTTAGTGAAGGCCGTGATGATGTTGCTGAGTGGGTCGAAACCATCGCGGCGGCCTCGGCTCGGCACCTCGAACGTCTTCGTTCGGGCGAAGGGCATCTTCGCTGATCTCCTACGGAATCTAATACTTGACTCTGTCCAGAATTCGTACTTGAATGATCGACGATGAGGTTCGAGCAACAACTCCGTGACAACGGTGTGCAGGTCACCGCTCAGCGCCTGGCGCTGATGCAGGCTGTGGCGTCCCATCCGCACGCAACTGCCGACGACATTGCCGAAGAAGCACGCGCTGCGCTTGGCTCGATCTCGCGTCAAGCCGTCTACGACACCCTTGGCATGCTCGTCGACAAGAACCTGATCCGCCGCATACAACCGGCCGGTTCAGCTGCACGTTACGAAGATCGGGTGGGCGATAATCATCATCACCTGATCTGTCGCACGTGCAGCGTAATGTTCGACGTCGACTGCGCCGTCGGGTCAGCGCCGTGCCTCGTCGCAAGCGACGACCACGGCTTCGAAGTCGACGAAGCAGAAGTCATCTACTGGGGGCGCTGCAGCAGCTGCGCCGCCGGGTAAGTCCGCAACAAACCCATCCATCTCACCCATCCATCTCATACAGAAAATACCAACTAGGAGAACCCATGTCTGACGACAACAAGTGCCCAGTGCTGCACAGCCCGCACACGGCTACTGGCAGCTCAGCCAACCAACACTGGTGGCCAAACCAGCTCAACCTCAACATCCTTCACCAGGGGTCTCCTAAGTCGAACCCGATGGGCGACGACTTCGATTACGCAGCCGAGTTCGCAAAGCTCGACCTCGCTGCGGTCAAGGCCGATCTCACTGCCCTCATGACCGACAGCAAGGACTGGTGGCCAGCAGATTACGGACACTACGGACCGTTCTTTATTCGCATGGCATGGCACTCCGCCGGCACCTACCGCACCCACGACGGTCGCGGTGGCGGCTCGACCGGCACCCAGCGTTTCGCCCCGCTCAACAGCTGGCCCGACAACGTCAACCTCGACAAGGCTCGCCTTCTCCTCGAGCCGATCAAGAAGAAGTACGGTCGCAGCCTTTCGTGGGCCGACCTCCTCATCCTCACCGGCAACGTTGCGCTCGAGTCGATGGGCTTCAAGACCTTCGGTTTCGCCGGCGGTCGTGAAGACGTCTGGCAGCCAGAAGAGGACATCTACTGGGGCCCAGAGACCACCTGGCTCGACGACGAGCGTTACAGCGGCGACCGCGACCTCATGGAGCCACTCGGCGCCGTGCAGATGGGCCTCATCTACGTGAACCCAGAAGGTCCAAACGCCAACCCAGATCCGGTTGCTTCCGGTCGCGACATTCGCGAAACCTTCGGCCGGATGGCCATGAACGACGAAGAGACCGTTGCACTCGTTGTTGGCGGTCACGCCTTCGGCAAGATGCACGGCGCAGGCTCCGAAGACGCAGTCCAGGCCGAGCCCGAAGGTGCGCCAATGGAGCAGCAGCTCATTGGTTGGAAGAACACCTGGGAGTCGGGCAAGGGCGTCCACACCACAAGCTCAGGCTTTGAAGGTGCATGGAACTCCACCCCAACCAAGTGGGACAACAACTACCTCGAGACCCTCATGGACAACGAGTGGGAGCTCACCGAGAGCCCAGCCGGTCACAAGCAGTGGACCGCACCTGCACTCGCCGGAACCGTCCCTGACGCACACGATCCATCGATCACGCACGCACCGGTGATGTCGACTGCAGACATGGCCATGAAGATGGACCCGATCTACAACGAGATCAGCCAGCGCTTCCGTGACGACCAGTCGCTTCTCGACGATGCGTTCGCACGTGCGTGGTACAAGCTGACGCACCGCGACATGGGCCCAGTCGTTCGTTACCTCGGCCCTGAGGTTCCAAGCGAAGAGCTCATCTGGCAGGACCCAATTCCTGCGGGAACCGCACTCAGCGATGCCGACGTTGCAACCGTCAAGGCAGCGATCATGGAGTCGGGCGTAAGCATCACCGACCTTGTGTCGACTGCGTGGGCATCAGCGTCGACCTACCGCAAGAGCGACATGCGTGGCGGCGCCAACGGTGGCCGCATTCGTCTTTCGCCACAGAGCGGTTGGGACGCAAATAACCCCGACAGCCTCGCTCAGGTGCTCAGCGCACTCGAGGGTGTGCAGTCGAGCGTTGGCGTCGACGTGTCGATGGCTGACCTCATCGTCCTCGGTGGTGCCGCAGCTGTTGAAGCTGCAGCGGCCGCAGGTGGCAACAGCGTAAGCGTTGCGGTTTCGACCGGACGTGGTGACGCCACTCAAGAGCAGACCGATGAAGAGTCATTCGCCTGGCTCGAGCCAAAGGCCGACGGCTTCCGCAACTATCTGGGCAAGGGCACCAGCCACGTTGCCGAGCACCTGCTCGTCGACAAGGCACAGCTCCTCGACCTCGGTGCGCCAGAGATGGCCGTACTGGTCGCCGGTCTCCGTGTTCTCGGTGTCAGCACCGATGGTCACGGCGTCTGGACCGACAACGTCGGCACGCTCAGCAACGACTTCTTCGTCAACCTGATGGACTACAACACTGAGTGGTCAGCATCGTCAGGCGCTGAAGATGTCTTCGAAGGCAAGGACCGGGCAACCGGCGAGGCCAAGTGGACCGGTACCCGCAACGATCTCGTGTTCGGTTCGAACTCGATCCTTCGTGCGATCGCCGACGTGTACGCAGCCGACGACGCTGGCGCAAAGTTCGCCAACGACTTCGCTGCAGCGTTTGCCAAGGTGATGGACAACGATCGCTTC
>CAKZVC010000083.1 GCA_937922235.1 uncultured Acidimicrobiales bacterium | reverse complement strand
CCTCGAACTCGAAACCGAGGTCGGCACCATGATGGTTATGCGCCTGGCGGGAGCTTACGAGCGGGCACCCATCGACGAACACGAGGCTGCGTTCCTGCGGCTGTCGTCGGCCGTGGCGAAATACTGGCTATCGAAGCGGTCAACGCCAGTCGTGCGGGAGGCGCTCGAATGTGTCGGCGGCAACGGCTACGTCGAAGAATCGATCCTGCCGAGGCTCTACCGCGAAGCGCCACTCAACGCCATCTGGGAAGGGGCGGGCAACGTCATCGCCCTCGACGTCCTCCGTGCGCTGCAACGCTCACCCGTGGCCGGAGAAGCCTTCATTCATGAACTCTCCAACGCCAAAGGTGCGGATCGGATCTTCGATCGCGAGCTGGACGGGCTCAAACAGATGCTCGCTGGGTCGATCGAAGAGGCCGATGCCCGCCGCCTCGTCGAGCAACTCGCCGTGTGCTGGGGAGCGTCGCTCTGCCTCCGTCACGAACCAGCCCTCGCCGATGCCTACGTGCGCTCACGCCTCGACAGCGACTGGGGGAGCGAGTTCGGCACGCTCAGCCATCAGCTCGACCTGGCCCGCTTGGCTCGACGCGCCGTCCCACTCACCGGTTCGGGCAAGATCCAGAAGTTCGCCGCCCGAGACGACTACCTGAACCGCGGCTAGATAGAGGGTGATGACCGATGACCGTTCGAATCGAGAAGTCGGGGCCAGTGTGGACCGTCATCCATTCCCGGCCCAAAGCCCGAAACGCCATGCATCCTGATAATGTCACCGCTCGCTACGACGTGTTCGGGGCGCAATGGGAGTCAATGGAGAATTTGCTCCACACCGAAAGACAGGACTATCGCCATGCTTGATCGACGCAACTTCTACATCAACGGGGAATGGGTGGCCCCGGCGGTCGCCAATGACTTCGATGTCATTGACCCGTCGACTGAAGAGGCGTGCGCTGTCATTTCCCTCGGTGGAGAGGCTGATACTGATGCTGCCGTCGCCGCAGCCCGCAACGCGTTCCCGGCCTGGAGCATGACCTCGAAGGAGGAGCGCATTGCGTTGCTCGAGAAGCTCTTGGAGATCTATGTGGCTCGCAACGCCGAGCTGGGCGAGGCAATCTCTATGGAGATGGGCGCCCCGATCAATATGGCATCCACTGCGCAGAGTGGAGCTGGCTCGTGGCACATCGAGAACATGATCAAGGAGCTGAAGGCGTTCTCTTTTGAGCGCCCGCTTGGTGACCACGCTCCCGACAACGCAATTCTGTATGAACCTGTTGGGGTGACAGCGTTGATCACGCCCTGGAATTGGCCCATGAACCAGGTGACGCTCAAGGTCATCCCAGCGCTCGGTGTGGGCTGCACCATGGTGCTGAAGCCCTCCGAGGTTGCCCCGCTCAGCTCAGCCCTATTCGCAGAGATAATTCATGAAGCCGGGTTCCCAGCCGGGGTGTTCAACATGGTGAATGGCGATGGTGTTGGGGTCGGAACCCAACTGTCGGGTCACCCTGATGTTGACATGGTGTCCTTCACCGGTTCGACTCGTGCCGGTGTCGCTATCACAAAGAATGCGGCGGACTCGGTGAAACGGGTCGCTCTGGAACTGGGGGGCAAGGGAGCCAACATCGTCTTCGCCGATGCCGATGAGAAGGCGGTCATCCGAGGTGTGCGCCACTGCTTTGCCAACTCGGGGCAGTCCTGCAACGCACCGACCCGCATGCTGGTTGAGCGTTCGATCTACGACGACGCGGTGAAAACGGCCGAGGAGGTGGCAGCGAAGACCGCAGTTGATCGGGCCGCAACCGAGGGACGCCACATCGGGCCCGTGGTCAACGAAACCCAGTGGAACAAGATTCAGGGGCTCATCGCTACCGGTGAGTCCGAAGGTGCTCGTCTTGTTGCCGGAGGCACGGGCCGACCCGAAGGCCTCGAGAAGGGGTTCTTCGTACAGCCCACTGTCTTTGCCGACGTGACGCCCGAAATGACCGTCGCCAGAGAAGAGATCTTCGGACCGGTTCTCACCATGATGCCGTTCGACGATGAGGCAGAAGCCATCCGGATCGCCAACGACACTCCCTATGGCCTCACCAACTACGTCCAGACCAGTGACCCCGAAAGGGCCCGTCGGGTTGCCCGTCAGTTGCGATCGGGCATGGTCGAGATGAACGGTGTAGCCCGCGGCGCTGGTGCACCATTCGGCGGATATGGACAGAGCGGGAACGGGCGAGAGGGCGGCCACTGGGGAATCGAGGAGTTCTGCGAAGTGAAGTCGGTCTCGGGCTGGAGCGCATAGGAGCACTATGACGGTTCGAATCGAAAAGGACGGTCCCGTGTGGACCATCATCCGCAGCCGGCCCGAGGTGCGCAACGCCATGGACTTGCCCAGTGCCGGAGCTCTGTTCGAAGCGTTCATTCGCGACGGCGCAGGAACCGTCCAGCCATGACACCCTTGACGACGTCTCACGCCGCCGGCCCTAGCGAGCCTGACGTCCGTGAACTCGCGTTGGGTGAGGCGTTGGCCGAGGCAGCGGGGGAGTGGCCCGATCGGGTTGCCCTCATCGAAGGTCGCCTCGACGGAACCCAGGGTCGGGTCTGGACCTACGCCGATTTCCAGAACCGATCCGAACAGGTCGCCGGAGCCCTGCTGTCGCGCTTCGAGCCGGGAGATCGCA
>CAKZVC010000082.1 GCA_937922235.1 uncultured Acidimicrobiales bacterium | reverse complement strand
AATGGCTGGGCTGACTCGATGGCTGGTGGCATCGGTAACGATGACATCAACGGTGGTCTCCACGACGACACGATCTCGGGCGGAGCCGGCGACGACTTCCTTCGTGGCTCAAACGGTACGAACACGTGCTTCGACCCAGATGGCGACACCATGTACGGCGGCTGCCAGATCCGTAACTTCGATAACTAGTAGGCCGCCCGGGGCTCGAACCCGGCACCTTGGGATTAAAAGTCCCCTGCTCTACCCGATGAGCTAGCGGCCCGGGTACTGCAACAATGTACAACCGCATCTCGGTCCGTCCACACTGTGGGCGGGCCGTTTGCGTTTTCGCTCGTCAGCCGAACTTGCGGTCTTGATCGAGGATTTGACGGGCGTTCTGGCTCAGCTTGGCTTCGGCCTTCCGGCGGGTTTCGTTCCGCTGGTAGTAGATGAAGCCTCCGGCTGCTGCGAGAAGCGCAACCACGATCAGGACACCGACGAGGCCGGAGGTGTATCTGCCAACACGGACTCCCATGCGAAGGGCAATGAACAGGCCGAATCCGATCGGCAACGCTGCGCCTTGTCCGAGGCGCCGCAATCCTTCGAGGCCAGTCGATGAGGTCGGGTCAGCCTTTTGGGCGCTGACGTAGGCATCGCCAGCAGTGCGGGTATCGCCCATCGCTTCGGCAGCAAGTCCGACGAGTTGGTGGGCGATTGGATTGTTGGGTTCGATCTCGAGGGCGCGCCGTGCCGCAGCATCACACGCTTCGAACTCGTTGTGCGCAAGACGGACCTTCGAGTCCATGAGATGCGTGATCGCCGCATGCGGGTGGCTATGAAAGAGCGACTGCACGCGACTCTCGGCCAGTGCCAGGCGAGGGGCCTTCTTTCGTCGGCGTGACGTTGCCGGGTCTCGCAGAATCGCTTCGACGTGAGCGCTAAGCGCATAGGAGTTGCGCGGATCGTGCATGAGCGCCGTAGCAAAGGCCTCGTCGGCTTCGTCGTGATGGCCAAGGTTCGACGTGAAGTAGCCGCGTTGGGCGTGGAACGTGCCGTTGGTGTGTTCGAGAGCGATAGCTCGTTCGATCGTCGCCAGGGCAACAGCGGGGCCGTCGGTCTTGAATTCGGCATCGGCCAGCATCGACATCATCGACGCATCTTGTGGGTCCTCGGCGAGGAACGAACGCGCCAGGTCGCGGGCTTCTTCAGGCCGGTTGAGGTCGATGAGGTGTTGCACTCGGGCGCGGTTGGCGTAACTCATTTGATCTTGTTTTGTTTGATCCAGGCCAGAAGATCGTCGTAGCGGCCGTCGTCGTTGTTGAACATCGCGAAGTTCTTGGCTGACTCGATCCACGGTCCGTGGCTCGGTCGGACGTCCTTCACGGCCCGCCCAAGATCTTTCATCGTGATCGGGCGGACTGTGCCCGTTTCGATCGAGGCCGTCATTGCGTACTCGGTTGCTTGCTCGCACACGAGTGCTAGGTCGGCACCGGTAAGGCCGTTGGTGTGCTTGGCGATCTTGGCCAAGTCGAGCTTCTCGATCGGGCGGCCGCGCAGGTGAAGGTCGAGGATGGCTTCACGGGCGGGGAGATCGGGTGGCAGAACCAGGAGGGTTCGGTCAAGGCGTCCCGGACGCAGAAGCGCCGAGTCGATGTCCCACGGGTGGTTGGTCGCCGCAAGGATAAACACGCCTTCGTTGTCGTTGCTGGCGCCATCCATTTCTTGGAGCAGTTGGTTGACGACACCGCGCATGCCGCCTCCGCCGCGAAGCTGGGTGCGCTTCTGACCAATGGCGTCGACCTCGTCGAGGAAGAGCACGCACGGAGCGTTGCGTCGAGCCATGTCGAAGATCTGGGTGATGTTCTTCTCGCTGCTGCCGATCCACATGTCGAGAACGTCGGAGAGGCCAACGTGGTAGAAGTTGGCGTCGAGTTCGCCAGCGACGGCTTTGGCAATGAAGGTCTTGCCGCAGCCGGGCGGACCCCAAAGCAGCAATCCGCCGCGCATCGACTTGCCGAACGCTTGGCGCATCTCGGGGTTCTTCATCGGGGCGAGGAACGACGTCTCGAGGCGGCTCTTCACGTCGTGCATACCGCCCACATCCGAGAGCAGCAAGCGTTCGCGACTCATCTAGCCAACGGTTGGCTCGGGTGGTGCGTCGTTGTCTTCCCACATATCGAGCAGGTCGTCGACCGAGTCGGGGACGTCTCCACCAGCGGGGATTGGTCGAGCCCGTTCGGGTGCTGATGGAGTGTCGTCGTTATCCCACGGCATGGACTCGTCAGCCGGCGACGTTGGCGTTGCTGCAGGAGGCGGCGGGGGAGGAGGAGGTGGAGCTGACGCTTGACCAGCCTGAGGTTCGAGCGCGTTTAGCAGCGTGCGGTAGCCGGCCGCCTCATCGGTTCGTCCGGTCGCATCGCCAGCATCAGCGGCGACTCGCAGGAGCTTCGTGTTGGCCGGTGCCATGCCGAGGCCTGCTGTTGCATGGGTCCAGGCATCATCCATGCGCCCAGCGCTGAGCAGCAGGTCAGCAAGATGCTCGCGAAGCGCTGGGTTGTCGGGATCTGCAGCAACCGCTGCTTCCATCGCCGCAATAACACTGTCGCTCATGGTGTCTCCTCGCCGTGCCGGATCATGTCATTCGATCATGGCTCAAAGACAAGATCGGTGCATGGTGCGTCGATCCTTAGTTGCCACCGGCTCCGCCGAAATTTTGGCAACACGGATCGGCGCCTGTGCTCCCTTTCAGGGGGAGCGTTCAGGCGCCACGCAGGCTGAGCGCCGGAGGCGGTGGTTGCCGGACGCGTCGTGTGGCGCTAGGTGCAGCGAAAACACGTGCCTGTATACGCACGAAGGAAGCGCCTCAGGCGAGAGGAGAGCGGAGCTCGCGTAGCGGCCATGTCGATTTCCGCGGATCTCGACCGGAAGTGTCGAGGTGTTACAGCTACCACCAGGCGGAGCCGGGGCCGCCCTTGAATGGTCCTACGACCTTGGAGGTGATCCATCCGCCGTAGAAGGTGCCTTCGTTCGAGTTCACTTCTTCGCCGTCGACGGTGCAGGTGAGCTTCTGGGCGTAGAACGCAAGGTGGTTGGTGATGCTCTCAAATGCGGGGTTGGGGGCGAGGTAGGTCCAGCTGATCTGGTCGACGTGTATACCGTGGCCGGTGACCTCGGGATTGAGGTCGTAGTACGACGCTTCGCCCTTCCACTCGCAGAAACTACGAGCAGGTGATGGGGTCAGAAATTCGAAGTTGATGTCTTGGCGCGGGATGTAGAAGGCGGGAGGCTGAGATGTCTCAAGTACCCGAACCGCGTTCGTCGTGTCGGCGATCGTTGACCCGTTGTAGGACACGGTGATCGCTGCTGACGTTGGCTCGCAGCGCGGTGGGCGCGGGTAGTCCCAGACAGACTCTTGGCCGGGGGCGGGCTCAATTCTCGGGGGACGCATACCGCTAGCTTGGAACGGTTCCAGGATTGAGGACTGACTGTTTCGTGACAAATGATGACGTAGCTGAAGACGAGGATGCGGCCGCTTACCGCGCATATGGGCGGAATCTGGTGGATGCGGTCGACGCGTCGATTCGTCCCTGGCTGATGTTGGTTGTCACCGAACGCTTCGGCGGTGCTATACCCCCGGAATCCGCGGAGGCTGTCGAGGCTGCTGTTTCAGCCGCCGCAGACGAGGCGCACCGTTCGCTGACCGAACTGGCGCTTGCTAGCCCAGAGACGCCGTTGAGCGGGCCGCTCGAACGTCTTCGCCGTTCGGTCCAGCCTGTGACCGACATGCTCGATGCCGCGTCGGTCCCGAAGCCGCCCCGCAATCCGGTCGACATGGAAATGCGCCCGAACGATACCTATGCCATCGGGCCACTGACGTTCACCGACCTGAGTCAGGATGTGCACACTGCGGGCATCACGTGGGGCGCGGCGAAGGCCTACATCCACACTCGTCGTCGTGAGCCAATAGCCCGCGACGACGACCAAACCGCTTGAATGGTGTTGTGCTCCTCGAACGAGATGATCTCCTCTCCGACTACTCACTGACCGGATCGACGTTCGCGTCGGCGTACTGCGCTCGGCTCGATCAGTGGGTTGCATCCAACGCCGAAGCGGCGGGCATGCCCAATGGCGCAGCGCTCGTGGCGATCGGCGGGTACGGCCGATGTGAGATGTCGCCCGAGAGCGACCTCGACATTGTGCTCGTCTATCGAGAGGGTGTCGACGTCAGCGAGTTCGCCGAGAAGATCTGGTATCCGATCTGGGATTCGGGGCTGAAGCTCGGCCACCAAGTCGACACGATCGATGGCCTCCTCGCTCTCGCCGAGGTCAATCTCGAAACCGCCACAGCCCTGCTGTCGGCCCGCTTGATCAGCGGTGACGAGTCCTTGGCGCTCGACCTGGCGATTGCGGGTGCCGAGCAGTGGCGAGACAACGCTGCCGTGAACGCCGCGCTGCTCAGTGAAGGAGTCGACCAGCGCCACGACGAGTTTGGTGAGGTCGCGTTCGGCCTTGGTCCCGACCTGAAGAACGGACGCGGCGGACTGCGCGATGTGCAGTCGTTGCGATGGGCCGAAGCGACCGGCGTGCTGGCCCGTGCAACCACCGAGATCTCTCTCGACGGGGCGTATGAAGTTCTGCTGCGTGCTCGCATTGCCCTGCATCGGGTGACCGGCCGTGCGGGCGACCGGCTCATGCTCGACTTTCAAGACGACGTCGCCGAGGCCCTGGGTTACGACGACGCCGACTTGTTGATGGCCGACGTTGCTGGCGCGGCGAGAACAATCGCTTGGGCCAGCGACGCCGCGTGGTTCTGGGTTGCCCGCTCGATCGAACCACGACGTCGTGCATCAGATCGCGAACACCGAGATGATGGCATCGTGATCGACGGGGGCCTGCTGTCGCTCGCCGAGACTGCCGACACGTCGAGCCCGCAGCTTCTCCTCGACGTTGCCCATGTCGCTGCGTCGCGCCATTGCTACATCGACCACGACACGCTCGAACGACTGGCTCAAAGCGCACCCGAGTTCCCCACGCCGTGGACGTCCGAGCTCCGTCGCCGGTTCACCGACCTGCTTCGCCTTGGTCGCCCCGCAATCAGTGTGATCGAAGCGTTCGACCAGGTCGGCTTGATGTCGCACATCCTTCCCGAGTGGGAGCCGTGTCGATCGAAGCCGCAGCGCAACGCCTACCACCGCTTCACCGTCGACCGACACCTGCTCGAAGCTTCGGCCGAAGCAGCCGGCTTGGCCGAGCGTGTTGGCCGCCCCGACCTACTCGTCCTCGGAGCGCTGCTGCACGACATCGGCAAGGGCTACCCGGGAGATCACACCGACGTCGGCGTCGAGCTCATCGCCGACATCGCACCGCGGATGGGTTTCGACGAACAAGACTCCGACCGGCTCGTCGACATGTGCCGCCATCACCTCCTGCTGCCCGATGTTGCCACCCGACGCGACCTCGACGACCGGGGAACGATCAGCCATGTCGCCGAACAAACCCAAGAGGTTGAACTGCTCGAGCTGCTTGGAGCGTTGACCGAAGCCGACTCGATCGCCACCGGCCCGTCGGCGTGGAACTCGAGCAAGGCCGAGCTCGTTCGCACGCTCGTCGATCGGGTTCGAGACGTGCACCTTGGCGCCCGTCCAAAAGAGGTGGTGGGCCAGCGCTTTCCTGGCCCCACCGAACGCGAGCTCATCGGCCGAGCAATGGTGTCGGGCGAGCTCGTCCTCGACGTTGCCGGGTCGACAGTCACCGTCGTGCAGAGCGACCGGTCGGGTGCGTTCAGCCGAGTGGCCGGGGTGTTGGCACTCAGTGGATTGCAGATCGTGTCGGCCCAGGCCCACACCGAAGGTGGCGTGGCCCTGTCGCAGTTCAATGTCCACCATGACCAATTCGATTTTGGTCGCCTCGAACAGCAGATGCGGCTGGGTACGTCCGGCCAGATCGCGCTCGCAGCACGAGTCTCCGAGCGTCGTCATACCTACGCCCGTTCGTTCAAGCGAACGTCGGCAAGCCAGGTGCCGCCGCGGGTCACGTTCGACAACGACACGTCCGGGTACGCGACCGTGGTTGAGGTCAGCTGTCGAGACACCATCGGCGTGCTCTACCGAATCAGCCGGGCGCTGTCGGAAATGGGCATCGAGATCTCGACCGCCCGCATCCAGACGATCGGCGACTCGGTCATCGATGCCTTCTACGTGACCAACAACGACGAGAAGATCACCGACGCCAATCACCTCGGCGAGATCGAACGAGCGATCCTCCACGCGATCCCAAAGAGCTAATCGCCAAGCACCCGGAAACAACTAGGGTGGGGCTACATGACCGAATCACGAGATGCCGTCACCGAACAGGACCTGCTGCGTTGGTCGGAGATGCTGTCCGCCCTGTCTCGAACCGGACTCGCCTTCACCGAATCGCTCTACGAACAAGAGCGATTCGAGGAGATCCTGGCCGTCGCTGCCGAAATTCAGGCCGGCGCGTCGCTACCGATCGACGCCGAAACGCTGATCGAAGAGTGGACGAAAACCATCGGCCACGGGGTGCCCGGATACGTCACGCCCAAGAACACCGTCGGGGCCCTCGTCGGCAACGACGACGGCGAGCTGCTGCTCATGCAACGCGCCGACAGTGGTGTGTGGCTGTACCCAACTGGTTGGGCCGACGTGGGCTACTCGGCGGCCGAAGTAGCGGTGAAGGAAGTCTGGGAAGAAACGGGCATCAAGACCGAGGTCGTCAGCCTGGTCGGCGTCTACGACGGCATGCGATTGGGCTTCACCCGCATCCCGCTCTACAGCACCGTGTTCCACCTCAAGATGATCGGCGGCGAACTCAACCCGCATCCGCTCGAGTGCAGCGACGTCGGCTTTTTCCGGAAAGACAATCTCCCTGAACCGTTGGTCGGGGCCGAGCGTTGGATCGACCGAGCGTTCGCTTTGGTCAACGGCGAGGAAGTTCCCGTAGAATTCGACGCCGTCCGACGGGCGCCATGGGAGGAAGAGCACCATGCCTGATCCGAGTTCGCAGTTTGCGGGATCCAGTACAACCGAAGAAGTCACGAGCCGGAGCGGGGTGGCACAGTTCCGCCGCACCTGGACCGCCGACGAGCCGAAAGCCAACGTGCTGTTGGTTCACGGCATTGCCGAGCACAGCGGCCGCTACGAGCACGTCGGTTCGACGCTCGCTGCTGCCGGCTACAGCACTCGGTCGTTCGATAACCACGGACACGGTCGCAGCGGCGGCGTCCGGGCACACGTCCCATCATTCGATGTGTTTCTCGACGATGTCGAAGACAACCTGGCCGAGCTTCGTAGCGACGGCAAGCCCGTTGTGCTCATGGCGCACTCACTCGGGGGACTGATCGCGTTCACCTACTGCGTTACCGGACGCCCACTTCCTGACGTGCTGCTGCTCAGCGGTCCTGCACTGGGTGCCGAGGTCCCGGCATGGCAGCGCATCATGGCGCCAATCCTCGGACGCATTGCACCGAAGCTGTTCATCAAGAACGAGTTCGACGGTTCACTACTCGCTACCGACCCCGACGTCGGCACCGCCTACATCGACGACCCGCTCCGCATTCAGGGTGCAACATCTGGCTTGGGCTTTGCGATCTTCACTGCCATGAAGACCGCAAACGAGAACCTGGCGAATCTCTCGATTCCGACGATGGTGTTCCACGGTGGCAACGATCGAATCGTGCCGGCGCACTTCACCGAGCCGATCGGCGAGCTCTCCGTGGCAAGCCGTCAGGTGCTTCCCGGCCTCGAGCACGAAGTGCTGAACGAGCCTTCGTGGGAATCGACGATGAACTCCTACATCAGCTTTGCGAACGGAGCGCTCGGCCTGTCGAAGGTCGAGTAGGCGCTTAGTCCTCGGCGGCTGGAAGGTCGCGCAAGAACTGCTCGACCTCGTCCATGAGGTCTTCGCTGTCGAGGAACTCCGACTCTTCGTCGTAGCGCTCTTCGAGTTCGGCGACGAAGTCGATCGTCTCGTCGTCTTCACTGACGAGCTCGCTGATCTGTCGCTCGTAGGCAACGGTCGCGATCTCGAGGTCGGTGGTGTATACCGACACGTCGAGCATTTGGGTGAGCCGCTCGACAAGGGCAAGTGCGGCCTTTGGCGAGGTGGCGCCCGGGATGTAGGCGGGAACCGCACCCCACAGCGACGCAACGGTGAAGCCAGCGTCGCGGGCTTGTGCGTGAAGCACGCCAACAATGCCGGTGGGGCCTTCGTAGTTCGACGGTTCGAGGCCGAGCTTCAGCGCAGTGGCTTCGTCGTAGGCCGTACCCAACACCTGCACTGGGCGAGTGTGGGGAACGTCGGCGAGCAATGCCCCGAGGGTCACGATCATCTCCGCACCGAGAGAACGAGCAGTGTGCAAGATCTGGTTGGCGAAGGTGCGCCAGCGCATCTGCGGTTCGACGCCGAGCATGATGATCGCATCGAACGGTGCATCGGCGAGACGACAGGCGTAGAAGCTGGTGTCGGGCCAATGGAGCTCGCGTTCAAACCCATCGACGATCTCGACGGTTGGTCGCATCGACGTGAAGTCGAAGAACTCTTCGGGGTCTATATCGGCAAAGAGCTCGCCGTTCCATCGATCGATCAAGTGATGAGCGGTAGTCGACGCGGCGTCGCCTGCATCGTTCCAACCTTCAAACGCGACGATGAGTACGGGCGATCGTAGTTGCGGTACCTGTGAGTAGCGCACGAACTCGGCGCCATCAGTGGGGCTAGTCACAGCAAAAACGGTAGCGGTCGCGGACACCGAACCCACCTCGACATGTGTGCAAATGACCGCGCGCTGCGGTGCGAGCAAGATCATTTTCTCTCGAAGAAGTCATCGCGGCGTGCAGGGTCTAAGGTGGCGATGTTCACCGCTGGAGGGTGTTTGTGGTCTCGGTTTCTGAAGTACGTACGGTCGACGACGAGATCGTCGAAGCGTTTGCCAGATTGATTCCGCAGCTTTCCCGATCGAGTCCTCCACCGGACCACGCAACGCTGCAGGCCATCGCCGACAGCGAAGCGTCCACGCTGCTGATCTGTCGTGATGACGACGACGCCGGCACGATCCTCGGGTCGATGACGTTGGCGATGTTCCGCATCCCGACCGGCCTGCGTGCGTGGGTTGAAGACGTCGTTGTCGACGAGAACGCTCGAGGCAAGGGCGTCGGCCGTCTACTCAACGAGCGGGCCCTTGAGATTGCCCGAGATGCTGGCGCAAAGACTGTCGACCTTACGAGCCGGCCAAGTCGAGAAGCAGCCAACCGGCTGTACCAGCGACTGGGCTTCGTTGCCCGTGAAACCAATGTGTACCGATATTCGATGGCGGAAAGTGACACCGGTAGCGATGCCGGTTCGAACAGCTGAGGGAAGCTCCATCAATGACATTGACGTTCGATAACACGTTTGTTCGCACAGACGCGCCAGCCGATGTGCGACAGATTGTGAAGAGCTCGGCTCCTCGGCCGCTGCTCTCTCGGAAGGTTGAGGCTCGCCTCGGCGAACGCCACCGTGAGGTGCTCGATCAGCTCGACGAGCTCTTTATGGAGAACGGCTTCGCCTCGTTCACCATCACCGACCTCGTTCGTGAGGCTGGTTGCTCGCGCCGCACGCTCTACGAAATTGCGCCGTCGAAGGAACAGCTCGTTCTGGTTGTGCTCGACCGCCGCCTTCACCGAATGGGCCGCGCCGCACTCAACTCGATCGACCCCGAGTCGCCACTCGTCGATCAGATCCGTCAGTACATCGAAGGTGGCGTCGGCTATCAGTTCTTCGCCCCGATGGTTGACGACCTCGCCGACGAGGCCCCGGCCCGCCGCCTTGTCGACCGCCACTACCGCTTCGTCATGAGCGTCGTGCAAAAGCTCGTTCGCCTCGGCATCGACCGCGGCGAATTCGAACCGGTTGACCCGGCAGTCGTTGCCTCGGTTGTCACCGGCAGTTCGCTCTACTTCATGCAGTCAGCCGTCACCGAAGACACCGGCCGGGATCTCTCCCAGCTTGTCTCGGGCATGCTCGACCTCGTGCTCGGCGGCCTACCGAAGACCGTCACCGTCTGACGATGGCCACCGTCGGCGAGGTACGTAGCGATCTCCTTGCCGAACAGGACGCGCTCGACGCGGCACTCAGCACGCTCGACGAAACCGAGTGGACCACGGCAACGGCAAGCCCCCGCTGGTCGGTTGCCGACCAAGTCGGGCACCTCGCGTTCTTCGACAACACCGCAGCACTCGCCATCACCGACCCCGATGGGTTCAAGGCGCACCTCGGCGAGATGATGTCGTCGTTCGGCGACGACCTTGCCGTCGACGAAGCAACTCTCGGAGAGTTCCGTCAGATGGACGGCCACACGCTCCTCACCGCATGGCGAGCGAACCGAGCCAAGCTCGCCGATGCGTCGGCCAGCCTCGCCGACGACGACCGAGTCATTTGGTACGGCCCATCGATGGGCTCAAAGTCGTTCCTCACCGCTCGCCTTATGGAGTGCTGGGCCCACGGACAAGACGTTGCCGCAGCAACCGGGCGAACCATCGAACCAACCGACCGCCTGGCCCACATCGCTCGCCTCGGTTTCATCACCCGCGGCTGGTCGTACATCAACCGCAAGCTCGACGTCCCCGACACTGAAGTCGCCGTCCGCCTCACCGCACCATCAGGCGCCGAGTGGATCTACGGCAACGAAGCAGCCGCCGAATCCGTCACCGGCACGGCGCTCGACTTCTGCCGAGTCGTCACCCAACGAGCCAACATCGACGACACCGAACTCACCGTCACCGGCCCAAGCGCCCGCGACTGGATGGAACTAGCCCAAGCTTTCGCTGGCCCTCCCACGTAATCTCGCGCTTCACCACGGGGTCAGGCCTCAACAACTAACAAGTCCCAAATGGGGTCAGGCCTCAACAACTAACAAGTACCGTCGAAAACGCTGGAAAATCAACGCTGCCGTCCGGCATCAGTCAGCAGGCGTCTGTTTCGTCGAGCGCTTCCAGCACGTCCCTCTACGCCTCGAATCAATGCTCTATGGGCCGCTGGTTAGTTGTTGAGGCCTGACCCTGGGAACAACTTGTTAGTTGTTGAGGCCTGACCCCAGCGCTTCACCAGGTCATGAAATAGGCTCTAGCTGGTGAACTGGAGTTGCTGGAGGGTTACCT
>CAKZVC010000081.1 GCA_937922235.1 uncultured Acidimicrobiales bacterium | reverse complement strand
CTCCCGGAGGCCCACAACGATTTCGTCTTTGCCGTGACCGCAGAAGAGTTCGGACTTGTCGGCGCAGTCGTTGTCGTCTTTGGGTACGTAGCGTTCGGCTTGGTGTCACTCGTGATCGCCCGTCGAGCCGACCGGTTCGGCGCGCTGCTGGTTATCGGCGTGGCGTCGTGGATCCTGGTCCAAGCATTCGTCAACATCGGCGGCGTTCTTGGAGTGTTGCCGATGACCGGTGTGCCGCTGCCATTCATGTCGGCTGGCGGGACATCGCTGGTGACCACCCTCGCAGGCGTCGGTGTGATCTTGAACGTTGCCCGGAGCTATCGATGACCTCCACCAACACCTATGCCCTGATCGTTGGCGGCGGTACTGCCGGACACGTCTTACCTGGGGTTGCGATCGGCCAGGAGCTCGTCCGCCGGGGACACGACCCGTCGACCATTCATTTTGTCGGTTCAGAACGCGGCGTCGAAAAGACGCTTGTGCCAAACGCTGGGTTCGAGCTCACCGTCTTGCCCGGCCGTGGCATCCAACGCAAACTCACGACCGACAACATTGCGTCGGTCATCGGTCTGCTCAAAGCCTTTGCAACCTCGTTCGGTCTGCTTCGTTCGCACAAGCCACAGGTCGTCGTCGCCCTCGGCGGCTACGCAAGTGTTCCCGCCGGCCTCTGGGCCGTCTTGCTGCGCGTACCGATCGTCGTTGCAGAACAGAACGCCGTTCCGGGCTTGGCCAACACGATCATCGGCAAGTTCGCGAAGGTCTGTGCGGTGTCTTACGAAGGCACAGCGCTTCCACGCGCCGTATGGACGGGCAACCCCGTACGACCCGAAATTCTTGCGATCAGTGACGACCGAGTCGGTTCGCGTGCTGCTGCTCGCTCCACCCTCAACATCGATGAGGACAAGAAACTGCTCGTGGTGTTCGGCGGCTCGCTCGGCGCACGCACGATCAACAATGCAGTCGTTGGTGCGCTTCCCAAGCTGGCCGACCGAGGCGACATCGAGATCCGCCACATCATCGGCAAGCGAGACTTTGCCGATGTCACCAGCCGGGCAGTGCTTCCCGATGGAGCCACCCTCATGTACACCCCGGTCGAATACGAGAACGATATGGCCTCGGTGTACGCCGCCGCTGACCTTGTCGTCTGCCGTGCCGGCGCCACCAGCTGCGCCGAGCTCGCAACCACCGGTACCCCAGCGGTACTGATTCCGTTGCCAGGCGCCCCAGGCGATCATCAAACCGAGAATGCACGAGCGCTCGAGCGCGCCGGGGGAGCTGAGCTTCTCGCAGACGGCATCTTCGACTCGCAGCTCTTCGTGGACACGATCACGCGGCTTCTCGCCACCGAGAGTGTCCTCACGTCGATGCGCGCTGGCGTCGATGCCGTTGCCCGCCCCGACGCCGCGATCGCTGTTACCGACCTGGTCGAAAAGTTCGGAGGTGCCGCATGAATGACGCTCCCGATCTCTCAACCCCCGATCTTTCGGTGCCACAGAACATTCATCTCATCGCGATCGGCGGAGCTGGCATGGCGGCGATTGCCGAGGTACTCCACGGCATGGGACACACCGTGCGCGGCAGTGACATGGTGGCGTCCGCATCGCTCGATCATCTGCAGTCGCTCGGTATCGATGCTGTGGTCGGACACGACGCGGCAAATGTTGTCGCTCCTGACCTGGCCGCGAAGTCGACTGCGGTGCCGGATACGAACCCCGAGGTCGTCGCGATCACCGAAGCTGGTGGCCGAGTGATGCACCGCGGGGAAATGCTCACCGCAATCGCCGCCCAACGAAAGACGGTCGCCGTTGCGGGAACGCACGGCAAGACGACCACCACCTCAATGCTCGCCGTCATCGCTGTCGAGGCCAACGTTGATCCGAGCTACATCATCGGTGGCGTTGTCCCCGATCTTGGAAGCGGAGCTCGATGGGGTGATGGCGAGTGGTTCATCATCGAGGCTGACGAAAGCGACGGTTCGGGGTTCGCTCTGAACCACACCGTCGGCATCGTGACGAACGTCGAGCCAGACCACCTCGAGTTCTACGGCAACGAAGAGAACATGCGCGCGGCGTTCGCTGAGTTCGTCGCTGCATCCACCGTCGCTGTGGTGTGTGCTGACGACGAAGGTGCGCGAGCTCTCGCCAACGGATCCAACGTGGTCACGTACGGCGGTGTCGACGATGCGACCTATCGGATGGCCGACATCGTGCGCGGCCCCGATGCCATCACCTTCGATCTGCATCGCACGGGCGTCCTGCTCGGAAGCATCCGTGTGCCAATGCCCGGCATGCACAACGCCCGCAATGCCGCCGCCGCGACAGCCGCAGCAATGGAGATGGGTCTGCCGTTCCGCGCCGCCCAAGCCGCTCTTGCCCGCTTTGGGGGAGTTGGCCGACGCTTCGACAATCGCGGTTCGGTGGGCGGCGTCGACTTCATCGATGACTACGCGCACCTCCCAACCGAGGTCCGGTCAGCGCTCGCAGCCGCTAAAGACACCCGACACGATCGAGTTGTTGCGGTGTTCCAGCCGCACCGCTACAGCCGCACCGAGGCGGTGTGGGAGGACTTTGAAGGCTGCTTTGACGATGCTGATCTGCTGATCCTCACCGACATTTACGCATCAGGTGAAAAGCCTCGACCGGGAATCACGGGACAGTTGATCGTCGACGCCGTTGAGCGTGGTGATGGCCACCCCGAGATCCTGTATCACGCCGATCGAGCCACGCTTCCCGCAGCGGTCGCAAATGCACTGCGCCCTGGCGACTTGTGCATCACCTTGGGGGCGGGCGACCTGGTCGTTCTTCCCGATGAAGTGCAACCCCTTGTCGGAGACGCATGACCGGCGACCACGTCTCATCCGTTCTCGACGCGCTTGCTGATGCCCTGGCCGGCATCGACGGCATCGACATCGAACGCAACGCCCCAGCCGGGCCGCTGTGCACCTATCGCGTCGGCGGCCCGATCGGTCTGCTGCTCCGCATTACGACGGAGGCTGCCCTGCATACGGCCGTATCGGCGATTGCCGAACATAAGGTGTCCACGTTGCCGATCGGCAAGGGATCGAACCTGCTCGTCGCTGATGCCGGCTTCGCAGGCGTTGGGCTACTGCTCGATGGCGAGCTCACCGACACGACCATCACGGGCACGATCCTTGTGGCGGGCGCCGCGGCGTCGCTGCCAATCGTGGCCCGCGCATCGGTAACGGCCGGATTGTCCGGGTTCGAATGGGCAGTTGGCGTGCCAGGCACAATTGGGGGAGCGGTTCGCATGAACGCCGGCGGACACGGATCCGACATGGACGCCTCGCTCGTTGCCATCGAGCTCGCCGATCTTCGATCGGGCACGATCTCGACTGTTCCAGCCCACGATCTCGACCTGTCGTATCGACACTCTCGACTGCAGCCCTGGGAGCTGGTTGTTTCGGCAACCTTGCAGCTCGACCCTGGGAACGCCGACGTTGGCGCAGCGACGCTGAAGGAGATCGTCCGCTGGCGACGCGAACACCAACCTGGTGGCGCAAACGCTGGGTCGGTCTTTACGAACCCGCCCGATGATTCAGCTGGGCGCCTTATCGACGTCGCAGGCATGAAGGGGCATCGGGTCGGCAGCGCCGAGGTGTCGCCAAAGCACGCGAACTTCATCCAGGCTGACCCGGACGGATCGGCGGACGATGTTCTGGCGTTGATGATCGAGATCGTCGATCGGATCGACGAAACACACGGGGTGCGACTGCATGCCGAGACCCGTTTGATCGGCTTTCCCGAAGCCGATGTTGAACGGGTGCAAGCAACAGATAGTCACGGCGACGAGAGGTAACTCAGCGAATGGCTAAGCCAACACGAACAACAACTGCACGCCCGAAGCCCGGGCCGCGCAAGCCCAAGGGCAGTACCGCCGCGCATCGCTCAGGACCTGCCCCTCACGGAACCACCCGCCGCCGAGTCGCCCACCAAACAGCAAAACCTGCTCGACAGAAGAAGCTAACCGGGAGCGGAGCTCGCGGAGCGACCAAGAAGGCAACTGCGGATGTCGAGCGGAAGTCTCGACAAGTCACAGAGCGGAAGTCTCGACAAGTAACAGCAGCCTCGATTCCATTCCACCGGCCTGAGCGCGAGGTCGAGCCGGCAACGGTGGCTAAGTGGTGGCTGTTGGTCGGCCTTGTGATCACGATTGGGTTTGTCGTTTCGGTGCTCGAGGCCCCGTTCTTCGAAGCGCGCTCGGTGCAGGTAAGCGGCATTGCCCGAACGAGCGACGGTGCTGTTATGGAGACGATCGCCCTCGAGCCTGACAAGGCCCTCCTGCGGTACGACACCAACGAGGCACAAGAACGGCTGGCGACGCTGCCCTGGGTAAAGAGCGTGGAAGTAACGCGCCAGTGGCCGTCAACGGTACGTGTGGTGGTTCGTGAACGATCGGTCTGGGCCACGCTTGGAACCCCCTCGGGCACTCGCTGGCTTGTTCTTGGCGATGACGGTGTTGTTGTCGAGGAGCGATTGACGCCTCCAACTGGTGTTCCCGTGATTATTGGCACCGAAACCATTGTCGATCAGTCGCAGGTTGGTGAGACCTTGGCCGGTGCTGAGCGTGCGCTGGAGATCAGTCACGATCTGCCGTTGCAACTTGATCCGTGGATCACGACCTGGACCACCGACGACGCTGGCCGCGTCAGCGCGCATCTCGTCGGGAGTGCCGTTGCCGAGTTCGGGGCTTTTGAAGATCATCGGACGCAATTTGTGTCGCTCGCATCGATCCTCGACGGAGGTGCGCCGCTGACCTGTCTTGACACAATCGACCTCTCCGTTGCCGACACACCCGTGTTGCATCGCAACGCCACCTGCATGTCCGCTGCTCGAGAGATGACCAAAAGCTAGAATTTTCCCGCTCTCGTTTTGCAACTTCGGTGAAACTACGGTTTCCTTGCTCACGTGCGGTGCTTACCGCGCCACACACAGCGAGTAGGGGCCGTGAGGCGCACGTTCGCTTTCGATCGCCTGTCCAGCACAAAAGCCTTCGGGTTTGCGGGCTGCCAGGCGATCGGATGCGCGACATGCACCACATGCGGAGGAGTCTTACGCGATGATCGGGACCGGAGGAACCAGCCCCATGAACGGAACACCCCAGAACTACCTTGCAGTAATCAAGGTGGTCGGCGTTGGCGGAGGCGGCGTAAACGCCGTCAACCGCATGATCGATGCCGGATTGAAAGGCGTCGAATTCGTCGCCGTAAACACGGACGCACAGGCACTGCTGATGAGCGATGCCGACATCAAGCTCGACATTGGCCGTGAGCTCACTCGCGGCCTCGGCGCCGGATCGGACCCAGAAGTTGGCCGCCAAGCCGCCGAAGATCATCGAGACGAGATCGAAGCTGCCATCACTGGCGCCGACATGGTCTTCATCACCGCCGGCAAGGGCGGCGGCACCGGAACCGGCGCGGCCCCAGTAATCGCCGAGATCGCCCGAGGCGCAGGTGCGCTCACCATCGGTGTGGTGACCCGTCCATTCGGCTTCGAAGGTCGCCGTCGTGCGGTACAGGCCGAGCAGGGCATCCAGCGTCTCAAAGAGAACGTCGACACCCAGATCGTCATTCCGAACGACCGCTTGCTGACCGTCTCGAACGAGAACACGTCCGTTCTCAACGCATTCAAGATGGCGGACGAAGTCCTGCTCCAAGGTGTGCAGGGCATCACCGACCTCATCACCACCCCCGGCCTGATCAACACCGACTTTGCCGATGTGAAGATGATCATGTCGGACGCAGGATCTGCCCTTATGGGCATCGGCTACGCCTCCGGCGAAGGCCGGGCGCTCGCTGCAGCACGTGCGGCGATCAGCTCGCCACTCCTCGAAGCCTCCATCGAGGGTGCCCGCGGCATCTTGCTCAACATCTCTGGTGGATCTGACCTGGGTCTGTTCGAGGTCAACGAAGCCGCCGAGGTCATTCACGGCGTGGCACACCCCGATGCGAACATCATCTTCGGTGCGGTCATCGACGATGAGATGGGCGACGACGTGCGAGTTACGGTCATCGCTGCTGGCTTCGAACGCTGGGAGAGCAACTCGACCCTCAGTGCAGCAACGGGAGCGGCTCCGGCAACGACCGCCGATGCGTCGACGATCGGTGGCTCAACCGCCGACGATACCGAGTCAGCCGCCCCCGAAGCAGCTTCGGAAGCGGTGGCACCTGCCTCAACCGAGTCGGGCACGTCAACGTTCAGCGTGGCGCCACCCGAAGATGACGAGCTGGAAATCGCTGACGTCTTCGCCGAGGCCCCACCGGCCAGTGATGGCGACGACGACCCAGACGATGATGACGAGTTCGACGTCCCGTCCTTCCTTCGCTAGTCGCCGGCGGCGCCATCGGTGAGCATTCACCACGAAGTACGACGCCCGGACGGGTCGGTCATTGAGTTTGCGTTCACCGAACGTAGCGACGGTGATTTTCATATCGATGCTGAGGCGACGAGCCTTCGGGAACGTCGCGCCTCGGTGATGCCAGGTCAGTGGGCGGTTGTACGTCAAGTGCACGGCGCCCGCGTCGTCGACGCAAGCGTTGTCTCGGGTGATCCAGTGCACGCTCCGGAGGCTGATGCGGTCATGACCTCGCAGCCAGGGCAGCCAATCGCAGTGCAAGGCGCCGACTGTGCTCCGTTGATGTTCGTCACCGATACGGGGCCGATCGCCGTGGCGCACGCGGGTTGGCGCGGCCTCGAAGCTGGTGTCGTGCAAACGGTGCTGGGCGCTCTCGGTGAACAGGGAGCAACGGTGTCACGCATCGTCGTCGGACCGGTCATCAATCAAGAGTGTTACGAATTTGGCGCTGACGATCTCGATCTCGTGGCAAAGACGCTCGGCGATGAGGTCCGGGGCACGACCGCAGAAGGAACTGCTGCGCTCGATATGCGTGGGGCAATCGCTGCTGCGTGTGCATCGGCCGGCGTCGATGATGTCGTCTTCGCTCGTCCCTGCACCGGATGTGGCGATGGGGGATTCTCCCATCGAGCTCGACAGGAACCAGAGCGACACGCGCTCGTTGCGCGGATTCGACCTGCCAAGGTGGTTGCGTGAGCTCACCAATGACTACTCCTGACGAGATCGTGGCTGAACGGCTCGAAGCCATTCGGTCAACGATTGCCGACGTCGGGCGTGCCGACGCGACGATCGTTGCTGTGACCAAGGGTTTCGACCGCTCAGCAATCGATTGCGCGTGTCGGATTGGGCTCACCGACGTTGGCGAGAACTACGCCCAAGAGCTGTTGACCAAGACCGATGCTGCGGCGCAGGTCGCCATGCACTTTATGGGGCGGATTCAGCGCAACAAGGTCCGCAAGATTGCCGAGTACGTGGATGCCTGGCACAGCGTCTCGCGGTCCGAGGTGATCACCGAGATCGCTAAGCGAACCGAGGGCAGTGCGCCGCGTGTGTTCTTGCAAATCCGTCCCGCAGCTGACGAGACCGACACCAAGGACGGCGCTCGCCCCGAAGATCTTGACGGGTTACTGGAGACCGCACGTGACGTCGGGGTCGATATTGCAGGACTGATGACCATTGGTGTCCTTGGAGATGCCGAAGCAACCAAAGCTGCGTTTGTCGAAGTCGCCGAGCTAGCCGATGCCTATGGGCTAGCAGAGCGATCGATGGGAATGAGCGGCGATTATCGAGATGCGCTGGAGGCCGGAGCAACAATGTTGCGTTTGGGCTCGGTGCTGTTTGGACCGCGGCCGCCCCGCTAGGCGATTCGGACGAAATTCGTCCAAGGGGTAGGCTGTACTTCGTAGTAGGAGGTCCCCATGTCGGGATTTTATAAGAAGGCAGTTGTCTGGCTCGGGCTCAACGAGGAGTACCCGGACCATGAGGGAATGCAAGGCTCGCCACAAGATGCGCGCGCCGAGATGCCCGAGGGATCCGAGCGTGGCGAAGGCGTACGCGCTGTTGCCCCTGCCGGTGACGGTGGCGCCCCTGGTGCGGCCGCGTCACCCGGCCCGGCTCCAGGCCCTAACCCGACGCCAAGCCCAGAACGCGCCCCACGGCAACGCCCAGCGCAGCGAGAGGCCACAGCAAACCCACTTACCGCGAACGCGTCGTACGACCGTTCCGAAGGAACGGTTCGAGCAATTCCTATGGATGACGCAGGTTCAAGCACGCGTGGCAGCGCAACTGGCCCGTCATCGGGGTCATCGGGAGCGTCCAGCTCGTCTGGGTCCTCGTCAGCAACCGGTACCGTGCGTGCTGTGCCGATGCCCAAGACCACCAAGCCACAAGTTGTTGTCCCGCAGTCGTTCAACAATGCCCAAGATGTCGCCGACATGTTCCGCGATAACCAACCGGTAATCGTGAATATGCAGCAGGCCGAACGCGACCTGGCACGTCGGCTGATCGATTTCAGCTCGGGCCTTTGCTACGGCCTTGGTGGGCAGATGGAGAAGGTGGCGAAGGACGTCTACCTGTTGACGCCGACCGACGTCGAGGTCTCCGCAGCTGATCGCGAAGACTTCTAAATCGAGATCCCTTTGCGGGTATACCTATCCGCTCGCTGTATCTCACTAGTATCTGGCAATGGATCTGGTTCGTGAACTGAAAGAAGTTCGTTTCGAGCTCAACTTGCGTGGCTACGACTGTGAAGCAGTTGATGCCTTCCTCGCAAAGCTACGAAGCGACGTTGCCACGGTGCAACAAGAAAATGACGCTGCCACCGAACGTATTGCGACGCTTGAGTCGCAGGTGCAAGACGGTGGGGGATCCTCCGAGACCGAAGGCACGCTGCGGCGGACATTAGTCCTCGCTCAGCGCCTCGCCGACGAGACCGAAGCCGAGTCAAAACAGGCCGCCGCTGAACTCATCGAGGGAGCGACGACCGAGGCCAACGATCTGCGTGCTGCGGCCGAGACCGAGGCCGCGTCGTTGCGCAAGAGTGCAGAGGCCGACGCGGCATCGATGCGCGAAGAGGGCGAAGCCGCGCTTGCCCAAGCTCGCGCTGAGAGCGAAGCGCAACGCGAGGAGACCAACAAAGAGGCCGCGAAGTCGCGAGCCGAATCACGCCAGCTCGCCGCCGGCATGCTCGAAGAGGCGGAGCGCCGTGGCGCTGAGCGCGTGGTTGTCATTGAGCAAGCCGCTCAGGAGGCAGCCACGTCAATGCGTGAGCCGATCCGAGCCGAAGTCGATGAGCTCGAGCGTGTTCGTGCGCAATTGCTGACCGATATCAGCGCGTTGGAAACGCACCTTGAAGCGCAACGTGTGCGGGTCCGCACCGCTGTTGAGGCGCTTCGCGTCGGCATGTCTGGCTCGATCGAAGATCTAGAGCGAGTTGCCGATGACGACGAGCTGCTGGCGACCCAGCCGGCGCCCGAGCACAGCGGTGCTACCGGGGCTGACGTCGCGGTTGCTGACGACGTCGAGATCATCGACACCGTCGATGCCGCCGTTGGTGACGCCCCGACTGTTGATGAGATCGAGGACGTCGCTGTGGCCAGCGTCGCCGAGATTACCGATGACGAGCTCGCTGCCGAGATGGCGCCTGTCGTTGAGGAAGCAAGTGACGTCGACGTCGCGGTCGACGAGGTTGCGGTCGAAGAGGTTGTTGTTGACGAGGTTGTAGTCGAAGAGGTAGCGGTCGAAGAGATTGTCGCTGCGGACGTTGCTAGTGACGAGCCGATGGTCGTTGAAGACCTCGGCCCGCAAACTGAACCAATTCCGGTCATCGACGTTGCGAGCGACGCTGACCTGGACGAATCTGAGCTGGTCGATCTGGGCGATGAACCATCGGGCATGTTCGGAACCGATCTTGGCGAGGACGCAACGACCGAGGACAATGCTGAAGACGATGCGTCAGTGCTCGAGCTCGGTGGCGTGGCCGCCGGAGCTGCCGGTGCTGGCGTCGCGGCAGCAGCCATATCGGGCGAGGACGAGGCTAGCGAACCGCTGGTAGTCGACCCCGCGTCCGATACCGGCGCTAGCGAAGCGGAGGCCCCTGTGGAAGCTGCTCCTGTTGAGGTAAATGCTCCTGCCGGAGTCAGCTTTGTCGACCGATTCTCTGAGGCGATCGACGCACTTCCGCTTACCAGGGAGTAACCGAAGGCGTAGAAACCTAACAGTTTCGGCACGTTCTATCCGTGGCAAGTGCCACAGAGCGCCCTAGACTGCTCGCCTCAAGGCGCAAGCGGGACTCAGGCCCGCAAACATAGTGTGAGTGCATTTTCGATGTACTTCGCACGGGAAAGGTGTGGCAGTGGCGAAAAAGGCAGCCGCGAAGAGCACGGGGACCAAGAAGACGGTGGCAAAGAAAGCCGCCGCCAAGAAGGCTCCCGCTAAGAAAAGGGCTCCCGCAAAGAAGGCAACAGCGAAGAAGGCGGCGGCCAAAAAGGCGCCGGCAACAAAGAAAGCCGCCACCAAGAAGGCTGCGGCGAAAAAGGCTCCTGCCAAGAAAGCCCCTGCGAAGAAGACTGCAGCCGCAACGACGGCAGCAAAGAAGTCCCCAGTTAAGAAGAAGTCTCCGGCCAAAAAGGCCGCAGCAAAGACCCCCCAAGCAGAGCCCATGTCAGAAGTTGAGAAGGTTGATGAGGCGCAAGCCGCTGCAGCCGCTCGTTTGAAAGAAACGCAGAAGATCGCCAAGAAGGCGTTCACGCCCGCTTTTCTGAAGAAGCAGAAAGCTGAGCTGCTCGCTGAGCGCGAGAAGTACACCAAGTCAGCCGTCTCCTATCGCGAGGAAGCTGACGCATTGGTAATGGATCGCGAACCTGGTGATGTGCAGTTCGACGAGGAGTCTGGCGAAGGTGACAGCCTTGCCGTTGAGCGCGAACGCGATCTTGCGTTGAGCGCTCAGGCCCAGCAAGCCGTCGAAGAGATCGATGCAGCGCTCGCTCGCATGGACAACGGCATCTACGGCATTTGTGTCGAGTCGGGCAAGCCAATTCCAAAGGAGCGCCTCGAGGCGATCCCGTGGGCTGCGGTCCGCGTTGAAGTCAAGGTCGGCGGGCTTGGACGTCGTTGAGTCGGAGCTCGACTCGACGCCTGATGACGTCTCGCTGACACCTGGAGAGGTGGCGGCCCGACGTTGGCAGCTCTTGACGATCGCTACGGTCGTCATCATTATCGACCAGCTCACCAAGATCTGGGCGGTGAGCACCCTCAAGGATGATCCGATTTCGGGTCCCCTTGGCTCGAGTCTCCGCCTGGTCTACAACCGAGGATCTGCCTTTTCACTTGGCGAGGGATTCGGCCCGGTATTTGGCGTGTTAGCGCTCGTGATCTCGATCGCGATGTTCTTCATCGTCAAACAAGTCGAACGTCGGTCGGTGGTTTTTGGCCTTGGGCTTATCCAAGGCGGGGCGATCGGAAATGTCATCGACCGACTCTTTCGTGACGGCGATGGTTTCCTCGGTGGAGCCGTTATCGACTTCTTAGACGTCGGCGACTGGTGGCCAGTCTTCAACCTCGCCGACGCTGGAATTGTTGTCGGTGGAATCATGGTGGCGCTTCTGAGTCCCCGTGATTGAGGTCATCCCCGAGCCGCTCGACGGCGAACGGGTCGATCGAGTCATCTCGATGATCTTGGGGATCTCCCGGTCGGCAGCTGCTGACGCGATCACGAACGGTCATGTCACGCTTAACGGCCGGACGGTCACGAAGACCTCGTCGAAGGTTGCCACCGACCAGGAACTCGCGGTTGATGATGTGGTCTTCGAACCCCCTGCCGACCTGGCCGCGGACCCGTCGGTCGAGCTCGATTTGGTGCATGTCGACGAGCACGTGATCGTCGTGGCCAAGAAGGCTGGCCAGATCGTGCACCCAGGCGCTGGGCACACCACCGGAACCATTGCCCAAGGAGTCTTGGCCCAGTTCCCCGAGGTCCGAGATGTGGGTGACCCGGACCGGCCCGGCATCGTGCATCGCCTCGACAAGGGCACGTCTGGGGTGTTCATGATCGCCCGCACCCAGCTTGCCTACGACGAGCTCACCGACCAGCTACGCGATCGCACGGTCTCTCGCCGGTATCTCACACTTGGGTGGGGGCATCCAAAGACCCCTCGTGGGGTTGTCGAAGCCCCGATCGGCCGAGCAGTGCGCGATCCGACTCGCATGATCGTGCGCGAAGACGGCAAGTCCGCCCGCACGTCATACACCGTGCTGGCTACGTGGTCTGAGCCCAAGGTCAGCTTGTTCTCGTGTGCGCTCGATACGGGGCGTACCCATCAGATCCGCGTGCATCTCGAAGCGATCAACCACCCGGTGGTCGGCGACGATCGCTATGGCGGCGGTCGTGATCGACTCGACTTCGAGCGGCCTGCGTTGCACGCCTCCGAACTTGGGTTTAGTCACCCGGAAACGGGGGAGTGGCTCGAGTTCCGTGACCCGCTTCCCGACGATATGGCTGGCATGATCTCATCTATGGGAACCCCTGACTCCGGAGATGTGCCCGAATGAACGAACCAGTTCCTACATTGCCTGACTACGGGGGATCTTCAGTCACTTCGGTAGTTCCTGCTATTTCGTGGGGCGTCGAGTCCCCGGTAATTCCACCTGAAGTGGCGCGTGCGAAACACGTCGTCGTGCTTGTGATCGACTCGCTCGGATGGATGCAGCTTCAAGAACGGCAACTGCGTGCGCCGAATATGCTGTCTATGGAGGGAGGGCCTGCGACGACAGTAGCGCCTTCGACCACCGCTTCAGCACTAACATCAATCTCCACAGGTGTTTCACCTGGTGAACACGGCATCGTTGGGTATCGATTTCCAACTGGTGGAGCGGTGATGAACGCTCTGCGGTGGACGACCCCAGCTGGCGATCATCGTTCTATCTCTCCACCTTCGGAGATCCAGCAGAAGCCACCTATGGCCGGAGTGAACTGGGATGTTGTTGCGGACCGAGACTTTTCCGCATCCGGATTCACAGAGGCCTATCTCGGCGGCGCGGCCTACCATGGCGTGTGGCACCCCTCGACACTGGTGTCCACAACTCGTCTGCTCTTGGACAGTGGCCGACCACGTGTCTTTGCCTATTACGATGGATTGGACCACATCGCTCATACTTACGGATTTAGGGGCGAGCACTTCGACATGGAACTTAGTTTCTGCGATTGGCTTGTCGGTGAGATGATTTCGATGCTGCCCTCCGGCTCGGCCCTTGTAGTCATGGCCGATCATGGCCAGATTGAGGCTCCGGAGCTTGTCAAGCTATCGCCTGACTGCGACGCCCTCTGTAGGGGTCGCTCCGGCGAGCCAAGGTTTCGGTGGCTCCATGCCAGGAAGGGGGCCAAGGACGAGCTCTACGAGGCTGCCCTGGGCTCTCACGGCGACATAGCATGGGTTCGAACGAAAGAACAGGTAATCGATGAACAGTGGTTCGGCCCTGAAGTCACGTCAGCTGCGGCTCGGCGCCTCGGAGATGTCTGCCTTGTTCCATTCGAGGCTATTGGGGTCGATGATCCCGGCGAGCCTTACGCTCACCGACTGATTGGAAGGCACGGAGGGCTAACACTGCCCGAGATGATGGTGCCAATCCTGCACGCCATGGTCTAGCCCTACTAAATTTCTCTCTTGAGTGTTACCAAGCAACGTTTCGCGTGTGTGAAGTCGTAATTCACAAGCAGGCTTGGAGTCCATCGTTTATGGAGCAGGTCTCGACATGCCCAAGCTAAAAGATGATCGGAGCCGGCCAACTGTGGAAGTAACCCTGCAGAGGCCTGCCTTAGCGATTTGAGATACTGATGGAATGGTGTCCACCCATCGAATTCTTCAAATAGTGATTGGACTGCATCGCACGACGCTGTTGTTCTCTCTGCCCACTTTGGCTCGCTGAATGGAACAACCCTACAAGATTCAGCGTGGAGCAGGATGTGTAATAGAACAGTTTCAGCCGCAAGGTGTTCGTCCCCGGTCGATGTGCTGTTCACTGCCTTATCGATCCAGTAGCAGATTTTGTCCAAACGTTCCTGTGTCCTCGCAGTATCTTGAATCGATGAGATTGACTGCGCCCAGGTGGCATCGAGGCTTGGAGTCGCCCAGAAGATCCTGGAAGAAATAAGGCGATAGTCCCAAGTCCAATCGTATTCGCCGAACTTGAGTATTCTCTCATCCCAGATGTTGAGGTCACACGAAGTTCCATCTTCAAGAACGACCTTGTCATAGGTGCTTTGGCTGTCGTACTTGGTGCACGTGATCAGCAGATCTAGATCTCCACACTGTTCCAAGGGAATCTTCGATGCTGAACCAAACACGATGACAGATGAGACAGATGATACGTCAACACCTCCCCGCTCGATAGCTAACGCGATGGAGTGTGCAAGATCGGGTCGAAGACTCCGTAGCTGACTCATGGCGTCATTTGTTGACCTAGTGCGGGTGGAAAAGAGAACTTCTTTACGTTATTCACAAACTGGGTGTGGCGCTCTTCCGAGATCAATAGGCCGGTTGCGAACGAACTAGCCCATAGTTCGGAAGCCTCTTCAACAGGTGCCTCCGACGCACGCACCTCAGACGCCCACTGAAGAATTTCGCCTAGAGTCTCGCGGCCGGTTTGCTTGTCTAGAAAAGCCTGTGTCGTATCCTCGCTCAACTCGGTCACCAGTAGGTCACGAGCCTCTTCTTTTGAAGGTGGGCCAACCGGAAGAACAAAGTCGAAGCGCCCGGGCCTTCGTATCGCAGAATCTATGCGTTCTATGTTGTTCGTCGCAACGACATAGACGGCCTTCCCTCGATCATGGAGTTCCTTAAACCAAGGCAGCATGCAGTTGGTTACTAGGCCTGTCGTCCAGTTCGAGAGTACTGGTCCTCCGTCATCAGAATCGTGGTTGCGTTCAAGCAGCAGCAATTCAAGTTCATCAAACAGAATCACTACGTTTTCAAGTTCAACGAGCTCGGAGAACACGGCGTTCAGGCTGTGGAAGATTCCGTCAACGCCATCCTCAAGGAAATGGGAGGGGCTCAATGAGATAAGAGGCCAATCGCCGAGGAGTTTCGCTAAGGATTGCGTTGTGGATGTCTTCGAGGTTCCTGGTGGGCCGAAGAGAATAATGCCGTTCTGTTCAAGCCGGAAGTCGGGTCTCGAATCCGCATTCGAGGCGGCTTCGACCATGCGAGTCTGCAAGACCTCTTTCCATCGAAATCCACCGACCTTGATCTCTTCCCACGAGAAGGCGTCCGATTGGACGGTACCGCCATAGCGCTCGACAACTCGATCATTGAAGAGCCGGCGTGAGCGGGAAGCGAGGCTTGCCCGGAATGACAGCACGACCGCATTGAACCAGAGCTCGGGGCGATCGTCATCTGGATACACGTCGGAATTGAACGAGGTCAAACGGCCGTCTTCCCGATTGGCACCTTGGGCGAGCCAGTCGAGCGTGTCCTGAACAGCTGTAGACTCATCCAAGAGTGCCCCGCCAACATTTTCTAAGCTAAGCGCGTACCCAAGAGCGTCGATCGTCGAATTCGCAAGTGCATAGCGCGAAACCCGAGTAAGTCCCGTCCGTCCGTACTCCGGTAGTATGGGGTATGCCGATGCGATCCTATGGATTAGCTCATGGCGTCCACGGTGAACCTGCTGAGGCAGGCACAGCTCGAGGGTTGCGAGAGCTGCAAACGAGTGGGCAGGTGGGAGTTTGCGGCCTACGTTAGAATCGAGTTCTGCTTGCGTGTAGTGCAAGTAGCTATTCGCCCATAGTCCCGCAATTTTCTTGTGCTCGTCGCCTAGTCTGTCAATTGCTGCGAGGCTTCGAATTGCAAGGGGCACAAGGTGCGGGGCGAAGTCAGACTGTGCTTCGGCGACTTCTCGAGTGAACTTCCATACCTCAGTCACGGCCAGCTCAAGCTTTGTTGGATCGAGTACTTCGGCAGCGTCTGGCCCTAGCGCCGTCAGCACGTGCGCTGTTGTGTAGGCCGTTAGGGACTCGTGCGGGTTCTCGTCAAAGATGCTCCACGGAGCATCCAACTCGCCGATGAGGTTCACGAAAATGTCGAGCCAGTCCTGCCTCAATCCCGCGAGCTCAGGACACGTACGTATTGCTCCACCAAGCTGCGCGAGCTGTACAATGTCGCGCTTCGTTGGCTTGGTAAATCCATCAAGAAGCGTACGTCGGCACTTCTTGTCGTGGAAGAAACTGGAAATCACCGACTGCGGCTCACATCGAGTAAACACCTCGCTGTCCAGAAAGCCGAGCGTGTTTACTCTGTTAACCATCTGTTCCCCCAAGAGCTAGTGCAGTACGAAGGATAGCCTTTGACCACCACTGCGCATCGTTAACCGTCATAGCGGGTCCAGTAATCTTTGCTTCTTCCTGTATTGCTACTGACAACCGCTCGTACGATGGCAGAGCGGCCTCGTTGTCCCATGCGATCGACAGCCAGTGGTCCACCGACCTAGTTAGCGTCTTGTCGTCAACAGGGAAACTCCGTGGAAGGCCTCTATCGAGGTACGCGCTGAGACAGATTCCAGCGGCTAACCCGTGTGGAATTTCCATCGAATCGGAAAGTGCCGCAGCCAGAAGGTGGGGAGTGTTGCGCTTCGACAGAGAAAGCGCCTTGGCGGATCGAACCGTAGCGGCTCTGACGAGTTCGCTGCTGTTCACCACGCTTCCTGCGCCGCGTAAGGACAAGAACGCGGTAAGAGCTTCCGTTGCCGTTTCGACAACAACTGCGTTTGACGGTGATGAAAGAATGGATTCGGTACAGTGGGAGATACCGTCGAGAAAGCAACAAGCAGCTGCAGCGGGCGGAAGCGTACGAAGAAACCCCGGGAACGAGATCACGGTCTTGGGTCGAAGCCCGTTAGCCCCGACGGCTGATCCAGGGCCTGATCCATGGAGCACCGCCACTGGTGAGTACTCGGCACCAGTCCCAAAAGTGGTGGGAACGGCCGTGAGCGTTGCAAGTTCTAGCGAGTCGTTCCATTCGAACGTCGCTGGAAGCGATCCATCTTGTGCTGAACCGAATGCGAACAGCTTTCCGAAATCGTGAGTTGAACCGCCTCCGATTGTCACGATCTCCGACTCCCCAGGGGTTGCCGATAACACTCGTTCAACGGCGGGGCGTGTTGGAGGTGCGCTGACGACAATAACCGATGCAGCATCGCCTAGATTTAGGTTTGGCCATAGCCTCCTCACCTGGGCGTCGATGAACAACGTGGCGCTATCGATCGCTCGGTTGACCCTGCCGAGATCCTCAGCTTTAATCATGCCGTTCATGATAGGAGCCCGATGGAGCTCATTACCCATGCCTGGGCCTTCGCGAATTCTCTCGATGTAGTTCGCGTCAGGGCCCTTGACTAGGGTGTGCTTCCCCGGACACCTGGAGTCTTCTTGGCAGGGTCATTTACCCATCTGCACGTGCATACCGAGTTCTCGATGCTCGATGGAGCGTCGCGCCTCGATGAGCTAGTGGCGGCTGCGGCGGCCGACGGACAGCCGGCATTGGGCATTACCGACCACGGCAACATGTACGGGGTGCTCGACTTCTACAAGGCGTGCAACAACGCGGGCATCAAGCCAATTATCGGCACCGAGGCCTACATGGCCCACGACCACCGTTCCGAGCGCTTGTCGCGCCGTGGCCGTATGGACGATTCCGGCGGCAGCTCCGATGGCGGAAAGAAGCTCTACTACCACCTGATTCTCCTGGCAGAGAACAACGTCGGCTACCAGAACATGATCCACCTCGCGTCCGAGGCGTTCATGACAGGTTTTCATTACAAACCACGCTGTCTCACGGCGGGTCAGGAAATCGTCACTCCGAACGGCATGACGCCGATCGAGCAGCTCAACGAGGGCGACCTTGTTCTGACGCATAACGGCCGCTTCCGTCCGGTCGTTCAGACGATGAAGCGCTGGCATTCGGGCGACATTCACGGCGTCAACCTGTCGGGCCGTTACGGCCGTACCACGTGGATGACGGGTGAGCATCCGGTGCTTGTCAACGATGTTGAAGGCAACAAGCGCTGGGTCGAGGTGCAAGACCTAAAGGCCGGTCGCCCGCTTGCCACCGAGCGCGCCGACAACTGGTACTCGTGGGCGTGCCTGCCAAAGGTGGAACGCGAGAATCCGGTCGTCGAAATCGATGTTGCGGGCTATGTCACCTGGCAGCCGGCTGAGCAGCCTGACACCTTTGTGCGCGAGTCGGCTCGCTCAGGCATGGGGCCAACGCGGCACTACGCCTCGTTCCCCGAGTCGATCAAACTTGATGAAGACTTCGGCTGGTTTCTCGGCTTGTACATCGCCGAGGGATACGCCACTCGCAACGAAGTCCGTATGACCGTCCACGAGGACGAGACACGAACGATCGACCGCGCGTCGGAGTTCATCCGCCGTCTAACCGGCAAGATGCCAACGGTGAGCGGCCGACCGGATCGTCCCGGATATCGCGGTACCGACATCCGAATCTCGAGCTCGATCTTGAGCGAGTTCTTGGTGTCTCTGTCTGCAACGGGCGCTGCGAACAAGCACCTACCTTCGTTTGTTTGGGACGCGCCCGAGAGCTTCCAGCGGGGTCTGATCGAGGGCTTGTTCGATGGCGACGGCGCTCGTCACGATTCAGGAACCATCTTTACCCAGACCAGCGAGAACCTCGCCTGGCAGGTGCGAACCCTCCGTGCGGGCCTGGCCGACGACTTTGCTTCGGTTCGGCGGCACGAGCTCGACGATCCGAACCACAACGACCAGTTCCGTTCCAACTACTCGCCCGATCATCGCGAACTTGCCCACCGGAAGACCTGGGCCGATCCGTTCTACGTGTACAAGCCAATCTCTGAGGTCGAGACCAAGCACTACGACGGCTGGGTGTACAACATTGAGGTCGCCGACGATCACTCATACGTCTCCGATTTCGCCATTCACAACTGCGACTGGGAACTGCTCGATAAGTACTCCGAGGGCATCATTGCCACAACCGGCTGCCTTGGCGGCCAGGTGCTCCAGGCGTTGCTCGGCGGCAACTTCGACGAAGCCGTTCGTCGGGCCGGCCGTCTCCAAGACATCTTTGGCCGCGACAACCTCTTCATCGAGCTCCAAGATCACGGCATTCCCGAACAGATCCGCACGAACCCGCAACTGCTCGAGATCGCCAAGAAGATCGGTGCCCCGATCCTTGCGACCAACGACAGTCACTACACCCATCAGGTCGACCACTCCGCCCACGATGCGCTCCTATGTGTGCAGACCGGCTCGTTGCGGTCCGATCCCGATCGGTTCAAGTTTCACGGCGACCAGCACTACTTGAAGTCGGCCGCCGAGATGCGGCACATGTGGAAAGAGGTCGAGGTCGCCTGCGACAACAGCCTCTGGATTGCCGAGCGCTGCAACGTCGAGATCGAATTCGGCGAACCGTTGCTGCCAAGCTTCCCGCTTCCGCCAGGCTTTACCGACGACGATGAGTATTTGCTCCACCTCACGATGGAAGGGGCAAAGAAGCGATGGGGCGACAACATCCCCGAGGAAGCCAAAGAGCGCCTCCTCTTCGAGCTCGATGTCATCAAGAACATGGGCTTCTCGTCGTACTTCATCATCACCTGGGACATGATCAAGTACGCCCGTGACGAGGGCATCCGAGTGGGCCCTGGCCGAGGCTCTGCTGCTGGTTGTGCCGTGGCGTACTGCCTGTGGATCACCGACCTCGACCCGATCAAGTACGACCTGCTGTTCGAGCGATTCCTCAACCCGTCGCGTATGTCGATGCCCGACATCGATATGGACTTCGATACCCGCTATCGCGACCAAATGATCCGGTACTGCGCCGACCGTTACGGACGCGACCACGTGGCCCAGATCGTCACGTTCTCCCAAATCAAAGCACGTGCTGCAGTGCGAGACGCTGCTCGCGTGCTCGGCTACCCGTATGCGGTGGGCGACAAGGTGGCCAAGGCCATGCCACCGCTCATTATGGGCCGTGACACGCCGTTGCAGTATTGCTTTGAGAAACACCCCAAGTACGAGGGCGGCTACGCCCAGGCGGGCGATCTCCGCGACATGGTGGCAACCGATCCAATCGTCGCCGAAGTGGTCGATGTGGCCAAGGGTCTCGAGGGTCTGCGCCGTTCCGACGGCATCCACGCCGCCGCAGTGGTGATTACCAGAGACCCGATCACCGACTACGTCCCAATCCAGCGTAAGCCCGAAGCTGGTCAAGATCCCGAAGACGCACCGGTGGTCACGCAGTACGAGATGAACGGCGTTGAGTCGCTGGGTCTGCTCAAGATGGACTTCCTCGGGCTACGAAACCTCGACGTCATCGACGACACGCTCAAGTCGATCAAGGTCACTCGCGGTATTGACGTCGATATCGACAACGTCGACCTCGACGACGACGACACCTACGCGTTGCTCCAGCGAGGCGAAACGATCGGCGTGTTCCAGCTCGAGTCCACGCCGATGCGAGCGCTCATGAAGTCGCTCGGACCAACCTCGTTTGAAGATGTTGCGGCGCTTGTGGCGCTCTACCGGCCTGGTCCGATGGAAGCGAACATGCACAACGACTACGCCGACCGCAAGAACGGTCGTCAGGAAGTCACGCTGCTGCACGAGGATGCTGCCGAGATCCTCGGCGACACCTACGGCCTGATGATCTACCAAGAGTCGATGATGCGTGTCGCGCAGAAGTTCGCGGGCTACTCGCTCGCCGACGCTGACTCGCTCCGCAAGGCCTGCGGTAAGAAAATTCGCGAGGTCATGCAGAAGGAGAAGGCCAAGTTCATCGACGGCTGCGAAGCCACCGGCTATGGAATTCCGCTCGGCGAGGAGTGGTGGAAGATCATCGAGCCGTTCGCTGACTACGCGTTCAACAAGAGCCACAGTTACGGCTATGGGTTCGTGGCGTACCAGATCGCCTACCTGAAGGCCCACTATCCAGTCGAGTACCTTGCGGCGCTTTTGACCTCCGTGAAGTCGAGCCTCGATAAGGCAGCGATTTACCTCAACGAATGCCGGGTCATGGGCATCAACGTTGTGGTGCCCGATATCAACCGGGCCCGCATGGATTTCCACCCGATTCCGAACCTTGAGGACAACAACGAAAAGGGCGAGATCGTCTTCGGCATGTCGGCGGTGCGAAACGTGGGCGAAGGCCTCGTCGAGCACATCCTTGCTGAGCGAGATGCCAACGGTCCGTTCGAGAGCTTCCTCGATTTCGTCGAACGCGTCGATTACCAAGTGCTCAACAAGCGCACGATCGAATCGCTTATCAAAGCCGGTGCGTTCGATTCACTTGGGCACCCCCGCAAGGGTCTGCTCAACGTGTACGAGCTCATTATCGACCGCACCGTGGCGTCACGAAAGGATCACGACATTGGCGTGGCGACGCTGTTCGGAAGCCTGGGCGACGAGCCCACCTTCGACGACAGGCCCGACATCCCCGATATCGAGTTCGAGAAGATGCCGAAGCTTGCAAACGAGAAGGAGATGCTCGGCCTCTATATCTCCGATCATCCAATCCTTGGCTATGAGGCGGCGTTGCAGCGCCGCTGTGACAAGACGGTTGGGGCCCTCGAAGACGAAGCCGACGGCGCGTTCCTCCGGGTTGGCGGAGTCATCACGAACTTGCAGAAGAAGTGGACGCGGAAGGGCGACCTGATGGCCATCTTCGAGCTCGAAGATCTTGAAGGCTCGATCGAAGTCATGGTCTTCCCACGAACGATGAACGAGCACGGTCACAAGCTGATCGACGACTCGATCGTGGTCGTACGCGGTCGGCTCGACGGCAAGGACGACATTCCAAAGTTCATTGCCCAAGATCTCGAGATCTTCGATTCGTCGTCGATGTCAGCCACCCAGCCGTTGCGTCTACGCCTGCCAACGCATGCTCAGGACCCTGGCACCCTCGACTCGCTCAAAACGCTCCTACAGGAGCACCAGGGCCAATCAGAGGTCTTCCTACACCTCGACAGCGAGCAGGTCATCCGACTTCCCGAGACCTATCGAGTCGAGACGGGCAGCGGTCTCGTTGCCGAGATCCGAGTGCTTCTTGGGCCAGATGCGGTCGTGATGGCCTAGGGCCCGCCCGCAATGTTCAGGCAATGTCGCAACAATGTCCCAACAATGTCGGGGTCAAACGACCTCAGTTTGCGTTTTCCCCAGTTCTTGACTGGACTAGAGAGGCGTACAAAGCGACTGAGCAAGGCGAATACATGGCACTTGAAGTGGAAACGAAGGACTGCAACGCGCTGAGCGATGCAGAGATCTCCGATATGGCCGACCTGTGTGCTGATCACCCGCTTCCGTACGAAGCTGGCGATCTGTCCAAGCAGGCCGAAGAATGGGTTTTGTGCTGTGAAGCACTCGATAACGGACGTCTGAAGGGCTTCGCGTACTACACGCTCGAGCGCATTGGCGGCACGCCTGCGATCATCATCGGTCTCGGTGCAATCGCCCGGAGCTCGCGCCGCGACAGCATTATGAAGGGCATGGTCACCGACCTCATGCACCGTGCGGTCATGGCATTCCCAGACGAAGACGTCGTTGTTGGCCTGCGGATGCAGACCCCCGACGGTTTCGACATGTTGAAGACCTTCAACGACATCGTCCCTCGTCCTGATCACAAGGCATCAGGTGAGGAGCGTGCGTGGGGACGCCGGTTCGCAAAGCGCTTCGGCATCTCGCCGCTGCGCTACGCCGATCGCTCGTTTACCGGCAAGGGCAGCGGCGAACGCCCATGCGCCTTCGACTTCGAGTCCTCAAAGCCAGAAGCAATCGACCCCGACGTCGCAGCATTCTTTGCTGACCTCGATGTCGCAAACGGCGATGTGCTTATCGGGTTTGGTTGGGCCATGTCCGAGGACCTTGCCAAGTACGCCTAGCGAGCCGTCGGCACCACCTGCCGATCTCGTCAAGCTGATCTCGCAGCGCCGCATGGTGCGGAGCTTTGCGCGCACGCCGGTCGACGCTGGCGTGCTCGATCAGATCATTCACGCTGGGCACTCGGGTCCGAGTGCGGGAAACACACGGTCGATCGAGCTCCTCATCCTCGAGCGCCGTGACGATCTTGAGAGCAGTGACGTCGAGGCCTACTGGGACACCACGCTGGCGGCTGACGCTCGGGCATCGTTCCCGTGGCCACGCTTGCTTGACGCGCCGGTCCTCATCGTTCCCTACGTTGACCCCGCCGCCTATGTTGAACGCTACGGCGAGCCCGACAAGGCCCGAACCGGCCTCGGCGCCGGACCTGATGCCTGGTCGGTGCCGTATTGGTGGGTTGACGGGGGAGCCGCAGTTGAAAACATGCTCCTAGCCGCGAGCGGGTTGGAGCTAGGGGCCTGCTTCTTTGGCCAGTTCGAACACGAAGCTGCGGTGTCGACGAGGTTCGGCGTGCCCGAGGGACGCCGTGCGGTCGGCACCATCGCCATTGGACACCCCGATCTGCCCAACGATCGCCCCAGCAGGTCGACCCGCCGACCCAAGCGCCCCGTTACCGAAACCACTCACCGAGGCCACTGGCAAGATTTGTGACGATTTTCAGACCACTACGGTCGGAGAATCTGTACAAATCCCGAGTACGTTGACGTCGTGACGGGAAGCCATCCAACCGGTGTAGCGCTGTGGGTCGCTGGAGCCCGCCCGAAGACACTTCCTGCAGCGATCGTCCCGGTTGCTGTTGGAACCGCAGCGGTTGCTGACCAGACAACGATCGTTTGGCGCGCCGTAGCCGCGATGGTGGTTGCGCTCGCGCTGCAAGTCGCAACGAACTACGCCAACGATTACAGCGACGGAATCCGCGGCACCGACGACGACCGTGTTGGTCCCCTTCGGCTGGTCGGCTCCGGCGCAGCATCATCAGGCGCGGTGAAGAGGGCCATGCTTGCGGCGTTTGGCGTTGCGGGAATTGTCGGGCTGGCGCTCAGTATTGCGGTCAACCCGTGGCTGCTCGCTGTCGGCGCGGCTTCGATAGCGGCCGGATGGTTCTATACCGGTGGCAGTAAGCCGTATGGCTACCTGGGTCTCGGCGAGGTGTTCGTGTTCGTGTTCTTTGGTGTGGTGGCAACCGTTGGTTCGGCCTACGTGCAGACCGAAGAGATCTCGGCGCTCGCAGTGATTCTGTCGATCCCGGTTGGAGTCTTTGCCACCGCATTGCTCGTCATCAACAACCTGCGTGACCGGCTCGGCGACGAGGAGTCGGGCAAGAACACGCTGGCGGTGCGCCTTGGCGATGCCAAGACTCGCTCGCTGTACCTCGCATCGATGATCGGTGCGTTCGGCATCATCGCCGTCGTTGCGATCGCCACCGACAGAATGTGGTTACTGCTCGGCCTTATCGGACTCGTGCCAGCGCTTCCCGCACTTCGAACCGTTGCATCTGGTGCGAAGGAACGTGCATTGATTCCGGCGCTCGAGGCGACTGGGAAGACACAGCTACTCGCTGGGCTCGCGATGACGGTCGGCCTCGTGCTCACGAGTTAGGGCAGTCGATACGATCTTGCCGTTGTCGATGCGGAGCACTGCGTCGGCCCGTTCGATCGTCGACAGCCGGTGAGCAATAACGACGACTGTCGTGTCACCAGCCAGGTCGGTGATCGCCTCGGTGATGTGATGCTCGGACGTTGGGTCGAGCGCCGACGTTGGCTCATCGAGGACGAGGAGGCGAGGGTTACCCGCAAGAGCTCGGGCGATAGCGATGCGCTGCTTCTGACCGCCACTCAAACGATGCCCAAGTGTGCCCGGGTCGGTTTCGAGCCCGTCGGGCCACGAACGCACATCGGTAAGCACATGCGCGGCGCGTAGTGCGTCGAGAACTCGGTCGTCGCTAATCCATGGACGGTAGAAGCGGACGTTGTCGATAATCGAGCCAGCAATCAGCTCGGGCTCCTGACGAACGTAGGCCACAGAGGATCGCCACGACGCTAACGAGATTGGTTTGCCATCGACGCACGCGGTGATCGCTCCAGCGTCTGGCGAACGTAGACCGAGCAGGAGATCGGCAAGCGTCGACTTGCCGGAGCCTGACGGGCCGATAAGGCCAACGAACGCACCAGCGTCGATCGAGCACGATGCAGTGTCAAGAACGGGCAGTCCCGCTTCATAGGAGAACGACACGTCGGCGAAGGTCAGGCCGATCGGCGACCCGCCCTCAGGGGGAGCGTCAGGCGTGAGATCGAGTACCTGAGGGTCGCGTTCGAGCCGCTGGAGGTCGTCTTCGAGCTGGTCGAGCCAGGCAGTGCTTTCACCCAGGGTGTGCCAGCTGCGCTGGGCGCCTTGGCCGTAGGACACCGACCGAAGCAGAACCGAGGCCACTCCGGCGAATGCCGCAACATCGTTTGTGCCAACGGCAACAGCAACGGACAGCAGCACCAGGATGAGCAGGAGGGCGCTGGCTTTGTAGACCGTGGTGTTGAGCTTGGTGAGCAGCGTTGTGCGGAACAGGAGGTTGCTGTGGCGTTCGCTCAGCGAGTCGATCGAGCGCAGGCTCTCGGAATGGACGTCGAAGACTTCGATCTCGCGGCTAAGGGCGCTGTGTTCTTGTACTGCAGCGACGAAGTCACGGTTGACCTCGGCCGACGACTTCTGTTGGGTACGGGCCACTGCGGTAAGCGGAAGTGACAGCAGAATCAAGACGCCAACTCCGACGACGACCAGGGCTGCTGCGAGAGGGTCGATCAACAATGCCGCGCCGATCAGCACGGCGAAGTTCAGCCCGGAGGTCGTGAACTTGGCCATTTGCAGCGCCATGTTTGAGCTCAGCATGGCATTCATCGTGGCGAGCTGGACCAATGCCGTGCCTTCGAGCTCTTCCTTGTCAGCCCATGCAGCAGTGGCATGCCCGTCGAGTACCCGGCGGCGAACAGCCAACGTGGTTCGAGAGATTAGACGAGCAGAGGTAGACGCTGAGAGCGCTTCAACGACGGTGTACAAGCCAACCAGCGCAAGTCCAATGCCCAGAAGCACCTGGGGGCGAAGCTCGTCGAGCCCGAGCGGCTCGAGCAGCGTCGATCCGCCAACGTCGGCGAGCGACGTGGCGATGCTGGCAACGATCACCAAGATCGTTGCTTCAATGGCGCCTACAGCGACTGCAGACAGTCCAATGACCACAAGCGACGCCGTCATTGGCACAGCGATGTTCTCCAGCCGTCGCTGCGGCCAGCTCTGACGAAGGTCGATCGGCCCGAGACGCACCAATGTGGAAACCAAACTCACCTAGTTCAATCGGCCCACACACCCCAGAAATAAGCGCCCACCCCACCACAGAGCAAAGAGTTGTACCTGGCACCAAACCGGCTTTTGGTGCCAGGTACAAATTCCTGAAGTTCGCGGCCTTCTCGGTGTTGTGGAGCGCGGCTCCGCCGCGCAAACGCTTGAGTTGTCAGGACACCACCGACGTCAGCTCACCCGTTTGGTGCCTGGCACCACATGTGCGAATTAGCGAAGCTCCAGGCGCGAATCGAAGTCGGCGAAAGGCTGGACCCGGATTTTGGTGCCTGGAACCAGTTGTTGGATCTCTGCTGCCGACTGTCGTTCCTGAGCGCCTGTCTTAGCTCCGAGTGGCGGTGATGAGTTGGGCGGCGCCGAGGGTGAGCTGAGTGTGGGTGACGTCGTCGAAGCCAACGTTGCGCAGGTTGGCGAGCAGCTCGTTACGAGGTGGGAGGTAGGCGAGCGAGCGGGGGAGGTAGCCGTAGGCCTCCTTGTTCGACAGCAGGCCGCCGATGAATGGCACGACCTTGCCGAAGTACAGGCCGTGGCCGAACCGCATGAGGGCGTTGTCGGGCTCGCTGGCGTCGAGCAGTGCAATGCGGCCGCCGGGGCGAACGATGCGGGCAAGCTCAGAGAACACCATGGGCAGGTCGACGAAGTTTCGCAGTGCAAAGCCACATGTGGCACCATCGACGGACGCATTGGCGATCGGCAAGCTCATTCCATCGCCTTGGACCAACGGTTCGGTCGTGCGCGCTGCATCGAGCATGCCGAAGCTGAAGTCCGCGCCGACCGAGCTGTAGCCGAATTCAGCGAGCTCACGGCAAAAGTCGCCGGTTCCGGTTGCGAGATCCAGGAGCACGGCGCCCTTGGGCAGCGCCAATGACTCGATAGCGATTCGACGCCACCGTACATCGAGGCGAAACGTCATGATTCGATTCACCATGTCGTACCGAGGCGCAATCGTGTCGAACATGGCCTGGACTGCTTCGCCCTTGGCTTCGCCTTCGGGAAGCGGTTGATCGAGCGAGGGGAGCTGTGCGTTCACCCTCCCAGCGTAGAAGCTCACGCAGAGCGAACCCGGATGGTTCGCGTGGTTTGTGGCGCTAGCGTTTGGCCGGTGAGTAACTACGCGGATAGTTCAGATCCCCGAGAGGGCGACGTTGCTGACACGGCGAAGCGCGCTGCTATGGCCGCATCGGAGCGACGTAAACGGGCTCGCAGTGGTGCCGGCGATCTCACGGTCGAAGACGTCGACGAAACCATGCTGGCCGAGCTCAACCGACTGCTCGAGAGCCTGGCGGCGTGGACGCCTGGGTTTGCCGGAGCAATGTTGTTCCGTGGCATGGAAGCACAACCGATCGTCAGCCACATCACTTCTGGCGAGCGTGAGGCGATGCGCCGGGCGCTCGTACATGTGGCGTCATCGGTCCGCCTGGAACTCGACCTGATCGAACGCGATGTCCTCGGAGCGTTCGTCGATTCGGTCACGTCAACGTCGCGTGGCGCCGTCATCGTCAACCGGTTTGGCGACGATCTGTTTGTCGTTGCGATCGAGGGCCGACCAGCCAAGGTCGCCGATGCCTGGAAGGCAATCGCCGATCACCGTGCCGACATTGCTGCAACCGCGGCGAAGCTCATCCCTGGCAAGTAGCGGCTAGCTGTCGCGGCGCTTGCGCATCTCTTTTGAGTGGCGCTCGAGCGTCTGCTTCTGCTGCTTCGTCAAGCTATCGAAACCCAAGTCGCTGACTTGATCGAGGAGCGCGTCGATCTCGGCCTCGCTTGCCGTTGGAACATCGGGGACGGACCGTAGATGACTCGAACTGCTCTTCTTGGTCTTCTTCTTTTTCGCTCGGGGGCGAGAGGGAGCTGCGACAGAGGTACCGGTGGGGCTGTCCGAGAAGAACCCAGGAAGCGGAACGGTCGGAATCTGTTCGACGTTCGAGAAGCCCAGCGAGCGAACCACGATGAGCGCAATGCCGACCGTCACGAACAACATCACGAGTCCGACAAGGCTTCGGCTGATGAGCAGGCCCAGGACCTGCACCACAAAGAAGAACGCCAGTAGGCCCCAGAACGGGATGCCAAAGAACGACTTCGCCTGCATATTGGCAGCGGCGTACCCGCACGCCATGCCGAAGAACATGCTGCCCAAGCTCGAGGACTCGAGAACCCCAGTCGTCTCACCGGTGATAATCCGAAGAAGAACGCCGATTACCGCAGGGACGATCGTCAAGGTAACGAGCAGCGCCGTGTAGGCACGTCGACCGATCTGCCCCTCAAAAGCACTGCCGATGAAGTAGAAGAACGCCATACCGATCAGGGCAAAGAACGGTCCGGCCGCAGCAGGAACGATGTAGGTCGCAAATCGCCAGACTTGACCTTGGAGGAGCGCATTTTCGTTGAGGCGCATCGCCCCGCCGACCGGGCCAATGCCGCCCTCGATCACGAGAAGCATCAGCCCTAGGAAGGCCAATCCCGTTACGAACACGCTGGTTGTGACAGCCACGCTGCCCACCATGAACCACGGGTTTGCGCCTGCGCCTCGTGAGAACGGGCTTTGGAATGAGTAACGATCAGCCATCGGTTTCCTAGAGTACCTGACGTTTCTTCTCGATTGAGACCTGTGTGGTCGTAGATTGGCTCGCCCGCAGTTGGCCGCACGCCGCATCGATGTCGGTGCCGCGGTTGCGACGGATCGTGGCGTTGGTGTTGCGATCGAGAAGCCACTTCTGAAACTGCTTTACACCTGGCATATCGGTTCCAACCGTCAGATATCCAGGAGTGGGGTTGAGCGGAATCAAGTTGACGTGCGCTCGGAGCTCGCGGCAGAGGTCGGCGAGGGCAATCGCTTGCTCTTCGGTGTCGTTGACGCCAGCAATGAGCGCCCACTCGAAGCTCAGCCGGCGCCCTGACGCAGCAACATACGCCTGACAGGCAGCAGCAAGATCGTCGATGGGGTAGCGGCTGTTGATCGGCACGAGTTCCGTGCGGAGCTCGTCGGTTGCGGCATGCAGCGACACGGCCAAGCTGACGGGAAGCTGCTCTTCAGCCATCCGCTTGATTCCAGGTACGAGGCCAACCGTGCTCATGGTGATGTGGCGTGCGGACAGGCCGAGGTCACCGTGGATACGGCGTACTGCGCCCCACACGGCGTCGTAGTTTGCGAGTGGCTCACCCATGCCCATGAACACCACGTTCGAGAGGCGGCGGGGCTTGGCAGCTTCGCGGGCGCGTATGACCTGCTCGACGATCTCGCCCGTGGTGAGATGCCTGCGGAAACCCTCCTGCCCGGTGGCGCAAAAGCCGCACGCCATCGCGCAGCCCGCCTGGCTGGAGACGCACACCGTCGAGCGGTCGGTGTAGTGCATGAGGACAGTTTCGACAGCGTCGCCGTCGGCGAGACCCCACAGCCACTTGTGCGTTTCGCCGCCCTCGCTTACTCGTACAACGCGATCGTGCAGTGCGTTCGGCAGAAGCGTGTCGAGGTGTTCGCGAAGGTTCTTCGGCAGCGTCGAGATGTTCTCGATGTCGAGACCTTCGTCGTACAGGCCCTTCCAGAGCTGTTCGACCCGGTACTTGGGCTGGTCGTTCAGCAACTCAGCGAGCTCGTCACGAGTGAACTGATAGCGAGTGTCGGTAGTAATCATGGGCGTCGCCACAGGGTGTCGCTGCGGAAGGTCGTGAACCCGATCTTCTCGTAGGTCGCCACCGCTGGCTCGTTGTCGCTTTCGACGTAGAGCATGCCGGTGGTGAGGCCTGCATCGTGAAGCCAGTCGAGTCCGGCGAGAGTCATCTGTTTGCCAAGCCCCCGTCCATGAAAGTCGGGGTCCACCGCAATGATGTAGATCTCGCCGAGTGGTTCAGGGTCGTGGTGCACCTTGGTCCAACAGAACCCAGCGAGTTCCCCGTCGATGTGGTGCAGTCGGAACCCGTCAGCGTTGAACCACTCAGCTTGGAGCTCTTCGGCAACCCAGTCAGGGGTCTTCCCCGATTGCTCGGGGTGCCAGTCGAACGCACGGTTGTTCACCCGAAGCCAGTCGTCGATGTCCGCTTCGGTGAAGGCCCGAGTGTCAAGGGTCGACCGCGTCGTAGGTAGCGGGCACCGCATTTGCAGCAGCGTCCGGTTCGATGTCATGCCTCGAGCTTCGAGTAGTGAGCGACGCTCGTTCGTGGTGCCGTGAATCCACAACGGGGCCTCGGGTCCGGCGTTGTCGGCTAATGCCAAGGCATCGACGAAGGTGTCGGTCGAGTCGGCATCGTCGAAGGTTAGGTGTACGACTGGGGGTAACCCCTCTCGTTGTTCGACGACAAAGTCCATCCCGTCAGGCTACGAGTTGATAGAGCGTCACACTCGGCGATCAAATTTGCGACCTAGCCCATATGGGCAAATTCTGCTCCGTTGGGATTCCCAGACAGCCACTCCTATGGGTACGTTGATCAACAGCACCCCCGAGCTCCGCCGCAGACGGGGTGCTGTTGCGACACGTCGAGGGATCCGCCGCCCTCTGTGTAGCGAAAGAGCGGGCGCCAAGCGTCCGCTCTTTTCGCGTGTAGGTTCCCTGGCATGGAATCAGACTTGGCCGAGCTGTCTACCGTCGCCACCCAGATCGAGGAACTGCTCGAGCGGGTTGTCGACGTTGCCCAGAAGTACCACGGAGGCGACCGTTCCGATGTTGCCATTCGGCTGTTTGAGGTTGAACGGTCACTCCAGGGAGCTGGCCGAAACCTCCAGAGCGCGCTTCGGGCGTTCTGATGAGTCGACCAACCGTCCGCGCCGATATCGCGCTTCGTAAGGGCTATCACTCACCCCAAGTTGACGTCGATGTTCGCTTGAACACCAACGAGGCGCCCACGCCTCCACCGCCAGGCTTCACTGAGGCACTCCATGAAGCACTCGAGCAGATCGAGTGGCATCGCTATCCGGATCGACCGGCGACCGCGTTGCGAACACGCCTTGCCGAGCGTTACCACCGCACGCCCGCCGAGGTGTTTGTGGCAAACGGATCGAACGAAGTGTTGCAGACGATCATGCTCACGTTCGGCGGCGCTGGGCGAACAGCGGCCACATTCGAGCCGACGTATGCCCTGCACAGCCACATCTCGAAGACGACAGGGACGACCGTGGTCGAAGGCCAGCGTCGCGACGACTTCACCCTCGACATCGACGAGGTTAAGCGGGTCGTGGAGACCCATGCCCCCGACGTCCTGTTCTTGTGCTCACCCAACAACCCAACGGGCATCGTCGATCCGCCCGACACGGTCGAGACGGTGCTCGAGCTCATGGCTGGAACGAACGGCTTGTTGGTCGTGGACGAAGCGTACGGACAGTTCGCCGATTCGTCAGCAGTACCACTGATCGGTGAGGACGTTCCCCTCGTCGTCAGCAGAACGTTCTCGAAGACATGGTCGATGGCCGGAGCTCGGCTCGGGTATCTCCTCGCACCAGAGTGGCTCGTCGCCGAGCTCGAAAAGGTCGTGCTGCCGTATCACCTCGATGCGTTCAAGCAAGCGGCAGGGCTGGCTGCGCTCGACTTTGGCGATGCGATGGACGAACGCGTGGACCGCATCATCGCGGAGCGAGGCCGGCTGATCGAACAACTCGGCTCCCTGCCCGTCGAGACGTGGGACAGCGGCGCAAACTATTTCCTGTTCCGGGCAAACGACATGAGCGGTGACGATCTCTGGCAGGCGCTCGTCGACCGATCGGTACTTGTGCGCAACTGTGCATCTTGGCCTCGTCTCGACAACTGCCTTCGCGTCACGATCGGCACGCCGGAAGAGAACGACGCTCTCGTCGCTGCGCTTCGGGAGATTCTCGTACACTGATCGCCATGCGAAACGCTTCGGCCACCCGTGACACCAAGGAAACCCAGATCGCCATCGAGATCGAACTCGACGGCGACGGCAACACCGATTGTGAGACCGGCCTCCCGTTCTTCGATCACATGCTCGACCAGCTCGGTCGCCATGGCGGGTTCAACCTCACCGTCAAGGCCAGCGGCGATTTGGAGATCGATTCACATCACACGGTGGAAGACACTGGCATCCTGCTTGGCTCAGCGTTCAAAGATGCGCTTGGCGACAAGGTCGGCGTCCGCCGGTTCGCGTCGAATAGCGTTCCGCTCGACGAAGCCCTCATCGACACCGCACTCGATCTTTCCGGACGTCCGTACTTGCACTACGAGGTCGAGTTCCCGGGCGAGAAGATCCTAGGCAACCCGCCGTTCGACCCACAGCTCTGCGAAGAGTTCTGGCGAGCTTTCGTCATGTCATCAGGTATGACGCTGCACATCGTGTCCGTGCGCGGAAAGAACACGCACCACATCATCGAAGCAACGTTTAAGGGCGTCGCCCGAGCGCTTCGCGACGCCGTAACCGTCACCGGCGGCGGCCTCCCCTCAACCAAAGGCACGCTCTAATTCGCTCGGACTCCCGCCGAGATCCGCGGACGCCTACGTGGTCGTCCGCTCCGCTCCCTCCCCCCAGGCGTCTTAACACGTCGGGACTTCCGCCCGACATCCGCGGAAGCTTCCAAGTTCGCTACGCGAGCTTCGCTCTCCTCAAGCGCCATGTGATTGCGATGTTTGGGGCGTCAGCAACAAACTCGGGTTCGGGGAAGCCCGCTAGGGCTGAGCCGATACGCGAATGGGGACGCCGTCGGCGGCCATTGCTGCCTTGATCTCGCCGATCGTGTAATCGCCGTAGTGCACCATCGATGCCACCAGCGCGGCATCGGCACCACCGGTGGTGACCGCAGCGGTCAGGTGTGACGGTTCGCCGCCACCGCCAGAGGCGATGACCGGAATGCGCACCGCGTCGGCAACCATTCGGGTGAGTTCGAGCTCATACCCGTCACGAACGCCGTCGGTGTCGATGGCGTTCAGACAGATCTCGCCGGCGCCGCGCTGTTCAGCTTCGACAACCCACTGCAGGGCGTCGCGTCCAGTCGGCGTGCGGCCACCTTGGATCACCACCTCGTAGCCGGACGGAATCGCCGTAGTCTTGTCGACCCGCTTGGCATCCACGCCAAGCACAACGCACTGGGCACCGAATGCTTCGGCTCCTTCGGTGAGCAGCCCAGGGTTGCGGACAGCGGGGGAGTTCAAGCTGACCTTCTCCGCTCCCGCAAGTAGCACGGAACGCATCGAGTCGAGCGAGTCGATGCCACCGCCGACAGAGAACGGGATCCGAATCGACGCAGCGACGTTCTCGACCACGTCGAGGAAGAGATTGCGCTCCTCAGCCGACGCAGTGATGTCGTAGAACACGAGCTCATCGACACCCTGCTCGTCGTATCGCATGGCGTATTCGACGGGGTCGCCGAGGTCGACGTTGCCCTGGAACTTCACGCCCTTGGTTACCTGGCCTCGACGCACGTCGAGGCACACGATCACGCGTTTGAGAAGTGCCATCGCTACGCCCCCTTCAAGAATGACGACAGGATCGACATACCGACCGGCCCGCTCTTCTCTGGGTGGCATTGGAGTGCCACAAGGTTGTCCTTGCGCACGCCGACACAAAATGGGTGGCCGTGGTCGGTGGTTGCGATTACCTCGACCGATGGGTCGGGGTCGCAGTAGTAGCTGTGCACGAAGTAGCACGCAGTGTCAGTAGCGGTGGCCAGTTCGCTGGCGATCGGTTCGCCTTCGGCAAAGCTCACCGGGTTCCACCCCATGTGTGGCACCTTGAGCGTCGGGTCGTCGAGCTCGAATCGTCGAACTCGTCCAGGAAGTAGGCCAATGCAGTCGACGCCGCCGTCTTCTTCGCTGTGGTCGAAGAGCAGCTGCATGCCAACACAGATCCCAAACACAGGTTTTCCCGCGTCGACGGCCTCTCGGAGCGCAACGTCGAGGCCGCGCTCGCGTACAACCGCCATACAAGTGGCCGCAGCACCAACCCCGGGGAAGATGACATGGTCTGCCGAGCGAATCACCTCGTGATCGAAGGTGATCTCCGCGTCGAAGCCAAGCCTGCGAACCGCGTGAGCGACCGAGGTGACGTTGCCAGCGTTGTAGTCGAGAATTGCGACGGCCATGCGGCCATCGTCGCAGGTCTCGCAGCCTTTTCCACACCACTCAGCTCGCCAGGCTGTGCAATTCAACCCGCCAGGCTGGGCAATGGCGTCACCGATCGCCCTCCCCAGTAGATTGGCTCGGTGACAAACGACTCTGAACGCGCTGCGAAGAACACGGGAATTCAGCCAGAGAACGGTGACGGCGACCGGTTGCCAATCAAGATGCTGAACGATCGAATTCTCGTCCGGC
>CAKZVC010000080.1 GCA_937922235.1 uncultured Acidimicrobiales bacterium | reverse complement strand
AAGCTGGCGGTGATAGTGGCGGGGGCTGGATTTGAACCAACGACCTTCGGGTTATGAGCCCGACGAGCTACCAGACTGCTCCACCCCGCACCGACAGGTTAACGGGCAAAGCAGGAACGACAACCCGGTGTGACTCGTGCTGATCCTGAGTTTGGAACTCCCTGCTCGTTCGCAATAGACCTGATCCGTGGATTCTGATGACGATCTCGACCTTTCCGCACGATCTGCCGCAGCTGAGGCGATGAATCGTCTGTCGCACGCGTTGGTGCGACATCGGGCTCGTCCCGAGGTTTTGGAGATGATCGCCCGGGAAGCCGACACGCTTGCCAAGTCGATCGAGGGAGAACCAGTGCGAGAACGCACACTCGAATTCGCGCGGTCGGCCGAGGTACAGAAGGCACTGGTCGAGGGAGGCAACCCCGCTCGCCCGGACGGCGCGTTCATCGACATGTTCGCCGACTCCCCTGTGTCGGGGTCAGCCAACCCGCTGAACATGGGACTCAAGATCGCCACCTACGCCGACCGGGCCGTCGGCCGGGTCACGCTGCTTCCCGGCTGGCAAGGGGCACCTGGCCGCTCGCATGGCGGCGTCGTTGCAGCGATTGTCGACGAGGTTCTCGGTGCCATGTTGCCCGTGCTCAAAATCGTTGCGTTCACCGGCGAGCTGACGCTACGTTTCGAGGCGCCGTGCCCGATGGGCGTGCCGCTCGAATTCACCGCTCGCAAGACCGGCGAAGACGGCCGCAAGATCTACTTGGAGTGCGAAGGCGTGAGCTCTGAGGGCGTGTTCGCGACCGCGACGTCGACGTTCGTTACCGTCGACCTCGCCATGTTCGAAGCCACCCCACCTGGAAGCGCTTAGCCCGCAATCTCAAGTACGGCGTCGAGGTACATGTGCGCCGCCGCCTCGAGCTGTTCAACACTGACCCACTCGTTCGTGGTGTGCGCCTGAGTAAGTGAACCCGGTCCCCAGATGATCGCAGGCACCCCGAGGTTTGGCGCATCGGTTGAGCCGGTGAACGACATCGCCTCGGCGCTACTCCCCCACTGTGCTGCGGCCTGTTGGGCGGCAAGCACAACGGGTGAGTCGAGTGGCGTGTCGAGCGGCGCCGCGTCAACCAACGGTTCGCCGAGCTCGTACTCAAACTCGGGGTCGTTTGCGTAGAGCGCTTCGAGGCGGGCTTCGATTTCCTCGCGAGCGCTCGCCGAGGTCTCGCCTGGGGTGAGGCGGCGGTCGACGTCGATCGTGCACCAGTCGGGAACGATCGACACCATGTTGCCGCCGCGGATGACACCAGCGTTGACGGTGCCAACGCCACACATCGGGTGAGGGTCGCGAAGCGCGAGCTCGTCTCGATACTGACCGAGCGTCGCCATCACCCGCATCATCTTCTCGATGGCGTTGATGCCCTCGTAGTAGATGCTCGAGTGCACGGCTCTGCCGAACGTCTTGATCGGGAACGCGTATTGGCCGAGGTGGCTGGTGCAGATTGCGAGCTCGGTTGGTTCGCCGAGAATGGCAAAGTCGGGTGCTTTCGCAGCGTCGCCGAATCGCGCTGAGCCAAGCATGCCCGCCTCTTCATCGGCGAGGCCCGCGATCATGAGCCTGCCGACGAGTTCGGTGTTGCTGGCCTTCAGCACTTCGGCAACTTCGAGGAAGCAGGCAAAGGCCCCCTTCATGTCGCAGGCACCCCGACCCGACACCTTGCCATCGGCGACCGTGCCGCTGAACGGGTCGCCGCCATAGCCATCCACGCCAACGGTGTCGATGTGGCCGCCGAGCGCGATCACGGGACCGTCTCCTCCTGGGCTCGTGCCCCACACGTTCGGACGCCCAGGCGCAACCTCGTGGGCCTGCGGCTCGTAACCGAGCTCGTCGAGACGAGCGGACAGCCATTCGCCGATGACGACCTCACCTTCGCCGCGATCGAACTCTTCCTTCTCAAACGGATTGACGCTCGGGATGCGGATCATCTCCGACGTTCGTTCGACCACCCGGTCGATATCGATACGTGCGTGTAGGTCTGCCCGATCGATCATCCGATGACCGGCAGATCACGCGGAGCTCGACGTGACAACATCTCGGGTCCGTCCGCCCGAATCACGATGTTCTCCTCGTGCAGCATCATCCGACCCGGCGCAAACGTCATGCCGGGCTCAAGCGTGAGCACCATGCCCTCTTCGATGACCGTCTCGTCGGTTGCGGTGTTCGAGGGCCACTCGGTGAGTTGCATGCCAAGCCCATGGCCGAGGCGACCAACGTCGTTGCCGAGTGAACCGCCCTCGATCATCACATCGGCCATGGCCTTCCACAGATCGGTGGTCGTAACGCCGGGCCGCAGCATGTTCAGGCCGGCTTCGGTTGCATCCCACACCACATGATGTGCTCGCTGGGCGTCGGCGTCGGCGTGCCCAAAGGCGTAGTAGCGGTCGAAGTCGCTCGAATAGCCATCCCACATAGTGCCGGTGTCGAACATGAGCAGGTCGCCCGCTTCGATGACGCGATCGCTCGGCTGTTTGATGACGTCGGTGAACGAATGGCCCGATGCCCCGACCAGGTAGGGCACGTCGTCGGCACCGCGCTGAAGCAGGTCGATCTTGAACGCCGTGAACGCCTCGCGTTCGGTCATGCCCATCGAGAGCAACGATCCAAGATTTTCGAACCCATCCGAGACGAGTGCACAGACATGGGCCGTCTTGGCGAGCTCACGATCCGACTTCACCATCCGCATCGACCGAACGACCGACGTTGCGTCGGAGAACGTCACGTTCGGCACTGCTGCCTGCAGGTCGTGCCAATCAGCCAACGGCATCCGAAGGTGTGTTTCGTGCCCCATCGGCACACCGATGCGGGTGAGCCCCATCGACGTGATTGTGTCAGCCAAGATCGACACGCCGTCGTCCTCGGGCTGAGGAGCCGACCAGGTGCGGATGTCGGAGATCCAGGTCTCGTCCATCATCGGAGCGCCAATCGACGGGATGATCGCGACAGGTTCGCCAACCGCCGGCACGAGCACGAACCATGGCCTCGTTGGGCTCTGCCAGAACGGGGTGTGGAAACCCGTGAAATAGCGGACTTCGGGCTCGGTGCACACAAAGAGCGCATCGAGGTTGAGCTCGGCAAGCTTTGCCTGCGCGAGGGTGCAGCGGTTGCGATATTCGTCGTCGGGAAAGCCCCGGTGTGGTGCCTGCGTCATAGCGTCGACGCTAACTCAGCAATGCCGGCAAGGCCGCTTCAGGCGAAGCTAGCTCGCAGCGCTAAGGCGAGCGTCCCGGCCGGCCCGATGATCGATGAGCGCTTGCTGCCCCGCCTTCAAGATCGGGCTCATCGTCAGAACGAACACGGCAGTAGCGACACCGATATCGCCTCCGAGAAGCACACCTCCGACGACGATCCAGAGTTCAAGAGCTCGACGAGCTTTGAACGGATCGACGCCACGATCTTCAGCAGCCTTGCTCAAGAGTTCGATCGCACCGCCCGTTAGCCCGGCGTTCACGACAAGCGCAACGCCTGAAGCAATCGCCGTCGTACCAAGCAGCACGAACAGCACCCGGGCGGTCATAGCTTCGGGGTCTCGAATGAGCGGCATCCACAAGTCGACGGCCAAGCCGTTTGCAAGCATGTAGACGAGGCCGCTGATGCGCGGGCGTCGGCCCAGGATCGTTGCGACAAGAAACAGGACGCCAGTGAACAGCCAGCTCGCCTGGCCGAGCGTGATGTCAAAACGATCTCGCAGAGCAGTGAGCATGACGTCATAGGCCGGGACGCCTAGCTGAGAGTGGACGAAGAGCGAGACGCCAAGGCCGATGAGGATCGACCCGGCGGTCTGCGACATGACGCTCCGGAACGTCGCTCGTGCTCGCGGACCCTTTGCGGTTCGTTCAGCCGCGACGATGCCGTGGCGCGAGATACCGACGAACCACTCGGCGGATTCGCGGGCGGCAATCTTCTTGTATTCAACGGACGCCGAGAGACGTTCCATGGTGCTCATACTTTCTGTAACGGCAGATCGGCCCGGAAACATACCGGAAGACCGACGTGCGTTGGTCACATCACAAAGGGGGTGCCGCAGACCGCTCTAGTCGTCGTACTTTGGCCTCTGTCGCAGGCTCTTCTTTTCGCTGTTGCGGCGCTTCTTCTCTACCCGTCGACGCTGGGAACCCTTGCTCGGCTTCGTTGCTCGACGAGCCTTGACGGGCGTCAGTGCCGTCCGTACTCGACCGGCAAGCCGGGCTTCGGCGATCTCGCGGTTCCGCAACTGCGATCGCTCGTCGTCGACGACCACGCGGAGCACCGGGCCGAAGTGTTCGAGCAGCGTCACCTGCTGTCGGAATGACAGCACTTGAGAGTTCTCAATGTCCCAAATCAGTTCGACGCGAGTCGCTGCCTTGTTGGCGTGCTGGCCACCGGGTCCACCTGATGCGGTGAAGCGTTGGGTGAGCTCCGCGTCGGGAATCGTCAGCGAGCGCTGAACCTCGATGGCCATTGGTCCACTGTAGGTCTCTTGGTTAGCTGGCCAGTGCGAGGCTCGAGCGAACGATCAAGCGCGTGGCGTCCAGCTCGTCGCGGGACGCGGCAAGCTCGGCGATGCTGGCACCGTTGGCGCGGTTGTCCTCGTGGGCACGCCACGCCGCAAGTAGGTCGGCAATGTCGGCAGATTCGTGGGAGATGTCGGGGGTCGTGTTCATGTCTTTAGCATGACGGAGATCGTGCAGGGAGTGGCACGGAAAACCCTGCCGCTGGACCGCATGTACAGTGATAATCATGCTCATCGACGAAATTGACAGAGATATTCTCCGTATCGTGCAATCCAATGGCCGAATGACACAGCGCGAGCTTGGTTCGGCGGTTGGCTTGTCAGCGAACGCCGCCGGAGCTCGACTACAACGACTGGTTGACAAGGGCGTGATCACCCGCTTCGTCGCGCAAGTTGATCACTCATTGCTCGGCCGCCCAATGGAAGCGTCGATCGATGTGTGGCTCACCGACGACCGAGACCGAGCTCCCCTGACCGAATTGGTCAAAGCCGACGACCGGATCGTTGAGTGTTTCCATCTGACCGGGCCACTCGACTTCCGTCTCCGAGCTCGAATCGCATCAGCCGAAGATCTCAACGACCTGCTCTCAACCATGCGAAACAACAGCGGTGTCCGACAGACCGACAGCCGCCTCATCCTCGAACAGATCCCCACCACCTATCGGGGTCGAGCCTCAACAACTAACAAGTCAGCGCTGGGGTCAGGCCTCTAACAAGTCAGCGCTGGGGTCAGGCCTCAACAACTAACAAGTCGTGTCAGACCCTTTGGATAGTGTCGCTCACACACTTCCCCCTTTCGTCAACAGACTCAAGGGAATCCAATGGCCCGTCCACTCCGTATCGACTTCGAAGGTGCGTTCCATCACGTAACCAACCGCGGTGCTCGACGCCAAGACATCTTCCGCTGCGACGAGGATCGCCTCGATCTGCTCGACCTCATTGGTCGGGCCCATCAGCGATTCGGAATTCGCATCCACTCGTTCTGTTTCATGAACAACCACATCCATGTCATTGTCGAGACGCCCGAGGCGGGACTGAGCAAAGCACTTCACCTCATCGAGAGCTCGTACGTGCAGAAGTTCAACCGTCGACATGAGATCGATGGACCTCTGCTGAAGGGGCGCTTCTACTCTCGACTTATCCAAGAAGATGACTACCTTCGGCGGGCGCTCGCGTACGTCGAACGGAATCCTCTAGATGCTGGAATGGTCGACGACCTTGAGGACTATCCGTGGTCGAGCTATCGACTCTTTCTCAACCGCGGCACGGCTCCGGAATGGTTGAGTAACGAAGGGTTTCGTATGAGTGGGGTCCGGACGGCAGCACAGCTCAGAAAGCTAGTGAATTCAACGAATCCCAAGGACACTATCGACCTTGCACAGTTCCCATCAGTGATTGGTTCGGACGACTTCATTGCCGCCGCATTGGCGCACGCGGAGGCCAACGATGAAGTTGTCGGGCACATTCGGTCGTCCATGATCCGCCCATCATCGGCAGAGATTGAGGCCGCCGTCTCTAGCGTGTTTTCCGTACCGCGTCGCGCCCTGACAGAACGAACCCAGGGCCTTCAGCAACTGGCTAGGACTGCAGCTGTTGGGTTGAGCCAAGAGCTAGCCGGAATGTCACTTGCTGCGATCGCTAGCCGGTACCAGTTCTCGACCGCTAAGAGCGCAGGCGTCATCGCGTCTCGGTACCGCAAACGCCTTAGGGAAGACCAAGTGTTTGCATTGCGAGTGGAGCAAGTTCGCCAGCTGTTGCTCGATGGGCGCAGTGGAGCGCTCGGGAAAGCTTGTTAGTTGTTGAGGCCTGACCCCAGCGGCAACTTGTTAGTTGTTGAGGCCTGACCCCAGCGGCAACTTGTTAGTTGTTGAGGCCTGACCCCAATGGCTCGGGGTCTTCGTTGCGGAGCCAGATCGTGCGTTGTGGGAACGGGATCTCGATGCCCTCTTCGTCGAAGGCCTTCTTCAAGCGGCCACGAATGAGTCGAGCGACCGCCCACTGCTCGGCAGGGTCGGTCTTGACTGCGGCTCGGATCACGATGGCGTTTGGACCAAAGGCTTGGACGCCTTGAACTTCGGGCTCCTCGATGATCGTGGCCGGCTCGTGCTCTTCCTTCCACGCCTCGTCGAGGACCCGCTTCATCACGGCCATCGCATGATCGATGTCGGTGTCGTAAGCGACCTCCATGTCAAAGATCGACATCGACCAGATCTGTGAGTAGTTGCCGACCCGCTGCATCACGCCATTCGGGACCGTCCACAGCACGCCACTCACGTCACGGATCCTCGTCGTTCGGAAACCGATCTCCTCGACCTTTCCTGTTGCTTCGCCCGTGTCAATGACGTCGCCCACGCCGTACTGATCTTCGATGATCACAAAGATGCCGGCCAGGAAGTCACGAACAATGGACTGCGCGCCGAAGCCGATAGCGATGCCAGCAATACCGGCACTTGCAATGAGTGGGCCGAGGGACACACCGATCTCACCGAGCACCAACAGGGCAGCTGTCGTCCAGATGATGATCGCAACGAGGCTCTCGAGCATCGCCCCCAGCGTGATCGCACGCTTCTGTGCCCGAGCTCGCTGATCTTGATCTTGCGCCATGCGGCTCATCGTTCGCATCACGCGGTTGTCGAACTCTTGCTCGGAGCGTGGCCTAACAGTCCGCTCGGCAACTTCGGCAGCGAACTTCCGAACGATCTTGCGAAGGACCCGGCTCACAATCCACGCGAGCACGACGATGAAAACGATTCGCAGTGGTCGGTCCAGGAACCAGTCGGCGAGCTCGGCCCACGTTTCGCTGTTCGTGCGGCCAAAGACCCACTCGCACATGATGTTTGGGTTCTCGCCACATGCGTCTTCGAGCGATTGTGAAATTTCCTGAGCCAATGGAGCCTCCCACCACGAATGGCTCCATTGTCACATTGCTAGCTACGCGGGACGTCGATCCACGGGATGTCCTTGTCGACGCGGGGCTCGCCCGGAAGGCCAAGCACCTGCTCGCCAAGAATGTTGCGCATGATCTCTGACGTCCCACCTTCGATGCTGTTCGCTCGAGCACGCAAGAAGGCGTAGCGCGGGCCGCCTTCCATACCCGACACATCGAGCGTTTCGGGGGCACGGTAGGTGTAGTCGTAGTCGATCTGGCCAGACATACCGAGCAGATCGATCGCAAGGGCGTAGACGTCTTTGTTGAGCTCGGCGAACATGGTCTTCGCTACCGAACCTTCTGGCCCTGGGTTCCCGACGCGACGATTCTGCGAGCCACGGATGTTGGTCAGGCGTAGCGCCTCGGCCTTCGCCCAGAGCTTCATGACCGCTTCACGTCGAGCAGGCGTCTTCTCGCCGTCGGGAAGCTTGTTCCACACCGCGACGAGCTCGCCGATCGCTCCGCCACCTTGCTTCGGAGTACCACCGCCGATCGCCGTTCGTTCGTTCATCAGCGTGGTCAGCGATGCACGCCAACCCTCACCAACCTCACCAATACGATTCGCATCGGGGATGCGAACGTCGGTCAGATATACCTCGTTGAACTCAGCCTCGCCGGTGATCTGACGAAGCGGAACAACCTCAACGCCCTCGCTGCGCATGTCGAGCGCGAAGTACGTCATGCCCTTGTGCTTGGGCAGCGACGCGTCCGAGCGGGTCACGAGCATGCCGAAGTCAGCCAGGTGCGCCAGTGTGTTCCACACCTTCTGGCCGTTCACGACCCACTCATCGCCGTCACGAATCGCCCGAGCAGCCAGCCCCGCAAAGTCCGAACCCGCTCCAGGCTCAGAAAACAGCTGACACCACTTCTCTTCGCCGGTGTACATCGGCCGTAGGAAGCGATCCTTCACTTCTTCGCTGCCGTGGGCCTCGATTGTTGGCCCGGCGAGAAACCGGAAGAACATCGTTGGGTCCTCGGGAGCACGGCCAGCATCAATAACGCGCTTTTCGATATGTCGTTGGAGCTTCGGAGCTAGGCCTAGGCCGCCACGACCCTTCGGGAAATGGACGAAACCTAAGCCTGCGTCGTACTGGTGCCCACGGAATTCGACAGTCGATTCCTTCGAGGGATCGTGCTCGGCGAGGAGTGCATCAACGGCAGCATCAACTATGGCGAGGGCGTCAGACATCTCCCGACCGTAGCTAACCAGTGCAGGTGCGACCACTCGTACCGCAGCCGCGCTACTGTTCATCTCGTTGGAGAGGGCCGAAAGCGGGCACTTGCAGGAAGCCTCACCACTAATGACCGTCGATGACTCGACCCCAGGCGCACGTTCGGTGCCGCCGAAGTCGACCGTAATCACACCACCAGTTCCGCCGACCGCGCCAGGCTCGACAGACCTGCGTACGAAGGATCAGTTGCTCGCAGCATTGCAGGCCGAAGTGCGCATGCTCCGCACTCGCGTCGACGCGCTCGAGGCCGAACGTCGCCGCTTCGCCCAACCAACCGCGACCGCGCCAGCACCCTCAAACGCAGAGGTCACTGACAGCGCAACTACTGCCACGGGTGCAACGTCGGCGACACCGATGTGGCGCACCAAGACCGGCAAGCAAGCCGGTTGGCAACCAAGCCGCCGCTAGCCGACGGCGCTACGCCGAGTCGGTGTCTTCCTCGACCGGAGCATCTTCGATGCCTTCGGTCTCGACATCGTCGAGTAGTTGCTGCAATTCAGCAAGCGCCTCGGTCTGAAGCCGCTGATACTCACTGAAGTCCGGCAGCGCTGACTCGGCCTGAGCGAACTTGGTGAGGATCTCGTCGAGACGAGCGGTGACCTGCTCGCCAGCGTCGCCCAAGTTCAAGCTTCCCGATGGCCCATCGGGCCGGACGGTCTCGTCGGGAAGTGCGCCCTCTTCGGCGCCGGTGAGCACAAGGGCTTCCTCGAACGTGATGTCGAACAGCTCGGACAACGCTCCGGCATATGTCGGAGCAAAGCCCAGTCGATCTTCCTGGATGACCGCAACAAACTTGACCTGGGGCTCGGTGACCTCATTCGGACGGTCGGCCGACGGCTCACGCTGAACGTAGAACGGACGCACGTAGACAACGGCGTTCTCAACCAGCAGCGGCACGAGGTTACCTTCGAGGAACTGCGAGCCAGCCTGACCGAGCTCGGTACTCTCCTCGGAGATCTCCGGGTTCGAGTTCAAAATGCCATCGATTTGAACCGGTCCACGTGCCGTGGTGTTCGTGCCGGCACGCACTTCGTATTCACGAAGCTCAAGCTGTCCGCTCGAATCGATACGGCCGACGACATAGGCCCGAAGCTCGGGGACAGCTGCCGGAACAAAGGTGCGTGAGACGAGGAAGCTCGGCTCGTCCTCGTCGGGAAGCTGCGTGACCTGGTAGTACGGGTCGACCGGTCGATTGTTGGCCCCTGTGGTCTGTGCCCGGTTCGGGTCGGTGCTCGTTGGCACGCTTGAGGAGAAGGTGCGAGAGTCGGGGTTGGCCGCGATTGTCCAGCGGAGGTCGCCGGTGAAGAACTGGCCAGCATCTTCAAGCTGGTATCGACCCCACATCGCAGTCTGCATAGAGAACAGATCTCGCGGGTAGCGAAGGTGTGCGGAGACTTCTTCAGGCATCTCGGAGGCGTCTTTGAAGAGCCCGTCGAACTCTTGACGGTAGGCACTAAGCAGCGGATCCTCGGCGTCAGTGACATAGAAGTCGACGTTGCCGTCGTAGGCGTCAACGACGACCTTCACCGAGTTGCGCACGTAGTTGAAGCGGGTGCGAAGGCCCGAATCGACCGGCAGCCGTGCGACATCGCCGAGCTCGGCGTACGGGTATTGATCTGACGTTGTGTACGCGTCGATCACGTAGGACACGCCACCATCGACCACGACGGGATACGGGTTCGAGTCATACCGCAAGAACGGTGCAATGCGACTTGCGCGCTCGGTGACATCGCGAGCGAACATCACTTCGGTTTCGTCGGTGATGATGCCCGAGATCACCGGTTCGATTGCGCCGAAGCGGAAGGCAAACGCAATACGGTCGAACAAGCCAGACATCGGAATTCCACCAGCACCGTCGTACCTGTAGCCAGGGATGTGATCGAACTCTTCCTCGGTCGTGCCGGTCACTGCGTAATCGCTGATGTTCTCACCGAAGTAGATCTGCGGCCGGTCGATCTCGATCGTGTCGCTGAGGTCGTTCTCGAGCGGCACGCCGCCGATAAGGAACTCGGGCTCACCATTGACGTTGAACTCGTTCGCCGGGGCCAGTACAACGCCATAGCCATGGGTTCGAATTGCGTGACGGACCTGCCACGACACGCTCGGTTGGTTCGCGATCTCACGTGCCGCGATCACGACGGGAGTCAGTTCGCCATTGATCTCGTAGCGGTCGACGTCGACCTTGCGACGGAAGCTGTCGTACTGCTCGAAGTCCTGCTGGTTACGTGTGAACGAATCGTCGACGATGCGAGGATCGAGGAGACGGACAGTCGAGAACGCACCCCCGTTTGCGAGCACTTCCTCTCGCGTGAGCGGATCGTCGTTGAAGGTGAAGTCTCCGTCGATGACGTTGTCGAGGCCAGCGGCGACCCGGGTGGCTTCGATGTTGCGATCGATGTACTGGCGCTCTTGGGCGAGCTCATCTGGAGCGACCTGGAACTGTTGGATAACGGTCGGATAGATGCCGCCAGCGAGAACCGCAATCAGTCCCCAGAGGCCAACCGCAACAGTTGGCAACGCCCAGCCACGGCGCCAGATGTTGGCTACCAGCAGACCCACCGAGAACAGCGAGATAAGGAACAGCAGCTGGATGGCCGGTAGCGACGCATTCAAGTCGGTGTAGAACGCTCCTCGGGCAAAGCCTTGGGTGGACGTGAGGAGACCAAAGCGCTGGAGGTAGTAGTCAGCAGCTTTCAGCGCGGCGAGCACAGCCAGAATGACCGACACGTGCGCCTTCACCTGAGGGGTCGTGCGACGGTCGATCGTCTGCACCCGAATGCCACCGTTGATGTAGTGCCAGATGCCCGTGATGATCCCGATGATGATGAACGCTGCGAAGAACCAGTCGACAACGAAGTTCAAGAACGGCAATCGGAAGATGTAGAACGAAATGTCCTTACCGAAAACAGGGTCGACCTCGCCGAACGGCACCGGGTTGGTGAACAGCACCCAGTCGTTCCACTGCGCGGCAGCACCACCGCCCGCAACAAGTGCAAAGAAGCCTGCGATAGCGAAACGAATGAGGCCATTGCGACGCCCGACGGTTTCGTGCCAACGGATGAGCAGCTCTTCCTCGGGCCCTGGTGGGCGCAAGGCTGGCGCGATCCGGTCGGCGATGACCAAGTTGATCCAGGCGAGCACGAAGAAGATCGCCACAAAGATCACCGACAAGATGACTTGGGCGCTGAGAATGCCGGTCCACACCGAGGTCCGCTCGAGGTCGTTGTACCAGAGGTAGTCGGTATAGAGCGTCAGCAGGCCGCGGAACGAGGCGAGCAAGGCGAGCAGGCCCACGACGACAACGGCACCGACAACTCGACGCTTGCCTGAGCGGGCAACGCCAGATTCCTGAACTTCATCGCTAGCCATGTTCGGTCCAGGGTATCTGTTGGGGCGGTGGTCTTAGCCGCGCACTGGGGCAGGAAAGGTGCGACATACGGCATCCGCCGTCGATCCGACCTGTTGTGTCTTTACTTCGCGGTAAATGCTCCGAAGCGACGCGACGGCAGCCTCTTTGTCGTCGCCGGCGTTCTCGAGCGCATCGCCGACGCGGCGACGGATCGCCTTCACCAAGCCAGCGACCGACGAACGGGCGTCGTCGGTGGCATCACTCGGATCATCGACCTGGCCAAGAACTTCGACCCAGTACGTTTCGATATGCGCGTCGTTTGAGCCGAGCAGTCCTTCGAGGTCGGGGACCTCTTCGGCCCCCTTAACTGTCGACATGGCTTTGCTTTGCTCGTCCGCGAGCACTCGCTTGAACCGGCGGGCCATCTCTGACGAGTCGATCTCGGGTTCGGCCTTCGACTTCTTTGCCGATGGAGCTGATTTGGCCGTGGCGCTCTTCTTCTTCGCACCCGACTTCTTCGCTGCCGGCTTCTTCTTCTTTGGCGCAGGCTTCTCAGCAGCGGACCGAAGGCTTGCGAACAGGTCATCGACCTCGCCTGCCTCTCCCCCATCGTCGTCTGCTGCATCGGCACCGCCGTCAGGGCTCGGTTCGGATTTCACCGATTCAAGCTTGGTGACCGTGCCCGACTTCTGACGTGCTTTCTCTTTAGCCTCGACCGCTTTCTTCGATGGCAACGCGGGTGACGACTGCACCGCTGATGGTGTGCGTGTTGCTGCATCGCGACCCTTCGCCGGGTGACTTGCCGTGTCGACTTCACCCCGTGCCCGGTCAAGTTGCACGACCGGTGCGAGATCGCCCGTCTTCGGATCGACTTCGGTCGGAGCGTCTTCGTTTGTGTCGACAGTGGGCTCGGCTTCCAACTTCGCAGCAGCATCGTCACCGGCGCTGGAATCGTCGGCGGGCGTCTCGCTCGCACTGGCTGCCTCTTCACTTACCAGCTCAGCATCAGCGGAGTCGGCGTTGGGCTGATCGGATGTGGCCTCCGCCGACTCGACCGCCTCGACTGTTGCGGGCTCCACCGGCGCCTGCGCTGGGCTAGACGCTGGTTCTTCGGGTGCCTTAGTGGGCTCGACGACGGGAATCGGACCGGTGTCAGCCAACGCTGGAGGCTTTGACCGCTCGACGACCGGAAGTGGGCCCGTATCGAGCAAGCCGGTCAGGCGAGCGGTCTCGATCTCGGCCTCGAGCTCTTCGATAGTCGTATCGGAAACGGAATGCCCGGCGGTCTCGGCAGCGGCGCGTGCTTCCGACATCGAGATCTTCAGTTCCTCGGAGATCTCGTCGAGTGCACGACGGACGGTCTCATGGGACGCAAGAAGGCGCTCGCGTCCGGCACGAAGCTGCTCGATCTGCCGGCGAGCTGCCGAACGGCGACGAGCAAGGTCTTCGAGGATCTGCCGACGGGCCAACTCGGCCTCACGGATGATGCGGGTGGCGTCTGCGTCGGCCATTTCCATCTCGGAGCTGACCTCGTTGCGCGCCAACTCGGCGTTGGCTTCGGCTGAGGCCAGGATTGCCGCCGCTGCCTCTTCAGCCTCGTTGCGACGCTTAACGACGAAGGCGTCAGCAGTCGAACGGATGCGTTGGGCTTCAATGTCGGCATCAGCTGAGCGTCGAGCGAATGCCTCTTCAGCCGAAGAGCGGATGGCTTCGGCTTCCGCTTTGGCTTCTTCTACCCGGTCGGCCGCGGCCGCGCGAGCCTCGGACAGCACGCGAACAGCGTCTTGTCCAAGACGTTCGGTGAGCTCTTCATCGTTCAGGGGCTGGGTGTTCGCCGACGACGCTGACGCTTCGGCTTGTGCCTGGGCGTCGGCGAGTGCTGCCTGCAACGATTGAATCTCGTTCGCCAGCGAGTCGCGCTCGTCCTGCAGGCCAGCAACGGTGGCTGCTGCCTTGGCAAGGTGCGACTTGACCGCGTCGGGATCGAATCCCTTGCGCTTCGTTTCGAACGTGGCCTTCGTGATGTTGTCGGGCGTTAGGTACCCAGGTGAGTCACTCATCGCCTCTAAGCGTAGGTGCCTGATCTACCGCAGTCGGTGACCCGCAACTATCGAGTTGTCACCCTCTGGTGTCTACAGCTCGTCGGCGGTTGGCAAGTCGGTTGCATTGCCCCCGAACTCGTCGATTACTTCGAGTGCTTCGGCGAGCGTCGCAACACCCTCGATGCGCAGGTCTGGCACAGCCTCACGCGCTTCTTCAAGGTTCTGCACAGGCACGATAAAGACCCGAGCGCCTGCGTCTTGGGCTGCGAAGGCCTTTTGGTGGACACCTCCGATGGGTCCAACGTTGCCGTTGCGATCGATCGTGCCGGTGACAACGACATCTTCACCACCGGTGAGGTCGCCGTCAGTGAGCACATCGAGAACCGTCAACGTGAAGGCGAGCCCTGCCGATGGGCCACCGATGTCGTCGGTTGTGAAGCTGACATCGATCGGCAGATCGGCGTCACGGAACTGCGTCTGGACGTTGAGTAGCCCGGCCCGCTCGAGAACACGAACCCCGAGGCTGACGTCGCCCGTGATCGCTTCTTCCCCTGTGGGACCGTCGCGAAGCGCGTCGACAGAGATCGAATCGCCGGCGCGCATCTCACGCAACACCGGAACGAGGTCGTCAAACGAGGCGATCGGCGAACCGTTGAGCCCAACGATTCGGTCACCCACCTTGAGCAAGCCCTCAACAGCAGCCCCCTCGACGACTTGGGCAATGTACGCTCCGCCCCGGTCGCCCTGCGGATCTTCACCAGCGCCGACGCCAAGGAATCCCGGCGTGTCACGGGTGAGTTCGACTGAAACGGTCTGCAGCTCTTCACCAGGCCGCCCAGCCACCAACTCGACGGACGTATCGATCTGCGTGCCGAGGTAGTCGTACAGGTCAGCAAACTCGGTCACCGGGAATCCGTCCACCGACGAGATGACATCGTTTCGGCTGAGCACGCCGTCGAGCGCTCCACCCGGCACAACATCGATGATGACGGCACCTGCAGGCTCAGCAGTTTGGAACCCGAGATGTCCAAGAGCGGCTGCGATAGCGGAGTTTTGCGATGTGAGCATGAGTTGCGCATTCTCTTCGCGCTGCTCGTCGAACGTACGCCCACGGAGAAGCTCATCCTCATGGAAAATCTCGTCGCTGTCGCGCACCGACGACAACGCCCAGCGGAATGGGGTGAGACGGCGCTGGGTCACCGTGACGAAACTGACCTCGCCCGGGCTCGTGTACGAGTCGGCACCTTCGACAACAACAAACTCTTCGGTCTCGAAGGTACGACCAGGTTCGAGGGCGAGGTACGGCAAGCGATAGGTGAAGGCAAGCACGCCGAGAGCAAAGCCAGCGAGCATCGAAACGGAGAGGATGATCGATCCGACCGACGGACGATACTTTTCATCGTTGCCCGAAGAGATCGTTGAATCTCCGTTGCCCGATGCCCCCTCGTTCGAGGCTTGAGCGGGCGCCGTCGCGTCGCTGTTGGGGCCAGCTTCGACTACGGTTGATGTGGGTTCGCCTGGTTCAGTCACCACGCAATTCTCCTACTGGTGGCGACATGGGACGGATCCAACCACGGGATCTGCAGATCACGATCCCAGACGAGGACATTCGGTTCACATGACAAGCATCGCACGACACGAAGAGAACCCACCTTCACCGCGACAACTTCCCGTCGAACCCCAGCCTGATGAAGGATTGCTAAAGAAGCTGGGGTTGGGCTTCGAAGTGCCGGCACAGGCCGAATACGGCGCAGACGCTTACCCATCGATCCTCCGACGAATTACCTCAGCGGTGTCGCTGTTGCTCGTTGTCGTCGTTATCGGTGTGGCGATCGCTGCCGTGATCGGCGCAGTCATTCTTGTCGGCGCCTTCCTGCTCGAGCAGGCGATTAGCTCCTAAGCCTCCGACGGCCCATTAGCTATCAGCCGTGTGATTTAGCGGCCGAACAGGCCGCGTCGAGGTGGCGCTGGGTCGGTGTCGGTCTCGACGATGTCCTCGGCAGCGTCCGAAGCGTTCGAAACGGCCTCTTCTGCTTTCGCCTTTGCGTCGCTGAACAAACCGCCACGTGAGATCGACTCGTCGGCTTCAGCTGATGCGTCTTCTTCGTACGAGCTGATAACCGTGTCGGCCTCAGCGGCGGCGGCAGCCTTCTTCTCGGCGACCTTCTTCTCGACGATGTTCTGAGGGGCAGGATCTTCGGGGGCAGAGTCTTCGGGGGCAGCAGTCTCGGCGGCTGCGGCTTCAGCAGGCGTTTCGGCGTTGTGATCGCCAGCCTCTTCGGCGGCGTTGTCCGCGGCTCTGGCTGTCTCAACAACCGGTGCAGGAGGAGCAGGCGGCGCCGGTGGCGCAGCGTCACCAGAGGCAGCAGCGGCGGTTGTTACCTCAACCCGGTAGTACGGCTTGAAGTCGTAGGTGATCTCTTCGGTCTTGAAGATTCGAGGCCGTTCAACGGAATCGACGTTGCGGAGACGCTCGGCCGTTACGACGGCAAGATCGAGATCTGCACATTCTTCAACACCGGACGAGCCATCCTCGCGCTGATACACCACTATGTACGACATGTCTTGCTCCATCAGTCCTTGCGTTCTTCTGCCGGTCCAATCGGCGCGAACCTACTCAAGTTGAGTAGACATCACTCGTCATGAACACCACCCGTGCAGACATCATCCTTGCCGAACAACGGCGAGATGTCGCCTCACTTCTGTCCGCCCTCGCTGCCCCGTCGGGGTCGGTTCGGGCGCTTGCGCTCGGATCGCTGGCGAAGTTGGGCGAGTTGAGCTCGGATCACCTGCATTCCGGATTGGCTGATACCGACCGCGATGTCCGGGTGAGAGCCGTCGAGCTCGCCATCGGAGCCCCCGATGTTTCATTGGTTCCACTGCTCGAAGATGACGACGATTTGGTGGTCGAAACAACCGCGTGGGCGTTGGGTGAGCGCGAGGTCGCAAGCGACGAGATCGTTGCTGCCCTCGACGATGTTGGCCGGAACCATGAGGTCTCGATCTGTCGCGAAGCTGCCGTGGCTGCGCTGGGCGCGATCGGATCGCCTGACGGCCTGGCGACGATCCTCGCTGGCCTCGAAGATCGGGCGCCCGTCCGACGGCGCGCAGTGCTTGCGCTTGCGCCGTTCGACGGTCCTGAGGTGACTGCGGCACTCGAGCGTGCGCTTGAGGATCGAGATCGACAAGTTCGTCAAGCCGCCGAGGACCTTCTGTAGCCATCGAAGTAGGGGTATCGAAGAGGTTCGCGCCCTCAAACGTGTAAGACTTATGGATTCTCATCATCGAGCGGCGAAAGGGACCCTGCGGTGGCACAACCCACAATTCCGGGGTACTCAATTGTTGACCGCCTCGGAAGCGGCGGATTCGCCACGGTCTACCTAGCAACGACGGACGAGACCGGTGAAAATGTCGCGATCAAGGTCCTCCACGACCACACCAACAACCCAGCCGATTTGCGCCGATTCGAGCGCGAACAAACGACGATGCTGGCGCTCAATGGGCATCCGAACATCGTCGGCATCCTCGATTCGGGCACGACCGGCGACGAACGGCACTATTCGGTGCTCGAGTATGTCGGCGGCGGATCAGTTCGCGACCGAATCTCGAGTAGTGGGGCGTTGCATTGGGCGAGCGTTGTCGAGATTGGTGTGCAGATCTGTGCCGCACTCGACATTGCTCATCGCAGCGGTGTGCTCCATCGCGACGTCAAGCCCGCAAACATTCTTCTCGAAGACAACTTCGCCAAGCTCGGCGACTTTGGCATTGCCCGGTTGATCGGCCAAAGCCAGGTAACTGCGGCCCAGTCGATTATCGGCACGCTGGCGTACACACCGCCCGAGGTGTTCCACAACAAGCCGTTCGACGGCCGTGGCGACATTTACCAACTGGGCGTGTCGCTCTACGAGATGCTGTTGGGGCGTGCGCCCTTTACTTCGGCCGCCGCCGACAACAAGGCAACCGTGATCCGCAGGATCCTCGACCATCCGGCACCGCCACTCGCGCAGTTCGATGTTCCCCAGCCTCTCTCCGATCTCCTCGACGAGGTACTTGCCAAAGACCCCGCCGACAGGCCGCAAACAGCCGAGTCGTTTGGGCGCCGCCTCAATGAGGTCGAGGCTGCACTTGGGCGTGCGCCAACTCCGATCAGTGAGGAGACCCAGCGGATCGCGCTCGAGACTGCCACGATCAACGAAGCCGTCAGCGCCGAGCACGGCAACTTGTGGCCTCGGTCGAGTGAAGAACTTGCCATTGAAGACGCACCGGCGAGCAGCGCTTCCCCCTCTCGCGAAGTGGCCATCGAGGCAGACACCGGTGCGCTTCCACAGCGACCTCTTCTCGAGCCTCCAGTCAACGAGCGAGCGGCGGCCGCAGCAGTCAGCGCAACACCGGCGGCGACCGTCGGTGCACCTGATGCTCCTGAAGTCGATCCGCCGTTCGATGCCAATGTCACCGTGGCCGAACCGCGCCCTATCAACGCGACCACCGTCATTGCAAACAGTGGCGGGGGTTCACCCATGTCGCTTGGCACTCCGGGTCCGGCGCCAGCACTTTTTGATGAACCGGCGCGCAAGCAGGCAGCAGCCGCACCGGCCCCCGCATCACGATCAAAGAAGTGGCCATGGGCGCTGTTGGTGCTTGCGTTGATCGGCGCTGGTGCAGCCGGCGTTTTGGCAGCCCAATGGAGCAACAACAACTCTGCTGATACAAACGGCCAGACGACCACCGACGACCAGCCCGAACCAGGCGACGAAACAACCGCGAATCGCCAACTGGTCGCATTCGACGACCCTGCGTTCCTTCTTCCGGCAACCGACCACGGCGTCATCTTCGACGTTGTGCGTAACAGCTCGGGTCTCACGATGGTCGGAGGGGCTGGTAGCGGCCAGTCGACTGGCGAGATGCGTCCGGTCGTATGGACGATTGGTTCGACTGGTGCTGCGATGCAACGTGAATTTGAGACCGGCGGTCGGATCTGGTCGGTTGGCGTGAGCGGATCCGACTTCCTTGCAGTTGGCGACACCGCTGATGGTGGCGGTGCCACCGACGGCATCGCAACGATCGGGGGACGAGCATCTTCACTCACCCCAACGGTCGACGACACGTTCACCGGGGCAGAAGATGATGCGCTGTACGCCTCGGTCTTCGATCCGGCATCAGATCGTGAGGGTTTCCTCGTCGGAGGCAGCCGCAACGCCGATGGCGCCGCAACCATGGGGCTCTGGGAAGTCGCTCGACCGAGTAAAGACGTTGCCCCCGAGTGGATTGCCGTGCCTGTCGGTACGGGGCATCCGGGCGCGATCAACGACATCGCGGCAAACGAGTCGATCGCTGTAGCGGTCGGTGTCGAACGAATAGACAACACCGATGTCGGCGTGATCTTGATCCGGCGCGAAAACGGCATCTGGTCGAGCCTCATCGAGCCTCGACCCAACACCAGGTTTCATAGCGTGACGATCGCCGGCGAGCGCATCATTGCGGTTGGCGAAGCCGGCCCAGACAACGCTCGTCAGCCAATCGCCGTCGTGTCTGATTCGGCGGGCGAACAGCCACTTCTACATCAGCTGCCAATTCGAGAGACGTCCCAAACGGGTGTGGCCCGGGACGTCGCCGAAGTCCTGAACGGCCGAGTCGTGATCGTTGGCGATATCAACAACCCCGACGATGACTCTCTTCGAATCGGAGCGATCTGGGAGCTTTTGCCCGACGACGATTTCACCGGCGATCTGTGGACGACCCGAGCAAGTAGCGACTTGCCTACCGACACGTTCACCGAGCTCCGCGCCATCGACGAGTACGAGGGCACCGTCTATATCTTTGGCCGGACTGAGGCCGACGGACATCGTCCAGCCGGAGCGTGGACGCTCAACCTCGAGGGCTAGCTCCACGCCTTTCGACCAAGAAGGCCAAGGAAGCGAATGGCAGCCGACGACCCTTCCGGCGGGGCGATCGGCGCGGCAAACACCTGTGACTCCTTGAGCTGATCCATCATCGGATAGAGGAAGTCGAGGGCAGCGTCGGCCAGCGCTTCGGGGATATCGACCTCGGCACCGATAGCGGTGGCTAAGTCCCAGGCGTGGGCGAGCTGATCGACCATTCGAAACCGTGCAACCACATGACCAGCACGTGGCCCGATCGGATGATCGACCATCTTTTCCATCGCACCAGGAACACGGAGCGCCTCGATTGCCGCAAGCGCAGTTCCACGCCAGGTCGCAACCGGGTTTGGCCCGAGGATCGCGGTGTCGATTGTCATCGTTCCTGGCAGTGGCTCGCCGGCAAAAAGCAAGGGGACGGCTGCGTCTCCAAGAACGACATGGCTAATCAGACCTTCGACGTTCCACCCTTCACAGGGTGTGTCGAGCTCGAGGTGCTCGTCGTCGACTTGCAGCAACACGCGGCCAAAGATCGCCATTGCGGCGACGGCATCTTCTGCGGGGTCGGTGCCGGGCTCGGGGGTGTCGGGGGTTTCGCCCATCATCATGGGATTACTCCCACTCGATCGTGCCCGGAGGCTTTGACGTGATGTCGTAGGCGACTCGGTTGACGCCAGCTACTTCGTTGATGATGCGGCTCGACATCGTGTCGAGCAGTTCGTAGGGAAGCCGAGCCCAGTCGGCCGTCATTGCGTCCTCGGACGTGACCGCACGAATGATCACGGCATCGGCGTAGGTGCGTTCGTCACCCATTACCCCAACGGAGTTCACCCCAGGAAGCACGGCAAAGGCTTGCCAGATCTCTCGATCAAGGCCAGCGTTGCGGATCTCTTCGCGCACGATGTAGTCGGCCTCTTGCAAGATGGCGACCTTTTCCGGGGTGACCTCGCCGATGATTCGCACGCCGAGTCCCGGCCCCGGGAACGGTTGACGCCAGACGATCTCGTCGGGCAGACCAAGCTCGGTGCCAACCGAACGGACCTCGTCTTTGAACAACGAGCGCAGTGGTTCGACGAGCTCGAATTCGATGTCGTCGGGAAGCCCGCCAACATTGTGATGGCTCTTGATCTTCGCTGCGTCGCTCGTGCCTGATTCGATGACGTCGGGATACAAGGTGCCCTGCACCAAGTACTGCGCACCGACGACCTCGGCCTTTGCGGCTTCGAAGACTCGGATGAATTGCTCGCCGATGCTCTTGCGCTTGGCCTCGGGGTCGATGACGCCTTCGAGATGGCTGAAGAACCGGTCAGCAGCGCTGACGTGGATGAGCTCGATCTTTTGATGACGCTCGAACGTTTCGACGATTTGGTCACTCTCGCCCTTACGCATGAGTCCGGTGTCGACGTAGACGCACGTGAGTCGATCGCCGACCGCCTTATGCACGAGTGCAGCAGCGACTGCCGAATCGACACCACCCGAGAGCGCACAGATCACCCGTCCCTCATCACCGACCTGCTTTTGGATGAGGTCGACCTGGGTGTCGATGACGCTAGCCATCGTCCAGCTCTGGTCGGCCTTGCAACCATCGGCGAGGAAGCGCTCGATCACGTGTTGGCCGTGCTCAGTGTGCACAACCTCGGGGTGATACTGCACTCCGTAGAGGCCCTGTTCGGTGTCCTCGAACGCCGCAACCGGAGCGTCGGGCGTTGAGGCCGTGACGCTGAAGTTGTCGGGCATTTCAGTGATGGCGTCGAAGTGGCTCATCCACACGGTTTGCGTGTCGGGCGTGCCGTCGAGCATGACGCCGGAATCTTCCTTTACTTCGAGCTCGGTGCGACCGTATTCGCCTCGCTCGTTTCGACCCACGGTTCCGTCACGCTGGTGAGCAATGAGCTGCGCTCCGTAGCAAATGCCAAGAATCGGCACGCCAAGGTCGTAGACCTCGGGGTCGATCATCGGGGCGCCGTCAACATGGACCGATTTCGGGCCTCCCGAGAAGATGATGCCTGTCGGGTTCTTCTCCCGTACCTCAGCAGCGGTGATCGAGTGGGGCACGATCTCGGAGTAGACGTTGGCCTCGCGCACTCGACGTGCGATCAGCTGGGCGTACTGGGCCCCAAAGTCGACGACGAGTACTGACTCGTCGGAGGGGTCAGGAATTGTCATGATTGACGCACCAATATTTCTGCTTTTTGGAAGTCCTTGAGGTCGGTGTATCCGCACATCGCCATTGATTGGCGGAGCCCACCGGCAAGATTGAGCGCGCCGTCATCGGCGTGCGAAGGACCGTGGATGATCTCGGCGAGGCTGCCGCGGGGCGAGATCGGCACCCGGCCGCCTTGAGGAACGGTTGGGTGCACGCTCTGCACGCCCCAGTGCCAGCCACGACCTGGGGCTTCAGTTGCCGCGGCGAGGGGCGCCCCCAGCATGACGGCGTCAGCTCCACACACAACTGCTTTGGCAACGTCACCACCGGTCGACATCGACCCGTCGGCAATGATGTGGGTGTACACACCTGTCTCGTCGAGGTGGCGCATGCGTGCAGCCCGCGCGTCGGCGAGCGCGGTCGCTTGCGGACCACCGATACCCAGCACGCTGTGCAGCGTCGAGGCCCGACCGGTTCCGACGCCGACAAGAATGCCGGCTGCGCCCGTGCGCATGAGGTGAAGGGCGGCGGAGTAGCTTGCGCAATCTCCAACAATGACCGGCACTTCTAAGCGACGGATGAACGTCTTCAAGTTCAGCGGGTTGCTTTGTGAGTTCGAGACGTGTTCAGCGGAGATAACCGGTTGCTGGATCACCAGCAGGCCAAGCTCGGCTTTCAGGATTGTCTCGATGTGATCGGATGCGCGTTGTGGACTTACCGCGGCGCAGCTCACGACGTCAGCATCGTTGATCTCGCCAATGCGCTGGACGATCAGATCGGGGTCGATGGGAGCGTTGTAGAGCTCTTGCATCCGACGGGTCGCGGCGTCGTTGTCGAGCGCTGCGATCTCGCTGAGGATCGCATCAGCGTCTTCATAACGCGTCCACAGACCTTCGAGGTTCAACGCGGCAACGCCGCCCTGCCGGCCAATCTCGATCGCCGTCGCTGGACTCACAACCGAGTCCATCGCCGAGGCCATAAATGGCAGGTCGAAACGGTAGGCGTCGATCTCCCAGCTCAGATCAATGTCCTCAGGGTCTCGGGTTCGACGCGACGGGACGATGGAGATGTCCTGAAAGCTGTAGGCCCTACGAGCGGACTTGCCCATGCCAATGTCGATCTCTACCACGCCCTACTCCCTAGACGAAACACCTAATCTAACCGCGTCGAACAGCTGCGAAAGCAGAAACAGTGAAAGTCTCTGTGGCACCAGGCGCGGGTTGCCAATCTCGGGTGTTTTCCAGGCGAGGAGAGCTGTTAGGCAAGGGCGGCGAGCAAGCTGTAAACCGCATCGATATGTCGCTGCTCGGTTCGGACCGCACCAATCGCCAAGCGAAGCACGACCTGGTCGTTGAGCTTCGTATGCGTGATGTACGCCTCTCCGCCATGGTTGATCGCGTCGCGAATTCGCTCGTTGTCGGCATCGCCGCCGATATGGCGGAACGTGACGAGTGAAAGCGCAGTAGGGGCGACAACCTCGTACTGCGGGTGCGCGGCGATCTTGGCATCAAAGTCCTTCGCCATCTCGACGTGGCTTCGCACGAAGTTGGCCAGGCCTTCGGCACCATGGGTTCGAATCACGAACCACAGCTTGAGGGCACGGAACCGGCGACCCAGTGGAACCTGCCAGTCGCGATAGTCAACAACCGAGCCGGCGTCAGTCGCGGCGTTGCGGAGATACTCCGGGAGCACGCTCAACGCCGCGATCATCGGTTGACGGTCGGCCACGTAGAACAGTGAGCAATCGAAGTTCGTAAGCAGCCACTTGTGCGGGTTGAAGGTGTAGCTGTCGACCCGGTCGAGTCCGTCATTGACGAACCGGAACTCGGGAGCGACTGCCGCCGAGCCGGCGAAGGCGCCATCGACGTGAAGCCACGCAACGAAGTCTTTGCATATGTCGGCAATCTCTTCGATCGGGTCAAACGCCGTCGACGAGGTCGTACCGGCAGTGGCTTGCACGAAGAATGGACGGCGACCTTCGACGATGTCGTTCTGCATGGCTTCACGCAACGCGGCAGCGTCCATTGCAAAGTTCTCGTCGCTCTGAATCAGCCGCACTTGATCTTCCATCAATCCCGCGATTCGACAGCCCTTCAACATCGACGAGTGCGCGTGTTCGGACGTGTATGCCACGAGCTCGTCCCATCGGTACTGACCCGCGGTCCGCTCACGGGCAGCCAGAATCGCAACGAGCGCCCCTGACGACGCAGAGTCCTGAATCACTCCCCCGCCAGAACCCGACGAGCGGAAGCGGTCGGGAAGGCCACACAAGTCGACCATCCAGTCCATCATGTGCGTTTCAAGTTCGGTGCAGGCAGGTGAGGTAGCCCACAGCATGCCTTGCACGCCGAGCCCGGCCGACATGAGCTCGCCAAGGACTGACGGAGGCGACGCGTTTGCCGGGAAGTACGCAAAGAAGTTGGGCGATTGCCAATGCGTGATGCCGGGCATGATCAGCTCGTCGACGTCGGACATGATCTCCGACCAGGCCTCACCCGTACTAGGAGGTGACGCCGGAAGCGCTGCGCGGAGATCGCCGGGCGCAACTTGGCTCAGAACCGGGCGGGTCTCGACCGTCTCCCAGTAGTCCGCAATCCAGTCGATCATCTCATGGCCAGCTCGACGAAATTCGTCGTTGGACATCGGAGGCTCATAACTCATCGAAGGAGACTGCCACATTCGACTCCGTCAATCACCACGCACCAGAGATTTGTGAAGGATTTGATACCCATACGGTCACTTTTTCTGCACAAATCTCCGGCCGCGAGATTTGTGCAGGATTTGGTACCTATGCGGTCACTTTTTCTGCACAAATCTCGTGGCGACGTCGAGAAGGTTGTGAAGCATCAGCGCCGTCGCGCCCCAGACGGTTTCGCCGACGAGGTCGAAGTAGTGCATGAGCCGCCACTCGTCGTTGTAGAACCATTCCTCGGCTCGGTAGACACCCGGCGTCATCAGTTCGACCAACGGAACGTGCAGGATCAGGTCGACTTCGTCGGGCGACGCGGTGAGCTCGGGAGGCGTGTCGAGCGCGGCCACGATCGGTTGAACGAGAGAGAAGCTCGCCCCGGTGATGAACCGGTCAATCTCGCCTAGTCGGCGCGGCAGTGTTGGGTCGAGCGCCACCTCTTCGTCGGCCTCTCGCAACGCGGTGTGCCACATCGACTCGTCGGTCTCGTCATGTGCTCCGCCTGGAAAGGCGATCTCGCCAGCGTGCTTTCGCATGTGCTGCGGGCGGCGAGTGAGAATCGTGGTCGGGCCATCATCGCCCTCGTACAGCGCAATCAGCACTGCGGACCGACGGCCGGGCTGTGAAGGCCGATCAACGGCGGGGCCCCGCAGCAACTCTTGCGGCGTGTACGTCGCAATCGCCGATTCGATACTCGTCATCGTCAAGCGATCCGGGATCTCCCAAATGTGAGCGTCAACAGCGCGCCACTGTTTTGGGTACGGAATAGCTTGTGGACCGCCCCGTGGAGCGGAAGGGTCGATCAAGCCGAAAGCGATGTCAGGAGGTCGACAAGACCCTGATCACGCATGACACCGAGGACGATCTCTGGGCGGGTGTTGCCCTTCTCCCAGCCATCCCACGATTCGAGCATGGCCGTCACGGCATCCGACTCGTTCTCTGCCAATACTTCGGGCAAGAAGCCAGTCTTGAGGTACGACATGGTGCGGCCAGGCATTTCCGTTTCCTCGATCCAGTCGTTGAACTGGTTGAGGAGCTTGGCTGGTGAGGGTGCAGGACGTTCTTCCACTGAGAGCAGGCTATCGACGTCTACGCCAGCTCGTGGGCGGTGAGCTCGGCCATCGCTTCACGAAGCGTTTTCACCGCTGGACCGATCGGGAACTCGAGGTCGCCGACCTGGGTAACCGGAATTGCATCGCGGAGCGTAGAGATAGCAAAGAACTCAGTGGCGACGTCGAGCCGGTCGAGACCGACTTCGACCTCCCGGAAGGTAAGGCCCGCAACGGCGGCAGCGTCGAGCGCGACCTGTCGGGTGATCGAGTCGAGGATGCCGAGCTCCATCGACGGCGTCTCGTAGATAACTTCGCCGTTCTCCTCGACGGTCCATCCAATGATGAACGTCGGCCCTTCCAGAATCCGACCTGATCGGCCGATGAGCAGCGCATCGCCAAAACCATTGACCTTGGCGGTTCGGGCAGCGCCGAAGTTGTTTGCATACGACAGCGTCTTGGCCCGGAGGAGCTCCCAGCTTTCGCCATCGGAATGCCACGGAGCCACGATCGGGAGCAAGGTGAGCTGTGCTGGCTGTGGGTTGGCTGGCTCGGACGTGACGACGACGCGCGCCGTTCCCTCGTAGGCGTCGTCGCCTGCGGAGACGAGAAGCCGAATGATGCAGTCATCGTGAAAGGTCGCTGCATACTCACACCACGACTCCAGATCGGCGGCGGCGGGCAACTCGATACCAAGCATCGCTGAGCTGCGATCGAGCCGTTCGAGGTGTGGCTGCAAGCGAAAGCACTTGCCCGAGAGTCCACGGATGACCTCGAAGACGCCGTAGCCCCGAATGAACCCGACGTCAGAGACGGGGATGGATGCCGTTGCCGGGTCGTGCAGAATCCCGTCGATTCTGACGGACGTGAATGCGGTCATGAGCGAGGCCGACCCCCACGCCCCATGTTGTTGCGTGGCATGTTGCTGCGTTCCATATGTAGGCCATCTCCGGTGAGCGAGAGCTTCGGCCCGCGCTTCGGTGCCGATCCCCCTGATTTTGCCAGACGCAGGACCCGCCATCGGTGTCCGGCGTATGGTTCCAGCAACTCGAGCATTCGAGCGTCATCGCCGCGCTCTTCGCCCGCCAAGTGCCAAGCCACCGTGTTGGGTAAGTGATAGTCGCCAACCGGGACTGCGTCGGCGTCGCCGAGGGCTGAAGCGGTCACCATTGCGGACGTCCATGGGCCGATCCCGCGGATTCGTTCAAGGCGAGCCTGCACCTGTTGCGGAGTCCGGCTCTCAAGATCTCGGAGGCGGCTCATCTCCCGTGCGACCCGGAGCAAGATCTCGGCGCGCTTACGTTCGACCCCCAACGGGTGAAAATCGGCGTACCCGAGTTCGGCTGTGCGTTCAGGCGAAGGAAGCACCCAGCCTCCCCACGGGCCAGGCCCAGGGTCGCCGTGATAGCGGGAAAGCAAACGTCGAGCCTTCACGGCGTTAGCGACTTGCACCTTCTGCCCAAAGACACCGCCGACGAGCGAATCCCACAACCGGTCGGATCGGCCGATCAGAAACGGCCGTGCCCGCCAACGATCAGAGAGGGGCCCTGGCGGTGGAGCGAACCCAGCTACGTCATCGTCAGCGCCGAGCAGCTTGGGTGCCTGCTCGAGCATCCAGGCAGCGCCAGGGCCCCACGCTTCGGCGTCGACCGACGTCGAACCCGTTCGAACGAGCTGCAACGCGCCCGGGCCATCCGGCGTTCGGGTATTCCATCGGGTCTCCCCGGGCCCAACCATCACCGGATCTTTCGTGCCGCGCACGGTCATGGCTAGTTCAAGCCATTGCGGAATCTCGATCGTGCGCTTCATTACGTGGGATGGTAACTAGGAGTTGTGGCCGACTGCCCGTTGGCCGCAAAGGGGAAGCACATGACCGTAGTAACACCGCTGACCGGCGCTGGCGCCGAGATCACTAACGTCGACCTCACCGATCTGTCCGACGACGACTTCGCCACCATTCACCAGGCGTTCGCCGACTACGGAGTGATCTTCTTCCGCGGCCAAGAACTGACCGAACACGATCACATCGCGTTCGCACAACGATTCTCCACGATCAACATCAATCGCTTCTTCTCGTTCCACCCGGACTTCCCCGAAATCGCCCTCGTCGTGAAGGAAGCCGACGACAAGTTCAACATCGGTGGTGGGTGGCACGCTGACCACAGCTACGACTTCGACCCAGCTCTTGGGTCGATCTTGGTCGCCCGCGAACTTCCGCCAACCGGCGGCGACACGTTGTTCGCCTCGATGAACGCTGCCTACGAAGCTCTCCCCGACGACATGCGCGAGTTCGTCGACACCCACGCTGCGCTCCACTCGGGCAAGCACATCTTTGCCAAGGACGGCGCCTACGACGCGATCGAAGACTTCCAGGGACGCATTGGCAACGCTGAAGCTGGCAATGAGCTCGTCGACACCGTGCATCCGATGGTCATCAAGCACCCGTTGTCGGGCAAGCCAATGCTCTTCGTCAACCCCGGATTCACCGTCGGGATTGACGGCATTGCCGACGAAGAAGCCAAGCTCATCCTCCTCAAGCTCTACGAACACGCCGGCCAGGAGCAATTCACGTGCCGCTTCGAGTGGAAGCCGGGATCGGTTGCGTTCTGGGATAATCGCGCGGTCTGGCACTTCGCTCAGAACGACTATGAAGGCCATCGCCGAGTGATGCACCGCATCACCCTCGACGGGTGCCCGCTCGAAGGCATGAACCCGACGATCGCGAGCAGCCCAGTCACGGTGTGAGAAGCTTGTGAGGTGAAATCTGCAACTCGTGCCCGGCTAGAGAAGGCCGTTGCGAGCGTGCACAACGAGTGGGTGGAAGCACCCTGGTTCGTCATCTTGATCGTGTTGATCACCGCACTGGTCGGGCCCGGAATCCTGTGGGCACTCTGGCGCTTCCTCGGCAGCCTCTTCTAGAGATTCTGTGACCCCGAGCCCGCCTCGGAGCACCGAATCACAGCTTGACGTAGCGCTAGTCAGCGTAGTTCCACTCCAACGGGAGATCGGTGTCGCACTCTGCGCACACGAACCACTCTTCTTTGACGATGTTCGTTGCTTCGCACTCGACACATCGACGGAAGATGAAGCCGCGTTCGAAGGTTTCCGATGTCTGCAAACCAACACGCTGCGACGCCGCGCGAACTGCGTCGAAACACGATGGCTCGGGGCCGAACCCGGTCGATTGATTCGCAAAAAGAGCCGCTGGCCCATCGTCAAAGGTGACCTCCCCGGCGGCCAACACCGGATTGCGCTGGGCCACCTGCACATGTTCAACCCCACGGGCTGCAACCCGAAGAAAGCCAGTGGGGTCGACAACAAAGGTGAACGGCCCGTGGCCCTCGGTTGCGATCCATGCTTTGACATCGTTATCCGAAGTCAGGATCTGAAACGGCACATCGCCAAGCTCGAGCAAGTCCTTTGGGCCGACATACTCATACCGACGCAGAAATGGATCGCTCATCAACTCGAGGGGGCCGGGTAGTCGTCGGCGTCGGCCCAGAAACCTTGGTCGGCGTGCTGTTGTGGTGCGGCCGGGCGCCACTCCCAACCGTCGAGCTTGTGCACCAGGTTCGGGGATTTGTACGGCAGGCCACCCCACATGATGTCGATTCCATGGAGTCGTAGAGACTCGTCGATCTCGAACTGCTCGCTCGATTCGCTTGGGGGCGGTGGAAACTCGTCGACGTTCATTTCTGCGATCAGCTGGTGGAAGTCCTTGCCACCGAACTCGCCGTAGCCCTCGTAGGTATCCTCCTGCCAAACGTTGCCTTTGTCATCGAGCAGGTAGACGGTCCGCCGACGTTCTTGCTCTACGTAAATCGGCTCGCCGTCATCTTGTGCGTGCCACGATTCGAACCCCATATCAGCCTCCCAAGTGTTCGAACGTACTTCTGTCCCTCCGATTAGTAGCACCAAAACGGAAAAGGCCCGAGTCTGCAGCAACAGACTCGGGCCTTCCCAATTACTTACCGTCAAAGGCACAAGGCCTTCAACAGACTTTTGATGACAGCAGCATTCCGCCGCCTCAGGCGTAAAGCCTGCGTGGCGATTGAACGCTCCCCTAAGGGGAGGACATCAGTAGGAACCTTGCTGCCAAAATCGGCGACGGAGTCGCTGGCAGCAATAGGGTCCTACATCATTCCGCCCATGCCACCCATGCCGCCCATGTCTGGCATTCCGCCAGCGCCTTCAGGCTCTGGCATGTCGACGACGAGGCATTCGGTGGTGAGAAGAAGCGCAGCGATTGATGCTGCGTTCTGGAGTGCTGCACGGGTCACCTTGGCTGGGTCGATGACGCCTGCCTTGATGAGATCGACGATCTCTCCGGTCGAAGCATTGAGGCCCATTGAGCCCTCAGCGTCTTCAACCTTTTGAACCCATACGGCGCCGTTGAGGCCAGCGTTCTCGGCGATCAGCTTGGCTGGAGCGTCGAGGCTTGCGAGCACGATCTTTGCGCCCGTGATCTCGTCGTCCGGAAGCTTCTTGCGAGTAACAGCTTCGACAGCTGGCTTGCAACGCACGAGTGCGGTGCCGCCGCCGGCAACGACGCCTTCTTCGATAGCTGCACGAGTAGCCGAGAGGGCGTCCTCGATGCGGTGCTTCTTTTCCTTGAGCTCGACCTCGGTGGCTGCGCCAACCTGGACGAGAGCAACGCCACCGGCGAGCTTTGCGAGACGCTCTTGCAGCTTCTCGCGGTCCCAATCGGAATCGGTCTCTTCGATCTCACGCTGGATCTGAGCAACACGACCGTTGACCTCGTCCTTGGAGCCTGCACCCTCGACGATGGTGGTGTTGTCCTTGGTGATGACGATCTTGCGAGCCTGGCCAAGCATGTCGAGGGTTACACCGTCGAGCTTGAGGCCGACCTCTTCAGCGATGACCTGGCCACCGGTGAGGATTGCCATGTCGGTGAGCATTGCCTTGCGGCGCTCGCCGAAGCCTGGAGCCTTAACAGCTACCGAGTTGAAGGTGCCGCGGATCTTGTTCACGACGAGGGTTGCAAGTGCTTCGCCTTCGACATCCTCAGAGAGGATAAGGAGTGGCTTGCCAGCCTGCATGACCTTCTCGAGGACAGGAAGGAGTTCCTGAACCGAGCTGATCTTGCCCTGGTTGAAGAGGATGTAGGCGTCTTCAAGGATGGCTTCCTGGCGCTCTGCATCGGTGACGAAGTATGGCGAGAGGTAGCCCTTGTCGAACTGCATACCTTCGACGAAGTCGAGGTCCATGCCGAAGGTGTTGGACTCTTCGACGGTTACAACGCCGTCCTTGCCGACCTTGTCGATTGCGTCAGCGATGACCTTGCCGACGGTCTCGTCAGCAGCCGAGATCGAAGCGACCTGAGCGATCTTGTCCTTCGAGTCGTCAACCTGAACAGCCTGCTCAGCAATTGCTTCAACAGCAGCTGCAACAGCTTTCTCGATGCCGCGCTTGAGGCCCATTGGGTTGGCGCCCGCAGCTACGTTGCGGAGGCCTTCCTTGACGAGTGCCTGTGCGAGCACGGTTGCGGTGGTGGTTCCGTCACCGGCGACGTCGTTGGTCTTGGTAGCGACCTCTTTGACGAGCTGTGCGCCCATGT
>CAKZVC010000079.1 GCA_937922235.1 uncultured Acidimicrobiales bacterium | reverse complement strand
AGGTGCCGCCGTCGATGCAACACGATCACTCGCAGCACGAAGTATCGCCGGGGCGTCAAGCGTGCTTGCGATACTTGCCCTCGGCCTCTCACAGTCTCGCGGGGCATGGTTGGCGGCAATCGTCGTCAGCGTTGCCGTTGTAACGAAGCGCCGCATGCTTCGCGTAGGAGCGCTGGCCGTCGTTGCCGTTGCACTGCTCGCCGCGTTCACTCCGGTCGGAGCTCGCCTCTCCACCCTCACCGATATCGAAACGGGCGTCGTTGCCGGTCGAATCGACGAGTGGCAGGTCGGAGCTCGAGCGCTTACTGACACGCCAACCTTCGGCGTCACTGGCCACGGGCCCGAGGGGTATCGCCTCGTCTTTGGCGCTCACGTTGACGACGACTACGTGATCGAACACGGGCGCGACGTCATCACGGACCGGGCACACAACGCGCTTCTCGATACGGCGCTCGCCGGAGGGCTTGTCTCACTGGCAGGGATTCTCCTGTTGTACGGCGGGCTTGCGGTCACCGCGTTCCAGAGGTTGAAAGCCGACGACGTCATCGATGTTGCGCTTGCTGCGGCAGTACTTGGAGCGCTCGTGCAGCAACTCGTGCTGTTTCCGCTCGCCGAGCTTGACCCCGCGATGTGGATCATGGCTGGGCTGCTCGTCACCAGGCGGCCTAGCCGCGAACTGTACCGCCCGCCGTTGTTCCGCTACGTGTCACAGGGTCGACGGTTGGCGATGCTTGGCGCTGGCTTCCTCGCTGCCATGTCGGCGATCGCTGGCCTCTCCGATGTCGCGGCAGATCACGCCATCGCGAACGCGGTCGAAGCTGACGCAACCAGTCCGCTCGTATCAGCTGACCAGGCCAGGGCCCGGCGTCCCGATTCGGTCCGCTATGACTTCATTGCCGGCCGTATCGCTTCAAATTCCGCCGACCTCGCCGGGTTTCTTGCAGCACGAGATCGGCTTGAGGATGGTCTGTCGATATCGCCCAACGACCCTGCATTGCGGATCGAGTATGCGACTGCTCTGTTGGAGATCGCCCGGCGATCTCAGGATGAGGCCGACCTTGCGGCTGCACACGACGAACTCGCCGACCTTGCAACAACGGCCGAACCTCGCCACCCCGATGTACTCATGCGCTACGGGATTGCTGCGGCCTTGCGCGGCGACGCTCAAACCGCTATCGACGTACTCGGCCGGGCGGCGAAGCTGAGCCCGACCAACGTCGACCCACTGGTCAACCTCGCAACCGTGCATCTTGAGGAAGGAGACCTCGCACGGGGCGAAGCTGTCCTCGACCAGATCGATGTCCTAGCACCCGCGAACGCGCGGGCCGAACAGCTCCGTCGAGACTTTTTCTCAGAATGATCGAACCAAACATCCCTCCGGAACGTTTGGAGGACATGGAAGCAACCTTGGTATCGCCCACCGGGCACCGCGCCGCGAAGCTCTCGCCGGCGATCACGAACACGGTTCGAATTTCAACAGCCAACTTCGACGCCTTCTACGAAGCGACCTATGAAGACGTGGCCCGCGCCCTCAGCATCACGCTCGGCGATGCGGGTTGGGGGCGAGAAGCAGCCGACGAAGCAATGACCCGGGCCTACGACCGATGGTCCGACGTGTCAACGTACGTCAACCCCGGCGGCTGGGTGTACCGGGTTGGATTGAACTGGGCCCGAAGCTGGCATCGCAAGCTCAACCGCAAACTCCCGTGGTCGACCGAGCCGATCGCGCTTCCCCAAACCCACGATCACGAACTGGACAACGCGCTCATGGCCCTCGATATCAAGTACCGATCGGTCGTGGTGTGCCGGTATCTCCTCGACTGGAGCACCGACGAAACCGCCCAGGCCCTCGACATTGCGCCTGGGACCGTGAAGAGCCGGCTTTCCACTGGTTTGTCCCAACTCCGAAACCGACTCGACCTTCCCGACACCTCCTCTCCCGAAACGGACGCATCATGAACCTTGACGATCGACTCCGAAACCACCTCACCGAACAGAACGACGAGCTATCCATCTCCCCTGCGGGAGCTGACAGCGTTCGCTCCCGATCCGCCCAGCGCAAGCAACGTCGCGCTGGCGCCGCTGCATTCGGCGTCGTGGCAATCGTTCTTGCGCTCGGCGCGGCCTTCATCGGTGCAGGTCGAGACGACGCCAACTTCGCAACCGAAGGACGCAATGCCACACCAACGTCGCTTCCAGAGGCAACCGAGACAGGAGTCCCGGTCGCAGAAGCAGAGCTGGCTACTGCACTTCCCGAAGCCGGATCGGCCCTCGTGCTGTCGGCGGGAGTTACCGATGGGGCGCCCGGCGGATACAGCTTGTACTCGGGTGGCAACACCGGCGGCGTGTACTACGTCATCTCCACGGCCCCTGGTGCGACCTTCGACGACGTCGAATTCGGCTTCAGCCCAGACACGCTCTACACCTTCGACGGATCGTCGTGGAACAACAACGAGCTCTCCGATCGGTTCGTGAGCGGTATCGAAAGTGAACGTGGCGGTGTGCTGTACGCCGTCAGTACGGGATCGGAAGCCGGGCCGGGTCTGTCGGTTGGCTCGTCGGGCAACGCTGGACAGGACTGGACGTGGACCGACATCGATCTCACCGACGTCTTCGGCCCTGACCCGTTGGCGTGGCCACATTACGCAGTTGCGCGAGGAAGCAGTGGCGGCGAACAACTCGTCATCATCTCAACCTTTGGCTCAGCACCGTTTACTGAGGCCTTCGAGTTCGCCCAAGCGAGCGGTATCGACATCACCAGTGAGGGCGATCTGATTCAGGCCACGTACGACGGGATCTCCTGGTTCGCAGGCAACGGACCCGTCGTCGACGCCATCGACGAGAGCGCTGGACCGGTCAACGCCGACCAATGTTGGGCCCAGTTCGCCGGACGGATGGAAGAGGGGTACGAGAGCCTCGAAGAGGTTGACGGCCCCGAGGAAGAACTTGAGGGTCCGATCACCGCCGAGCAAGAGGCAGAGCTCAAGGCGGTTCGGGACAAGATCGTTGCGCAGCTCGACGTATTGCAAGACACGGTATTGGCCGAGATCCGAGCTATCGAAGGATGCGAACGCTTTGCCGAGTGCGCCGACGGGTACCTCATGCGACAGACCGAGCAATCGATCCGAATCGATACGGCGGTGAGCGAACTCGCTACGGAGGCGGGAAGCGAGGACGAGTTCGAGAAGATCGACGAGATCTACGCAACCAGTCAGGGCGAGCTCGATGCCTGGGTCGAGGAGGCCGGCTGTGGTGACGAACTGAAGTTCTTCACCGGCGAAGGCGAACAGGTTTATGACCACGAGGAGAAGTTCGCCACGTGGGCGGAACTCGGCATCACGCCGCCCGAGTCATGGAAGCCCGTACAGCACGCATTCCTCGTGTCCGACGGCGTCGTCACCGATCTGGGCAACCCGTTCGCTACCGAATCGTCCACCACGCCAACGTTCGTACTCGACATCGACCACGATGGTTCAGCATGGAACGTTGTCGTCGACCGCTCGACTTTCCAGCCAGGAGTCGAGCCACAAAGCGACGTCGTCCGGTTGACATCGACCGACGCACAAACATGGACCTCAACGCCGGCGTCCGGTGACCAGTTCCGACGTCAGGCGACGCTCGACAATGGCACATGGTTCAACGTCAAGTGGCCCGAAGAGGGACCGGATTCTCAGAGTGGCCTCATCCGATCGATGCCAGATGGTTCAACTGAGCTTCTTGACCTCAGCGATCTTGCGCCAGACATCGACACGTCGAGCTACGACCTGGTGAACGTCACCGCCGGTGAATACGGCGTCGTTGCCTGGGCGATCGAATGGCCTGGGCCTGACGAGGACGGTGACGACGTCGTCGGCTACAACTCGATCGTGCTGTACAGCCCAGACGGCGTTGGTTGGGGTGCCACCGAGGTTGTCGGCATGGAGGTCGTCCAGGCTGTGGTTGGTTCCGACAGCGTCATGATCTTCACCAATAACCCTGACCGGGCCGAAGGCGAACCTCAGGCAGTTCTTCTCGGTACTGCCTGAACCTGGTGTACCCCCTGCGGCCGGTGTCTTGTGTGGTCTTCTCCGCTGGACACCGGCCGTCTCCACCCAGCCTCGACTTGGCCAACTTCGACTGAACGATCGTTCAGTTCTCGTGTAATACTTCGAGAATGAACCGCATCACCCTCTCCCCTCGTATTCGGATCACGCCGTATCACGCGTCAACTGCGGCAGCAGGCGTTTCCGATATCTCCGTCTACAACCAGATGGTTATGCCCACGTCGTACGGCGACCTCAAAGCCGAGTACGACCGCCTCATCAACGGCGTTGCGATCTGGGATGTCTCCGTTGAGCGTCAAGTGCAGATCAGCGGTCCCGACGCTCATGTCGCGACGCAGTACTTCACGGCTCGCGACATTACGAACATGGTCGAGGGCCAGGGCAAGTACGTCGCGATGTGTGATCACGCCGGACGCATTCTGAACGACCCGGTACTGATGAAGCTCAGCGGCAATCGGTATTGGTTCTCGATTGCCGACAACAACATGCTGCTGTGGTGCAAAGGCATCGCTGCTGAGCGTGGCTGGGACGTCGAGGTCATCGAACCCGACGTCTCACCGCTCGCCGTTCAGGGGCCGAAGGCCGAAGATCTTATTGCCGAGCTCTTTGGCGAACACGTCCGCGAACTCAAGTACTTCTGGTTTACCGAGACCGAGCTCGATGGAATCCCACTCGTCCTGTGCCGTTCGGGCTGGAGCAAGCAGGGTGGCTTTGAGCTCTTCTTGCAGGATGGATCTCGTGGCGATGATCTGTGGGCAAAGATTGTCGCCGCTGGCGAAAAGTACGACATTGGTCCCGGCGCACCGAACCACGTCGAGCGCGTCGAGAGCGGACTTCTGTCATTTGGCGGTGACAACACGCCCGATTCGAATCCGCTCGAGGTCGGTATGCAGCGTTACGTCGATACCGACACCGACGTCGAGTACATCGGCAAGGCTGCACTGCAGGCGGTCGTCGCTGCCGGAGGTCCTGAGCGTTTGTTCGTCGGCGTGAACGTCGCAGGCGATCTCACCGAGGCGTGGCCTCTCCCCGTTCGCACGCCGATCATGCAAGACGGCCAGCAGGTCGGGACGCTGGCTGCCATCGTGCACAGCCATCGCCTCGGCCGCACGATCGGTCTCGCGCAGATCAGTCGCGCCGTCGTCGAAGCCGGAACGATGGTCGACGTGCAAACCCCAGAGGGCCCTCGACCAGCAACAACCCAACAACTCCCCTTCCTCTAAACAGTTTTTGTGAAGGAAATGGACCCTGTGGGGTTCCTTTTCCTTCACAAATCTTCGTCGAGGGCGGCGATGAAGCGGAGGAGTTGGTAGAGCGCGCCGATGGCGACACCTTCGGTTTCGAGGTCCTCGACAGGCAGGTCGTAGACCAACACTTCGCGATCGCTGAGCTTGTCGTTCTTGACCGCATTGAGGTTCGACAGCAGCCCGCGCATGCCACGATTTTCGAAGAGCGTCTCGAAGCGGATGAAGTCGACCCCAGTGTCCTTGGCCGTACCGATCAGGAGTTCGAGCAGTAGCTGTCCGAACCCACGCCTTTGATAGTCATCAGCAACAACCAGCGAGGCTTCGGCCACGCCGGGCTCGCCCTCGACATGAATAAGGCGAGCAACTGCAACACCCAAGCCTTCGTCAGAACCCTCGAGCTCGGAACTAACCGTTGGGTCGGCGACAACCCACGCTCGATGCTGGTCGTGGTCGATGTCGGTGAGCTTCTCGAGCAGGTCATCGCCAAGGCGTTCCCGCACGGAGAAGAACCGCAGATACCGCGACCGGGGAGACATTCGGGCAAACGCTGCCTCAAGCGCAGGACCGTCAGAAGCGCGAATCGGACGGATGACGAACTCGGTGCCGTCGTCGAGTTCACCACGAATGCCATCTGGGTCGAGTGGCAAATCCCAGGTGAACTTCATGCCCTGACGCTACTCCAGTCTCACCGATCACATGAGTGGTTTTTCTGAGACTGATCCACGAATACCGTGCACCATGCTCAGAAGAAGTGTGCGTTGGCGGAGAGCGCTAGTCCCAGGCGCTTCGCACTCGAACAGCAGCGCCCAGTCCGAGCATGATTCCGATGATGCCAGTGACGAGGAACATTTGCTGCCCGATCGCTCCGTATCCCAGCGGTGCTGCAAACGCCGCCACCGCTGCGGTCGAGAGCCCTGCAGCATCGAGCAGAGACGAACCAACAGCTGCGCGTTCAGCGCCGGTCACTTCGAGGACGAGCACCTGGCTACTGACAGAGGCAAAGGACTCGCCAGTCCCATGCAAAACCCCAAACGCGATCGCCATGACTACTCCGCTGACGATGCCGTAGCCGAGCATGGCTGGGATCAAGAGGAAGAGCGCAGGAAGCATAACCGAGGCGCCACCGCGCGACTCGGCAAGGTTGCCGGCCATGCGGGGAAGGATCAGCATGGGCGCTCCGACGAAGATGATGGCGACGGCCACCATTGCGGTGCTGGCGCCGAGGTCGGTCAAGAACCGGTCGATTGTTGCGTCAAAGACGCCGATGAACCCGAACACGATGACCTGGATCAACATGGCTGCCTGCACCTTCGGGCGAGCGAGCAGCGTGAGTAGGTCGCCGTAGTTCACCGGAGCTAGCGCAATGTCGGAGCGAAGGATCGCAAAGGTAGCCGGCACACCAACCAAGGCGAGCATGATGCTGACGGCGATGAATGGCGCCTCAAACCCGAGCGGCTCGAACAGCGCGCCGACCAGTGGTCCCACGATGAACCCGGCCACCGAAATCGACAGCAAGATGCCCAGCTTGGCCCCTCCTCCATCAGCGTCGAGGCCGATCAGTGCCTTGCGGGCAAGCAAGCTGAACAAGCCAAGCCCGACGCCAGTGAGCCCGCGGCTGATGGCGAGCACCCACGTCGATCCGCCGAAGGCGAACCCGATCGGGCCGACGATCCCGGCCACGATCGCCACGATCGCGAGCGGCACCATGTAGCCACGATCGGCGAACGGCGACAACAGAATCTGAGCGATGAACGACGCACCAAAGCCAGTGCCAGCAATGACACCGATCTGCCAATCGGCGAGGTCGAACATGACCTGCACATCCTCGAGAAAGACGAACACGACCCCCAACGCGGTGGTCAGCAGAAACTGCGTTGCGTAGATGAGCCAGGATCGCACTCGATCACGCTAGAGCAACTCGATGTTCCCGCATGCCTTGGGGCGTGCTCCCGATTCACGGGTCTCAGTTGGCCAAGTACGGTTTCCGTATGCTCCTCGTAAACACCGAAACCATTCCTGGACACACGATCGTCGAGGCCAAGGGCCTCGTGAACGGCAACACCATTCGTGCCAAGCATCTCGGCCGCGACATCGGGGCCGGCCTGAAGAATCTTGTCGGTGGAGAACTTACTGGTTACACCGAGCTACTGAACGAGTCTCGCCACGAGGCCACACAGCGCATGATCGCTCAGGCCATGTCTATGCAGGCGAACGCCATCGTGAACGTTCGCTTCACGACGTCGGCGGTGGCCGGCGGTGCAGCCGAGCTCTACGCCTACGGCACCGCCGTGGTTGTGCGACCATCCTGATGGACACCATTCTCGTACTTCTCTTTCCGCTCATCCTCCCGTTGGTTGGCTACGGCGCACTGAGCCTCATCGGGGCGAAGATGGAGCAGAATCACGAACGAAACCTCGACGAACGAGAGGCGGCGATCGGCCACTTCCCGATCTTCGACCTTGCGAACGTTCCACCAGGATTCACTGCGTCAGCGGGCCAACTCGTCACGGGCAACGCCGTGCTTGGCACCGGCTGGTTGAAGCAGTTCTTCGCGTCCTTTCGCACCCTCGTCGGCGGAGAGATCGTCAGTTACCAACGGGTGTTACAACGAGCTCGTCGTGAAGCCCAGCTGCGCATGATCGAAGACGCCCGATCGCAGGGAGCGACCGCGATCATCAACGTACGGTTCGAGACCTCCGATGTCGGCGGTGTGAAGCCATTCTCTGAGGTCTTCTGCTACGGCACGATGATTCGCTAGGCCATCGCTAGGTTGCGGCCTCCGTCGAGATGACCGCTTGACGGCTGTTCGCCGTGACCACGATGTACACACCAACAACGACCAATGCGCCACCGAGTGCCTCTATCGGGCCGAGGACTTCGTCGCGAATCAACCAGCCAAAGAACACCCCGAACAGCGGGATCAAATACGCCGTGGACGCCGCCACCGTCGGCGTGGCTTCCTTAACCACGAGCGCCATCAGCGAGAATGTGATCGCGTTCGAGGGGATAGCGGCATAGAAGAGCGGCACGAACAACCCGAGCGACCAGTCAGTTCCGGCCGTTCCCTCCACGACGACCGCGAACGGCACCAACACGAGCGCCGACATGATGAGTTGCACACCAACGAGCATGATCGGCGAGATATGAGAGAAGTCTTTCCACTTCATGTAGACGGTGCCGAACGCCCAAGCGATCGCGCTGAAGACCAAGGTGATCACACCGATCGCCGTCGACTCACCGCCAAGCGACGGGCTGGCCAAGACCGCTGCCCCACCGAAGCCGACCGCTAGACCGACCCGCGCAAGGCGAGTGGTCCGCGCACCGAGCAGCGCAAGGGAAAGAAGCGCAGTGAACAGTGGCATCGTCGAAGACACGAGCGAGCCCAGCCCAGCCGGCACCCGATTGACGCCGTAGATCAACAGCGCGCTCGACACCGTCGTGATGCTGAAGCTCACGACGAAGATGTTCCGGTAGTCGATGGCCTTCGTCGGAAGGCGCTCCCCCTTCAAAAACGCGAAGGCTAGGAGGAACGTTCCACCGACAACGGTTCGCATGCTGGCGAACAGAAACGGGTCGGTGTGGTCGAGCGCGAACTTGATGTTCGAGAAATTCCCGCCGATGAGCGCTGCGATGAGGACGACGGTTCCGAGTAGCGCCCGCTGGCTCATGCCCGCTCGCCGTGGGGCTTCGGGAATTCGATCGCAGCGCTGGACATGGCACATCGTTGCTCATCATCACGTCAAGAACCAAGCTCCGTGTCTCACCCGACCAATTCAACGGCAGGCTGGTCGGGTGAGCAGCATCGTCATTTCCGACCTCGACTACGCACCCCCGGGCGGCGACTCGCTGTTCTTCGACATCAGCTTCAACGTCGCGCCCGGCGACCATGCAGCGATCGTCGGAGCCAATGGAGTTGGCAAGAGCACGATCCTTCGATTGCTCTCAGGCGAGATCACCGCCGACGGCGGCGAGATGGCGATCGGCGGCAGCTTCCTCACGATGACCCAGGACGTGGGTATGGGTAACCCCGATGCGCCGTTGCGCGACCTTCTTCTCACGGTCGCGATGCCCGAACTCCGCAAGGCAGGCGAGGTACTGGTCGCGGCCGAGGCAGCGTTGGCCGACGGCACCGATGACGGAATGGGATACGCCGAAGCCATCACCGCCTGGGGCGATCTCGGCGGGTACGAACTCGAATCCCAATGGGCAGCCGCGGCCGAGCGCAGCGTCAAAACCTCGATCGATGACTTCGCGACCCGGCTCGTGGGTGAGCTGTCCGGCGGTGAGCGCAAGCGTTTGGTACTGGACTTGTTGCTGACATCGGGGGCCGATGTCCTGCTGATCGACGAGCCCGACAACTACCTCGACATCCCAACCCGCGTCTGGCTCGAAGATGCGATCCTCGCGTGCCCGAGCACGATTCTGATGGTGAGCCACGACCGCTCGCTCCTCGAACGGGTGGCAACCAAAATCGTGGTCCTCGAAGGATCGGGGTGCTGGGTGCACGGCGGGTCGTACGCGACCTTCCCGGAGGCCCGCGAGAAGCGACAAGCTCAGCTCGGCGACGCGCTCAAGCGTTGGGAAGCCGAGGAGCGTCGCTTGCACGCCCACATGAAGGTCATGAAAGCTCGAGCGGCTCAGAACTTTAAGAACGCAACAAAGGCAAACGCGGCGGAGACTCGCTGGGAGAAGTTCGTCGCTGCTGGCCCGCCTCCACCGCCAGTCCGTGACGAGAACATCCACGTCAACCTGCGCGGCGCCGACTCGGCCCGTCGGGTTCTTGCGCTGGCCGACGTCGCGATGGGCGACTTGTTCTTCCCGTTCAGCGACGAGGTTCACTTCGGTGAACGCATCGGCCTCATCGGCCCCAACGGCACGGGCAAGACGCACCTGCTGAAGGCACTCGCTGGCGAGATCGAACCCGACGACGGATCGATCACCCTTGGCCCTCGCACATCGGTTGGCACGTTCACACAGATCAACGACCGCCCCGACTTCATCGGCCGCGAAGCGGTCGACATCGTCAAAGAGCGCGTGCACGACGAAGAGAAGTCGATGAAGTCACTCGCCCGCTATGGCCTGGCCGACCGAGCTCGCCAGCCGTTCGAGACGCTGTCTGGAGGGCAGAAGGCTCGGCTCGAGATCTTGTGCCTCGAGCTCGAAGGCCACAACGTCCTCTTGCTCGACGAGCCGACCGACAACCTCGACATCGAGTCGTCCGAAGCGTTGGAGAAGGCCCTCGATGGATTCGAGGGAACCGTGGTTGCGGTGAGCCACGACCGTACGTTCCTCGAAAGCCTCGACCGGTTCGTGATGATCAACGACGACGGGGCCGTCTACTCGTTGCCTGATTTCGACGTGGCGATGAAGGGCCTCGCTTCGCCCGAGACCGTCGCAACGATCAAGCTCGCTAAGTCGCTGACCGACTAGCGATGTGCCCTAGCGCCGTCGGATTCGGATCGGGCCCTTCGCAGTCGAGGGATCAACAACCGAACCCTTCTGCGTGATGTCGACGAGGTCAGCGGCGACGAGTCGGCGGGCGGCTCTCCGAGCAGGTTCCATGAGCTCGCGCCACCCTTCCTCGGGCATGTCGTGTCGAGTTCCGACGGTTCGCGCTGCCTCCGACGGACAGATCGTCGCTCCGCCAGCACGCTGGTCGAGCAGCTCCAGAATCACGGCCTCTAGATCGTTGTCGACCGGGCGCACCTTCTGTCGGCGGCACGCGTCAGAGCAATACTTGACCTCGTCCCAGTTCTTGGCCCACTTCTTTCGCCATTCGAACTCTCGTCCGCACGAGGCGCAGATCTTTGGTTCCGGCGAGACCACTACAGACTTTCGCGGACGATCTGCCACTGCTCCCACGCAAGGCGCGGCTCGATGTCAGCAAAGCCTCGGGAGCGTTCCATAGTGATGGCGTCCGCCAGGTCGAGCGCGATCGCCGAAGCTTCGTTGGCGATCTCTCGCACCTCGTCTGCAACGAGGGGACGGCCGGCTTCGGTTTCAGCGGCGCTAAGCAGAGCGGTCAACGACGGCATGATCATCGGCACCGGATCAATTGCTGCGAGGGCAACGTCGGGTTCGATCAGGTGCCATATGCCGAACGGGTTGTGGCGTCCGTCAGCGATCGAGTGGCGATGGTCGGGCCAACGTTCGAACGCCCACACCGGCGCATCCGGTCCGGTCGAGAAGGTATGCCCCGTTGCGAAGGCAGGGTCGTCGCTTACTTGGTAACTGTTGAGGACTCCGAGCAACTGGGCGTCATTGGCAACGACCTGAGCGTCGGGGCGCTGAAAGGCGTGCATGCCATTCGAGAAGACCATGTCTCCGTCGTTGAAGATCAGCGTCGAATGCCAGACCAGCGCACTCGCCGTTGGATCGCTGATCGCCGTGTCCCAGTCGGCCCACGTCATCGATGCACCGGATGCCTCGACACGAACGCCGACGCCTCCGGCGTCACGCAGCAGCTTCACCAGCTCCGCGAGAGGTTGGCCAGCGTGATGTAGCGCCGCGCCGTACTCGAGCAATGCCGCGGAAGGCGACTGCTCGGCAGCCTGCACCATTGCGGCATTTGCCGGACCGCTTCGCGACCACTGCAGCGCATCGCCGAAACCATCGAGGTCTTGCACAAGCATTACGCGTGCCGCTCCCTCCTCGAGGCGCACCTCGTCGAACTCGCCTACCGCGACCTCTGGCGGCATGAGCTCGCGCAGCTGACGTTCGTACACCCACGGGCCAGGGACCAGCAGGAAGATCGACGGGACGTGCCGTGGTTCGCTCACGTCTCCAGTCTTGCCGAGGAATTGTCGCAGCGCCTGTCTCACTACGCGAACGAGAATGGTGGCTACGATCGTCCGTGGAGTGGCCGTAGAGCAGATGTGGAAGGCCGGCTCACTTTCGGCATGAAAGGCACGCGGGTTCGAATCCCGCCGGCCGCTCCACTGAAACCGCTATGGTCTGGTCCGGAGCGGTTGTGTGAGCAGATGTGCAAGGCCGACTCGCCCGATCTGCAATCGGGAACACGCGGGTTCGAATCCCGCCAGCCGCTCCACCGATCGAGCCACTAACGTCTCCACCGGAGCGGCTGTAGGGCAGCCAGGACGTCCCACCGGACTTCAGATTCGGGCACGCGGGTTCGAATCCCGCCAGCCGCTCCACCGAAACGCTCATGACCGACGACGCCACGCTTTCTCCATCCGACAAGGCAACGTTCCTTCGCGTGCTTGATCAACTTCGTGGCCTTGATCCGAACTCGGCCGAGTACATCGAGATGGAACACGCCGTCGCACATGTCGTGAAGTCGGCAAAGAAACGGCGACAACTCGCTCGTCGCCATCAGCGTCGCCAGTCAGACCAGGCGCTCGACGAACAAACCTCCACCTTCGAGCAGCCGATCATTCCCGACGTTGAAGCACGCGCAGGCGACAGTCCAGGCGAACGGAGCAACCCACGTCATTGCTATGTTTGCAAAGAGCCATATCGCCTGCTCGATGCGCACTATCACCTCCTCTGTCCGAGCTGCGCCGAACGGAACGCAGCTGAACGTGTTTCCACCATCGACCTCACCGGTAGGAACGCCGTCGTCACCGGCGGCCGAATCAAAATCGGTTTTCACGTCGCGCTCCGTTTGTTGCGCGCAGGCGCAAACGTGATCGTCAGCACAAGGTTCCCTGTCGATGCACAACACCGCTTCGCTGCAGTCGAGGATGCACCGATGTGGATCGACCGACTGAGCATCGTCGGCGCCGACTTTCTCCACGGTAGCGACGTCGATGGGTTGGTCTCAGCCATCCAATCTCGGTTCGACCATCTCGACATACTCATCAATAACGCTGCCCAAACGATTGCTCGCCCGACCGCCTACTACCGCGGGGTGATCGACGGAGAGCAGCGCGAGCCGCCCGAGCTGTCGGTGCGCGTGCTCCACACCGCAGCTGAATCGCGGCCGGCTGCCTTGACCCACTCCGTCGCGGAGATGTCGAACTTCCTTCCAGGGCTGACAGATGAGACCGGCGAGCAGCTTGACACCCGCGACCAGAACTCGTGGGGCCTAGCTCTTCATGAGATCGACCCGAGCGAGTGGGTGAGCTGCCATATCGTAAGCACCTTTGTGCCATGGCTTCTCATCCGCTCCTTGCGCGAGATGATGCTCGCATCTCCGAATCAGGACCGCTTCGTCATCAACGTTTCGGCGATGGAAGGCGCGTTCACCATGGCGAACAAAACCTCGAAGCACGCCCATACCAACGCGGCAAAGGCCGGCCTCAACATGATCACTCGGACCGCCGGCGCCGCCTACGCCGAAGAAGGCATCCACATGTGTGCTGTCGATACCGGGTGGATTACTGACGAACGAGCGCATGCCCAGAAGATGCACGAGAGAGACAAGGGGTTCCGCCCGCCACTCGACGTCGTCGATGGAGCGAGTCGTGTCTGCCACCCCATCATCTCCGGGCTGAATGGCTCGCCATTTTCTGGTGTCTTTGTGAAGGACTACGAGGTGGCGCCGTGGTAGCAGCCAAGGCAATTTCCGTTGTCGAGCAGGTCGACGAGAACGGCGTCCTCGACCTCTGCAAACAAGGCCTTGGCCCCGAGGGTGCAGCTGCGGTTATGGAGCAGGTCATCGACGCGCCGACGGTCGAACACATCCTGTTGGGCACCAACGGACTCGGTGCTGAGGGAATCAAGATCGTCGCCGACTCGCTGCGAAATGACCACCGACTCCAGACGCTGTACTTCGGCTGCAACGGCATCGATGCCGGCGCTGTTCAACCGCTGACGTCCGCGCTGACGACAGACCAGACCGTCCAATCACTCTGGTTGAAGCGGAACCCTCTCGGTCCGGAAGGTGCCGCGTTGGTCGCCGACGTCGTGAGAAGGAACTCACATCTTCGAACCCTCGATCTTGTGGCGACCGGGCTTACGATCGAGTCGGTTGAGAAGCTGCGCGACGCGACCCGAGCCAATCCAGCGACGAGGCTGAACCGTCTGCACATCGGCGGCAATCAACTCGACGGCTCTGCCTCGACCACCATTGTTGAGCTCGTTGCAGCTGCTCCGAACCTGCTGCATCTGTCCCTCGCGCTCAACCCGATAGGCGATGATGGCCTCCACACGCTGGTCGAGGGACTTGAATCACTTGGCCGACCACTTCGACTTGGTTTGTCTGACTGCGGGCTCACGTCTGAAGCAGCAGCCGACCTCGCACGAGCAGGCACCTGGGCTTACGGCCTCGACCTTGCCCCTCGAAACGATTGGCATGACTCCGGCGCAATCACGAACTCTGTTGGCGACACGACCGCAGTCGAGTTCGCGCAACTCATTTCGTCAGGGTCATGCTCGTTGCGATCGCTCAAGCTTGCAGGAAACGGCATCACCTCGCGGGGAGCCCACGACCTCGCCAGAGCCGTCGAGAGCCACAACCACTCGTTGCACACGCTGATCGTCGGCAAAGGAACGGCACGATCCCTGCGGCGCCGAATCACTTCGGCACTACATCCGGTAACCGATTCGGTCGATCCTGATATCGCCGCGATTCGGAGCCAACACCGCTAGCTGAACGCTGGGATGACCTCGTTGACGAAGAGCTCCATCGAGCGCTTCTGCTCGTCGAGGCCGAGGCCCATCGACGCGTAGTAGATGAACGAGTCGACCCCGAGCGCTTCGTAGACCTTCAACTTCTCGATGACCTGATCCGGAGTACCGACGAGGAGGTTCTCGTTGAGCGATTGCAGGTTGTAGTCGACGTGCTCGTCCAGCGTCTCTTGAGTACCAAGCGCGGGGATGCCTTCGTCGACCTGGCCGTCGCCCGAGAACAACGTGCCGAACATGCCGAGCTGGCGTTGGGCTGCCTTGACCGGAACTTCCCAGTCAGCAGCATCTTCGTAGACCGCAGCGTGGCGCATCATGGCCCACTGCGGTCGGGGCTTGTCGGGGAACTTCGCCAGGCTGTCGTCGAACCGCTGTTTGTAGAGCTCCATCTCGGCTGCCGGGCGGGCGATCGGCCACGACATGATGTTGCACGAGTTCTCGACTGCCCAGTCGAACGTGATCGGCGCGCGTGCCGCAACCCAGATCGGCGGGTGTGGATCTTGCAACGGCTTCGGACATGACGTCGATGTGGGGAACTGCCAGAACTCGCCGTCGTGGGCATAGTCGCCCTGCCACAGTGCCTTCACGGCAGGCAGCATCTCGTGGACGTGCCGATAGGCGTCGCTCTGCCTCAAGCCAGGGTGCATACGGTCGAACTCGCGCTGGTAGGCACCACTGCCGATACCGAACTCGAGCCGTCCGCCGCTGATCAGGTCGGTGAAGGCAGCCTCGCCGGCAAGCCGAATCGGGTGCCAGTACGCAGCCACCGCAACGGCAGTGCCAAGGCGGATCCGGTCGGTATGGGCAGCCCACCACGTCAGGATCTGGAACGGGTTCGGCGCGATCGTCATCTCGAGCGCGTGATGTTCGGCCGCCCACACGGTCTCGAAACCACCGCGGTCGGCCATCTGCACCATGTCGAGCGTGTGCGCCTCGACCTTTTCCATCTCGATGCCATGCTCGAGACGCTCCAGATTGATTGCCAGCTGAAACTTCATGGGTTCCTCTCACAAATGTGAACCGTTAGGTACGCCTGGCGTACCTCTTGGTTCAAATTTGTTGGTTAGCGGGGGGCGGACAGGCTGCTGCCAAGGGGCTCGTTGGACGTGTTCATCCACACGGTCTTCGGGCGGGTGTAGTCGTACATGGCTTGGAAGCCTGACTCTCGGCCGTAGCCCGAGCCCTTCATGCCTCCGAACTCGGCGACGGGTGAGATCACTCGATAGGTGTTGACCCAGACGATGCCGGCCTTGATCTTCTTCGAGACTCGAAGCGAGCGGGCCGAGTCGGAGGTGAAGATGCCGGCGGCTAAGCCGTGCTTGGTGTCGTTCGCCATGGCGATCACTTCGTCTTCGTCGGTGAAGCGAATGATGGCCGCGACCGGTCCGAACAGTTCGGTGTCGACAATGCGCAGATCTTGGCTCGGGCATTCGATCATCGTTGGCTTGTAGAAGAGCCCGTCGAGTCCTTCGGGTCGCTCACCGCCAGTGTGCAGCGTGGCGCCTTCGGTGAGAGCATGGGCCACTTCTCGCTCGCAATTCTCGAGCTGGCCAACCGTGCACAGAGGCCCCATCTGCGACGACTCGTCGAGCGGGTCGCCAATGTTGATCGACTCGGCGATGGCCTTCATCTTCTCGATGAACTCATCGGCGATGCTCTCGTGCAGGTAGACGCGTGAGCCGGCCACGCAGCTCTGGCCGCTCGCTGCGAAGATGCCGCCGACGGAACCGTTCACAGCGCTGTCGATGTCGGCGTCGTCGAACACGATGAACGGCGACTTACCTCCGAGCTCGAGCGACACCTCGGCAAAATTCTCGGCCGAGTTCCGGATGACGTGCTGGGCCGACATCGGTCCACCGGTGAACGACACCCGTGCGACCTTGGGGTGCGAGGTCAGCGCACGACCGCACGGCTCGCCATGGCCGGTGATGATGTTGACCACCCCGTCGGGAATGCCCGCTTCGGAGATGAGCTTGCCGAACTCGAGCATCGCGCCCGACGCGTGCTCGGACGACTTGAGGACCACCGTGTTGCCCGCTGCGAGCGCCGGGCCGATCTTGACTGCGGTGAGAAAGAGCTGGCTGTTCCATGGCACAACCGCAGCAACCACACCGAGCGGCTCCCGGCTGGTGAACACGAACAGATCGGGCTTGTCGATCGGCAGCGTCTCGCCAGCAATCTTGTCGGCGGCTCCGGCATAAAAGTGGAAGTACTCGGCGATGTACTTCGCCTGCCAGCGGGTCTCGGCGAAGAGCTTGCCGGTGTCGCGAGCTTCTATCTGGCCAAGCTCTTCCGACTTGCCCGCCAACAGCTCAGCCAAGTTGCGCAGACAGCGGCCGCGCTCGCTCGGCGTCATCGTCGACCACGGACCCTCGGTGAATGCCCGGTCGGCGGCCTCGACCGCTGCATTGACGTCGGCCTCGGTCGCCTCGGGCACCGTGCTCCAGACCTCGCCGGTTGCTGGGTTGATGCTGTCGAAGCGGCCGCCATCGGAGGCATCGACCCATTGGCCGTCGATGAGCATCTGGAAATGGGTGAGCTCGGTCATGAGGTCTCTCCTGTGTCGCTGGTTTCTGAGGCGTTGGTTCGGTGGGCGAAGGAATCTCTGCGGAAGCTGTAGAGCGACTCGGGGTCGACCGAAATCTCGACGACCGCAGGCTTGCCGCAAGCGAGCGCCGCCTCGATAGCTCCGCCAACTTCGCCAAGCGTGTCGGCCCGGAACCCGGCAGCGCCATAGAGCTCGGCCACCTTGTCGAATGGTGGGCTGTCGATGTCGGCTCCGATGTAGCGCTCGCCGAAGAAGTCGCGCTGGTAGGCCTTCTCTGCACCCCAGCATTTGTTGTTCATCACGATGGTCGTCGTGTTGAGTCCGTAGGCGACCGCGGTGCTGAGCTCGCTGATCGTCATGCCGAACCCGCCGTCGCCCATCATCGACACGACCGGCCGTTCAGGCTGGGCGCACTTGATCCCGAGCCCGGCCGCGAAGCTGAAGCCAACGAGCCCGAAGTCGAGCGGGCTGAAGAGGCTGAGCGGCGAGTGGTAGTTGAGCGCATCGGTGACCTGCAGGCACATCGTTCCGGCATCGAGCGTGATCGCTGCTTCCGGAGGGAGCACTTTGCGGAACTCCTTGAAGAGACCGCTGGGCTGGATCGGGTTCGTCTCGATCGCATCAGCGTCTCGTTGAGCGAGGTACGCGGTTCGCTCAGCCTCGAAGGTCGCAGCCCAGGCTTCGACCACCTCTTGCTTTTCGAGTGTTCCCAATGCTGCGGTGAGTTGGCGTGCAGCTTCGGGAGCATCGGCCCAGATGCCGACGTCGACAGGGAAGAACCGGCCGATCGCCGTGGGCTCGATCTCGATCTGGATGATCGCCGCGTCGGCATTGATGTTGTCGTAGCTGTAGAAGGTCGAGTTGAACCCGAGGCGCGTACCGAGCGCGATGATGACGTCGGCCTCTTTCACCAGACGGCTGGCCACCGGGTTACCGCGCGGGCCCATCTGCCCGGCGTTGAGCCGATGACCGAACGGAATCGCGTCGCCATGACCGGGCGACGTGGCGATCGGACATCCGATTGCCTCGGCGAGCTCGAGCGCTGCATTGTGGCCGGCGGTGTTCTTGATGCCGCCGCCAGCGACGATGACCGGTTGGTGTGCCGAACGAATGAGCTTGGCTGCAGCCTCGATCGAGTTCGCTGATGCGGCCGGTGTCGTGTCAGGGCGATACTGCGCTGGGCTTTGCGGAGCCTCGAAGTCAGCAGTGCCTGAGAGCACGTCGCGAGGCAGGTTGATTTGCACTGGTCCCCGGCGTGGGGTCATGGCCACCCGGAAGGCTTCACGCATGAGTTCGCCCACTCGGTCGGTGCTCGGCACGGTCCAGGTCTTCTTGGTGATCGGGGTAAAGAGCGCTTCTTGGTCGACCTCTTGGAAGGCGTCACGATAACGATGGCCGCTGGCGAGGTGCCCGGCGATGGCCACAACCGGCGAGTAGGCCGCCTTTGCCTGTGCCAGCCCCGTGACGAGGTTGGTCGTACCTGGCCCGTTCTGTCCGGCGAGCACCACGCCCGGCCCACCCGACACTCGGGCGTAGCCGTCGGCCATGTGAGTACCGGTGCGCTCGTCTCGAACACCGACGAAGTTCAGTCCGTCGGCGCCGTACATCGCATCGAACATCTCCATCGTGGCCGAGCCGATCAGCCCAAAAACATGCCCGACCCCTTCGGCTTGGAGTGCTTCGACGGCGGCGGCGCCACCGGTCATTTCAGTCATGGGAAGTACCGTTCTTCTGAGTTTGATGCACGCTCGGCGTGGGTGACGCTCCGAAAAACGTCTCGTTGAGGAACGAGACGAGCGGGTCGGTGAAGGCTGCCGGGTCTTCGAGCAATCCGAGGTGTTGGCGGTGAGGGATGATGATCGTGCGGGCACCGTCGATCTCGGCGGCGATGTCGTGGCTCATGGCTGGCGTGCTCCCGCTGTCGTTCTCACACGTCATGACCAGCGTCGGCTTCGCTATGGGTGGCTGCGGGTTGATCAGCTCGACGACGCCGTTGGCGAGGACCCATCGATTCTGCGCATACACGTCGGTATCGTTTGCCAGAACCCAGCTGCGAATCATCGCGACATATTCGGGCTGCTCGGCCCGGAACCCGGGTGTGAACCAGCGCTCGAGCGTGGCGTCGATCGTCGCAGCTGGCCCTCCAGCGGCGCTGGCCTGCGCTCGCTCCTCAACCAGGCGTTGTGCTTCGTCACCGCGTTCGTGGGGTGAGTTGAGGATCGCAAGTGCGGCGACTCGGTCAGCGTGATCGATGGCGATGCGGCGGTTGATCATCCCGCCGAGAGAGAAGCCAACGAGCGCTGCCCGGTCGATGCCGAGCTCGTCCATGAGCTCGATGCACTGCTCGGAGAAGACGGTGAGGTCTGGCGTCCTCCCAGGTGGCGGGGTATCGCCGTGCCCAGCAAGGTCGTAGCGGACAACCCGGTAGCGCTCGGCGAACGAGGGCACATGTTGCTCCCAGGTAGCCCGGGTCATCCCAAGCCCATGAATCAGCACAAGCACAGGCGCACCCGCAGGCCCATCGACCTCGTACACCGTCCCCCCGGACGTCATCCCTTTCATGACAGCTAGTTTCGCGCAGTCGAAAGTATTTGACCATCGAAATCATTTGTACCTACTATTCGAAATAGTCGAATTAAGGAACCTGGTACCTTTCGGCAAAAAGGTGCCAGGTTCGTTTTGGAGATAAGGAACCTGGTTCGCCGGAGGTCGAATGAATCTGACGGGATTGGAGACGTTTCTTTCGATCGTGGAGACGGGGAGTCTGGTCCGCGCTGCCGAGAAGCTGCATGTCAGCCAATCGACGATCACCACGCGGCTGCAGACGCTCGAACGCGAAGTCGGGGCGCCGTTGATGGTTCGGCAGAAGTCGGGCGTCGAACTGACGCCCGCGGGCCGACGCTTCCAACGCCACGCCATCGTGATGGTCGAGCTGTGGGATCAAGCAACCCAAGACGTCGCACGTCCCGGCTCAGTCGATGTTGTCTGCAGCATCGGGAGTCACGTCGATCTGTGGCCTGGCCCCGGTCGGGCGTTCTTCAATGCGATCCGTGCCGGTCACGACAACGCGGCCATCACCGTGACCTCGGGTGACCAGGCCGAAATCGAACGCCTACTTCGTAGCGGACTCATCGACGTCGCATTTACGTACGAGGTGGCCGTCCACCACAACCAAACGATCCGCGCACTCCCGGTCGAACGGTTACTCCTCGTCAGTGACCGGATGGACAGTCCAATGCGATTCGACCCGAAGTACATCTACGTCGAGGGAGGCGAGGACTTTCGGCGACGACATGCGGCGACCTACTCCGACGCCGACACCGCCCGTATCAGCTTTGGGCACGCGAGCTGGGCCCTCGACGAGATCCTGACCAACGGCGGCAGCGCGTATCTTCCCGAACGACTCGTTACCGAACACCTCGCCGCACGTCGCCTTCACCTCGTCGCCAACGCGCCGGAATTCACCCGCAACGCGTATGTCGTCCTCTCGGAACGAGCCGCCGAGTGGGAATGGCTCACGCCGCTCCTCCCCTAGTGCAGCTTCTTCTGAGGCTCAGCCTCGCCAGGCGTGCATCAGGCTCAGAAAAACGCCTAGCGGTTCTCGGCCTTCCAGGCATCGAGGATCGGGCGCGCCGTTCGCATGCCATCGATCGCAGCGGGCAAGCCGCAGTACGGACCGGTGTGAATAAGTGCTTCCTCGATCTCTTCGGGCGAGAGCCCGTTGTTCAGCGCGCCCCGAACGTGGATGCCGAGCTCGTGCGGACGATTGAGCGCTGACAGCATCACGAGGTTCATCAGGCTGCGGTCGCGAAGCGACAACTTGTCGTCGCGGGTCCACACGGTGCCCCAGGCAAACCCGGCCACCATCTCCTGTAGAGCGTGTTGGGCTTCGGTTTCGGGCGAGCTGACGCCGTCGACGTATTCGTCGCCGAGCACCTGGCGTCGGACAGGCATTCCGTTCGCCACACGATCGATCGGGCCGGTTGGTTCAAAGGACATGTGCATCTCCGTTTCGTGAACGAGCGCACCATAGCCCGCTACCGTCGGAGGCGATGAGCCGACCATCCGCGAACCGGCGTGAACGCCTTCGGGAGATTCTCGAACGCGATGAACCCACGTGTGTGTGGTGCCGTCGTGACGTCGACGTCGACCTGGTCGCAGCAACGACCGAGCACGTGGTGCCCAAGCTCAAAGGCGGGCCCAGCTGGATCGAGAACGAGGTTGCCGCGTGCAAGCGATGCAACGGACGTCGCGGCCACAAGAACCTCAGTGACTGGGCAGACGAATGTGAACGCATTGGTTGGGAACCCGATCGGCGACGCCTCATCGCAACGCTCGAGCTGCTCGAAGCACGCATCGCCACCGACGGCGGGCAGCGTCGAGCTCGCCCGTACCTCACCACCCAATTGCGGCGCCTGCGAAAGTCGATCGACTAGGCGGGGTTCGCCACAACGTATTCGGCGGCTGCGAGCAATGCATCGGTGCTTGGGATGTAGGTGAAGCCCATCACGCGCTCGGCGTTGCTCGCTTCGACATCGCTGTTGCGGCCGAGGTTGCCAACGACCTGTCCGACCGTCTTGTCGAACTTACCCACCAGCTTGAGCACGAGGTCGGGCGCCTGTCGGGTGCTGATCTTGCGATCAGGGAACTGTTGCTTCAGCGCCGATGCAAGCTCGACCATCGTCAGCGCGCCAGCATTCGCTGCGAATCGCTCGCCCACCGTTTCGTCGTTCTCCAATGCACCAACATGCATCCGAGCCACATCGCGCACGTCGACGACCGGCATGTTGATGTTCGGCAACATGGGGAAGTCACCGTTGAGAATCTGACCGACGAGCTCGAGCGACGTCCCGTAGTGCGGATCCATCGCCGGCCCAAAGACCGCGCCGGGATTGATGGTCGTCAACCGCAGGCCGTGCTCGGCGGCGTAGTCCCACGCTGCTCGTTCAGCGAGCGTCTTCGATGCTTCGTACGCCGTCACGTAACTCGCGTCGGCATCAGTCCAGTTGGCGACGGTCGAGCGTTGCATGGGCGGCTTCGAGCTGTCCTTGTATATCGCCGCGCAACTCGACGTGAGGATCACCCTGGAGACACCTGCAGCGGTCGCGGCCTTCAGCGCACGCAAGGTTCCGTCGACTGCAGGGCGAATGATCTCCAGTGGATCGTTGGGAACACCGTTCGGAAACGGTGATGCCGTGTGCATCAGCACGTCGACGCCGCCGAGCGCGCCGTCCCAGCCTTCGTCTTTGGTGAGATCGAGCATTGCGAACTCGAGCGCCGCGTCGGGGAAGAGCGCTTCGAGTTCGGCCTTGCGCTTGCCCGAGCGGATGCTCGCACAAACCGAATGCCCAGCGTCAAGAAGCTCGCGAACGATGTGCTTCGCGATGAACCCAGAAGCACCAGTTATGAGGACCTTGGCCATCAACTTCTCCTGAACGTCGTCGACGAACGACCGTATCGGAGAGAACACAGCGGCCCTCGCTCGCCGCTCCCAACATTGCGCTTGACTCTCCAGCACGCCACTATCGGGGAATGAAGAAGCTCTGGTTTGTTCTTGTTACTGCGCTCCTGATCGCGGCATGTAGCGGCGGTGAGAACGACGCAGCTGACACCGCTGGCGATGTCGAGGCCGAGGTTGCGGGCGCCGTCGAAGAGACGACCACAACAACGGCAGCCCCCACAACCACCACGACAACGACCATCGCTATCGACGAAACAAACCTCCAAGAGGTCCTTCTCGACGCCCAGCCAGGCGATGTGATCGACATCCCGGCCGGCACCTTCTCGTTCGACCGGTCGCTGTCGTTGAACATTGACGGCGTCACCATCCGAGGCGCAGGTATCGATGACACCGTCCTCGACTTCTCCGGTCAAGTTACCGGAGCTGAAGGTCTCCTCGTCAACGCATCCGACTTCACCATCGAAGACATCGCCATCGTCGACTCAGTCGGCGACGCCCTCAAGGTGAACGAAGGCGAGAACATCGTGATCCGCCGAGTCCGCACCGAATGGACCGCTGGCGCCGCAACCGAGAACGGCGCCTACGGCATCTACCCCGTGCAAACCACCAACGTGTTGATCGAGGAGTCGGTCGCGATTGGGGCTTCCGACGCAGGCATCTACGTCGGCCAGTCGAACAACGTGATCGTCAGGAACAACCGGGCCGAGTTCAACGTGGCCGGCATCGAGATCGAGAACAGCTTCGACGCTGACGTCTATGGCAACGTGGCCACCAACAACACCGGCGGCATCCTCATCTTCAACCTCCCTGGCCTGTCGCAGCAAGGCGCAACGACGCGGGTCTTCGACAACGAAGTATTCGCGAACAACACCGAGAACTTTGGACACGAAGGAACGGCAGTCGCCGAGGTTCCCGCTGGCTCAGGAATCTTGATTATGGCCAACGATCAGGTCGAGGTCTTCAACAATCGGATCGCTGACAACCGGTCGGCGAACATCACGATCGCAAGTGCGTTCGTTGTTGGCCTCGATGGAGGCGGCGCCGATGCCGACTTTGATGGCTATGCCGAAGGCGTGTTCATTCACGACAACGAGTACTCCGGCGGCGGTGATGACCCTGACTCCATCCTCCGTGTTCTCCGATTGCTGGTGTTCCCCGATGGCGAACCAATCCCCGACGTTGTGTTCGACGGGTTTGTCGACGAAGCAAAGTTCGTCAATGGAGCTGTCGCCCCAGAGAACCGGATCTGTGTGCAAGAGAGCGGCGTCGAAGTTCTCAACGCCGATGGCTCCAACGACTTCGCCGGGGCCCGCATCGATACCGAGGCCTACGACTGCACTCTCGAGCCGTTGAGCGCAGTCGATCTGAGCGACCTTTCGTGAGACGGCATCGTTCGCCGATGCTTCAGGCATTGGCGACCCTGCTGCTCGCCGCAGCGATCTTGATCGGCTGCGGCAACTCATCTGACCCCGCCGGCCAGCAACAAGCCGACGCCGACCCGGCCGAGTCTGTCGCCACCACGAATGCACCCGAGCCAAGCCCGCCAGGCGTTGGGCCGATCTTCGTGGACGAGGGCAACCCCGAACTTTTGAGCGACTGGGCGCAGCTGTCCATCGAGAACAACCAGCTCGTCGTGGACGATGCCGTCACGCCGTACACGTTGAACTCGGCGCTCTTTTCCGACCACGCCAGCAAGCTCCGAACGATCTGGCTTCCCGAAGGTGCCGACGCCGCCGACTACGACAATGACGACGTCTTCTCGTTCCCCGTAGGAACCGTGATCACGAAGACCTTCTATTACCTGCTGCCCGATGGCGACCCCGCCGCGTCAAATGGCGAGCGGCGCGTGACTAGCTCACCGGATGGTTCGAGCGATATCGATCGCATGCTCGACCTGTCGTTAGTCCGCCTGGTTGAAACCCGTGTCCTCGCGCACCGAGCGAGCGGCTGGGTTGCGTTGCCCTACGTGTGGGACGACGAACAGACCCATGCAACCCTTAGTCGTACCGGAGACCTCCAGCCGATGGTCTTTGTGGACGGTGTTGAGGAAACGCCGTTCCCGTACGTGGTGCCCAACGTGAACCAATGCGCTGGGTGCCACGCCACGAACCACACGACGGGGCTGATCCGACCGATCGGACCCAAGGCACGCCACCTCAACACCGACATCGACCTCGGCGACGGAGCCAGCTCGCAGCTTGTCCAGTGGTCGAACCTCGGTCTCGTCACTGGCCTGCCAGAGCTAGCGGACATCCCGAGATCGGTTGTCTGGAACGACGACACGGCATCGGTCGCCGAGCGAGCTCGGGCGTATCTCGATATCAACTGCGCTCATTGCCACAACGAGAACGGCCCCGCAGACACGTCGGGGCTCTTCCTCGAACCAACGACCGAGGTTGGCCCGCGCCTCGGCGTGTGTAAGCCACCGGTGGCGGCAGGCACCGGAACCGGCGATCGCCGAGTCGGCATCAGTCCGGGACATCCCGAGGACTCGATCTTCGTCTTCCGAATGACCACTACCGACCCGGGTGCAATGATGCCCGAGCTCGGGCGCGGGCTCATCCATCAGGACGGCGTTGACATCATCTCGGAGTGGATTGCGTCGCTCGAGGGTGATTGCGCCAACTAAGTCGTTAGCGTCCCGTCGTGACTGCGAACGAACCACGCTCAACCGCGGAGAACCTCCGCGGAGCAGGCTGGATGACGGTGGGTATGGCCGGGTACGTCGTCAACGACTCGCTCATCAAGCTGGCAGCCGAGGACCTACCGCTCTTCGAGGCGATATTCATCCGCGGAGCGTTCATCACCACATGGCTACTAATTGCCGCAACGATCCGCGGAGAGCTTCGCGGCGCGACCAAGGACCTCGACCGATCGCTTGGCCTTCGCGTACTCATGGAGGCCATCGGCACTGCGCTGTATCTCAGTGCACTTACCCGGCTGCCGCTCGCCGGGCTCACTGCCGTGCTGCAGATCGTCCCGCTGATCGTCACCTTCGTGGCGGCTCGACTTCTTCGCGAGGCGGTGAGCTGGCATCGCGTAGCCAGCGTTGCCGTTGGGTTCATCGGCGTACTGTTGATCATCCGCCCGACCTCTGCCGACTTCAACCCCTGGTTCCTCGTCGGCTTCCTTGTCGTGGGTGCCATCGTGGTTCGTGAGGTTGCGACGACCAGCATCTCGACCAAGATCCCGTCGCTCGTTGTTTCGCTGACCACCGCCATCGTCATCACCGCTATGGGTTTTGTTGGGGCGTTCATCGAGGGGTGGGATCAACCAACGAGCCGGGAGGTCGGCCTACTCGTGGGAGCATCAGCGTTCCTTGCGATGGGCTACCTAGGCAGCGTGATCACCATTCGAGTGGGCGACATGAGCTTCAGCGCACCGTTCCGCTACACCATCTTGGTGTTTGCGATCATCTTGCAGATCGTCGTCTTCGGCGACGTTCCCGACACCCCCACGTTCGCAGGTGCCGGGATCGTCGTTGCCGCCGGCCTCTACGCAGTTGGTCGAGCAGCGCCCGAGCGCAGTCCGTGGACGTCCGCCTCGTAGTCAAGCTGCCACAGAGTTTTTGAGGTCTGCGCTGCGAGTACCCCAAGCGCCAGAAGGTTGATGCCAACAATCACCGGCACACCCCAGCTGAACATCGCTATCCCGGCGAACGAGACGAAGGTGTTCAAGGCGATGTAACCGATGCGGATCTCTGTCGGTCCAACGCCGAAGTAGGCGATCTGAAACTCGTTGGTCGCGGCGAACGACAGGAACGAGACAGCCATCGTTGCGCACGTGATCAACAACAGCACGAGGAACAAGAACTCGAGCCACCACGCCTCGACGAGGAACGAATAGGCGATCACAACCGATCCGGCAAAGATCAGATCGAGGAAGTGATCAGCGAAGAAGCCCCACTTCACCAAGCCTTGTTCGCGATATTTGCCCAGCGAACCGTCGAGTGAGTCCGTGAGCCATTGCAAGAAGACCATGACCGACACACCGTGAATCCACTGGAGGTTGTCGATGGCCATCCACCCAAAGAAGACGGTGAGCGCCGCCCAGACTGCAGTGAGCGCCGTGAGGTGGTGGCTCATGATCGCCGAGGGGATCTTCGGTACGGCCCAATCAATGAAGGTTCGTTCGATCGGACCGAGAACCGATTGACCCTTTTTCTTGTCTCCGGCAAATTCGTTGGTTGTCATACCTTCTTTTGTAACGACGGCGTGACTGCCCAGGCCTGGAGGTTTCCCCCCAAAAACCCCTAGGGGTTCTCCGCAACCATGCCTAAATCCGAATGATGATCGAGGGGTAGCGCTGCAGCAACAGCTCGCGCACACGGTCGATCTTGCTCGCCTCGACAAGGCCGACGATCAAGAGACCCGAGCGGGTTGTGTTTGGAGCTCCGTCCATCGGGGCAAGCGACAACGTGCCAACGCGATCGCCCATCATCGATCGCAGCGCCGTCACCAAATCGAGCGCGGCTCGTGCGTCGGGCACGACGATCCGCAAGCTTCGCTCCGAGGTGGTGGGCGTATCCGGTGCGTCGCCATCGACTACTCGCCACGCATGTACCGAGTTGTCGACCACAGTTCGCTGCGCCCGAAGTTCGGTGTGGGCTACCTGGCGGGCACGTTCGGCCCACACGAGCAGCTCGCTTGTCACGCGAGCCTGCGCGCTGAAGACTCGATAGTCGCAAAGGCCAGCCATCGAATCGGTCGCGCGTTCGATAATGATCGTGTCGGGCAATGGATCTGCGGGCAGACGCAGATCGAGCACCTCGGCCTCGTCGGCGTCGGCTTGCGCAGGGAAGAGCAAGCGAAGGTAGGCCTCGTCGGCGTGAATCGTGACCTTGTGACGTTGCAGCACGGCGACCGTCAACGCCCCGATGCGCGATCGGGTAGCGGTTGGCCACACCCCAGGCTGAGGTCGGAAGTCATCCACTCGATACCCGCGAACGGTGAAGGCGTTTCCGTTCTCATCGGGCGTTGACCAGTCGATGGCCGAGGCCGGGCGTGGAGGTCGACTGGGAATCACCCAACCAAGCGATTCGAGATCGGTGAATAGCGACGTTGGCTCGGCAAGCCCCTGAAACGAAAGCGACACCAACGGTGGACGCGACAAGCTGCCGGCCTCAAGAACCGCGTGCACTTCATAGGAAGCTTGGTTGAGTTCCGCCGCCGGACGCATCATCGTCAGTCATCGCCTCCCGCATGTTCCGAGAGCCACTGCAGGGCTTGACGAACGGGGATCGACACTCCATTACTCAAGAACGCGACCCGTTGCGCCTTGATCAAGGCAAACCGCTGTTCTTTTTGAAGCCGCTGCCACTCGGCAGGCGGCATCATGTTGTAGCCGGCAGGCATCTTGATCGCGACGGCGTCGATCGGCGACAGCGAGGAAACGGGCTCGAAGGAATGCTCGTGAGCAGCCACTAGGAAAGCAGTTCTCTGAGCTCGTCGTCACCGAGCTCTTCGCTATCGACCGAGTGGATCGGGTCTTCCTCGAAGACGTCCATCCCGACGAGCTCGCGTGTCGGCGATACCCGGAGGCCGATCGTGCGCTCGACGGCCTTGAACAGAAGGTACGACAGACCAACCGTCCATACGAAACACACGAGTATGCCGAGGACCTGAGCCGCTACTTGGTCGAGTCGGCTCCGACCCCAGACCTCGAGGATCTCCGACGGCACGAACAGCGCGACGGCGAACGTGCCCCAGACACCGCCCGCTCCATGAACTGGGATTGCACCAAGCGCGTCATCGATCAGAAGCTTCTCGAGGAAATCGCCGGTGAGGTTGTGCAGGATTCCGGCGACCAGCCCAATGGCGATCGCGCTGATCGGCTCGACGACATTCGCCGAAGCGGTGATGGCGACGAGGCCGGTGAGCGCTCCGCCGATGACGGTCGAAAACATGACACTGCTGCGCTTGGTGGCGTAGGCGTGCAGACCGGAAGAAACCAGCGCGGCCGCACCCGCGAGGTTGGTGACCAAGATAATGCGGGACACGTTGCCGTCGAATGCAAAAAGCGATCCGCCGTTGAAGCCCCACCAACCGAACCACAGAATCAGCGTGCCGAGGACGGTCATGGCCAGGTTGGAGGGAGGGAATGGACGGGAGGTTCCGTCGAGATCGAACCGTCCGAGGCGTGGGCCAACGATCGAGACGCCAACGAGCGCGGTCCAAGCACCAACTGAGTGGACGACCGACGAACCAGCGAAGTCCTTGAAACCAAGCGCTTCGAGCCAACCCTGTGACTCGGAGCTGAAGAGGCTTCCCCACACCCAGCGACCAAAGATCGGATAGATGATCAAGCCCATCACCACCGACACGATCGCGTACGACAAGAACGAAGTGCGCTCGACCAGGGAGCCAGAAACCAGCGTGATGGCGGTCCCCGCGAACGCAAGCTGGAAGATGAAGAAGGTAGGGCCCGACACGGAGCTCTCGATCGACACGGGCAGGTCGTTCAACGCAAAGAAGTTCCACCCGATGATCGAGTTTCCGGTGCCGAACATGAACGCGAACCCGACGAAGAAGAAGGCGAGGCTGGCCGCCGTCCAGTCAACGAGGTTTTTGAGCGCTACTGCTGGGGCATGGTGAGGCCGAGCGAGCCCGACCTCGAACGCCATGAATCCGGCTTGCATCATAAACACCATGCCTGCAGCGACCGTGACCCAAAGGTCATCGAGGCCCCGGATGGCGTTGGCGTCGCCGCTCAAGATGTCGGAGCCCTCCGAGCGGGTTCCCCACAGACTGACGAGCACAACAAGCGCTGTGACACCCAAGGTGCCGAGTTGCAGCAGTCGATTTGTCCGTTGCTGCTGATCGCCAACAGGCGCGCCGCTAACTTCTCTTGGTGATATTGTCGCCATATATTTTCATGCTCCGTGAGCTAGACCCTCCAGAGTGCACTAAATCCAAGGGGCTGCCCAAATCGACAAGCATCGCCGAATCGCACTCTTTCGCAGACGCTGATCGGCTGGCGTACGCTCTAACGGTGCCGGAACCCGACCCGATCCACCCGATCGCCAACTGGCGAGCCTGTCGGTCGTCCGAGCAGCTGCAACGCACCTTTAGCGACCCGGACTATGACGACTCGGACTGGACACCGATCGCCGTCCCGTCTCACTGGCAACTCAACCCCGAGTTCGCCGACTTCGACGGAACCCTTCTCTATCGAGCCGACCTCACCGTCCCGACACTTCAACCCGGACAACGTCGCTGGCTGCGATTCAACGGTCTCTGCTACGAAGGCGATGTCTTTCTTGACGGCGCGTACGTTGGGCAGACCGAGGGCTACTTCACGCACCATCGTTTCGAGATCACCGACCTGGTCGCTACCGCGGGCACCTATGTACTCGCCGTTGAAGTAGCTGCACCGGCAACCGGCGAGCACGACACCAAACGTGACCTAACGGGATGGTTCACGGACGGGCCAGGCCTGCCCGACGATTGGAACCCCGCGGGTATTTGGCAAGACGTTAGCCTCGTCGATACGGGCCCCGTAGCGATTCGACACTTTCGAGCGCTTTGTACCGAAGCCGACGCAGCGCATGCCGTTGTTCACCTCCGCGCCGTTCTGCTTGCATCCCGACCAGCCGAGGTCGACCTCACCACGTCTGTTGCCGGCGTCGAGCAAACCACCCAGCACAAGGTGGCCGCTGGAGAGAACCGAGTCGAGTGGCAGATCACAATCGACGACCCCGACCTGTGGTGGCCGACCGGACGCGGCGACCAGCCACTGTTCGATCTCGACGTGACCGCACGCATCAACAACGAGATCACCGACCGGAAGCATCGTCGTATTGGGTTCCGCTCAGCGTCGATGCGCGACTTCATCTTCCGGGTCAACAACCAACGCACGTACCTACGCGGCATCAACATCGCTCCCCTCCAGCTCGACATGGCGACGATGACGGTCGCCGAGTTGCACGCCGAGGCGAAGGCGATCCGTGATACCGGATTCAACGCAGTTCGCGTGCGAGGCCACGTCACCCGACGTGAATTCATCGATGCGTGCGACGAACTCGGGCTTCTGGTCTGGCAGGATCTTCCCCTCGTAGGTTCCTATGTTCGCTCGGTCACCAAGACCGTCGAACAACACGCTCGGGAGATGGTCGACCTTCTCTCACATCATCCGTCGATCATGGTGTGGGGAGGGCACACCCGGCCGCACACGAGCGAACCACGATCGACTTCCGCACCCGACCTGCGTCAACAGCAGATCCCGAGTTGGAATCGCACGGTCCTCGATCGCGCCATACGTCGCGTCTTCACCGCACATGACTCATCGCGGCCGATCGTGGCGAACTCCGATGTCGCCCCACACGTGCCGCAGCTTTCGGGCAGCGACGTGGGTTTGTACTTCGGGTGGTTCGACGGCGAAGCAGCCGACATTGCCGAATACGCGGCGACGTTGCCACGCATGGTCCGCTTCGTCTCCGACATGGGCACACAGGCCTTGCCCGAAAACCTGACCATCGACCTCGACGACGCCCTCGATGTTCGTGGCGCCGAAGCCGACGCTCTTCGCGCCGTCGTCCCGCCGACAACACACCCCGATGCCGGCTCGTGGACAGCTGCGATGCGCGGCTATCAGGCCGACGTTCTGAAGACGACGATCGAATCGCTTCGCGTCCTCAAGTACCAGCCCAACGGCGGCTTCTTTGCCGGCACGTGGAAGAGCGCTGGCCCTGGGCTGACCCGCAGTCTTGTCGATCACGACGGGGCCGAACGGCCAGCGCTCGACACTGCACGACGGGCACTTCGACCTGTGCTTCCGGTGCTGTACCCCGCAACAAGCACCCTTCCCGCTCGAACGACAGCGCTCCTCAGCCTCCACATTTGCAACGACCTGCTCGACGACCTTGATGTCGAGGTACGAGCAACGGTCACCGACCAACGCGGAACGGCAGTTCGGCGCTGGGCGGGTCACGTTGCCGGCGACGACGTCGAGTTCATCGACGACATGGCGATTCGCGGTGGCCGCATCGGCGCAGAGATGCAGGTCGAGCTCGAAGTCGTCGATACCGAGACCGGCATGCTCCTATCGAGCAATACCTACCTCTTCACCGCAAGTTAGCCCTACCGGTTCTCGTAAATCACCCACGCACGGCCCGCACACAGGAGTACGAACACGCAAGTCGTGACCGCAATCGCCGGAACGTTGCTGTTGTATTCACACCACTCCGCGGGATTGTCTGGGCAACGAACTTCGGTGACCACCGCTGTTGCCGACAACCACACGACCAGCCCAACGACGACGGCGGCCATGATCCCGAAATTTCGGGCGGTGTTCGACGTCTTTCGAGTTGACCAACGAGAGCTGACGGCTAGGACAACACCGAGGGCAAGAAGGGTCAAAGGTACGGTTCGGAGAAGGTATCCCGCCATCGTTGGGACCTTAGCAACGGCCATACGGCTCGTGGCCGCGGACACCCCAATTCTGGTGCACTAGCCACAATTTCCGGAAATGGGGAGACGGCGGTCACTCCATCTCGTACATTCAGGGCCATGAAGGATGTCGTTCGAGTGGTCGTCATTGACGATCAGACTTCCTACGTTGACGCGTTTGGACTTGCTATATCGCTTACACCCGACCTTGAACTGGTCGGTCGAGCCGCCGACGCCGAAAGCGGGCTCGAGGTGTGCCAACGTATGAAGCCCGATCTGGTTGTCACCGACTACCGGCTCCCAGGTGGTTCAACAGGCACCACCCTCGCCGCAGCGCTCCGAGAGGCCGGCTCGACGGTTCCCATCCTCGTCCTCACCGGATTTATGGCTCCGCAGGTCATACGGGAAGCTGAGGAGATCGAAGACCTTCACGCGATTTCGAAGAACACACCAATGACCAGCATCGTGAATGCGATGCGCCAGGTGAGCGGTGGCCTTCCCCTCGAACCCGACGACGAGAGCGAAGGCTCGACGTCTTCCCTGTCAGCCGGAGAGCTCGAAGTGCTCGAGATGCTCGCCAACGGTCAAACACCCACCGAGATCGCGACCCAAATGCATTTGAGCCTGCACACGGTGCGTGCCCGCATCAAGAGCATGCATAAGAAGCTGAACGTCGCATCACAGGGCGAAGCCATCGCCACGGCGATCCGTCTCGGCCTCGTCGTCCCCCCGAAGTAGCTCACAACCTCTAGTCTCGTGATGGAGAGCACAGGGGAAGCCATGAGCAACGGACAAGCGGAACTCGATCAGATTCGATCCGTCCTTTTTGGCGAGCACGCAAACGAGCTCGACGCGCTACGCGCCACTCACGAGGCGCAGCTTCGCGAGCTCCACACCCGGATCGAAGCGCTCGAGCAGCAGCTCAACGAACGACCGAAACGAACAACGATTGTTGGCGAGGTCATCACCGACGCAATCGAAGAACGTCAACCGACCGAAGTCGGCACCGCGATCAAGCCCAGCGTCGAACACGCCATCGGCGCCTCGATCCGCGACGACTCCTCGGTGCTCGCCGAAGCGCTCTACCCCGTCCTCGGCCCGGCAGTTCGCAAGATGGTCGCCAACATGCTCACCCCAGAGAGCTTGAAGGACGGCCACACCTTCCGGGTCGAGCAGTTGCTCTTGATCGAACGCCAGACCGGACTGGTACTTGCTGCGAGCGCCCTCGACGAACGCAAACTCGAAGACGCCGACGTCGTCTCGGGGATGATGGACGCTATCCGGCGGTTCGTCCAAGAAGCCTTCGATGCCGACGACCACGACGGGTTGCGAGACCTCCGCGTCGGCGACACGTCGGTACTTGTGGAGTGGGGGCCGCAGGCCGTGCTCGCAGCCGTCGTGACCGGCATACCGGACGAGCAATTTCGCACGGAAGCTGCCGTGGCACTCGAAGGCATTCACCGCGACTACCGAACGCAACTGATGACATTCAGCGGAGACATCGAACCGTTCGCAGCTGCCAGTGAAGACCTCTCAAACTTTCACGGCAGTACCGAGTCACGAACCAACCCGTCGAAATTCGAAGCATTTCTCCCCATGATCGCGACCCTCATCGTGATCATCGTCGCAATCTCGCTGATCGTTTGGTACGTCAACCAGTGAGCCCAGCCACGCTCAGCACCATGTCGCTCTACCGCTTCAAGGTAGTCATGCTCGGTGCCCCCTCGGTTGGCAAGACCAGCCTGGTGCGCCGCTTCGTGCATTCAATTTTCGAGGACTCATACAAGTCGACACTCGGGGCCAAGGTCGAGCGCAAGAACGTCTCGATCGACGACAAGAAGGTCAACCTGCTGCTGTGGGACATCCACGGCGAGACCGACGGGCTGATCGTCACACCGAGCTATCTCCAAGGGGCGCACGCCGCAATTCTGGTGTTCGACTCGATGCGCCCGGAGACGATCGAAACGTGCCTCGAGCTCGGAGTACGAGTCATGACCGAGTCTCCCGACGCGCAGCTCTACCTCGTTGCTAACAAAGCAGACCTCGCCGAAGACCTCGAAATCGAACTCGATGTCGACGAGTGGGCGAAGCTTGCGCACCGGCCCGTCACGCTTACGTCAGCAAAGACCGGCGTCGGGGTCGAAGACCTCTTTACCCGAATCGCAACCGAGGCGATCGGCTAGCTGCTCGCTTAGGCAATCGCTCCGAGGCGCAGCGCTACTTGGAACGTCGCCCCATCATCCGATGACGATCGTAGCGAAATGTTGCCGCCCACGGCTTCGACGATTCGTCGGCTAAGGGCCAAACCAATTCCGGAACCCGCAGTAGCCGTCGAACCACGTTCAAACATCTGGAAGATCCGGTCATGGGACTCGGGATCTACACCAACGCCGTTGTCAGCCACGGCAATCAACGCCTGGCCGTCACGTTCCTCGGCGGTCACGTCGATCGTCAGCGGCCGTCCGGGATGCCGGTAGCGAAGCGCATTCGAAAACAGGTTCGCAAAGACGCTCTGCAAGGGAACCGAGCGACCCCGAACAAGCGGGAGCTCGCCAACGTTGACTTTGGCCCCGGCCTCGTCGAGCGGGACCGCCAGCGTGCTGAGCGCCTGATCGATAACGTCGGTCAGTCGTAGCGACGTGATCTGCGACAAGTCGCCCTGCACATTCGAGAGCTGCAACAGCTGCTTGACTTGCTGGTCCATGTCGGCCACGCCGGTTCTGATCGCCGCAACACATCGGCCGACTTGCTCGTGATCGATGTCGTCGGCGGTCACCAACGGTTCGAGTACTTCGGCATACAGCGAGACGGCACGCAACGGCGCCACGAGTTCGTGCGCCGCAATGTAGGCGAACTGCTCGAGCTCTTCGTTCGAAATAAGGAGCCGATCTTGCGCTTGGCGAAGCTGATCTTGGTTATTGCGCAGCACCTCGCCGAGACGATCCATACGAACTTGCTCGGCCGTCCGGTCGAAGTGCACCTCGGCAAGGCTGACAATCCTGCTGAGCACCTCGATCGTGGTGTCGTCGAAACGATCGGGGTTTCCATCGGCTGCGATGAGATACCCCTCTTCGCCTGATGCACCCGTGAGAGGCACAACCCCGACCGAACGAACCCAAGGCTCGACATCATCCCAACCGTCAGGCTCGGGAGCCAAGGGGTTGCAGTTCCCGTAGCCGGAGCGAACGGCCCAAGCCGGCGATGTCGTGACGCAGCGACCCGAACAGAAATCGATCGCCGCAGTTCCAAGAACGACCAGCTGCACGTCGGGCACGCCAAGGGCAGCTGCAGTGAGGCGCACCATCTGTCGAAGCGGGTCTACATCAGTCATTGCGTTGTTCTCTACACGTGTACGTCGGTCAGTACCCGCTCGGCCGTAGATGGAACACTACATTTGGTGAGGCGTGAAATGCGCTGTTCTTCACTTTGCGGCCGACGAACCGATAGGTACAACGGCCTATATCGCTCGCACCAGGAGTTACTGGTCGCTGGCAACTTTCAACTAGCGTTGGCGCTGGATCCACACGAAACACGGCCGGGGAAGACTATGGACGAGACCACAGAAAAAGAAACGACCGAAGAGACCAAGTCGACCAGCTTTGCTGATGGCGACTTGGGCCGAATTCAAGGCATTCTCTTTGGCGACCACGCCCGTCAGGTCGACGAGCGTCTCGCCACGTTGGAAGAGGCGCTTCTCGGCGCCATTGCCGACCTCCGTTCCGAGCTGCACACCTCCTTCGAGACACTCGATAAGAAGCTGAGCAGCGAATCAGACAACCGGTCGAAGGCGCTGAAGAACCTCGGCGAGCGCCTCGACACCGAGTCAGAGATTCGCAACGAGGGCGAAGCGTCGATCAACAACAAGATCGACAGTACTGAGGCGGCAATCCGCCACGTCATCTCCACCGAGCGGGCCGCTGCGGCCGCAGACGTTGAGCGCGAGTTCTCGTCGCTTCGCTCCGACTCCGTAGATCGAAACGACCTCGCCGAGCTCTTCGCAGCGACCGCTGAGCGACTTCGCGGCAACGATTAGTCCAAGTCAACGTACGCCCGGGCGCTACCAATTCTGCTGGCGCAGATTCGACGCGTGCACCGGCCGGAGCGGGCGTGACGCGCGCCACACGCGGTCAACCCGTTGACAACTCGAACCTCGTGCCGACTGTAGGGGTAGTCTGAGGTGCCGGTTATGAGTGGTCGCGTTTCCGGTTTCTCACTACGTTGTGGCCACTGTTCAACTGTCTCTAGTCACTGTCTCTAGGAGCCTCCATGGCACAGACAATCCCGGACCTGCGTAACCCGCAGCCAATCCGGAACCGCAAGAAGCCTCTTCCCTTCCCATTCAACGTGTGGCAATCGGCCATTGGACGCAAGTGGATCATGGCGCTCACCGGCGTTGGGCTGCTTGGCTTCGTCATTGCGCACATGATCGGCAACTTCCACGTCTTGGAGGGCCCTGCGAAGTTCCACGAATATGCCGAAGTGCTTCGCGACCTCGGCGGCGGCATCATCCCGCGCATGTGGTTGCTGTGGATCTTACGCCTCGGCCTGATTGCCATGTTTGGCCTACACATCGCGGCGGCGTACACGACCAAGGAGATCAGCCGGAAGGCCTCCGATGGGGCCAACTTCATGGACGGCCAGAAGAGCTACCCGGGTGGCCGTGACTACGTCGCTGCAAACTACGCCAGCCGCACCATGCGCTGGACCGGCCCGATCATCCTGCTGTACTTGATCTTCCACCTCGCCGACCTCACCTGGGGCCTACTGCCGCACACGAATTACGTCAAGGGCGACCCGTACAACAACCTGTCGACAAGCCTTGGAAACCTGCCGGTCGCAATCATCTACATTGCGGCCAACATCGCCCTGGCACTGCACATCTTCCACGGCACCTGGTCGCTATTTCAGAGCCTCGGCCTCAACAACCCGAAATACAACAACGCCCGTAAGGGCCTTGCTGCCGGCCTGGCAGGTGTCATCCTGTTGGGGAACCTATCGTTCCCGATTCTCACCCAGGTCGGCGTAATCGATAACGACAAGAACGAGTGTGCACAGTTCACCGAGCAAGCCGAAAACACCGAGTGCTTCGAGGAACTTCTCTCTCACGGAGGCGAATAACATGACTGCGACCATGGAGCCATCAACCAAGGTGACGAGCCCTCGGCTCGATTCCAAGGTTCCGGAGACCGACGACATTGCGAACATGTGGGAAAACCACAAGTTCTCGATGAAGCTCGTGAACCCGAACAACAAGCGCAAGTTCACCGTCATTGTTGTCGGCACCGGACTTGCCGGCTCGTCAGCCGCAGCGACCCTCGCCGAGCTTGGCTACAACGTGAAGGCGTTCACCTTCCACGACAGCCCACGTCGCGCCCACTCGATTGCTGCCCAGGGCGGCATCAACGCGGCGAAGAACTACCAGAACGACGGCGACTCGGTTCACCGTCTCTTCTACGACACGGTCAAAGGTGGCGACTACCGCAGCCGTGAAGCAAACGTCCATCGTCTTGCTGAGGTATCGGTCAACATCATCGATCAGGCCACCGCGCAGGGTGTGCCGTTTGCTCGTGACTACGGCGGCCTTCTCGACAACCGCTCGTTCGGTGGCGCGCAGGTGTCGCGCACCTTCTACGCCCGAGGCCAGACCGGTCAGCAGCTTCTGCTCGGCGCCTACTCGGCCCTGAACCGTCAGATCGAATCTGGCGGCGTCGAAATGCACAACCGCAAGGAAATGCTCGACCTGGTCGTCAAGGACGGCCACACCGCTGGCATCGTGACCCGCGACCTGCTCACGGGTGAGGTCGAGTCACATTCTGCTCACGCCGTTGTGCTGGCAACCGGCGGCTACGGCAACGTCTACTACCTGTCGACGAACGCCATGATGTGCAACGTCACAGCGGCATGGCGTGCACACCGCAAGGGCGCCTTCTTCGCGAACCCGTGCTACACCCAGATCCACCCGACCTGCATCCCCGCATCGGACGATCATCAGTCGAAGCTCACCCTCATGTCGGAGTCGTTGCGTAACGACGGTCGCATCTGGGTTCCGACCGAGTTCGACGACTCTCGCATGGCCAAGGATATTCCCGAGGGCGAGCGTGACTACTACCTCGAGCGCAAGTACCCAGCCTTCGGCAACCTCGTGCCTCGTGACGTAGCATCACGTAACGCAAAGACGGTCGTCGACGAAGGCCGCGGCGTTGGCCCGCTCAAGAACGGCGTATTCCTCGACTTCGCTGACGCTATTGCACGTGACGGCGCAGAGACGATCAAGGCCAAGTACGGCAACTTGTTCGACATGTACCAGAACATCACCGGCGAGAACCCGTACGAGCGCCCAATGCGCATCTACCCCGCCACCCATTACACGATGGGCGGCCTGTGGGTTGACTACCACCTGATGACCACTGTGCCCGGCACGTACGCCATTGGTGAAGCGAACTTCTCCGATCACGGTGCAAACCGCCTCGGCGCTTCGGCCCTCATGCAGGGCTTGGCCGACGGCTACTTCGTCTTGCCGTACACGATTGGCGACTACCTGGCCGACAAGCTCGGTGATGGCATCGTCCCCACCGACGATCCGGTCTTCAAGGAAGCCGAAGCCCAGGTTGCCGACCAGACAAACAAGTGGCTCTCGGTCAACGGCACCAAGTCGCCCGAGCACTACCACCGTGAACTCGGCAAGATCGTGTGGGATCGCATTGGCATGGCCCGCGATCAGAACGGTCTTGAGAAGGCTCAGGACGAAATTGCGTCGCTCGAAGAAGAGTTCAAGACCAACGTGCGAGTCATGGGTGACAACACCTCGATGAACACCGAGCTCGAAAAGGTCGGCCGCGTTGCCGACTTCTTCGAGTTGGCAAAGCTCAAGGCCCGCGACGCCCTCGTGCGCAACGAATCGTGCGGCGGCCACTTCCGAGTCGAAAGTCAGACCGAAGAGGGCGAAGCCCTCCGCGATGACGAGAACTTCAGCCACTCCGCAGCGTGGGAGTGGCACGACGAGTCCACCGAACAGACCAAGCACGAAGAGCAGCTCGAGTTCAAGCACGTCAAGCTCAGCCAGCGCAGCTACAAGTAGGAATTTCCGTGAGCGAGAACAACATCAACATCACCCTCGACGTCTGGCGCCAGGACGGCCCGGCAGACAAGGGCCGCTTCGAAACCTACGAAGCAAAAGAGATCAGCACCGACAGCTCGTTCCTCGAGATGCTCGACGTTGTGAACGAGCGCCTGATCGACGACGAGAAGATGCCGATCACCTTCGAGAGCGATTGCCGTGAAGGCATTTGTGGCACGTGCTCGCTGATGATCAACGGTCAGGCACATGGCCCGAACAAGGGCCAGGCCACCTGCCAGCTCCACATGCGTACGTTCAAGAACGGCGACCACATCACCGTCGAGCCATTCCGCGCCAAGAGCTTCCCGATCATCAAGGACCTTGCGGTCAGCCGTGCAGCGATGGACAAGATCCAGCACGCCGGTGGATACATCACTGTCAGCACCGGTTCGGCTCCTGATGCCAACCTCACGCCCGTGCCGAAGGAAGCAGCCGACATGGCGTTCGACGCCGCGGCCTGCATCGGTTGCGGTGCATGCGTAGCCGCCTGCCCGAACTCAGCAGCACAGCTCTTCACTTCGGCGAAGGTCCAGCACCTCAACCTGCTGCCGCAGGGCCAGTCAGAGCGCTGGATGCGTGTCGAGCAAATGGTCGACACCATGGAGGACTACTTCGGCACCTGCACCAACCATGGTGAGTGCTACGAAGCCTGCCCCAAGGAGATCAGCCTCGACTTCATCGCGTTCATGAACCGCGACTACGTCAAGGCCAAGATCAAGAACCGCAAGCTCGCCGGTCAGAACTAGCCGAGGTCACCCTCGAACGGCAGAGAGATCAGGAACGATTCGTCGCCACCGCTGACGATGGCGTACTCAGCGTCGAAGAAATCGATCGAGCGTTCCCGCGTTGCGAGCTCGATTGCGGCGAATTCCCATTCGCTTGCCTCCGGAAAGAACCGTCCGACAGATTCAGATGTGAGCACAAACAGTGTGCTTTCGTTAATCGCGCTCTCCCACTCTGGTTCGAACTCGACTTCCGCCCGCCATTCGCCGCTGCCGATGTCTAGAGACCAGACCCTGCGGTCGCTGGTGAAGAGCACGAAATCACCAAGAACCAATTCAGGTTCAAGGGAATCGAGATCTTCCACAACGCCATCCGGAAGCACGTTGATCTCCACCCTTGCGGTTGGTGACTCCCACAGGAAGAGTGCTGGTGGCCGTGTTACTGGGCTGCCGTAGTACTCATCACACCCCGCTCCCGTTCCCAAGGTCGGCACATAGAGAGCTCCGAGACCCCCACTTTCGAGCACGAAGGTACCTACGGAACGATTCGGGACGTCCTTGTACAGGAGTGACTCGAGGTCTGGTCGCAGCACCGCAACCGGTGTGGTCGATCGTTCATCGGCACAGCGCAACAGCGCGTCGAACCGTAGAGGGTCGGAGATGTCGCTTGGGCCGATAGTTACGGGTTCTCGGCCGTCGCAGAAGGTGAGCACGACCATCTGCTGACCTTCTTCGGTGGCCGAGCAAACCGAGTCCGGGTCGATAGCAGTGAGCTGGGGCCGGAGAAGTTCAAGAAGTGATTCATCATGATCGGTGGTGCCCGTGGCGACGGCGATCACTGTCTGGGAATGCTGAAACGCTTCCGTCAAGCTTGTGCTGATCTGGGTCTCAAACTCGTCGTCGGTCACCCAGACCGCCCCCTCGGTAGAGCGCAGTCGTACCGTTTCGAAGTTCGGTTGCTCACCGCTACCAAGCGGCAAGTAGATCGTGCGCATGAGCAGGGCGAATCCACCGTCGATAGCAATGAGCGAGCGGTAGTCGCGCAACAGCACCGATCCTTCGGTTTCGCTTGTGTGATCGAGTGAGGTCGCCAGCGGTCGCCAGGCAAACCCGTCGAGCGAGGTGAGAACCCTCGGGGGCGCGTTTTCCGCCTCCTCGAACTGGAGCGCCAGGAAGACGTCGTCGTTGCGGGCGATCTCTTCGAACTCAACCAGGCCTCCGGCGGGCACGAGTTGCGTCACCTTGGTGATCGCAGGCGGGGCACCCTCAGGTGATGCGGAGGTCGCGGTTGTGGTGGATGGCGTGGTCGTTGTTGTCGTCGTGGTCCCACGAACGTTGCCGTCGGCTGTCTGGTCATCGGCGGGGCGCAGCACGACCAGCAGTCCGGCGATGAGCACCGCGCCGATCACTACGATCGCGATGGCGTTGCGCGTTGTCGCAGCACTACCTTCGGCGATCTCTGGGGCAAGCGCCGACGTGCCACCGTCGTCAAACTCAACGCGAACCGACCGGTTCTCCTCAGAAGCCATCTCCACTCAGACTACGACACGACCAAATGGTGCCTGGCACCAACGACTCTCTGTGTGCCTGGCACCAACCGGAGGCCTCAGAGGGGTTCGCACCTTCGGTTTCCAAACAACTCTGATCGATCAGCCGCTTTTGTACCTGGCACCAGATGTTGGTCGACAGCGCTTGCGGCCTTGAAATTCAGCGGCGCGCTGCGGCTATTTCGCCAAAGATCACGACGAACCAGTGCCTCGCTCTGACTTTTGTACCTTGACTTTGTACCTGGCACGAGAGGGGCGGTTTGGTGCCAGGTACACATTCGACCTGGGGTTGTTCCTCCAAGAGGCGCTGGAGCAGATGAAACAGTAGGCTCCAACGCATGTGGACGATCCCTGCAGACGGAACACCCCTGGCACCGATCATGGGCATCAATCACAAAGGAGAGCACGGCGACATGGTCGCCTCGGTCGCTGGCTCGTGGGCCGCGGTCTTGCTCTACCGAGGCGATTGGTGACCATACTGCCGTCAACAGTTGGTTGACTTCGCAACAGCCGGTGGCCCATTGATCGAGCTCGGCATCAAGGTCGTCGCCGGATCGGTCGATTCACTAGACAAGGTGCAGAAGCTCCGTGAAGGTCTTCACGTTGGATTCCCGATGTGGGCTAAGCTCGACGGACCAAAAGTCTCTGCCGATACCGGCGCTCCCTATCGTGAGAGCGATGGTGTCCTCCACGGTTCATCTTGGTTGGTAAACCCAGAGGGCGAGATCGTCCAGTCGCTGTACTCGACGGGTCCAATCGGCCGGCTTACGCCGATCGATGTGATTCGCAAAGTGGTCTTCGAAAAGAACCGCTAGCTCATCTATTCCGTCGGGAGCTCGACCAAAAGCGTGTCGAGTCCGTCGTTGAAGAACACGCGCTCATCATCGGCAAACAACACCAGTGGTCGCCGTAGAGCCCGCTCAAGTCCTAGCTGCTTCCATGGTTCGCCGATGTTTGCGTAGTACATCGACGTACCGCGAAAGGTAAAGATCTGGCGACCGTTTGGGGCAACGATGATGCGATCGGTCGTGCGAACGGCGCGGGCTTGCTCGATCCACTCCCCAGACGTGAGGTCGACGGAGTACACGGTGCCAAGCAGCGGCACGACCACGTTCTCGTTGTCTGCCGCAATCGGAATGCGGTCTTCGAACACCCTACGGTTTGCCACCAACCCGTCGCTCTCGATCCGAGTTGTCTCTGCTCCGGGCGCAAAGTCGAGCAAAGCCATCGTCGAATCGTCTTCGGCTGCGAATCCAGCGAACCGATCACACCCAGGTGCTGCGGCTACAGACGAGCTCGGCGAGAGCACCGCAGCACGCTCGCCTCCCATGACCGCGACAGGAACCGATGCCGTAGTGCCCGTCTCCGCGAAGGTCTCGACAGACCCTGCTCCTCTTCGCTGCATGAAGATGTCGGTCAAAGGAGCTGAGCGAGTGGACAGCTCCTGTAGACAGAGCAGCAGTTCCTCGGCCGACCCAGGGACAACGAGCTGCTCGGGTTCGACGTCGATAACCGACCGCTGATCGCAGGTCTGCAGGCGAAATCCTGGCTCAGAACCGTCGATGCCGAGTCGCTGAAATGCGTTGACAAAGCAGCCGTTCGCTATCTCGGGGTCGGCCACCCACTCGTTCAGCACACGGGTGATGAGCGGATTCCCTCGACCCTCGGGAAGCACGGCCACTCCGGTCAGATCAGGGCCGTTGAAGAGGGGAAGCGCGGCGACCGCATCGATCTCGATGACATGAAAGCCGGGGTCGAGGCGCCAAGTGGTGTCTTCCAACGTCGTCAGCCGCTTGATGCGAAGGTTCGTTGTTTCTCCGCTCTCGCGATCGGTGAAGCGCTCGACTACGGACACAACAAGCCCAGAATCGACCACGGCGAGGCCCGCATAGAAGAACGAGACATCCCGCGTGACCGTCGGATCTGACAGCACATCCGGACCAAGTCCACGGGCGAAGCGAACCCAACTCTGTCCTGTCGGCGACCCATACAAAACGGGCCCCACGGCTGTTCCGTCGGCCTGGCCAAGTGCAACGAAACCGCCACCTCCAGCAGTTATCTCGATCGGGACTGCAGGAAGGCCAGTGACCTCGAAGATCTCCGCCATGGCGCTTGGTGATCCTGGCAGAACGATCTGGACGCCGTCGATCTCGGTCTGAATGGTCGTCGGCGGACTCGTTGTGGTCGTCGGCAACGTCGTGGTCGTACCACGGCGAGATCCGTCAGCAGCCTCGTCGGCTCCTGGGCGAAGCGACCACAGACCAGTAGCGATAAGGAGAGCGACCAACACCGCTCCCACCACAACCATCCGCGAGCCTGTGGAGTTCTTTGGGGCAGCCGGTGACCCACCGCCGATTGGAGCTTCACGCCGATTCGTCGAGTCACCCTCGAACTCGATGCGGACCGAAGCGCGGTCCCGTTCTGGCTCCATTACCCCATTGTCGTCGATACCCGCTCGAATCCACACCACCAAACCGCAAGGAGCGTCAGGCGGCCGTCTACATTCGTGGATGGCCGGAAGTCAGGCCGCTGAACAGGAGTGGGAATGAGCGATACGACCGACACCCAAGGCAGTTGGCTGTCCGATGATGACATAGCCACCATGCGGGGCAAGATGCCCGTCGTCTACATCAACGCCATCCCGGTATTGACCGACGACCTAGGAATCGTCACGCACATCGGCCTCCTGCTGCGACTCGGGGCCGACGGCGACGTCAACCGAGAGATCGTCTCGGGGCGGATCCTGTACGGCGAGCGCGTCCGCGATGCTCTCCTCCGCCACCTCGAGAAAGACCTGGGGCCGCTCGCACTCCCCCAGATTCCAGCATCGCCACAGCCCTTCACCGTCGTCGAATACTTCCCGAACCCCGACATCACCGGCTTCTACGACCCACGCCAACACGCGGTGAGCCTCGCCTACATCGTTCCCGTTGATGGCGACTGCGAACCATCGCAGGATGCACTCGACCTTGTCTGGCTCCGCCCCGACGAGGTCACCAGCCCCACCGTGGCCGCCGAGCTCAGCCCCGGCCACGAGAAGCTCGTCCGCCGTGCCCTAGCCCACGTAGGCCGCCTGCCGTAGTCCCCGCTCGTTCCTCGCTCCCGACAATCGCACATTCGCTTCGCTCGGTGTGCTCTGCGGTCTGCCGGAGGCCCTGAGCCGATCGTCGTCCCTCCTCACTCCGGAGCTGGCGATCTCATCATGCGTATACAGGCTCACGCGTTGACTGGTAGCAGCTCCGCTGTCGCGCTGGACATCGATGGAGCGGTTCCCCTGATCCGTCGCTTATACGCATTGAGGAATGCGAAGCCGCGTGCGGGAGTGAGGGACGAACGACCAGGCGCCGCCTCGGGCGCAGCAGGCGCGAAATCGAGGAGCGCAGCGACGGATTTGAGCCCTGGAGGGCGAAGAGCGGGAACTCCCTACCAGGGCAGGAGTTCGGCTCTTAGGTTTTCGGCTCGTAGGGCTTCGAGGACTCGTTCGGCGTGGGCTTCGTCGAGGGTGTCGATTCGGAGTTCGAGGATGGTGCTGCGCGCACCCGTTGAGCCCAAGCCATCGTGATCGACTTGAACCACGTTGGCGGCGGCATCGGAGATGATCTTTGAGACGAGCGTCAGTCGACCTGGGCGGTCATCGAGCTCCACCCTGATGCGGTTGAGTCGACCCTGGTTCGCTAAGCCTCGAAGCGTCACGACCGCCAGCGTTCGAGGGTCGATGTTGCCGCCGCAGAGGACGAGACCGACCTTCTTTCCCGCAAAGACATCTGGATATTCCATCATCGCAGCCAACGCTGCCGCGCCAGCTCCTTCGACGACGGTCTTCTCAATCTCGAGAAGCATCGCAATCGCTTCTTCGATCGCTGCCTCGCTCACGACCAGAACCTCGACGTCATGCTCGGTCAGGATCGCCGATGTGATCTCGCCCGGTGTTGTTACCGCAATGCCATCGGCGATCGTCGATCCACCGACGGCTGTTGACGGGCGAGACTCGAGACGATCAGCCATCGACGGGAAGCGTTCGGTTTGTACGCCAACAACCTCGACGGGCGAGGTGTGCGCAGCCGCAGCGATCGCTATTCCCGAAACCAGCCCGCCACCGCCAACCGCAGCGACGATCATGTCCAGATCAGGCTCGGTCTCGAGCATCTCAAGACCGATCGTGCCTTGACCAGCAATGACCTGCACATCGTCGAACGGGTGAATGAACTCGAGGTCTCGCTCGACCGCGAGCTCTCGAGCACGCGCCGCGGACTCCATAACATCTGCGCCCACGAGCTCGACTGTTGCGCCAAGGTCTTGCGTGCGAGCAACCTTCACGAACGGCGTGTTCTCCGGCATCACGATCGTGGTCTCTAAGCCGAGCAGCGCCCCGTGATGGGCAACCCCCTGCGCATGGTTGCCCGCTGACATCGCAATCACGCCACGGCCAGGATCGACGTCGAGCAGACGGTTCCGAGCGCCACGATCCTTGAACGAGCCGGTGTACTGGAGGTTCTCGAACTTCAGGTGCACCTCGGCACCGACGATCGACGACAGCGTTCGCGAATGGGTGAAGGGTGTCGCTTCGACATCATCACCGATGCGCTCTTGGGCCCGGCGGACGTCGTCGATACTGACCTGGGGGTCAGACCCCGACGTTGACATCTTCTGAGGCTAGCTGACGGTCGACACGCACCTTGATCCGTACGACATCGAGCAAGGACGTGAGATACGCAGCCGGTCGAACACGGCTGTCCTCTCGGTGTTCCCAGGTCACGGGCACTTCAAGAACGTGATAGCCAAGTCCCTGAGCGAGAGCCAGCGCTTCTACATCGAACGCCCACCCGTTGCTCGTGCAACGACGGAAGACTGCATCGCTCGCTTCACCAGTGAAAACCTTAAACCCGCGCTGGGTGTCTTCGATACCGGGGAGCAAGAGATACTGGATGAACTTGTTGGCGAGACGACCCAATCGCGAACGAATGCCAGGCTGCTGAATCGCAACGGTCGAGCCATCGAGAGCAACCGAACCAATCACCACAGCGGGCTCGATTGGCTCTTCGGCCGCCGCAGCCATAAGGCGATCGAACTCTCGAACATTGGTTGAGTTGTCAGCATCGAGGAACAGGCGGTAGCGACCGGTGCCGGTGAGCATGCCCTTTCGAACCGCATGGCCCTTCCCAAGGTTGCGCTCGGACTGGAGCACGACCAGACGCCGAAACTTCGGCGAATAGCTCGACGCCACGAGAATCGTCTCATCGGTCGACCCGTCGTCGACAACGATGACCTCGTCGTCGAGGCCACGGTCATCCAGAAACTCGGCGATCGAATCGAGCGTCTCGCCAATTCGCTCAGCCTCGTTATATGCGGGAATCACAATGGTTAAGTCGCGCATTTAGGCGAGCTCCTTCGTATGGCCTCTGCGGTCGAATCGAGATGCGGACGGCTGTGTGATGTGCCAGGTCCACGCAGCGAAGGCACCCATCATCACGATCGCTAGTGGCGTGGCCCCGATGGAGTCGGCGACCACGTGAACCAACGCCGCTGCCCACATGGCGGTGAACAGTCGCGTCGGCACGTTCGTCGACTCGGACAGAAGCGCTGCGCCGGCAACCAGCAGAAGGCTGGCGTCGTAGAACATCGTGTGCGGACTAATGAGCACAATGCCAATGGCAGCCGCGCCGATCCGCTCGGCGAGTGTGAAGCGTTCGGGCTTCGCCCACAGATACATCAGGGTGACGACAACAAGTGCGGCCAGGCCGACGCCTGCGACTCGAGCAGCAAGTGATTCGGGCGACCAGATCGCCTGGAAGAATCCCAGCGACGAAATTGAGTTCGCTGCGTTGACCTCGGCGTCGCGCTCGACGAACGGCCCGACTTGTTCCCACCACGAGGAGAGCCATCCGGCGCCACGCATCGCTGCGGTGGCAGCCCAAGTAGCAGCGATCGTCACGACTGCGGACCCGATCGCACGCCAATGCTTCGACAGGAACAGCAACCCGAGCATCGGTATCGCATACTGCGGACGGAAGATGAACAAACCGACAGCGACTCCAGCGAGGGTCTCTCGTCCGTCGTGGAGACTGCGCCAAATCGCTACGAGAAGGAGCACGCTAAGCGCGGCGTTCTGCCCGCCACCAATGGCGGTGATAAGCGGAAAGAACGTGAAGCATGCGGCGAGAATTGGCCACCGCCATCGAGACAGAAGCGGAATCATCGGGGCCATCAGATGCACCGCCAGCAAGAAGGCCCCGGTCATCAAGATCGTATGAACAAGGTACGCGAGCTGGAAGTTGAGTGCTCCGAGCGGTGCATAGGCCATCGCCACGTGGGGTGGGTACGCAAACGCAAGGTAGCCGTCGAGGCCAAGGTCGGCTTGCGCTGCCTCTTGGCGGGCCGGATCGTACAACGACGCAATGTCGCCATCCCAGACGATGGAGCCTGCGGCGTAGAACGCGGCAAAGTCACCACCGAGCCGTGGGCCCTCTTGACCAACGTCATTGGCAGACTGTCCAACCCCTGAACCAGCTGCGGCGGCGAGGAGTACGGCGAGTCCGAGCGCAAGAAGAACGGCGCGGGAGATTTTGTTGATCAGCTCTTCACCGCGAGATGGCACGTCTTTCCCTGCGCTGCGCGACAGCGTCAACGGCGCGGCAAGAGAATCTGTGCCTTCTCCTACGCGGGTCGACAATTTCTCCATCAGGAGATAGATCGGCGCGTTCGGTGCGCTACCCCCAGGCCAGACGGACTATTTGCCGTCAAAAATGGCTGATTTTCCTAGGAGTCGAAGCGCGCGAGGAGGTGGCGAGCCCGGTTGACGATCGGAGCATCAACCATCGTGCCTTCATAGGAAACAACACCACGGCCGTCATGCTCGGCCTCTTCGGCTGCTGCGACGACTCCGCGAGCCCAGTCGAGCTCGTCGGCTGACGGGGTAAACGCAGTGTTCGCCAGGGCCACCTGCGACGGATGAATGCATAGCTTGCCCTGGAAGCCAAGGGACCGCGCCAGCGCCGCCTCACTGGTGAAACGGTCACCGTCTTCGAGGTCGACAACTACTTGGTCGAGCGCCGCGACGCCAGACAAGCGGGCGGCCATGGCCACCCTGGATCGGGCGTACAGCACCTCGGTGTTCGACTCGGTGCGGACGCCACCGATGTCAGTGATGAAATCTTCCGCTCCGAAGTACGCCAAATCGACGCCGGCACCGATGACTTCTACCGCTTGATAGACGCCAGCGACCGACTCGATGCCAGCGCACAGAACAGCATCGTCAAGCCCGGTCTTCTCCATCTCGCGGCGAACATCTTGGACCTCACGATGAGTCTCCAGTTTCGGCACTACCAGGCCATGAACGCCGGCTGCAGCAGCGGCACGCACATCGTCGGCAAAGTGCGGAGTGCCGATGCCATTGGTGCGAACAAGGAGCGTCATCGCGCCGAGATCACCTTCACCAGGCCGAGCGTCGACAAGAGCTTCCCGACCGGCTGCCTTCCCCGACTCGGGAGTTGCATCTTCAAGGTCGAGCACCCCAATGTCGGCACCCGCCGCAACGAATTTCGGTACGAAATCCGTTCGCTGGGCTGGGCCAAACAACATCGAACGTGTGCGCATGACGATCACGGTAGTTCGTGACGCGTTCACGCTCTTGGATTGGGCGAGACTGTGTCCATGAGCTTTGCACCCATGCACCGGCGCGAGACTGGGGCCCTGAGCCGAGTTGTATCGCAGATGTCGACGAAGGTGGCGATGGTCGAAGCCCAGCGCGAGCCGCACGCGCAGTTCTGGGATGAGTGGAATGCTGAGGCGGCAGCAGCCCAAGGGCCGTTGTGGATCGCACTTGGTGATTCGACGTCGCAGGGTATTGGTTCTCCTGATCCGTTGAAGAGCTGGATTCCGTTGGTGCTCGATCGGTTGAAGATCGCCACGGGCGATCCGTGGCGAGTTATCAACCTTGGAATCACCGGCGCCCAGTTTCGTGACATCGTCGACTACCAGCTTCCCCGAATCGACCAGCTTCAGGCCGATGGACACGAGCCCCAGATCATGAGCTTCCTCGCGGGAGCAAATAACTTGATGGCTGCGGGCACGTGGCCTCAGGCCACCGACGAGCTCACGACGATCTTGGACGCCATGACGCCTCGATCAGTCGTTGCTCGAGTCGGCGTTCATCACGCGGGCAACTCGCTCATGGCACGGAAGTTCAACCGCACGATCGAGGCCGTCGCCGCCGAGAAGGAGTTCGAATTGTTCTGGCCGTGGAAGTGGCCTTCTCGGGACGGGATGGGCGACGACAAGTGGCATCCGGGCCCGAAAGGCTACGGCTATATGGCGGACATAATTGCCACGCGGGTGAGCGCAGCACTCGGGCTCGACCCGATCTGAACCGCTAGTTGAGAGACGCGATCGCGTCTCGATCGACAGCAACGGCGACGACGGCGTCGACAACTCGTGCTTGGGCGTGATCGTGGACTTGCTTTTCGATCGCCTTTCGAGCGCTCCGTCCTCGACGCTGTGCACCAACGCCCAACGGGATTCGCATGAGCAAGGCGACGAGCATGCCAATGACTGCGCCGCCGATCAGTAGCGCGCTCGGAAGGGGCATCCATTCAGCCTCTGGTGTGGGCGGAAGCAGGGGTTCGGTATCGAACTGGAAGAACCCTCCAAGCACTGCGACGACGATCAACCACACCAGGCCCACGACTGCCGTAATCGCGAGAATGCGCTGCAACCAGGCGATCGCAAGCCACCACTTCGGCTGCGAGCCGGCCTTCATCGTCTCGCGTCCGACCGTGCGACGCAGGTCGTCGAGCAGTTCGTCACGTTCGCTAAACGCAGCGTTTCTGACAGCGGCCGGCCACGGCGTCTTGCTCGTGCCCGCAACGGCTTCGGCGTAGTCGCGGATCGCGAGATCGGCGCGAGGTTCGGCTGCGCCAGTTCGACCAGGGCCCGGCAGGTCGGCCAGAGGCTTGCGGGCCAGGCGACGAGCCCACCGAGTGAATGGCCACCCCATGGTGAGGCTGCCCTGGCGTGTGTGATGGCGGACGGCGACATCGGCGGCGGCGTCCGAACCGGCAGCCTCAGCCAAGCCTTCAATCAACGTCGCGCGGTTCTTGCCCTCTGCGTCGGTGAACGTGCCCTCGACGGCAAGCGCGCTCGCCGCCTCTGCGAGGTCTGCGTCGACGCGTACAAGTGCGGCATTACGGGCCGCGATTGCTTCGGCGAGCTCCGCCTCAAAGCGGTCGAACCCGGCGCCGGTCAACGCGGACACGGGAAGAACTTCCGCCCCGGCAATGCCGTCGTCGGCTACCAAGCGCCCGAAGTCGGCCGCCACCGACGCTCCGCCATCTTCGAGACGGTCAACTTGGTTCAGAACGAACCGGAGGATCCCCGCATGATGCGCGAGCGGTTGGATGTAGCCGAGATGCAGCGCTGCGTCGGCGTACTTCTGCGGGTCAGTTACCCACACCAAGACGTCGACGAGCTCAACCAAACGGTCGACCTCAATTCGGTGTTCGACGGCGGTCGAGTCGTGATCGGGAAGGTCGAGCAGCACGAGCCCATCGAGTGGTGTGGCCGAACCATCGGCCTCGGACTCGACCTGATAGCGATGGCTGATGTCGAGCCAGTCGAGCAAGGGCCCAGCATCTTCGTCGCCCCATACGACCGCGTGGGTCGCCGATGTAGTCGGGCGGCGTACCGAGCTCTTTGTGAGCTCGGTACCGGCGAGACGATTGACGATCGATGACTTCCCGGAACCGGTCGCACCGGCAATAGCAACAACCGTCAGCCGAGTGCCGTGGCGGAGTCGGCCTCGGGCCTTCGCTCGAAGTGCGTCGAGCGACTCCACCTCGGCTTCGGGGTAGTACTTCGTTGCGAGCTTCGCTGCGTCGTCGAATGCGTCGAGACGCGCCACGAGCGCCGAGTCGATGCGACCTTCAGCATCAGGTGTCAGTTCTTCTGTTGATTTCGCCATGGTGACTAGCCCCTCGCCCTTCAACTCACTGCTTTCTGCAGATCCGCCGACACGTCGCGCAGCGGATCCCCAAGAGCCGTGCCTTCGCCGAGGAGCGCGTCAAAGCGTCGACGATCAAGTTCGATGAGTGCCGACAGGCGGTTGATGAGGTCCTCGCGAGCATCGCGTGCAAGGTCGCGGACCGCCTGCTCACCAAAGACTGCAGTGAGCACAGCCTGCGACACTGCAGCTGTTCCACCCGCAACCGCAGCTTCGCCACCGGTAATGCCACCGGTCTGACTAAAGACCGCGACCATCAGCGCAACCCCAACACCGTTGATGCCAGTACTCAAGGTTCGAGCGATCGTGACCTTGTCACCCGATTGCTCTCGTACGAGGTCGAGTACGTATTCCTCCCAGGCTGCCAGCTCGTGTTCGATCTTGCCGCCGAGCTCTCCTGACGCGCGGCTGAGCGAAGCCAACGACTGCTCGGAGTCGGCAAGCGCCTGTTGACCGCCGGGCCTGGCTTCCCACTGCTCGACGACATCGAGCGCAGCGCGGTCGACCGCGTCACGGGTAACGACAAGCAGATTTGATTCAAGCTGGCCGGCCGCTTGCTGATCGGGCGTAGGGCCGCTGTTGAACAGCCCGCGAAGCGTGTCACGGACCTTGCTGACGCCCGCCTCGAGCTTCGACATGAACGCACCGGTGCCGACAAATTCACGCCACTGGTCGAGTACCTCACCTCGAAGCAGGGTTCCGCGGTCGAGCTCGGTGTCGATGTCGATGAGGGCCTGGGCGTAGCGACGAGTAGTGATCGCCCGGAGCGCGTCGAGGCGTTCTGCCTGGTCGTCGAGTGCCGAGGCGATTCGATCGACTCGATCGGGTATCGATGCAAGTGCTCCATCAAGAGTTGCGCCCACCATCTGTTGGCGCTGTGCGGCGTCTGCCGCCAACGACTGAAGCCAGGTGCGAACGGGGTCGAGTTCGGCGCCAATGCGGCCCTCGTCGAGGTCTCGTTCAGACACGGTGAACACATTCGTTGCGCCCAGCGAGCGTTCAGCGAGCATCGAGGAGAAGTGATGCGCTACTTCCTGCTCGGACCCCGGCGGAATGCGGTTGATAACTATCGAGAGCGCTGCGCCACGTTCTTGGGCCAGACCCAAGTACTCCCACGGCACCGCATCGGCGTACCGGGCTGCGGTGGTCACAAAGATCCACAGGTCGGCAGCGCCGAGAAGCTGAGCGGCAAGGTCGTGGTTTGCGACCTCGATCGAATCGATGTCGGGTGCATCAAGAATTGCCAAGCCCGGTGTGAGCGCGTCGGAGGTAACGAGGCGTAATCCGATCTGCCCGACTGCGCTGGCGCTGGTCGATCGTGGCAAGCCAGCAAGCACACCAGCGTCGTCTTCGAACCACGCAATGTCGTCGGGGTGGCAGACCAGTACCGGAGCACGAGTCGTGGGGCGCAGTACGCCCGCTTGGGTTACATCAACTCCGACAAGGCTGTTCGTGATGGTCGACTTGCCCGCTCCCGTCGACCCACCAAGAACCGCAAGGAGCGGGGCGTCAAGGCGACGAAGACGCGGCAGCAGGTAGTCATCGATTTGATCGATCAATTCCGTGCGTTCGCGGCGAGCCTCCTCTGCACCAGGTAGGTCGAGCGAAAGTTCGCTCGACACCAGCTGGGCACGGAGTTCTTCGATGGCCTCGGTCGTGGCGAGGGCGTTGGTCATACGGCCTGTTTAGCGGTCGCGGAGCTCCCGGCGAAGGATCTTCCCCGATGCTGACTTTGGAATCTCCGGTAAAAACTCGAGCAACCGGATCTGTTTGTAGGTCGCAACCTGCCCTTTGACGAACTCCTGAATCTCTTCTGCGGTCGCCTCGGCGCCTGGTTTCAGGGTGATGAAAGCCTTTGGGATCTCGCCGGCCTCATCGTCTGGGATGCCGATAACTGCCGAATCAGCGACGGCCGGATGGGTCAGCAGCAAGCCTTCGAGTTCGGCAGGCGGCACCTGGAATCCCTTGAACTTGATGAGCTCCTTGATGCGATCAACGATGTAGATGTGACCGTCTTCGTCGAGGTGGGCCACATCGCCGGTATGAAGCCAGCCGTCATCGTCGATGGTCGCGGCTGTAGCTTCCTCGTTGTTGAGATACCCCTTCATGACCTGAGGACCCCGGATCCAGAGCTCGCCATCTTCGTCAACGCCAAGGTCGTTCCCTTCGGCGTCGACGATGCGGCACTCGGTGTTCGATACCGTCACGCCCGACGAGCCCGGCTTGCCCTGCCCAGGAATGGTGGCATGTGAAACCGGTGACAGTTCGGTCATGCCGTATCCCTGGATCACCGAGCAGCCGAGCCGGTCTTCTGCCTCCTGGCCCAGTTCGGCCGAAAGTGGCGCAGCGCCAGAGAAGATCACGTTGAGCGAGTCGGTTTCGAACTCATCGACCAGCGGATGTTTCGCCAACGCAAGCACGATCGGTGGTACGGCGAAGAACCAGGTGACCTTGTGGGTCTGCACGTTCTTGAGGGCTTCCTCCAAGTCGAAGCGTGGCATGGTCACGATCGTGACCCCATTCGCCAGCAGGCCGTTCATAAGCACCTGCATGCCGTAGATGTGGAAGAACGGCAGGATCGCCAGCGCAACGTCGTTGGGGCCGTAACTGAGCACATGCTTACACTGCTCGATGTTTGCGGTGAGGTTGTCGTGGGAGAGCACAACGCCCTTGCTACGGCCGGTGGTGCCCGACGAGTACGGCAACACAACCGGCACGTTGGCCGTATCGACGGGAACTTGCTCGGTCAGCGGTTCGCTGGTGAGAAAGTCGAACATCGACGTGACCCCTTCGACTGGGTCGATCGTGACGAGCTCGGTGACGCTCGTGCCTTCCATTGCCTCGCGGGCAACGTCGAGGAACATGCTGATCGTGACCAGGATTGTTGCCCCTGAGTCGTTGAGCTGATGAGTGACCTCCCCAGCGGTGTACGTCGGGTTGATCGTGGTGACTGTGCCACCCGCAAGCGCTGCGCCGTGAAAGAACGATGCATACTCGGGCACGTTCGGAGCCATGAGTGCCAGCGTGTGGCCGGGGCCAAACCCACGAGCGGCGAGCCCACCAGCGATGAGCTGGATACCTTCTTTGAGTTCCTTGAACGTCTGTGTCCGGCCCGTCGGTCCGTCGATAATTGCCGGCTTGTCGCCCAGTTCGTCCGCCATCCGCAAGGTGAAATCGGTGATGGAGATGCCGGAGGGAATCTCGACGTCTGGAAGGTTCGAGGTGAAGATCATGGGAGCGAGTGTAGACGCTAGACATCGGTCACACCTCCGGCAGGATCGGCCTCCGCCGCCGGCTCACCCGCTGGTGGTTGCCACCCCGATGTGCTTACGGATCAGCTCGATAAGCGACGGAACAAATCCACCGGGAAGATCGTGTCCGACACCCTCGATAAGGACGAGCTCGGCGTTTGCGAGCCGGTCGGCGAGGGCTTGGGCATGAGCCACCGGGAAGACGGGGTCGGCGGTTCCGTGAATGACCAGTGAAGGTGTCGTGATGTTGTGCAGGTAGTCGACTACATCCTCGGCCTCGACGACCGCATGTCCGTGATAGCTCGGCCCTCGGAAGCCAATGCCGACCTCTTCGACGGCACGTTCGTGCGCTGCATCACGGTCGAAACCAAACACCGGCCCAGCGAACCACTCCTGCAGTTCGACGAGCCATTCGATTTGTCCGGCAGGGTCCGTGGGCGGATCGACGAACAATCGCTCAGACATCTGGTCGATCAGCCATTGTTCAGGAAGCCCGAACTCCTCCCGCCGACCGGGCGTCGTCGACAGCAACGTGAGCGACTGCACTCGATCAGCGGCACCAAGCGCAAGGCGTTGCGCAACTTCGCCACCCATCCCTCGGCCAACCACATGCGCTGCGTCCACCTCGAACGCATCGAGCACGACGAGCACATCAACGACCAGATCGGTGATGTCGTAAGGAGCATCGAGCCACGAGCTACGGCCGCAATCTCGGGTGTCGAACCAGATCGCCCCGCCTGTGGATTCGGCGAGTGTGTGGAGCAGCTCGCCAGACCACCGGGTGCTCGGTGCTTCGGCTTCGGACAGGAACAGGACTGGGACTGCGGTGCTCGCCGACGCTTCGTTCAGAAGCGCTTCCGCGTGGAGCTCGACGTCACCGTTGCGAACCTTACGTACGACATGGCGCAGCGCTGTTGGCCGCGGTTCAAACTCTGGTTCTGGGGGTGTCACAAACCCATCATGGCTGACCGATAGGTTCATCTGATGGTTGCACGAGTACTCGCCCAGTTTGTCCGTGGTTTCGCCATGGGCGCATCCGATGTTGTCCCCGGTGTTTCGGGTGGAACCGTCGCGTTGATCCTCGGGATCTACAACGGGCTTATCACCGCAATCGGGCGTGGCTCGAAGGCTCTCGGACGGCTTCTCAAGGGAGACATCGGCGGCTTTGTTGACGGGTTGAAGTCGGTCGACTGGCTCTTCCTCATGCCTCTGCTGGCTGGCATTGGATCGGCCGTACTGATCTTGTCGGGCATCATCGAGAGCGCCCTCATGAACCACGCCGAAGCTATGGCTGGGTTGTTCTTCGGGCTCGTTGTTGGCTCGATGGTGGTGGCCCGTGCGCTACTGAAAGAGCCAAACAGCACCCACGCACTCATTGCGCTTGCCGTCGGTGTTGTGCTGTTCTTCCTGCTTGGCTTTCAATCCGGCCCAACAAGTGACCCTGGGCCGTTCCTCTTGGTCCTCGCCGGCGCCTTGGCCATCTGCGCAATGATTTTGCCGGGCATTAGCGGCTCGTTCATCCTTCTGATGATCGGAATGTATGCGGTTGTTCTCAACGCTGTCGACGAACGCATCATCTCTGAGATCGCACTTGTCGGCCTTGGAGCAATCATCGGTCTTGGTCTGTTCAGCTCCCTGCTCAACCATTTGCTCGACAACTACCACGACACCGTGATGGCCGTGCTTCTCGGACTCATGCTCGGCTCGCTGCGAGTGCTGTGGCCGTGGCCGAATGGTGTCGGCATCGTCGGCCATGGCGATGTCGAGACGATCCCCGGCACCGGCCTCGAACTGCCAAACGGCGCTCCATGGGTTCTGCCGATAGTCCTCGGAATCGCCGCGGCGATCGTCGTCATTGCCGTCAGCCGATTCGCTCAGCCAGCCGAAGATCACTAACGCTCGCCAACCAGGCCCCTATTTGGCTTTTGGGGTCAGACCCCCGACATCATGGGGCATGAGCCACCACGAGATCGTTCAGTCATCGGCCGAGATCGACGGACTACACGTCGAGTGGCTCGAGGCGGGTGAGGGTCCCTTAGCTGTCTGCCTGCACGGGTTCCCCGACTCGGCGCACTCGTGGCGGCACCTGCTACCCGAGCTCGCCGCTGCCGGGTACCGGGCTGTAGCGCCGTGGACGCGCGGGTACGCCCCAACGGGGATCCCCGCTGACGGGCTCTACCAAA